>JAZKFX010000030.1:95285-99604 GCA_040386215.1 Pseudomonadota bacterium
CTTTGTATTAAATCTGCTTTCGTGAGGCTTGCATCACTCGTCGATATGCTGCTTTTATAACAGGTTGGAAAATTTGCTGGCAGATTCCCTTGTACTAATGGAAAATTCCATGCGCTGTTTGGAGAGTAGTTGGCTACTACACCAAGAAAAGGGGAGCCATTAAAAAGAGCTGGGACGGAGTGAGATTCACACAAAATGGCTTCATCATTTTGCTCGGCAAACGCAGCCATTACATTACTACCCTCGCGGAACAGTTGTGGATTAGGAGTTTGCTTGATAGTCACCGGTGTAATGCGGCCACTGACTGTATCGATTTTAAATTCACGCAACTGCCAAGGCGCACCTACACCAATACCATCAAATGCAAAATCGTTTGTCCGCAATTGATTGAGCCTGTTTGCTCCGGGCACTGTGACTGCATCGGTTATCACCTTCAATGCGTTCATGTAAGCAACCGAACCAATATTTGGCCCAACTTGAGGGAAAACTGCAGCGCCAGCCAAAGCGTCTAGCTCAAGCCATTGTTTTGCGCGCGATTGTTGGGTTGAACAAGTAGTCGCTGTGTCACCGTATTCAAAAATAGCTGTCATATTGTTGATAGGAGAAGGAATACCGGAACCCGTACAAGCGCTTTGCGTCAACTGCAATATACCAAAAACAAAACGCGTCTCACCGGGCTGATTATTCGCTCCGTAAGCTGAAGATTTTGCTAAATCCATACGGTTTGTGATGGCCAGCAACCTGAAAGGTAAGCGATCCATATTAAGCGTAGCGGCGTTCACACCATCCCAACCAGGGAAATATTGTTTAATATTTACGGTAGCAGTAGTAGCGCGTGAATCTATAATGAAACCGTTCACAGTGTTACTCGACAACCAGTTTATAAGCCAGTTATGAGCAAACTGTTGGTTAGTCAAACCGGTCTTTATTGGATCGTTTAGGTTTGAAATCAGCGTTTTGAAAGACCAAACCGCGCTTGGGTTAACGTTGTTATTTTTAGCATCAGTGTTGCAAGGATCAAACGTAAATGATGGATGCGCTACTACCCTGGGATCGTTGATAGCCAGCGTGTGTGCAGCGTTCGTCAGTGCAGGCAATTCTCCAGAGTTTGCTACAACAGAATCCAGCAATCTTGCTTGAGTGCCATCTGCTAATGTAACGTTTGTTGTAGGGGCTTTCGCAACGGGAGTAAAGCTGCGGCGACCCATCACACTGCGACCATCGAACTGGAGAACTTGCGGAGCTGCCTGAGCTTGAAGTTTACGCTGGAAAAATGCGTCATTGTTTACCATCTCTGTTTCGTCAACGTTCGTCAACCCGGTAAAGATACCGTCTCCACTCGCCGCGTCTAAACCTTCTCTTGAATCATTAAGAAAAACATTCTGGCCATTGATATCCAATGTTAATCGGGTAGTTCCGACGGCTAAACGACTTTCAGGCGTAAGCTCGACAAAAGCCACAGAGTTTTTTCCATCTCTGAGTGCTGGTAACTTAACTGTTGTTACTTTTTTAATAACAACGGCAGTGCTACTAGCAATGCTCGGTGGTGGGCAATTGAAACGTACTTCATAGTTACCGCACACACCGTTGGTTTGTTGTGCGCGCTGACAAATAAGTCCATCCATAGGGCTGAAGTTTGAGAGCCGATGCGGAGTCGTATTGCCCGGAACATACACAGTGGTTGTGCCAACAATACGTGCTTCAATAGCGGTCGGTGCTGCGCAAACCTGAGCAGCGGTAAATCCTGTTCTATTCTCAAAGTCTCCGTTTCCATCAGGCAGATCGCGATTGAGCCAGCTCGTCCAAAACATTGGATCCGCAGCAAATACTGCCCCGGCATGTAAACTCACTACAATACACGCTAACTTGTAAATACGTTTTTTCATCATTAAATTTTCCTATTTTTGTTGTGGTGGGTCCTACGGTAAAAGCTGGGCTTTTAACCCCAGCAAATTTGCAACATGGGTAGGGTGTTTTACTATTAAAATTCAACCCGCATTGCAAAAATGTTTAAAACGATTTTACAAATATTATTGGTTACAAAATTCACGCATGGAATATCCTGCGCAGATATCTAACACGCATAAATTCATTGCAAATCATTTTTTATTTCCGCCGGCCCAAGGAAACGCCACTATAGCGGGCGGCTATTTAGCAACGCCGGTACAGTAGCGAATATTTACAGTAGGGTTCAGCATTTAAGATAAAAACGATCCTTTTTATTTAGGAAGAGAATTGTTCAACCAAGGTAAATAAATAGAGTAGATAAAAATCTTCAGCACATTAACTATCATAAATTAGCGATGATTTTCATTATATTTTCCGCATCATAATCGTGCGTTGAGCGAACAATCAAGGGCACCTTAATTAATGAAAATTCAGATTTGATTCAACCAAAAAAATAACGAGTGATTTTTACGCTGTATATAATTAATTTTGTGCGGGTTTTAGCCTGTATGACGCGTCAGACAACAACACCCATGAAGCTTAACGAAAAGTGACGCTTAAACGATCTTCAAATTACCGAATAATTAAGAAATCATTAAGAATCAATTAAGAAAATATTAAGAAAAAATCACATGACATTATCGCTTTATTTTTTACAACCAAAAAAAATAGCAAAGTCAACAAGATTAAATTTCATATAGATAAAGCGGAATTGTGAATAAAGCCACTAACAAACAAAGTCAATCAAAAAATTATCGCGATGCATTAAGCTACCTACCCTTGCGAAAATATAAATTTTATATCAGTCCCTAAAATCCCTAATGGAAATTTTTTTCTTGACTGAGCTACTTCTTTCTGTAGGTTTCGCAATTCGAGAAAGACAAGTAGTAATACCGCCTTCAAAAGTGGTAGTCATAAATGAAAATTATTTTTACAAAAGTTTACACTCTAAGCGAGCCACGAAATGCGCGGGCAGCATAGTAGGATTGAGCACCATTGTGATAAACGAAAACATGACCGTAACGACGATCGGCAAAAAGAGCCCCGCCGAGCTTTCTAATATCAGAAGGAGTTTTCACCCAACTCGAGGTTTTCATATCGAATTCTCCAAGAGCCTGCAGCTCGCGATATTGCTCTTCCGTTAAAAGCTCAACACCCATAGCAGCTGCCATATCAATAGCGTTATTTGCAGGCTTATGTTCTTTCCTCGACTCCAGCCCTTCCCGGTCGTAACAAACGCTTCTGCGGTCTTTTGGAGTTTCCGGCGAGCAATCATAAAAAATGTATTCGCCAGTTTTTTTATCATACCCAACAACATCCGGCTCACCGCCCGTGCTTTCCATTTCATTGAGTGACCACAGCTTTTCAGTAGAAGCCTCCAACTTTTTTTGTACTTTTTTCCATTCAAGACCCTGATGACGATTCATGTTTTTTTCAAAACGAGCTTTCAATGTTATGAATAATTCTTCACGCTGTTTTTCTTTGATGGCTTTTTCTTTCTGCATTTTTGTCACCGTTACTGTGTCGTGGTATTTGTTCGCTGGAATTCTCTACTCTTATTGCTACAGATAGGCCACCCATATTGCTTCATATTGCTCAAAAAGTTGTTCTCTGATTTTAATATAGCGCTATCCCAGCGGTTGAGTGCGACCAAAGGGATATTATTTTGAACCAAAGAGATATCGTATTAATGGAAATGGCCGAATAAATAAATGATAAATAAATACACACAACAAAAAGCATACAGTCAATATAAAGAGATATTTAAACGCAATATTATCTGAGGTTCGCACCACATAATATCCGATTATTACAATGATAGTTTGATGTAGTATGTAAAACGGGTATACAGCTTGATTGGCGTATTTAAAAAAAGCATTGTCTTTATTGAGGTACCTCTTGCCATAACCTAAACACGCCAACACCCACAACCATGAATTCACATTTAATAAGGTGTGGTAAGCATAGGTTTGTGGCATTTCCATCCAGTTTTCCCAAATATGGGATGGATCCCAGTCATTCCATTCAAGTGTAAAAATAAACAATGTTAGTAAAAAAGCATAACGTAAAATCGCTGTTCGCTTTTCTTCAACAAGCTGAACCCATCCATTAAACCTGAAAAAAATAAGACCCGCCAAAACAAAAGGAAGGTAAAACGAGTGACGAGCATAATCGTGGATTAAATCATATGAAGCAGGGAATTTAATTGTCAGGAAAGCATAGGGTAAAGAAGCTAAAAAAATATAACCGAAAATAAATACCAGGTTTGAATACTTTTCCCGCAACAACAGTGCAGAAAATTTAGGATTTTTAAAAAGTAAAAAAACCGGTATCAACAGTAAATTGTACACAAACAAATAGGGTATAAACCA
>JAZKFX010000031.1:0-38903 GCA_040386215.1 Pseudomonadota bacterium
TAATATTGTCAAACCGCAAATGATGAAGAGTAAAACCCTCCCCTGGCCGAGCGCCCCATCCCTCCCTTGAACTAAGGGAGGGAGCAGTGCTCACTTTGAAATAGGGTTGGTGCAGTCTGGGATATTTTTAGTTGGCTTTAAATTCGATACCAATTATTTTTTCAACTATCAAAAAAACCTGTTGATTCACCCAGTTTTTTAGTGTTTTATAGGCGTGCAGTTTTTAATCTTTTGGAGGTACTACTAACTGTAAATTCTAAACTTAAATAGACGCCACCCCTGAGTGCTCGACACACCCAGAGGCAGCTAACCACAACCGATATTGAGACTATCAATCATGGCTAAACGCACTATAACGCCAGAGCTTCGCTCGGCCCAAGAAAAATCTTTTCCCGCTCGCAAACTTAAAGTCCGTAGAAACTTTTACGATTATCTATTAAGCAGTAGCCCCAGCACTTACAAAGCACCACCTCCCGTTCCCTTGATTGAACTCAAAGGCTTTTGGCTCAAGAAAGCCGGCTTTCCTATTGGCACATATGTAAGTGTCGATGTAAGTGATGGTTGCCTGATTATTAAGGCAATTCGAAGTTGCTGTTAAATTATTTGGCTTGGAAATAATAGGGTTCTTAAATTATTGAGCTCTTAAATAGTTGTGCTCTTAAATGATTGTGCTCAGGATAAAATTAAATTCTCACTTTATCCTGAGCGCGATTGCGCTAATTATTTTTTATTTAAAATGTTCCGCGCAGTGAATTTTTTACTTATCGGCTTTATAAAAAATGTAGTCGGCTTGGTACTTCACCGTTTGCTTGCTACCCACATTACTCGCCGCGCAGGGGCTCGCTGGCGCTACACCACTAATGGTGTTAACACGCTGGACGTAGGTTACGCCCATCATGGCGCCATCCCCTGAAGCTGGGTTGGCCTTCACGAGCTGGAAGGGAATATTGCCTGCGGCGCTGGGGGCCACGGCCACTTGGGTGCCCGTCAGTTTGGAACCATCCATACTTTCCCAGGTTGCGGGCGGGCCATAGTATTTGCCGAGTTGTTTGCCGCTGCGGTCATTGAGTTTTGCGTCGGGCCCTACAAATACCCACTCAAATTGGCCGGCCAACTCTTTCTTGGCGTTGCATTGGTAGGTGATATCGCCCACGCCCACGGTTTCCAAGGCGACTTTGTTACCGGTGGGCACTTGCACGGCAACAGGCAGGTTGGCCTGGGAATAGGTGGGTGCGGTGGACATGCTGCTGCAAGCAGTCAGCAGGGAGACCGCCAGCGCGGAAACAGCGAAAGTAGTGGCACGTAGCATCATTGTAAAACTCCTGAATAGTGTGTGTGCCGATCCAAGGGAACCAGCGTTCATAAACGCCCAGAGTCTGACTTAAAAGTGCAGCTGCAATGGTCGCGCCTTCAAGTACGCGTCAACTTGCGTTATGGATTCAAAAGATGGGCACTCGACACAAAGATTTACATTCATTTTTAAGTGCGTCAGGTTAGGATGAAATTTTTGCGGATTTATAGTTTGTTAAATAATAGGGTCAGTAAGTTAAAAGGCTTGAAGTAAAGCTACACCTTTTATGTAAATTGCTTTTATAAATTGTTACGAGTCCTTTGATCACCCCTTTGATCCCCTGACGAAGACTGAGGAGAGCCAATGAAATTTATCTGTTTGTGTTATTACGATCCGGAGATCGCTAATGCTCTTTTACCGAGCGAGATGGAAGCCTTCTCCGCTGCTTGCCAACCTCATTACGAAGCCTGGGAAAAAACCGGCAAATTAGGTGCCTTGGGTGGCTTATCCGATCCGCAAACCTGGAAGTCCATTCGCGCCACAGATACTGCGGATAACGCACAGAGTCAGCCAGTAGTTTCCAGTGGACCTTACCTCTCCAGCCGCCAGCGCATTGGTGCTTTCTTTTTCGTTGAAGCTCAAGACATTGACGCGGCAGTGGCGGTCGCGGCGAAGCATCCAAGTGCACATAACGGAAGGTTTCTGGGCGGTGGCATTGAGGTGTGCGTGTGTGAATCGTTCCAAGCAGAAGCATCTGCTACTTAAGAGTTTGAACCCATTGAAACAGGACATTGGTGATCAAACGGGTTGGCCGAATGCATTAAATCGACGCATAACAAAATGTAGGCTGTTTAGCTTTATGCTAACTTACTGACGTAAAGTGATTTAGCCGCGTACCACAAACTTGCGAGTGTTAGTGGAACTTCAGGAATGTTGAGCGAAGCTAAAAATTGCGTAGACTTCATGTCGTAACGCTATTTGTAAACATTCCAGTCCCTGGAGAAATTAGTCCAACTTTTCTAACTCAGATAACATTGACCAAGAACACATAGAAGCCTGCGCATTTTTTAAATCGGTGCTTTTTATTTTATTTTTATTTTTATTTTATTTTATTTTAATATTTGTTGGGTGAAGTAACGGCGTAATCCATAAACAATTGATAGATAACATCTTCCGCATTGTAGCCTTCCGGTAGATGGAGAGCTATGCGAGATTTAAGGTCATTGATTGAGTTTTTGCCGTCTATCAAACAAGTAATATTGGCTAATTCGGGCGGAAATAGCCCCGGATTTAACCGCGGTATCGGTAAATGTGGCATCACCATCCAGGGTGGCAAAGATTCCGAATTGATAAGGCCCTCGTAATTTCCACCGTCCTCAAGATGGTTTCTTGACATTGCCGATTGCGCCAGGGTGCCCCATACCCGTTCCATACGACCTTTATTAGTCAAGGGTGAGCAGAGGTAGGGAACCTGAAAAAAACCTTCGTTGATAATAGAAAATTGCGACAACTGCAAAAAATCTTTCAACTCAGCGGTGCTGTACTTTATATTCTCCGGCACGTTATCTTCATATAAAAACGGACCGTAGTTTAACCATTGGCCTCCCGGTACTAACAACTTTTCCACGAGTGCAATGAATTCTTTGCAATCGGGTTTCATAACATCAATAAACCAGGACGTTATTATCAGATCAAATGATTGCGCAGCAAAAGGTGTAAACCGTGCATCCGCAAGTAAAGGAAACCAGGTGTCGCGAAGTTGCTTGTCGCCAGCCGGGCAGTGAAGCGGCCATTGATAGAAACTAATATCTTTTCCATCTTTTAAATTTTGCTCGTAGCCATACAATTCGCCCTTGTCTTTTATCAGGTGCGATGCAACGGAAAGCAGCAGGGGATTAAAATCCATCGCAACTGTCATTTCCGGTTTAAACAAGCAATGCAGGTCCCAGCTTAACCGACCCGCACCCGCGCCAACAAATAAAATGCGCGATGGCTTAAAACCATTTGCTATTGCAGGCTCCATGATTTGCAAAATATTGTTAAGCGCAATACTATTTTCATCTTCCGCGGCACAGTCATATTCGCTATTTTTTTCAATGGCTCCTTCGTTCATTTCTTCAGCGTTCGCACCAGGAAACCAACACCAATCGCGCAGAATAAGGTCGTAATATTTCCAAAATGAGTTGGTCGAATGCTTATCAAATAACGAATTTTTAATAGCTTTCAGTCCAGAATGTTGTAAGAATTCGACAACACTTGTGCTAATCAGTGCACGAAATTCTAAAGTGTTTTCCAAGCGTTTGCGGGTGACTAGTGATAACCCCGGCCTGCTGAGTTCTGAATTGAGAATGGCAACGGATTGTTTTTCGTTTTCCACTAATACTCCGAGCAAATGATTCCATAAGTCTATCTGGTGATTTCCAGACGGGAATATGCACGGAATGTTACCCAGCCTAAAAAATCTATTGTCACAGCTTTTACAAATAATATGATCAAAGTTTTTTATACTGCCTGTTTGGCTGCAAATGGGGCAAGATATTAGATTCCAGAATTGCTCTGACATACAATCCTCCTTTTAGTATTGTGAATGTTACCTGTCCTGACTCTCTATTATAGTTGTTGGTAAATTGTTCAATACTAGAGATTTTTAATCGGCTTAACGTCACAGTCGAAAATAATTATTTAAGCGAAATTTTCTTGTTACGAAACTAACCAGGTTGAAAATTTCTTAATGTTCGTTATTAGATTTCGACTACCGATTCATTTTTTTGCATTCAAGCTTGCAAGAATTTTTTTAAAAAATCAATAAAACCTGCGGATGTTTTCGATTAAGAAAAGTAAACCTTTGTCGTATAGTGTAATTGGAAATAAATAGCAAAATAAAGCATTTCGATTGTGAATTGATGAGGAGTTAAAAGGAATTTCTATATTTCTGTGAGCTTTTTCTGCTTCAATTTGTGTCCAACCTTAACAATCGCAACTATCGCCGGTTGAAGTTCTCGGCCCAACTCCGTCAGAGAGTATTCGACAGTTGGTGGTGACGTATCCATGACCTGACGGTAAATAACACCTATCTCTTCCATTTCTTTCAAGCGCCCGGAAAGAACTTTTGCGGAAACACCTTTAATATCTGCCTTCAACTCACTAAACCGCCGCGGATTCTCCGTGAGATACCAGATGATGTGGCTCGACCAGGCACCGCGAATAAACTTCATGCAACCTGACAAGGGACATTCTGCGGGCGGTGGCTCCACGTTATTTTTGCGCATCTTTACCATAAAAATCTCCTGATCACTGATTAACGTTTCGATTACTCGGTGTGCCTGTTTTCATAGCTACTACGTGATTTAAAAGTTACTACATGGTTTAAAAGTTACCGCTTGGTTTAACCTTGTTTCCAAGTAACTAGTTTGTTTCTAAGTAACTAGTTTGTTTCTAAGTAACTGAATGGTAACTCAATTATTTGCGTTACTACCAGTTATCTAGTTACAAAATGTAACTTTAATACCTATAGTAACCGCCGTAGCGATAAAACTGTGGAAGGGGAAATGATATGTGGTCACAAACATCTGTTGCGCGTCGGTTAGGCTTGGAATATCCCATTATTCAAGGCCCTTTCGGCGGTGGTTTATCAACAACGCAATTAGCAGTGGCGGTGTCAGAGGCTGGGGGTATGGGATCTTTTGGGGTACATCATTTGAGCCCGGAAGATATAGGTGAAATTGGACGAGTACTTCATGCGCAAACAAGGAAGCCCTTTGCCTTAAATCTTTGGGTGTCGAATCAGGATGAGAGTGCTACCTCAATGACACCCGCAGAATACGAACGCGCCATCGAGATGTTTCAACCTTACTACTACCAACTCGGCATTAAGCCACCCTTACAACCCGCGCGCTTTGGCTATTCGTTCGAAGAACAAATTGAAGCTGTACTCGATGTTAAGCCAGCTGCATTCAGCTTTGTATACGGAATTCCGTCAGAGAATATTTTAGAAGAATGTCGCCGTCGCAATATTGTAACCATCGGTGCTATCACTACCATTGACGAGGCTATTGCAATGGAAAATGCTGGAGTAGATTTAATAGTAGCGACCGGTTTTGAAGCGGGAGGGCATCGTGTTTCATTCTTGCGATCAGCAGAAGAGTCATTGACCGGTACTTTCGCATTGATTCCTACCGTTACTGCAACTGTCAAAATACCGGTGATTGCTGCAGGGGGTATTGCTGATGCTAAAGGGATTGCGGCAGCCATGATCCTGGGTGCGCAGGGCGTACAAATTGGCACAGCTTTTTTAGCGTGTAATGAATCCAATGCGAGTGCTATTCACCGCGCTACATTATTCAGCGATGAGGCAAAATACACAGTGCTAACTCGCGCTTTCAGCGGGCGGCTTGCACGCGGCATCCGCAATAATTTTACCGATGAGTGGCAATCCAAAATTTTTCAAACATTAGCTTATCCCATTCAAAGTTGGTTCACCAATAGCTTCAAATCCGCTGCGATTAATCAGCATCGCCCCGACCTGATGTCGCTGTGGGCTAGTCAAATCACACCACTTCTAAAGCACCAACATGCAGCGGAATTATTTGCTGAGTTGGTGCAGGAAACGAACACCCTTTTTAAACGAATTAATGATATCCATTGCTAAGTAACTCCCGGTAGAATCTGCACGTTTAACACTAACTTTTTACAAATAGCTTTCACAACAATTTTCCCAAAACCAACCTTTAACTAACAGGAATTTCTATGAAACTTTATTTTACTCCAGGCGTTTGCTCATTGGCGTCCCATATAATCATGAAAGAACTCAATCTGCCCGTAAATCTGGTCAGAGTAGATTTGGCGAATAAAAAAACCAGCACTGGCGAAGATTATTTGGCCATCAACAAAAAAGGCTATGTCCCGGCATTGGAACTGGATGACGGCAGTATCCTTACTGAAGGAGTAGCGATACTGCAATACTTGGCAGATCAAAAGCCGGATGCGGGGCTCGCCCCTGCAAATGGCACCATGGAGCGTTACAGGTTGCAAGAATGGCTTACCTTTATCAACTCGGAAATCCATAAATCTTATTCACCACTGTTCGACAAAAGCACTCCAGAACAAACCAAAAAAACTCACCATGAAAAATTGGCAAAGCGACATAGCTTCATTGCAGAGCATTTGGAAAATCAAGAATTTTTATTAGGGAATAATTTCACAGTGGCCGACGCCTATCTGTTTACCACCATGACTTGGGCAGGATTTTTCAACATCGATTTTTCAAAATGGCCATCACTGAAAGCCTATCAGGAACGAATAGCTGCCTTCCCTTCAGTGCAAGCTGCGCGGGCGGCAGAGAAAGTTAGCTGATAACAAAATAAGGGCGAAATACAAGTCCTGCTCCTATAGGTTACTGGTGAAAAAAATCGACTTAATTATGCTTGCACAACTAAGTCGATTTTATAAAAATAAATTATTCTACAATCTGGACCTCGCATCACTGTCCATCACTTTCACGAATAATCCGCGAAATATTTCCGGCGCATACCTTATTCCCTTTTGCGTACTCTTCCGGTGTATCAATTAACTTATGAAGTTCGATGCCTTCACTTTCGATTTTCGTGGTCACTTTTTTAAAAAAAGGTAGCAACTCATTGTCCATCATTCTTTGCATCTCTCCGCTAACCTTCTCACTGGAGCCGTAAATTACCGGGTTTGGAAAACGTTCATTAAGCGCATCAGTCACTTCTTTAGCGTAGCGTTTTATGTTCTTTTTATTGAGACGCACATGTTTATACTCATGCTCATGGACAAAATTATATTCGCAAGATTCAGGTGCGAACTCTTTTGCGATGCGGACTAAATGGTTAATCACTTCCAGTTCGATTTTTATGGTGGGACGACCGCAGTGCATATTCAGCTGATCCAAGCCAAGCGACTTAAACTCAGCGTCTATACCCCAGGACAATTCCATTGCTGTTAATCCCAGGGTTCGATGTTGGTCAGCATGTATTACTTTCGTTTTTTGCGCGAGAGCGGTGAGCGAGCGAATGGATTCCTGATTGCTTTCAGTGATTGACCCTTCTTTTACACTCACCTTGACTTCTGATTTCGGGAAGTTACGTTCGCATTCCGCAACAAAATTATCAGGCATATGAACAGATTTATTTGCGTTTGCGCCAAAGGCGGAAAACATGATGGTGTTGAGTGTGAGCAAAGCTAATAGTTTTAAAAAAGTCATATTATCAACACGGCATCATTGCGTTAAAAGTAATTTCTCTATATTCATCAGAAGTCTCTATCTCAATAGCATTCAGCCTGAGAGAATCTTCTAAACATCACCGCTTTTTTTTAAACTGTCAGCTTTATGAACCGCAACCTTATGAGACTTTGTGGTTTTCACTTCATACTTTGGCTCGGCCGTACTCGCTTTTGCCGTGTAGTTGCCGACCTTAACAGGTTTAGTTACTTTTTTTATCACTTTTCCGCTCGTTTTTCCTTGCGGGGTATTCCACTCTACTGAGTCATCTTTTTTAAATTCTTTCATAGTGTCCACCACTGAGGTAACAATCGATATTGAATTTCTGAAGGTGTGACACTTGATAAAATATAAAGTTTTCACTGGGCTGATAAAAGTGTAAAAGCCGAAATGTAAGACCAGCATGTAAAAAATCCTAAGCTTAATATTTCAATAAGTTTAAATAAATGCGCCAGCGTGAAATGACATATTAATTAAAGTTATGATAATCTCCTTGCAAACTTTTCTTTCAATCAACTGCTTAAGGTTCGATTATGATTATTCCGAATATTGGCTTGGGTACTTACCGCTTAAAAGGTGACGAGGCAATCAATGCTATCACAACGGCTTTGGAACTGGGTTACCGTCATATTGATACTGCGCAGCTCTACGACAATGAAGTTGAAGTTGGCCGCGCGATTGCCAGAAGCGGAATAGCGCGTGATGAAATCTTTGTGACAACCAAAATATGGATTGATAAATTAGGCCGTGACTCGCTCATTCCCAGCCTTAAAGAAAGCCTGGATAAATTAGCCCTATCGCAAGTTGACTTGGTGCTAGTTCACTGGCCTTCGCCTGATAATGTTATTTCCATACAGGAATATATGACGGCGATTGCTGAAGCAAAAGCGCAAGGCCTCACTAAATCAATTGGGGTATCAAATTTCACCAATGCCATTTTGCAACAGGCGATTGATGTGGTCGGCGCTGAAGAAATTGCCACGAATCAAATTGAAGTGCACCCTTTTTTACAGAATAAAAAGGTGGTTGAGTTTGCACGCATTAAAGGAATTCATATCACTGCTTATATGCCGCTTGCCGTCGGCAAAGTGATGGAAGATCCATTGTTAAATGCTATCGCTGAGCGTCATAAATTCGGCCCGGCACAGATCGCATTAGCCTGGTTACTGCATCAAGGATTTGCTGTTATTCCCTCGTCGACAAAACGTTTTCATCAGGAGTTAAATCTGCAAGCCCGCGATATTCGATTATCTGCAGAAGAGATGAACCAGATAGCTACGCTGGAACAAAATTATCGAATTGCAAATCCAGGTATTGCGCCTGTGTGGGATTAATATTTTAAGTTAAAGTGCAAGGAGTAAACCTGTCCTCTTTAATTAATGCAGCAATTTAATTAATGCACCAATTTAATTAATGCACCGATGAATAACGAGAAAAGAATAACGAGAAAAAGATGACCAATATTCACCTGGAAGTGTTGTTGCTATTATTTTTTGTTGCATTTTTTGCAGGCTATTTAGACACTCTCGCTGGCGGAGGTGGATTAATTACTTTGCCCTCGCTGATGCTTGCTGGGCTACCCATCACCGCAGCCTTAGGCACCAATAAATTACAAAGTAGTTTCGGTAGCATTACCGCTACCCTTGTTTTGTTGCGAAACAAAAAAATTGATTTACGAATAATTCGTTGGCCTTTATTGATGGCGTTCCTCGGCGGAATGGTCGGGGCAATTAGCGTCATATGGATTGATAAAGCATCTTTGCATTGGCTGGTTCCCAGCGCACTTGTTGTCATTATTATTTATTTTTTATTTGCGAAACAGGGCGAACACTCAAGCGAATCAAGTGCTACGAAAATATGGATTCATACCTATTTAGTGTCACCCTTGATTGGTTTTTATGATGGCTTTTTAGGGCCAGGAACTGGTTCCTTCTTCACAGCATCGAATTTGTATTTTCGCGCATTGAATTTCGTTTCAGCAATAGGTTACGCAAAACCTTTAAATGCAGCTACCAATGTAGCCGCACTGCTGATTTTTATTTTTACTGATTCAATTCATTGGCTTGCTGGAATCGTGATGATATTTGGACAAATCGTAGGCTCCTATTTAGCAGCCAAACGTCTGCATCTTTATTCAGCGAGATCTCTGCGTAGGCTAGTGGTATGTGTTTCTTTTGTTTTATTAACGAGCTATCTAATTCGGGAATTTTTATGAGGGCTAGAATGTACCGCATAATATATTTCATAATAGCAATTGCATTTTATACTGCCGCCCCCGCAGCCGAACCACAACAAAAATTTGATTACCAAAAAGTCGTGGAGGTAGCTGCAGTAAAGGACGATAAGTATTGCCTATTTGCGCATCCGGAAATTATTAGCCAATTCAGAAACATCATTGCGAATGCTGTTGCTCGATTCGAACCAGCACCTGTAATTCCGCTACCTACTATATTCAAATTATTTTTAATCGCGGGGGACGGTACCTCAACTACAGTCATCTTGGGTGATCACTGGCTCTCTGATGGTACTGGAATTTCACAGCTCACAAATCATGACTTTACAACCATAATGACAATCATAAGTGCTAGAAGGATTGAGAACGATATTTCGACATTGGATGATTTAACTTCCGAGTTTAATCTTGCTCAATATAGAGCTGATAGGGCAAGAGACTCATCCGCAAACACGCTAGCCAGACCTAATGGCGAAAACACTAAAAGCGAAGCTGAAGTTTCCAAGCAGCCCCTTAACAAAACTAACGCTGTAAATGATGATAGTGTTCAACCAAAAAGCGAAGCGCCTTCTTCAATGCATTCTTTTTCGTCTAGCAATTCAAAGCGATCAATTCAGCAGACTTCTTCCAACCCAATCACTCTAAAATCCAGTCCTGACGTAAAACCTTTAGATGCCCGAGCAACTAATGAGCGTGAGGGAGACGCCCCTGGTGTATCCAAGGATAAGGAAATTGATATATCAGTTGCTGCACTAAGCGCAGTGTTGATTGCAGCATTGCTTGGATTTTTGTGGCGGCGCAGACGCTAGAAAAATCATTAATTCACACCCAATTCTTAAATACACAAGCCCGTAGGTTGGGCTGAGGAACGAAGCCCAACACTTCGTCCTTACAAATCCACATAAAGTAATTTTGAAATACATAAGTCATAGAATTTTTTAAAGCTTGTAACGTGACATGGGCATATTGGCTTCGTTCCTCAGCCACCGTGGCCCGGCCCAACGTGGCCCCGCCCAACAGTTAAGAATTAATTGGCACTTTTTGTTTACTCAATACGAGAGGTTATTTTAATGGAGAAGATTAAAGGTGGTTGTTTGTGCGGGGCAGTGCGCTATAGCTTGAGTGAAAAGCCAATAATGACGCGAGCATGTTGGTGTCGTGTGTGCCAATATTTTGCAGCAGGTAGTGCAACGATAAATATGGTTTTTCCGGTGGAGGCCGTGGAAATAAATGGCGACCTTAGCGATTACGTTAGTACCGCTGACAGCGGTAACAAAATGCATCGGAAATTTTGTCCTGCTTGTGGTGTTCATTTGTTTAGCTACTCGGAACAGCGGCCGCATTTATTAATTGTAAGAGCGGGCACTTTAGATGAGCCTGACAATGTAAATGTTGAGGCTTTAATTTGGACGTCCTCAGCACCTAAGTGGGCTTATTTAGATCCGGGTATTCAGCATTACGAAGGGCAACCTCCTGCACCTGTTATTGGGAATAGATAACTAATCGTGTGGATGCTATCGAGATATCATAAATAGCAATAGCCCCAAAGTAACCTCGATGTAAATGGCCTAACCCGTTGGGTCTGGCCACGTTAGTCGGGCTACGTTGTACAAGCCACCTCAGCTAGAAACCGCACCCAACACTTCCTCTTAACGCTTCCATATGAGAATAATTCTTGATAGAGTGAGCATGCCCATTAAATAAGAATTATTATCATATGAAAATATTTGCCCTATTCGCTCCTAAGATAGCCACCTTTGAATGAGTTTAATCTTTGGTAGGGTTCTGCTCGCTCAGAATTCCTGACCAGCGAAAGGTGATTTTGATAAGCAACACCGACACATTATTTTTTCCATTAGCTGTTCCTATTAACCATCCCCATTAACAAGAGAACATTTATATGTTTAAAAAATCATTATTAGCATCGCTACTGTGCAGCTTAATTGCCGTAAACACCCAGGCACACCAATTATGGATTACGCAGGACGACAACAAAGGCCCAGCTCGCGTTTATATGGGTGATGCCGATGGCGAGGTAGACACAGGTGATGACGTGGCTAAATTGGCCGAAACCACGCAAGTATTCACTAAGGATCGCAAACAATTAGCGAAGCTCACCGTAAAAAATGATCATTTGGAAGCGGCCGTATCGGGCAATGACGATGTGTATCTGTTCAATGACCAGGTGTGGAAACCCAGGAAAAACAAAGAGGATAAGTTTCAAGCCTCGATTCTCACCTCGCGCGCCGGCCGCACCGCAACCAAGCCAACTCAGGACTTTGAATTGGTGCCAGTGAAAGCCAATGGCGACGAATTTACCCTGACCTTCAAAGGCCAACCCCTGGCGAATAATTCGGTCAGCGTAGTCACGCCGGACAAATGGAAAAAAACCTTTAAAACCGATGGTGCAGGTCGTGTATCTGTTCCCATCAAAGAAAAAGGCCGTTACGTTTTGATTGCCAACCATAACCTTGCGGCCGAAGCCAATACCGTTATTGCTGGGCAGGCTGTGGATAAATTGTCCTACACCACAACGCTGAGCTTTATTGCGAAATAACCGTGACCACCAAAGCGCTTGCAAACTCACAAGGCGAATAACAACTATCGCTGACAAAGCGCGGCATGCGTAGCAGCAGCTATTTTGGGCTGCTACGCACTCGTCAATATGACCGCACTTCTCCTTTCTTAGGTTTTACCCCTGTGCAAAAGCGATGTGGTGATATCTCGCAAAACTATTCAGTGTTGCTGGTTATACCAAGAAGGGCAGGTGAATCGTTTAAAAATTAATTTCTTACTGCATGTATCTTCTGCATCAATTGAGCAAAATTTAACGCATATTTGCGCCGTGTTAATTAAGAACCCAATAATTCCCCCTGGATTTATTTTCCTTCATTTTGTTTTTAGCTTTTCATCAGCATCATTTTCCACACTTCATTGCACTTAATTCCGCTCAATTGCGTCCAGGTGTAGGTACACGCGCCAAAATGTCGCGGCCCTATTGACTTATCGTAAAATCTCAAACAATAATGATTCTCATTAACATAAATCAACTAATATCATCCGTAAATTATTGCCTTCTCCTGTTTTTAACTTTGAACCTAAGGGCATTAGCTTGCCTGGGAATACCAAGATGACTGAAACCTTATCAGTTCTTAAACGAGCGACTCAATTTCATCACAGCGCCAAACGAGCTAATCCACTGGCGTTAGTAGAGGATCATAAAAAACCTCTCGCGGATGATATTTACGATTTTATTGGCATAGGCATAGGCCCCTTTAATTTAGGTTTAGCCTGTTTAACGCACCCCATCAGTGAACTTCGCGGTTTATTTCTGGAACAAAAATCAGAGTTCCAGTGGCACCCCGGCATGTTACTCGAAGGTGTGCGGTTGCAAACACCGTTTATGGCCGACCTGGTGACCATGGCCGATCCCACCAGTCCGTTTAGTTTTTTAAATTACGCCAAGCAGAATGGTCGTTTGTATCAATTTTGTATTCGCGAAAATTTTTTCTTATTGCGTCAGGAATACAATTTGTATTGCCGCTGGGTTATTCAACAATTGTCCTGCTTGCAATTTAATACGCAGGTAACGCAAGTAGATTATCTTGCGGATGCGGCCTGTTATCGCGTACAAATTCGCCACACATTGAATGGCAGTTCAGGATTTTATTTCAGCAAACGTTTGATTCTGGGTACCGGCACGCAACCGATTATTCCTGCCGGCTGTAACAACGTAAAAGAGCACAGTGTTCATTCTGCCCATTACTTACAACACAAACAGAAATTACAACAGAAAAAAAATATTGTCGTGCTGGGTAGTGGGCAAAGCGCTGCGGAAATTTTTTATGATTTGTTGCAACACATTGATCAACACCAGTATGAATTACATTGGTTTACACGATCATCGCAATTTTCTCCGATGGATTACACCAAGCTCAGTTTAGAAATGACTTCGCCAGATTACCTTGAATATTTTTACCATCTACCACAGCAGCAACGTCATCAACTCATCAAACAGCAAGCGCATCTGTACAAAGGTATCAATAGCGATTTAATTAATAGTATTTATGATTTGTTGTACGTCAAACAACTAACGAACCCTGATCTCAATATTCAGTTGCATACCAATAGTAGTTTGGAGAGCGCGCACTACTACGCTGGTAATCAGCAATTTAGTCTGGAGTTTTTGCACCAACAACAGCACTGCATTTTTACACAACAGTGTGATGCCCTAATTTTAGCGACTGGCTACAGCTATCAACTGCCGCGTTTTTTAAACGGTATCAAGAAACGTATTGTTTGGGATGACAGTGATAATGCTTGCCTTAAACCAAAAGCTGCGCGCAATTATGCGGTTGACCATGCAGCTCGTGAAATTTTTGTGCAAAATATTGAATTAAATACACATGGTTTTGTAACACCCGATTTGAGTATGGCGGCTTATCGCAACGCGAGCATAATCAACAACATGCTCGGGCACGAATACTATCCACTCGAACAAAATATTTCATTCCAAAGTTTTTCCGCACCAAATAATGTGCCATCACTTGCTTTAGTGGGGGTATAGCTATGTCACAAACTATGCCTAATATCATTCGTTATTTGCTTTTAATAATGACTACTATGGCAGTGATTGGCGACGCATTATTAATGCCATTCTATCCGCAATTTTTCGCCGAGCGATTTGGCGTTCACAATCCACAAAGTGCGGGAAATTATCTCGCTGCGATTTGTTTTACAGTGATGTTGGCTTTTCCATTCTGGGCCCACCTTTCTAAAAAAATTCCAACGCTGTTTATTATGTTTGGCACCCAGGCAGTGGCAGGCATATTAGCGCTCTTGTGTTACCGGGTTGAGTCCTGGCCGCTGTTTTGGTTTCTGAGTCTTGCTATGTTTATGTGCAAGGCGGGATATCTTTTAATTTATCCATTGTTAATGCAACTGGAATCTGAAACACATCATGCGCGCACCATCGGAATGGTATCGGTGATAGTTCACTTTGGAGCAATACTCGGTGCGCTTGTGGGTGGCATAGTTTTACAAATCACCGAAGCCAGTGAAATTTATTGCCTGATGGCGGCGAGCGATTTTGTTGCCATGTTCTGCTGTGTTTATTTATGGCGAAACTTTGGAGAGCAATTTAATCTCAAAAAAATCTCTCCCAATCCTGATAGCAATGAACCTGTGCCACTCGCTAAAAAACCTGTGCGTTCATGGCGAGTTTATCGGCTTGGGGCGGTAATGTTATTTTTTTATTTCGGCGCTTATATTACTTGTCCTTTCTTTGTTAGCTTTTGGCAAAGCATTTCAACCCGGCAATCAACGGTATGGTCGGGAATGATCTACGCCATACCCGGCCTCATGGCACTGTGTGTGTTGTGGTTTACCCGTAAAAAAAATATAAAAATTCCTACTCTGCTCACACTTGGTAGCGCTTTGGCCATCAGCATTATCGGTTATGCATTACATAATATCGCCACTGAAGCCGCCGTTATTATTGGCCGCATTATATTTGGTGTAGGAATCTATTACGCCAGCATTTATTTAGAACTGTTGATTTTTCACGGCGGTGATAAAAATGCTTACGCTACCGATGTTAGCCGGGTTTATTTTTTTCAAAGCCTGGGTGTGCTGCTTTCATCTTACAGCGCTGGAATTCTGGTCGAACATACTAATCTGCAAGCGTCGTTTTATGTTGGATCATTTTTTCTAATGATAACCATGATTATTTTTTGGTTTATGAAATCTCACTTAATTCCAAAACGTTTTGCAGCGCAAGAAATTCTACCGCCGCCGGCTCCAACTGCCTATAAACCTGAACAACCTGCACTGATTGATTTCAAAGGAGTCTCGCATGACTATTAGAAGATCACTTTACCAAAAAAATATTCGCGAATTTGGGCAACTGCATCTGCGTAAACTAAATGATAGCGATGATATTAATCTAATTCATGATTGGGTAGGGCGTGACTATGCGCAATTCTGGGGAATGCAAACACATAGCTTGGAACAAGTGTGTAATGAGTATCAAAAGCTGCAGGAACATGGCCAGGTTTTTATGGGGTTTTACGAAAACGTGCCCGCATTTTTAGTAGAAATTTATGACCCTAAGCAAGATATTTTAGCGAATCATTATGCTGTGCAAGAGGGTGATCTGGGCATGCATATTTTATTGGCTCCCGCACAAATTCCCATTGCGCAATTTAGTTGGCAAGTCTTCAGGTTTGTTATGGAATTTTTATTTAATGCCAAACATGCCAAGCGCATAGTGGTAGAGCCCGATGCACGCAATCAAAAAATTCACCGTTTAAATCAACGCGCCGGTTTTGTCTACACACAATTTTTGCAACTACCACATAAAACAGCCTGGTTAGCTTTTTGTACCCGCGCACAATTTTTTATCGCCACCACACAGGATCACATTATGAATAACATCGTCGCTACTCCCGTGCTTGAACAACAAGCCGTGCAACATTTACAGCCCGAACTTTGGCAAAAAGTGAACCGATTGCATATACGCAAAGCCATTAGTGAATTTGCGCATGAATCCATTATTCAGCCGGTTTTGTTAAACCACGCAGGCGATTGGGATTTATATAAAATCACCGCTGACTCGCCCGACATTTATTATCATTTCCTTGCGCAAAGGATGAGTTTGAATCATTGGTTTATTGCCGAGAATTCCATTCAAAAGTTTGCCAATGGAGAAATAGCGCCCTTGGATTCGCCACAATTTATTATTGAGTTCAATCGTCAGTTGGGAATTGATCCGCATAAATTACCGACCTACCTTGAAGAAATTAGTAATACACTTTATGGCAGTGCCTATAAACATAGCAAGGAAAACATTGATTCAAATACTTTACTGAATGCCGATTTTCAAACTATTGAAACGGCGATGATGGAAGGGCACCCCGCGTTCGTAGCCAATAATGGTCGCGTGGGATTTGATGGTAAAGATTATTTTAATTACGCGCCGGAAACGGCTAACAAATTTAAACCGGTATGGTTAGCGGTACACATTTCCAAGGCACAGTTTGCTTGCTCCGACGAATTAAATTTTACTGAGCTGATGCTTGCTGAATTAGGTGAAGATCAATTCCATGATTTTCGTGCGCAACTGATTAATCGTTTAATTAATCCTGATGATTATGTATTTATGCCAGCGCATCCCTGGCAATGGTTTAATAAGTTAGTGACCATATTCTCCGCTGAAATTGCGCAGCAACACTTAATCTTTTTAGGCTATGCACAAGACGAATATATTGCTCAGCAATCGATTCGCAGTTTATTTAATGTGTCTCACCCGAAACGTCATTATATAAAAATGTCCTTGTCCATTTTAAACATGGGTTTTATGCGAGGCCTTTCACCTTATTACATGGGTGGCACACCTGCCATTAATGATTGGGTGGGGCGTTTGTTGGCTAATGATAAATATTTGCAACACAATGGATTTTATATGTTGCGTGAGCTTGCCTCAGTAGGCTATCGCAATCCTTATTATGAAAATTTGCCAGTAAAGGAAACACCCTTTAAAAAAATGTTGTCGGCATTGTGGCGTGAGAGCCCAATCAACATCATCAAACCTAATCAACGCTTGATGACAATGGCAGCGCTGTTACATGTGGATGCAAAAGGTACAGCACTTTTACCTGCGATTATTAATGCATCCGGATTAACCACCACTGCCTGGTTGCAACATTATTTAACGGCTTATCTAAGCCCACTCATTCATTGTTTTTATGAACACGATTTGGTGTTTATGCCACACGGTGAAAATCTCATTTTGGTGCTGGAAGATCATGTGCCTGCCTATGCGATTATCAAAGATATCGCTGAAGAAATTGCCATCATGAATGAACACCTGGTGTTGCCGGAAATGGTGCAACGGGTGCAAGTAACCGTGCCAGAAGAAATGAAAGTGCTGTCGATTTTTATCGATGTGTTTGATGGATTTTTTCGCTATCTAAGCCAAATTTTAGTGGAGCATATGAATTTTCCTGAAAAGCATTTTTGGAAACTGGTGGCGCAATGCATTTACGCTTATCAGGATCAACATCCACAGTTATCAGAAAAATATTCCCGCTACGATTTTTTTATGCCGGAATTCGCACACTCCTGTTTAAACCGACTGCAGCTCGTTAATAACCAACAAATGATTAGCGATTTGATGGAGCAAGCCGATAGTTTGCAGTTTTCTGGAAATCTTATTAACCCCATTGCGCAATTCAAACGGCAAGTTTTAATAAACAATCATTCAAATGAAATCCTGAGCGGAGCATAAGTTTGCTGTGTCTTGACGAAAGAATTTTTTTCGTCAAGACACAGCCTTTTATCAACACTAACCAATTGCATAAGAACTGAGATCATGACCCACAATAAAAATAGTTTTACGTTATTCATTGCGACTTTAACCGGCTTGCTTTCTACCTCAAATCTAAGTGCCGCCGAGTCCACTGAAGCAGGCAAACTCAATACTGTAAAAGTTTCTGCTGACGCACTGACGACGACAACCGAGCAAACTGACTCTTACACCATTGCGAGTATGAATACCGCGACCAAATTGGATTTAAGTATTCGCGAAACGCCGCAATCCGTTTCCGTTATTACCCGCACACAGCTGAACGATTATCACCTCACTACCGTCAATGATGCCCTGCAACACACTCCCGGTATTAGTGTGGAAAGCGCTGAAACGGATCGTACCTATTACACCGCTCGCGGTTTTGATATCACTAACTTTCAGGAAGATGGCCTAGGTATTCCACTGAATTGGAATCTAAGTAAAGGTGATACTGATACGGCAATCTATGATCGCATCGAAGTTGTGCGCGGTGCCAATGGTTTGATGTCTGGTGTAGGCAATCCTTCCGCTACCATTAATAAAGTACGCAAGCGTCCCACCGCTGATTTTCAAGCATCGGTAACAGGCAGTATGGGTTCATGGAATGACTACCGACTTGAGGGAGATATATCGGGCGCGTTGACTGAAAGTGTGCGTGGCCGTGTGGTTCTCGCTCAGCAAGATAAGGAATCTTATCTGCGTGATTACGCTAAAGAATTGGCGGTTGCCTATGGTGTGATAGAAGCAGATTTGAGCAGCAATACTTTGTTGACGGCCGGTATCTCCCATCAAAAAAGTGATGCCGATAGCCCAATGTGGGGCGCTTTGACGCTTGCCTATAGCGACGGCACGCCCACCCGTTTTGATATTTCATCCAATACTTCAGCGGATTGGTCCTATTGGAATGTTGCAGAAACTAAAAGCTTTATCGAACTCAACCATATGTTTGACAGCGGTTGGATGACAAAGGCCACCTACACCCACACTGATCACAAGGACAATTCCGAGCTCTTTTACATGTACGGCAGTATTGATCCACAAACCAATAGCAGTTTGTCCGGTTGGGCGGGGAAGTACACTACGGATAGAGATATTGATCTCGTGGATATTTATTTGTCTGGTCAATTTACGTTGGGCGGCCGCGAACATGATTTGGTTGTGGGCGCGAACTGGGCAAAAAGCGATTCAGTGGACACTGAAGATTCCGACTTTACCACCGGCAATGGCTTCCCCGATATTGGCGATTTCACGCAGTGGCGCGGCCAGACTCCGCGCCCCACTTTTGTCCGTGACCCAAGCTCGGGTGCCAATGTGGATGACAAGCAAACCGCAGTTTATTGGGCAACGCATTTGCATTTTACGGATAAGTTTTCAGCGCTTGCGGGCGCTCGTTTGGCCAGCTTTGACAGCACCGGAATTAGTTACGGCACATCCGTAGACGCTAGCGAGAAAAACAAACTGATTCCCTACGCGGGCCTCACTTACGACCTCAATCAGACCTACACCCTTTACACCAGTTATACCGAAACCTTTACGCCGCAAGCGGAAAAAGATGCCGACCATAAGCGACTCGAACCCACCGAAGGCGTGAACGGTGAACTGGGTATCAAAGGTGCTTTTTTTGATTCTCGCTTGAATGCCAGCGCGGCTATTTTTAAAGCGGAACACAACAATGTTGCAGAATCACTGGGTTTTGTCGCTGGCAACACGGTCTATGGCGGATTTGATTATGAGTCGCGTGGCATAGAGCTTGAGCTCTCCGGAAAGGTGACTGAGCAGCTGAGCGCAAGTATTGGTTATACCAATCTCACCGTGGATAACATGCAAGGCGATGCGGCAAGAACCTATGTCCCCAAGCAGATGTTCAAGCTATCGACCAGCTACAATCCGGCTCGCTTAGCGCAATTAAAAGTCGGCGTTAGTGCGCAGTGGCAGGGTGATATTTATCGTCGAAACGAACCTATAAAGCAGGATGCCTACACTCTCGTCGGTTTATTTGCCCGTTACCAGTTGAGTGATCACCTTTTAGTTGCCATCAATCTAAACAATCTCGGCGATGAAAAATATATCGAAAGCATTATGTGGGATCAGGGTTTTTATGGTGCTCCACGCAATCTTAATGCCTCACTCAGCTGGAGCTATTAGAAATTATCATGCGTCCTTATCTTGTGTTGTTGCATCGTTGGTTCGGCCTGTTTATTGCCGTTTTTTTATTGATCGCAGGCTTGACCGGTGCGGTTATTTCCTGGGATCACGAACTGGATGCCTGGCTCAATCCGCAACTCTTTAATGCAGAAACCCAGGGGCAATATCAATCTTCATTGAGCCTGGCCAATCAACTGGAGGCGCGCCATCCAGAGCTGCGCATTAGTTATTTACCGCTGGATATCGATGAAGGTAAAACGCTGATGTTATCCGTTAGCCCCAGCATGGATGCGGCCACCCAGACGGCCCATAAACTAACTTACAACCAGGTCGCACTTGATGCGGTAACCGGTGAGCGACAAGCGCAACGACAATGGGGTGACGTCTCTCTTGCCCGTGAAAACCTGCTGCCGTTTTTATACAAGCTTCATTACACCCTGCACATTCCTGATGCCTGGGATTTGGAATTGGGTATGTTATTTATGGGAGCCGTGGGAATTATCTGGTTATTGGATTGTTTTATCGCATTGTGGATTTCCTTTCCTCAAGCTAAATCCTGGCGCAAGTCGTTTGCTTTTCGCTGGGGTCGTGGGCCCTATAAACTTAATTTTGATTTGCATCGTTCAGGTGGTGTGTGGGTCTGGTTGTTATTGCTGATGCTTGCCGTTACTTCTATTTCGATGAACTTGCGTTCTCAGGTGATGGGTCCAATAGTGGCATTTTTATCGGAGCTAAGCCCGAATCCTTTTACCAGCCGTGTCCCCAATCCCGAGGATAAACCCATTGCACCAGCAATAACGCGCGAAAAATTACTTAGCCTGGCCAATATCGAAGCGAGCAAACGTGAAATTCTTTGGCCCGCTGGTGCCATTTTTTACTCATCCACCTTTGGGCTCTACGGCGTCGGTTATTTTCCCAAAGGCAACGATCACGGTGACGGAGGCTTGGGTAATCCCTGGCTTTATTTTGATGCTAAAGATGGTAGCCATGTCGGGGCAACTATCCCAGGTACCGGCACTGCGGGGGATATCTTTATGCAGGCACAATTTCCCCTGCATTCCGGCCGTATTCTCGGTTTGCCCGGTCGAATTTTGATGTCGTTTATGGGTTTGGTTGTAGCTACATTGTCATTGACGGGTATTATTATTTGGCTGCGCAAACAGCGCTCGCGCAGCAGCATGAAGATAATTCAGGAAAACAATATCGCTATTAAAAATAACCGCGATAGGAATAAAAAATCAAATCAGGATGATTCGCCGAACCTGGAAGCTTTTCTGGATTAAAAATTTATTGCCTGGCTGAGCATCACCCATAGTACAACTGGCAAAGATTATTAATCTTGTTGCGATAGTAAATAATATGCGCACTGCGTACGGCAGCTGATGAAACTAAGCAATGTTTGTTTTGGCAAATCCAGCTGAGCGGAAAGTTCAATGCCTCTTCAAAAATAAAAGACTTGACCTCGTCCAGGTTATCGCAAATGATCGCATGCTCAAAATAACCAGTTGCAAGCTGGGATGGTGCTTACTTAAAGGCTCTTTGATCCATTTATTGCTTGATCGGTTTTACATTGGAGCCGGCATGCTCGCGTAAGTCAGTGTCATTCGTTTCGAAATAATTAAATAATCTCGAAATAGTTAGCAGCAAAACATTATGCAACTCCCACCACTCCAATGATTTGAGGAAAACCTTATGAAACGTCTCCTGATAAGCGCTGCCTTAGCCTGTAGTTTTATCTTACCGGCATTTGCAAATCCACTTGCGCAAGTACAAGCCCAGGCCAATGAAGAAGATGCATTAAAAGCTGCAATTGCAGGCACACATCGCAGTGCCGACAATGTTGCTCGTGACGCTGCGCGTCACCCCTATGAAACCCTGACTTTCTTCGGTATTAAACCCACCATGACCGTCGTTGAACTATCGCCCGGCGGCGGTTGGTATACAGAA
This sequence comes from Pseudomonadota bacterium, assembly GCA_040386215.1. GTDB lineage: Bacteria > Pseudomonadota > Gammaproteobacteria > Pseudomonadales > Cellvibrionaceae > Cellvibrio. Next base: position 22,205 of record JAZKFX010000031.1, read on the forward strand.
ATTCTTGCCCCCTACTTGCGTAAAAAAGGCACTTTGATTGCCGCTGGTGGCGATCCCAAATCGACCAGCGAATATGCCCGCAATGGTGCTGAAAAATTTCGCAAAAAACTGGATGCAACGCCCGCCGTATTTGACAAGGTTAAGGTCGGCATTTTTGAACCCGGCAACAAATACAATTTTGCTGCCCCTAACAGTGTCGATATGGTGCTGACCTTCCGCAACGTGCATAACTGGGTACAGGGTGGCGAAGAACAAATTAACGTCGCCTTCAAAAATATTTTTGACTCACTTAAACCCGGTGGCGTTTTTGGTGTAGTGGATCACCGCTTGCCAGCGACTAAACCCGTCGACGCGAAAAGTGGTTATGTGCATGAATCTTACGTGATTGCACTGGCCGAAAAAGCCGGTTTCACACTAGCTGAAAAATCTGAAATCAATGCCAATGCTAAAGACACTGCCGATCACAAAAATGGTGTGTGGGCGTTACCACCCTCATTCGCAAACAAAGATGAAGATCGCGCGAAATATGCTGCCATCGGTGAGAGCGATCGTATGACTTTAAAATTTGTTAAACCTTCTGCCAAGAAATAATGACCTGCTAATACTGCTTAGTAAAATTTAAACAATAGTTGTAAGGAAGGAGCGCCGATATGGCCTCCTTCCGCTCCTTTCCTTTCTAAAGTAATTGCTTTTAATTGCAGAAATTCTGCCTGGAAATATGCATGAAAAATTGGATATTTTTTTTACTCGCGCTTAGCTTTGCTCATTTTATCCAAGCGGATGAAGTACCCAATAATCTCGCTTCCGCCAACGCTTACGCACGTGTCAGCGCCGACGGGAAAACCGCCATTGCAACTGTAAGCCCTTATGCAAGCGCTATAGCAATGGACGTTGTAGCACGCGGCGGCAACGCCATAGATGCAGCTATTGCAGCGGCGTTTACGTTGGGCGTAGTGGATGGACATAACTCGGGTATTGGTGGTGGTGCCTTTATTTTAGTGCGCTTGGCCGATGGTCGTATCATTGCCATTGATGGCCGCGAAATGGCACCCGCCGCAGCGCATCGCGATATGTTTTTAACGGATGGCAAAGCCAATCCGGAATTAAGCCGCACCGGTGCTTTAGCCATAGGTATTCCCGGCTCAGTGATGGCGCTACACAAATTACAGCAATTAGGCGGTGCCCTAAAATTTCGCGACCTTATTTTACCCGCAGCAGAATTAGCTGAAACAGGCTTTCCTATTCCATCAAGTTTGGCTGAACGCTTAAACGCAACCAGCAAAAAACTTGCGCAATTTCCGGCGAGCGCTGCTATTTTTTTAGATAAAGAAAATAAACCCTTGCCTGCGCTTACCCAGCTTCACCAAAAAGATTTGGCGGCGACTTACCGCGCAATCGCAAAACAAGGGCCAGCTTATTTTTATCGCGGTGACTTCGCCAAAAAAACGGCGAACTGGATGCAGCACAATGGCGGCGTCATCACCAAAAAAGATTTTGCCAATTATCAAATTAAAATGCGCGAACCCGTGGTATCAGAATTCGCAGGCTACACACTCTATGGTTTCCCTCCGCCTAGCTCCGGTGGTGTTCACGTCGCGCAAATTTTAAATATTCTCGAACAATTTGATTTACAAAAAGCAACACCCACCGAGCGCTATCATTTAATTGCGGAGGCGATGAAATTTGCCTTTGCTGACCGTGCCCATTGGTTAGGCGATGCTGATTTCACCAAAGTGCCTATGAGCCTTACCGATAAGCGTTACGCAACCATCAGCGCGAAAAAAATCAGCCTCGAAAAAGTTACTGCCAATATTAGCTACGGCAATCCCGACGTGGATATTGAAGCGCTAATGAATAAACACACCACGCATATTGCTGCTGCGGACCTGCAAGGCAATTGGGTCGCCATAACCTCCACAGTAAATACCAGCTTTGGCAGCAAAGTGGTTATTCCGGGCACGGGTGTAGTACTGAATAATCAAATGGATGATTTTTCTGCGCAAGTGGGCGCAGCAAATGCATTTGGTTTAGTGGGCTCCGATGCAAATGCGGTGGAGGGAGGCAAACGCCCGCTTTCCAGCATGAGCCCCACATTAATTTTTAAAAATGGTGTGCCGGTAATGACGCTGGGTGCAGCAGGTGGCCCCACGATTATTTCGCAAGTGGTACAAACATTGTTATACACCTTGAATGACGGCGTGCTGCCAGAGCAAGCCATGGCGCAACCACGCATTCATCAACAATGGAATCCAAATCTTTTATTTGTAGAAGCGGCTATGCCCGAAGATATCCAGCAAGCATTAAAACAAAAAGGCCACGAATTAAAAATTTGGCCAACCATGGGCGCATCGCAAGCTATTCAATTACGCGATGGTAAATTGGTGCCAGTAGCTGACCCGAGAGTGATTCTGCAAAATAGAGGGCGCTAACAAATAGTTTTTGTCGCGTGCTATTTTAAAAAAACTCACCAAAATATTCATGGCTAGGTTGAAAATGAATATTCACATGGACGTGAAGTACTAGAACAGTGCCGGAGCAATTGCCGAGCACCTTCCGATATCATTACCACTGCAACAATTTCGAAATGTTGCAAGGCATCCACGGCTTTTCCAACTTTCATCCAGCTTTCGTGTTTGTTGAGAATCGAAGCGTCTTTTTATTCTGTCATATGTGGATAATCGAGCTAACTAGGTTTAACTTTTCTGTGAGATATAAGTCTGATCTAAACCTAGCCAAAAGGTGCGACATAAATTTACTTACGAGGTGTAGCTATGCGCTTATTACCACTGTTTACTCGTCAACCCCTGTTAAGTTTTTGTTTTTCTGCGGTGATAGCAATGGTCACGTATTTACCGCTGGTTTCATTCGCACAATCTGACTCAGCGAATAGTTCTTCTTCAGCAACCGCAGGAAGACATTACGGCAATATAGTTGCGGATGATCACCCTATCAATAAAACCGGCGACACCGACTACGATTTCGCCATGATGATGCGCATGCATCATGAACAAGGACGCAAAATGGCACAGAACGAAATTGATAATGGTAAGGATTCCACCTTACGTAAAATGGCGAAAAAAATTCTCGCGACACAAAAAAAGGAGATAGCACAATTTGATCGCTGGATGGCTGAGCATCCACCAAAATCCAAATAGAATCTAAATCTGGGCCGGGTTTTATAAAATAGGTACTGGAACCGATGTGACACCTATAGTACTTTTGAAAAGTGATTTCCGCGGCATCGCCAAAGCGCGTTTGCTAAGCGAGCACACCATGAAAAATATTCGCGAAAATTATTTTCCGCGTTTATTTATAATTTTTTAGGCGTCTCCTTTGCAGCCGGGACTTTGCATCCATGAATTAGGATTCTATTAAGCTCCATTATTACGAGCGCGCATGGACTTAAATTCAGTGTCGGTTATTGGCAATGCGTTGCGGCTGCGAAATAAAACCTTGTAGATTGGAAAAGCCTAGCGGATTCCGACGTTTTTGCGGGGGCTTTTTCTGCACAGATTTTTTGATAAAGGTTTGGATTTTGGTGCAATCAAGCTAGATAATTTTTAATGATTGTCTAATTTGCGTTGCTTTAGCGTTAATTTTTTAAGCTCGCGATCAAAATCTGATTCCAAGCGCTGCTGCTGATTAAATTTCTCATATTCGGTAAAAGCTTTTTCCTCAGCTTGCTTACGCGTTACGCTGCCGAAGCCCTCCAGAATTTTGTATTCATTAAATTCCAAAAATTTATTGACGCTTTCAGCAAAGCTTTCCATGGTGAAGGTGGCACGGCGTTCAATAATACCCTCAATATAATCAAAAAAAGTCGTAACGGCGCGCTCTAATTTTTTAATCTCCGTTTCGCTTAGATAATTTTTCCCGATTGCAGTATTTGATTTTAATACACGACCGGCTGGCGCGAATTGAGCGAATGCGTTCTAATAATTCTTTAAAATAATCTTTGCCAAAATAGCGACCATTTTTTAAACGCTCATCATCCATGGCAAAGCCTTTAATAATGTATTCCTTTATTAATGCTGTTGCCCAAATTCTAAACTGTGTGGCTTGCGTAGAATTCACTCTATAACCAACAGAAATGACGGCATCTAAATTGTAGTATTGGGTTTGGTACTTTTTTCCATCGTCCGCAGTATGTTCCAAAATGGAACATACTGCATTTTCTTCTAACTCATTACTATCAAAGATATTTTTTAAATGTTTAGTGATGGCTGGTCGCTGCACACCAAATAACTCAGCCATACGTTTTTGGGTAAGCCAAAGGGTTTCACTATTGAGTAACACTTCTATTTTTACTTTTCCGCTGGGGGCCGTGTAAAGTAAAAATTCGGTCAACTCGTCTTTGAGATTAAGACGATTGGATGGCGCCGCCGGTTTGTTATCGCTCATGGGATCCTCCCTTAAATTCCTATTATTGGTAATGCTTTGTGGCTGGGAAAATGGGTCTTTGTAGCTTAATTCTTTAAAGCACCCAAGGTAACCTAAGCTGCCGAACGTTTTTGCAGGGGCTTTTTCTGCACAGTTTTTTTGGTAATGGGTTTGGGTGCTCGAATTAAAATATCAACAGAAATATCCAGGCCCTCGCTTAGTTTACGAATCATGTTCAAACTAAGTTGGCGAGTGCCGTTTAGTACTTCAGTCACTTTTGATGCTGAACCAATAAAAGGAATTAAATCTTTTTTAAGTAAACGCTGCTGATCCATGCGAAATTTAATCGCTTCTATAGGGTCAGGTTTATCTATTGGAAATTTTTCCTGTTCGTAACGCTCAACTAATAGAGCCAATACTTCCATTTCATCGGCTTCTTCACTGCCAAGGACAAGATCTTTATCCATAAGCTCGCTAACTCGCGCTAAAGCTGCGGCATGATCCTGATCATTTTTGATGAGTTTTATGTGATGCATATTTCCCCCTAAAACCTCTGCTTGTCATATTCAGCATGAGTACCTATCCATTCGATGATAGCTAAGCCATATTGGTATTTAACCTTTATGATTAACCGATAATGATTTCCTTTGATGTTAAAAATGACCCGGTTTTCTGACAGAAAATCAGCGCTCCGATGATGCGCCTTTATATCTTTTGGAGACTGCCAAACCGCTCTTGATGTCTCGACAAACCAGACATCAAGAGCTTTTTTGGAATTTGCATGCTTACGCGCAAAAGCAACAAGCTTATCTCGTCCTAAGACCTTCATTAAAATTCCTTTTTAGAGGTTCCCTTTTTGGGAAGCCTAGTGCAAACTTCCCAAAAAGGGAAGTTTTATTCCACCGTTACCGACTTCGCCAAATTACGCGGTTGATCGACATCCGTACCCTTGATAATTGCCACGTAATAACTCAGTAATTGCAGCGGCAATGTGTAGAGAATTGGCGCTAACCACGGGTGAATATGCGGCACATTAATGACACGCATGGTTGCGTCAGATTTAAAGTGTGCATCCACATCAGCGAACACATAAAGAATGCCGCCGCGGGCGCGTACTTCTTCCACGTTGGATTTTAATTTTTCTAATAAGTCATTATTGGGTGCAACAACAATGATCGGCATTTCGGCATCGATCAATGCGAGCGGGCCGTGTTTTAACTCGCCAGCAGCGTAAGCTTCGGCGTGAATGTAAGAAATTTCTTTGAGTTTTAATGCACCTTCCATTGCGATGGGGTATTGATCGCCGCGGCCTAAAAACAGCGCGTTATGTTTATCCGCAAATTCTCCGGCGAGCGCTTCAATTTGTGTAGCTAGTTGCAGTGTTTCTTCCAATTTTGCCGGAAGATTTTTTAACGCAGCAACCATCTCTTTTTGATCGGCCGCAGAAAGTCCGTTGTATTTACCAATGGCCAATACCAACATCGCCAAGCCAACTAATTGCGTAGTAAACGCTTTGGTAGATGCCACACCAATTTCCGCACCGGCACGGGTCATAAAGGCTAAATCAGATTCACGCACCAGCGAAGAACCCGCAACATTACAAATACTTAAACTGGCTATATATCCCAATTCTTTAGCAAGGCGTAAGGCGGCGAGGGTATCCGCGGTTTCTCCTGACTGGCTAATAGTCACGACCATGCTGTTCGGTTGAACAAAAGATTTGCGATAACGGAATTCGCTAGCGATTTCAACATTGCAAGAAATTCCGGCGAAGGTTTCCAACCAATAACGCGCAACCATTGCCGAATGGTAACTGGTGCCACAGGCAACGATTTGAATGTGTTTTACTTTTTGGAATAACGCTGCTGCGCCGTTGCCAAAAGTTTCATCCATGACTGAATCACTACTCAAGCGGCCTTCAAGTGTGTTGAGTATTGCGGTGGGCTGTTCGTAAATTTCTTTCAGCATAAAGTGGCGATATTGGCCTTTATCACCTGCGTCATAACTCGCGTTAGACTCATGGACTTGACGCTCAACACCCATGCCATCTTTATCAAAAACTCTAACGCTAGTTTTGGTAATTTCAGCAACATCACCTTCTTCTAAAAAAATGAAACGGCGCGTTACCGGTAAAAGCGCTAACTGGTCTGACGCAATAAAGTTTTCGCCAATGCCTAAACCAATGACTAAAGGGCTACCTGACCGCGCTACGACTAAACGTGTAGGATCATTGCGATTCATCAAGACTGTGCCATAAGCACCCCGCAATTGTTTAACAGCAACCTGCACTGCGATTAATAAACTGCTTGCTGTTTTTAATTCTCTTTGAACTAAATGCGCGATCACTTCTGTATCTGTATCGGAAGTAAATACATAACCTTCGGCTTGCAATTGAATGCGCAGCGGCGCATGGTTTTCGATAATGCCGTTGTGCACCACAGCAATGTGTTCGGTAGAAACATGTGGATGCGCGTTGCGTTCACTTGGCTCACCGTGAGTGGCCCAACGGGTATGCGCTATACCAATTCCGCCGGGGGTTGGGTTGGCAATTACCGCATCGGATAATTCTTTAACTTTACCCAGACGGCGCAACCGCTGTAAATCTCCTTTCGCGTTAATGACGGCTACACCCGCCGAATCATAACCACGGTACTCAAGGCGACGCAGGCCTTCTACCAAAATTTCTACTACATCACGTTGCGCTACTGCACCGACGATTCCACACATAGATTGCTCCTTTAATTTAATTGAAAGTTGAGAGTTAAATTGAGTTTTAGTTAACACGCACCAGTGACATGCTCGAAGCTTCTTCTTTACCATTAACGAGATACACTTCTTCTTTTTCAAAGTGATCATTATCAATAAAAGTAAACTTCATGCGCACCATATGTGCATCGTTTTTATTGCTGAGATTGGTAATATCTTTAAACTTAAATTCAAAAGTATTTGCCTGTATAGTTTTAAACATTTTTAATCTTGGTTGATTTCCGCGCGCGCAGTAATGCGTAGCCATAAGGTCTTTTCCATCGCGATAGAAAATTGTTTCGGTTGTTTGCTTGGCGGGGTCGCCGTAGACTTCAACGAAGGCTTTATCCTTGGAAATCAGGTGATACTTTAATTGAAAGGTTTTTTCTCTTTCTGATTCCGGTTTATTTATTTGCCAGACACCCTGCAGATTCTCCAATCCAAAAAAATAGTTTGTTTCAGCTTGCGCTACAGAAAAATTTGATAAAACCAGACAGGACATAAGCAACAATAATTTTAATAGGCTATTCATTTTTATTATCCTGGTTAAAACTTTAATTAAAAGACGCGCAAATAACTTGCACGCCTTGTTGTTCGATGTTTAATTTATTTGCTGCACTTATGCCATCGTCTGTAACCAAATATTTAACAGCGGACCAAGGCAATTCGAGATTGTGAATTTTGCGGCCGATCTTATCTGATTCCGCCATCACTATGACTTCGCGCGCAACATCTGCCATAACGCGACTTAAACTGTATAGCTCATTAAACGTCGTTGTGCCGCGCGCTAAATCCAAGCCATCAGCACCGATAAAAAATTGGTCAAAATTGTACGAACGCAAAATGGATTCAGCGAGCTGACCCTGAAAACCTTCAGATTTTGGATCCCAGGTGCCACCCGTCATTAAAATGGTGGGTTCGTTTTCCAGTTCGCGTAAAGCATTGGCGATAGCGAGAGAATTGGTCATGACAACCAAGCCTTGCTTGTGCGACAACTCGGGTAAAAGTGCAGCGGTAGTCGAGCTACCGCTGTCGAGAATAATGCGATTGTGGTCGCGGATTAATTGGGCTGCAGCTTTGGCAATAGCTTGCTTACAAAACGAAACTTTTTCCCCAGCTGGGTCTGCAATTAATTCCTGTGGTACCAATACTGCGCCGCCATAACGACGCAGCAGTAATCCATTGCTTTCGAGCGCGCCCAAGTCTTTGCGAATGGTGACTTCTGAGGTAGCAAAGTGGCTAGCCAGCACTTCAACACTGACTTCACCGCTGCTATTAAGCATCTCGATAATGGCGCGGCGACGTTGTTGGGTATTGCGTTTTGTCACAATGAAAGATATCCGTAAGTTTCGAAACGAAAGTTATTGTACCGATTCGAAACAATTTGGCAAGTTTATTGTGATTAATGTTCGCTAATTCTTCACATGAAAGTAGATATCGATAGTTTTAGCATCGGTTATAGCCGGAAAAGCTAAATTTAATCCTCCTTAAGTGAGCGTTCTCCTGCGCAAATTTTGAATTCTAAGTCATTTAAAAATAAAGCGAGGCCTAAGGCCTCGCTTCGGTTTAGCTAATCGTTTCAACTTATCATTAGAGTTTTCTGCCTAGTCGCTTCTCTACCATTTGTCGTTCCCAATGGGGGCCAAACCAACCAAACACTTCGCAGGCCGACAGACCATGAACCAATACACCCATAGCCCAACCAAAAAACGGCCACCAGATACCGTCAAAACGCCAGCCGCCACCGAGCAAGAATACGCTCGTGAAAACCGTGAACATAAGTAAATGAGTGTAGAACTCCTTGATGCTTTTAATATATTGCAGCGCTTCTGCCTCATCAGGCTTTAAGCTTTGGGCTTCATTCATAACTAATTGCTCCGTATTAAAAATGGATAGGTCAACCTCAAAGATTGCTGCAAGTGAATTCAATGTCTCCAAACCGGGTTTGTTGCCACGTTCAATCCGCTGAATCGTTCTAATACTCAAACCGGACATTTCTGCGAGTTGCTCTTGGGACCATCCCCGTTGAAGCCGTAATTTTCTTACTACCATTGCGCCACCTTTAGCATTGGGTTGAGCCATCTTTCCTTTTAATAACAACATTTACCACGTCAGCTACCTGACAAAAATATGCAAGTGGATGGGAAATTCAAATGATTGTAGTAAAACGAACACTTGGCGGCCCCAAAATTTATTATTAGCCGAGCATCGCCAAGGAATGCGCTTCAATTCTGCTATCGAGTTGGGATCACTCTCACTCTAGAGAACGCAGTGCGAGTGACGCAACTTTATTTAATATTCATGAAACAATTAGTTTAATAAAACACAGGATTTCCCAACGGCGGTACCGCTTTTCGCCCAAGCTCTAATGCCATTTCTGGAAACCAGGCGCCGGCAGTGGGGTCAATTCGATTCCATTCCGGATCAATCGTTGCGCCGGTGGGCTCAAGCCCTCTGGTGCAGGAACCATCGGATTGCCCTGGGATTTTTACCCACAAGTAGGCGTCAAGCAGTGGGATGCCGGTATGAAGACCTGGCCTTAAACCCAGCCCGCGTCCGGGAGGATTACACCAGTCTTGCGGATCCAGATAGGACGCCGTGGGAAACCATGGCCCTTGGCCATTGCGGCTGGTATCAATAACAAAGTGAGTCGTAGGTTGCACAGCTCCCAACAAATTAGCGTAACGCAGGTTAATCCCCGAAGTGTTAAGCGCTTGATCGGTTGCTGTATCACTCCATTCGCCCTGAGAACTCAGCGCTACGCCATTCCATTCACCGAAGAACTGCGCGATTAGAGAAGGTAGGGGACCACCATTCCAGTATTGATTGGGGCAGCTATCAAAATCTTCGGCACTAATAGCAGTCGCGTATTCAATACAGCTCGATACCCAAGTGCCGTATTGGGTTAAGTTGGCAGTGTATTGAAAGTTGGAAACGTTTAGGAAAAAACCATCGGCAGCTTGTACACCGGCACGCAGCAGACGCTGCGATATGTCACCGACGCTAAGCCACGCGTTGTGTGTGCCATCGAGATAGACACTGGCGTTGGGGTTGGTTTTAAGGGTTTCTATCGCATAATTAAGCATGGCAAAACGATCACTGGCAGCAGTGACCGAATCGACTTCGGCGGGCTGACACCATTCCAGATTTCCGTCTAAATTGGTGTACCAGGGAATAATCCCTAAACTGTCTGGCTCCAAAATAATGATCGCTTGGGCATCGCCAAGTCCGGCGGCAAGGGCGTCGATCCAGGCTTTGTATTGCTCTACCGAGGTGGCACCACCGGCGCTGAACTGGGCACAGTCACGAAAGGGAATGTTGTAAGTCACCAGCACCGGAATACTGTGCTGAATAGCAGCGCGACGAACCGTATCGCGGGCATATTGTTCCGTGCTTTCGGGAGTGCCGCCAACAAACCAGACGGCTTGCGGTGTCGCGAGCATGCGGGTAATCAACTTGGCGTCACTGTAGTTGCGGCTAACTAAAAGATTCAGGATTTGCTGAATGGCGCCCTGGTCTGGCCGGGGAACAAATAATCTGCTGTAGTAGTTATGTTCATAAACAAGTTTTTCTTGTGCCATAACCGGCCCACAGGTGAAGTTAATCAGCAAGGCCAATAAACTGACTACCACTAATCTATGCATTTGCTTTGGATTGTTCATGGTATTTTTCCTTTAAGTATTGCAGACGGTTAATTGCCCACAACTAATCTTAAGGATCGCTTAGCTTCCGCATTGCACGGCCTACAGCGATCTGCCTACACAAAACCCGCTAAGCTGGAACATTAATAGATCCATTTGACTGGATCAGCGAGAACCCGCTGCAAGATTTCATATCGAGACTGAAACGCAATCGGCGAGACTAGCGGCTTAGGTGATAGGAACAACTTACCTTGTTCAAAAATGGAAAAGTATCCTTGATGGGGCTTGCCTAAAGTAAAGATTGGTTAAAGTAAAAGGTCTGGAGAAAAACTGGCGTGTGATACAAACATTTGGCGCATGTCCTTCATTTCCAAGATGTTTTTATTTTTACTTACGAGACTTCGCACCAAAAAACCGCGCAAAATAATCAGTTAGCTGGTGCTAAAAAATCGTCGCCAATGAGCATTATTGGCGACGTAACTCATCATTTAATTTACAAACTTGGACAGCAAACGCAGGTAATTACTTTGGTAGCCGCAACTATTTTCCGTAACGCTCCAGGAATTTATTGGCCAACTGGTGTTGAAATCTTTATAGGATTTTTGTGCAGGCTGACCTTTAGGTGGGCTGGGTGCTGCTGATCCACAGCCGCTATTCGGGCTACCTGAAGTGCAATTGCTATCCCAATCATAAGAGGGATTTGGACCGCCGACTAAAAACCCGGGTGCGGGCCCATAAGTTGAATTGCCAACTCTATCCCACTTGACACTGCCGTCACCAAACCAGGTGTGGTAAAACTCATTGACGGAACTGTGTACGCCCAAGCTGTACATATTGGACAGATAGACCATTCCCTGTGGGTTCACACCGTGAAGGTAATTGACATAGGTAAGCGCTGAGTTTTTCGCTGTTGCTGCATCATAGCCGCTGATGTTGAATTCAATTAAATCCATAAACATGCTGCCTTTTGCCGACTTAGTACTGTTGCTACCCCAGCCATACCAATTGATATAGGCCATATAGGGATCTTTCTTACCACTCATCGCCAGCCAGTTATCGCCCGTGTTCATGTCATTTTTAAACCAGGTGTTGATATTCGTAGCGACCGTAGTGGTGACATCGGCAAGACTTGCGTAATAGAGCAGGCTAGTGTTTTCCATTTCACGGAATGAGTCGGAAAAAGTTTTCAAATCAGCATTTATATAGTCGGCTTCGATATGAGTTTTATAGGCAGCGCCACCAGTAGCCGCGAACAGATAAACCGCGGCTATACGTTTTTTAGTAGCGCGTGCCTTAGCGTCAGGGCTCGCAGGACTGGTGTTGTAATCTAAAGGTTCTTGTTGGCCAGCACCCAAGCCGCCGCTTCCTGGAGTTCTGCTGTCATCATTATTGAAGAAAAAAACGCTAGGATTCGCCTCTGCCCAAGCCCAGGCATTTTCAGCGCGAACTTTTAAATCCGCAGCGTAACTGCTCCAGGCAGGTACATCGTTAAATACTATGCTACCGAATGAAAATGCCGCTGCGACCGACATTGTTGCGTTAGTACTTGCCGTGCCGTAGTAGCTAGGTCCGGTCGCGGATGAGGGAGGGCTTTTATGATCCAAGCCAACAATAGTAAGCGCCGAGTTATTACCTGTAGCGTCCTGCATTTTCTTCAACCAATCCATTCCCCATTTAATTTCATCCAGGATATCGGGGATGCCATTGCCAGATTCAGGGATATTAAAATCATCGGTCCATGCAGCAGGATTTTCTAAATAGGCGTGAAGGAGGGTGACTACATAGTCAGCTTGCCAAGTGGTGTATTTGTTGTAATCACCAGCATCGTACCAACCCCCGGAAAGATCTTTTGCAGTAGCAGCATTGTTCTTGTCATTGTAAATACGAGCTTCCGTATCTTGTCCAGCACCTATGTGACTAGCACCATCTACCCAGGCAGCCTCGGCATAAGGTAATTGTTTGGCAAAACCTGCGCGTTGGTAGAAGAAAGTACGCATAGCGTGTTTTAGTACAGGCTTGTAAACATCAGCCGCGATTTTAAAGCTGGGTGAACGCACATTTTGCACTGGATCAATGACGTAGTAAGTGCCTGCAGTTGTGACACTGGAAAAATTGAACCACCAGGCTTTATCCCCTGAAGAGGTATCCGTTGCCCCCGCGTTCCAAATAACAGGGGCGGCTGATAATACGGTTTCACCGCTGGTGGCATTTACTAAGCTTAAGCTAGCGCTGGGGCTAAAACTTTGCGCGGCATCGTAACCCGTTTGTGGATCGCGAATAACTGCGATTTTTTGCGCATCCGGCAAATATCCAAATTGATCGACAACAATAAAGGCGGTAACGCTAAGACTGTTAGAACTGCTATTAGCGCTGCTAGCTGCGGCACTACTAATAGATGAAGTAGCAGTAGAACTAACTACTTGCGAAGAAGCGCTACTTATTGATGAAATAGCGCTGGAACTAACGGCTTGTGAAGAAGGACTACTTGAAGAGTGATGCTTTTTTTTGCCACCACTCCCGCACGCCGTAACGACTGTTGTAAGCATTAAAAGCAAAATTAATTTAGTGAGTTGCATATTATTCTCCTCAATTTGGCTGTCTTGGGAATGTTTAAATTCAGCATACTACTGTGTTTTTGCAAATTATAACGTTCGTTACCCATCTTGGATTATTTGCAATGCAGGGCAAAAAATACGCCCAGATTCGCATAGTGTTTACTTAAGAAATTTCTTCAATTCATTGAGAGGATTAGCTTTAAACGGGAGTCGTCATCCTCACGTCAGGGGGAACCACCGGTAGATCAGTTAAGCTAATTTAATTTTATTTTTTTTAATAGCGGGATCCCCCGCGAACGGCGGATCCCGCTGAGGATGACGAGCTTAAATAACTGTCACTCTGCTCGGCAGGCCTTTGTCTTTTTATTTTTTACTTTTTCTTGGGTCTTTGCCAACCCTGAACATTTCTTTGCTTGCCGCGTGCTATAGCCAGATCTGCAGCATCTACATTTTTAGTAATCACCGAACCCGCAGCTATAGTACTTCCAGCACCAATTATTAAGGGAGCAACCAGTGCGGAATTGGAACCGACAAAAACATTATCGCCAATATCCGTTTTGAATTTGTTGACTCCATCGTAATTACAGGTAATTGTCCCAGCGCCTATATTTACATCGCTGCCAATAGTCGCGTCGCCGATGTAGCTAAGATGATTTACTTTACTGCCGCTAGAAATTACGGCTTTCTTGGTTTCCACAAAATTGCCAATTTTTACTCCATCGGCAAGCTGCGTACCGGGACGCAGCCGCGCGTAGGGTCCAATATCACAATCAGCAGCTACCACTGAATCTTCGATATGGCTGTAGGCTTTAATATGCGTACCCTTGCCAATTTTACTGTTGATGATGATGCAATTAGGTTCGATAGTTACGCCATCAGCCAAGACTACATTACCTTCAAATACACAATTAATGTCGACAACAACATCGCGACCAACTTCCAAATTACCGCGGCAGTCAAAGCGGGCAGGGTCTGACAAAGTTACACCTGCAACCATTAATTCATTAGCTTTTTGCTTTTGATAAAACCGCTCAAGCGCTGCTTGTTGTTGGCGATTATTAATGCCCTCAACTTCTTCGACCGCATTGGGTTGTTCGACGTGAATGCTCACGCCACTTTGTTGCGCAAGGGCGATAATGTCGGTGAGGTAATACTCGCCCTGGGCGTTGTTATTCTTTAGCTGCGGCAGCCATTGCTGCAAGTGCTTGGCTTTAACAGCCATGATGCCAGTATTGATTTCGCTAATATTACGCTGCTCGTCATTGGCATCTTTATGTTCAACAATCGCTTGAACCGCGCCCGCGGCATTGCGGACTATACGCCCGTAACCACTGGGGTCTTGCATATTCACTGTCAGCAAACCCATTTGTTTGTCATTGACCGCAGCAATTAGTTTTTGCAGAGTTTCGGCGCGAGTTAGGGGCACATCACCGTAAAGAATTAACACGGTTGCATCGTTGCGCAATTGCGGCAAGGCTTGCTGTACCGCGTGGCCAGTGCCGAGCTGTTGGGCCTGCAACACAAATTTCACGTCGGGTGCGGCCATGCGCTCCTCCACTTTTTCGGCACCGTGTCCAACAATAATCAGGATTTGTTGGCCGCCTACAGTTCGTGCCGTATCTACCACATGCTGCACCAGTGCTTTACCGCCCACAGGATGCAACACCTTGGGTAAATCAGAACGCATACGCGTGCCTTTTCCGGCGGCGAGAACAAGAATATCAAGCGAATTTGTTTGCATACTAGACTCCTTTTTCAATGGTAGTCCGACTCCATTGATTTTGAATTAATACAACCGAACCTTGGATCTTGGTTAATCAATGGGTTTGATCCCCCATTGAAAAAAATGCAAAAAACACAAAGCTCAGAATGCAAAAAGGGCAGCCACTGCCACCCTTTTTATTTCTTCTTAAAATTTGCTTATTTACCAGCCTTCTTACGGATGGCTTGCAAAGCTCGCAATTGCGCAGAGGCTTCCGCCAACTGAATAGCTGCTCGCGCAAAATCAAACTCGGTGGATTTATTGGTTATGGATTTTAATGCAGATTGCTGTGCTTCCAAAGCTGCAGCTTCATCCAAATCACCTGCACGTGAAGCTGTATCGGCGAGGATACTAATGAAGTAGGGTTGCACCTCCAAAAATCCACCCGACACATAGAAAACTTCTTCCGCACCACCTTGCTTGATCACACGTACTGGACCTGGTTGCAAACTGGTCAACAAGGGTGCGTGACCGTAGGTAACACCTAAATCACCCAGGGCACCTGTAGCAACGACCATCTCCACCAAGCCAGAAAAAATCTCGCGCTCAGCGCTGACGATATTGCATTGAACAGTCATGGCCATCTCTTTACTCTCGTGATAAATATCAAAACCTGGGCAAACTTGTTAGATAAGCCTGATGTTGTGACCAACACCAGGCCTAGCGAATTACTTCAGTTTGGTGGCTTTTTCTACAGCTTCGTCAATAGAACCTACCATATAGAAAGCTTGTTCTGGCAAGTGATCGTAATCACCGGCTAACAAGCCTTTGAAACCACGGATGGTTTCTTTCAAAGGTACGTACTTTCCGGGAGAACCGGTAAATACTTCTGCTACATGGAACGGCTGAGACAAGAAACGCTCGATTTTACGCGCGCGCGATACGGTTTGTTTGTCTTCTTCTGAAAGTTCATCCATACCCAAAATCGCAATGATGTCTTTCAGTTCTTTGTAGCGTTGTAGTACGGTTTGCACACCGCGAGCAACTGCATAGTGCTCGTGACCAATGATCATTGGGTCTAGCTGACGCGAAGTTGAATCCAGTGGATCGATCGCCGGGTAAATACCCTTAGCGGCGATATCACGACTCAATACTACGGTTGAGTCCAAATGCGCAAATGTTGTTGCTGGTGACGGGTCAGTCAAGTCATCCGCAGGTACATATACGGCTTGTACAGAAGTGATTGAGCCAGTTTTGGTAGAGGTAATACGCTCTTGCAAAACACCCATTTCTTCTGCCAGCGTCGGTTGGTAACCTACTGCTGATGGCATACGACCTAACAATGCAGATACTTCGGTACCGGCAAGGGTGTAACGGTAAATGTTGTCAACGAAGAACAATACATCTTTACCTTCATCACGGAATTTTTCCGCCATGGTCAAACCGGTCAAAGCTACGCGCAAACGGTTGCCTGGTGGCTCGTTCATCTGACCGTACACCATGGCTACTTTATCAACCACGTTAGATTCTTTCATCTCGTGATAGAAGTCGTTACCTTCACGAGTACGCTCACCCACACCGGCAAACACGGATAAACCGGCGTGCTCTTTAGCGATGTTGTTGATGAGTTCCATCATGTTTACGGTTTTACCTACACCCGCACCACCGAACAAACC
>JAZKFX010000032.1:0-90087 GCA_040386215.1 Pseudomonadota bacterium
GAGTCAGTTTTAGCTACAACATTGGCGATGGCACCACGACTATCGCGGCGACCGCTACGCTGGACATCACACCACTGAACGATCCTCCCACTAACTCCGCCGTGACACTGAGTGCGATCGCCGAAGACTCGGGTGTAAGGCTGATTACGCAGGCGCAGTTGCTGGCCAATGCCAGCGATATTGATGGCGATACTCTCACCGCGACCGGTTTAACGCTCGCCACCGGCAGCGGCAATCTGGTCGATAACGGTAACGGCACCTGGAATTTTACCCCTACCAGCAACGACAGCACCGGAGTCAGTTTCAGTTACAACATTGGCGATGGCACCACGACTATCGCCACGACCGCCAGCCTGGATATCACACCGGCGAACGATCCTCCCACTAACTCTCCCGTGACACTGAGTGCGATCGCCGAAGACTCGGGTATAAGGCTGATTACGCAGGCGCAGTTGCTGGCCAATGCCAGTGATATCGATGGCGATACCCTGACCGCGACCGGTTTAACCCTCGCCACTGGCACCGGTAATCTGGTCGACAATGGCAACGGGACCTGGAACTTTACGCCAACCGGGAACGACAGCACCGGAGTCAGCTTTAGCTACAGCATTGGCGATGGCAACTCGACCATTGCCGCGATCGCCACCCTGGATATCACCCCCATTAACGATACTCCCACAGGTAACATCTTTTCTCTCAATCCGATAACCGAAAACTCTAGCCTCCAACTAATAACCCAAGCACAGCTACTTGCTAACGTCAGTGATATCGACGGTGATATCCTCACCGCTACCGATTTAACCCTGGTCAACGGCACTGGAAATCTGGTCGACAACGGCAACGGCACCTGGAGTTTCACCCCCGCCGCCAACGACAGCAGCGGCGTGAGTTTTAGCTACAATATTAGCGACGGCACCGTGACCATCGCCGTAACGGCAAGCCTCGATATCGCACCAGCCACCACAATTCCCAATAGTAACGGCGAAATTATTCCTACCCTTAATGTCGCCAACACAGATACAACTCCTGCACCTTTAGGCAATGGTACCGACACTGTTGATACGATTCCGCAAGACGATAACGAAAATAATGATCAAAACCCGGCGCGCACACCAGTCATCAATAGCTTGGGGGATTATTCATTATTGCGCAGCTCAGAGGCTGCCGCTGCACTCATGCCAACCGATACAGAATTAACGAATCCCAACGACACGTCTGATCGCAGTCGTTACGATCGTATTTTGCAACAACAAAATCTGGCTGCAAAAACAAATATATCTTTAAACGCAAAAGAACTAGCCGCGAATTTAATATCTCCTGCTAGCGGCTTTAATGTCATTGACGCAGAAGAGTTCTCAAAAGCACTCAAGCGTGTACGTCAAGACATGGATAATGTCATAGAAGAACAGCAACAACATCAAGCTATGATTTCAGGTATTACCTTCTCTGTGACTACCGGTATTTTAATCTGGTCGCTTAGAGCGAGTTCGTTATTACTAACACTGTTTTCGATGTTGCCATTATGGCGAGGCATAGACCCGCTGCCTATTTTGGAACAAGTTGAAAAGCGCAAAAAAGAATTGGAGGAGCAGCGTAAAGACAAGAAAAAAGAAGATATAAATGCCCATGAAGTGGGCTATTTATTTGATCGAGTCAACGCAAAATCACAAGGAAATAAAACACAATGATGCGCATATCACCGGCAGTACGCCTAAGCATTGGATTAGTCATTTTAATTATTTCCATTCTTTTGTTGGCGCAAGCATTGGGCCTTTCACCCGGTGCAGAAAAACAACAATTTGAAATACGTAAGCGCACAGCCGAAACACTTGCGGCACAGGTTGCACTTTCAATTCAGCGCGGCGATGAAACCTTATTGCGCGAACTTCTGGATGCTGCGCTTATCCGTAATCCCGAAATAAAATCAGCAGCCGTGCGCCGCAATGAAGGGGTTATTTTGGCACAAACAGCTGAGCACAGTGAAAACTGGAAAGGTGCAGATCCTAAAACTTCTACACCTACCCATATGCGCTTTCCATTATTTATGAACGGTGAAAAACGTGCCGACTTTGAATTGCGCTTTACAGCTTTAAGTGGCGAGAATCATCCACTATTTCACATACCAACTTTTTTTGTATTAATGATATTTGTAGCCTTAAGCGGGTTTATCGGTTTTTGGTTATACATTAAACGCGTATTACGCCATTTAGATCCCAGTGCGGTTGTGCCAGCGCGAGTGCGCAATGCACTGAATATTTTATCTGAAGGGGTGTTAATTTTAGATAAACGCGAGCAAATAGTATTAGTAAACCTTTCACTATTAGAAAAATTAAAACGCTCCGAGCAAAGTTTACTGGGGAGAAAAGCCAGCAGCCTCGGCTGGCAGTTGGACGATAAAACAAATACCGAATTTCCCTGGCTGTTAGCACTCAACACCGGAACCAAACAAACCGGGGTGCGCTTGACACTCGACGTACATAATAATCCGCAAAAAATATTTAGTGTGAATGCCGTACCTATCATTGACCCAAAAGGCTCAAGCCAAGGCACTATTGCCGTATTTGATGATATTTCAGAGCTGGAAGAAAAAAGTTTATTATTAGAAAAAACAATTGCTAAATTAGCTCTTTCGCAAGTAGCTCTTGAAGCAAAAAATAAGGAATTATCGCTATTGGCAACCAGCGATCCGCTGACCAATTGTTTAAATCGTCGCGCATTGCACGAACAGCTGGAAGGGAAATTTGAGGGTGGAAATCGTAAAAGTGATAATGAATTTTGCTGCATCATGGCCGACATAGATCACTTCAAACGGGTCAATGACACCTACGGCCACGGCGTCGGCGATGAAGTGATTAAAATGACCGCCAACACCTTGCGTGAAATAGTGCGCGATCACGATTTAGTTGCGCGTATGGGCGGCGAGGAATTTTGTGTGATTCTTCCTGGCGCATCACTGGAAATTGCCCAAACCATCGCTGAACGCTGCCGCGAAAAAATTGCTGCGAAAATTACCGGAAAGGTAAAAGTTACTTGCAGTTTTGGTGTGACCTCAATTCGTCTTGGCGCTATATCGCCAAAAGAATTAATTCATCAGGCGGATGAGGCGTTATATTATTCGAAAGAACACGGCCGTAACCGTGTCACTGCGTGGGCTACAGAATTGCAAAAGAAAGGGAAATGAAATGTAGGTTGTGCCGGGCCACGTTTGGCTGAGCCTGCGAAGCCCAACATTTCGGACAAACAATATTCCACACTGGAACGCAGAAGTGTTGGGCTTCGCAGGCTCAACGCCAACCTACAATTCAAGCAATTCTCCCAAACACCTTCCTTACTTCCTCCGCAATTATCAGAGCTCCCCTTTCCACAATTTCCACATCCTGACAATAAGTCACACGGATACATTCGCGGCTATGCTGCCAATCATCTGCTAAACCTGGGAAAAAATGATGCCCGGATATCACTAACACGCCACGTGCTTTCAAGCGTTGATAAAGTTCTTCGCTGCTGATCGGTAAATCTTTAAACCACAACCATAAAAAAATAGCGCCCTCAGGTTTGTGGATACAGTAGGGTAAATCACCCAAATGATATTTAAAAAGCGCTACTGCTTGTTGCATACGATCGCGATAAAAAGGCGCGACCACATCACGACTGAGTGTCAATATTTTCCCGTCTTGCAATAAATTTCTCGCCAATGCGGGGCCAAAATTTCCACAGGCCAAATTTAATATCGTATTAGCTTTTGCAAAAGCTGTTATGACTTGGGGATTTGCAATCACAATGCCAGTGCGTGCACCTGGCAAACCCAACTTGGATAAACTCAACACTAAAATAGTATTGCTATTCCAGTGCGGCGTTATATCGGCAAATAAAATATTGGGAAAAGGTGTGCCATAAGCGCCATCGACAATTAAGGGCACTCGGTGTTGCTGCGCAAGAGCATCAAGATGCTGCAGCTCTTCATCACTAATGACATTACCCGTGGGATTGGTGGGTCGCGATACGCAGATTGCACCGGTAGCTTCGGTAATTTTTAACTGGCTGAAATCGACATGGTATTTAAAAAATCCATCGTTAAGAATTTCAATGGTAGGACGTGTAGCCGTAAAAAAATCGTCGCTCAAGCCTAAATCGCTATAGCCTAAATATTCCGGGGCGAGTGGAAATTGAATTTGCTTTTTGCAGCCGTTCGCAAACTCACCGGCGAACATATTGAACAAAATAAAAAATGCGGATTGGCTGCCGTTAGCTAGCGCAATATTTTCTCGGGTGAGTGGCCATCCGTATTCATCACTCAGTAAATTGGCGAACGCATCCAATACATCAGCATCACCCTGAGGCGGTTGATAAACCCCTAAAAGCTGCTGCGCCTGTTGCGAATCACCTAAAGTTTGTGCCAGTGCTTCAGTGAATGCTGCTTCCATCGCAGGAATTCGCGCCGGGTTACCGCCGCCCATAAAAATCATATTAGGATTAGTACGCAAGGCATCGCCCAGGTCATCCATTAAAGTGACTATGCCAGCGTTGCCACTAAGTTTTTCACCAAAACGGGAGAGTTGCATACGTGCATTACCATCTTTTTAATAAGACGGGCAATCTAACGCGGAATTGAATAGATGGAAATAGAAATAGTTATAGAGAAGACTTACAGCGGTCCATATTTGATGTGCGACTGAATCAAAGTGCGCGAACTAAATTAGCCCAAACTTACGCAATACCTCCTGAAGTTTTTCGGGGTTGACGGGTTTTTGAATAAACTCAATAGCTCCAAGCTTGGTAACGCGAACATAGGCGTC
Organism: Pseudomonadota bacterium; assembly: GCA_040386215.1. Taxonomy (GTDB): domain Bacteria; phylum Pseudomonadota; class Gammaproteobacteria; order Pseudomonadales; family Cellvibrionaceae; genus Cellvibrio. The sequence goes on from JAZKFX010000032.1 coordinate 4,797, forward strand.
AGGCTGAATATCGCCAGAGATAACAATAATCATGGTATCCAACCCCTCAGATTTTACTGCTTCAAGTACTTGATAACCGTCCATTTCCGGCATGGTGAGATCCAAAAACACCATTTCGCCCTTGCCTTCCCGAATCGCTTGAATACCTTCCAACCCATTAGTGGCAAACGTTATCTCGACATCCATCTCTTCAGGTAGTGCACGCGCAACCTGCTTGCGCGCCATGTTCGAGTCATCACAAATAAGAAGGGGTATGGCCATAGGAGAACTTAAAAGCCTGTAATTAAAAGAATAACCTGAGTATAGACAGGCATTTCTCATTCGGCGGAAATATTTTTATCGCTTTCAATATCACTCTGCGTCGTCGTGAAAAAAGCTTCCACTGTCATACTTAATGACTCATTTTCAATTGTATCCAGTCGACCTAAATAGTTTTGGGCATAAGGCAGCCAGGGTAAGTTTCGGAGATAGGATAGATCGTCAGGCAAGCGACGCGGGGCACCTAAAAATTGTTTGATATCCCACAGCGTGAGATGCGCCAGATCGCGACTGAGGACTAGCTCATTTCGCTGACTGATGCTGATGACATGATGGTTAAGCAATATTTCACGCAGCCGTTGCCATTGCTCTGAAGATAAACCCAGGTGCAACAATTGCTTATTGCTTACATGATCGCCTTTATAAGACGCCTGATGAAATTGCCAAAGCACTAATAAGCAACCAAAAAAATCCGGGTAGCCACGGTTTTTTAAACCAATTTGATAAAGGCTAATAGTGCGCACGAAAACTGCTCCGCCCAACACTATCATCCAACTCAAATTGATCCACAATAAAAATAACGGCACCACGGCAAAAGCACCGTAAATAAATTTAAGGGAGGAATGCGACACTATCCAACTAAAACTTAATTTGCACAATTGAAAAGCCAGCATGGTAAGCACACCACCAAGCACAGCATGGCCCACATAAACTTTGCAGTTGGGCACAGCAAGAAACAACAGTGTAAAAGCAGCGCTAGTGAATAACCACGGCAACCATTTGAATAATTGCGCGACTATATCGTAGCTATCGTAGTTGCCTACAAAAATATGTAAGGACAGCAAGTAGGTATTCATCACCAGCGCCAACCCTAGCAATAAAGGCCCTAAACTCAAAATAGCCCAATAGAGCAAAAAATTGGATACGCCGTGCCGGCCCTGGGGAACAGTCCAAATAGCATTAAAATGCTCTTCAATATTTTTGAGCATAAAGTAAGCAGATGCCATTAAAAATAACACACCAAAAACCGTTAACTGGCGTGCTTGCTGCGAAAAGTCTTGTAGATATTGCACAACGATGTCTTCATTACTAGGCAAAATATTAGCAAATATCATTGCTTGAAACTGGTCACCCAACGCCTGAAAAGCAGGAATAATTGAAAACATGGAATAAGTTACCGTCATCATCGGCACTATGGCGAAGAGCGTCATATAGGTAAGCGACGCCGCGCTTTGTTGGCAATTTTTTTTGATGTACAAGTCCACTGCCAGAGTTATAAAACTCTTCGTAATGTAAAAATACTGTTTGGCTTTTGCTAACAACGATTTCACTGGTAACACATCCTCTTTTTAAACATTTAACCGCTATAATGCAGCCATCCCAGGTCACCGTACGATGGCAATTAAGAATGCTGACACTTTACCACAACCCACGCTGCTCAAAATCACGCGAAGCGCTTGCGCTATTACAAGCCAAAGGTCTACAACCCGATGTCGTGCTCTATTTAGAAAACCCTCCCACTACCAAAGTATTAACAGAATTGCTGGCGCTATTAAAGATCAGTGCAAGACAACTATTGCGCAAAAATGAAGATGCTTATAAAGAACTTAATCTTGCCAATGAAAAACTCAGTGAAATTGCACTTATCAAAGCAATGGTGTCAAATCCAAAGCTTATTGAAAGACCTATTGCTATTAATGGTAGTAAAGCCATTATTGGTCGACCTCCCGAAAATGTACTTAGCATTCTTTAAGGCAACAAACTAATGATCCCTTACATATTAATTCTATATTACAGCCGCAATGGCGCAACCTTGGCCATGGCTAACCAAATTGCTCGCGGGGTTGAACTGGCAAGTATCAATGGAGTAAAAATTGAGGCGCGAGTACGCACTGTACCGCCAGTATCACCTGTAACTGAAGCAACCGAACCTGCTATCCCGGTTGCGGGAGCGGTTTATTGTACCGAGGAGGATTTAAAAAATTGTGCTGGATTAATTCTTGGTAGCCCTACCCGCTTCGGTAACATGGCAGCCCCGTTAAAATATTTTTTAGATGGCACCAGTAATGCTTGGGTGAATGGTGATTTAATCAACAAACCTGCAGCTGTGTTTACTTCAACATCAACGCTGCACGGTGGACAAGAAAGTACACTGCTAACGATGATGCTGCCATTACTTCATCACGGAATGTTAATTACCGGTATCCCCTATAGCGAAGCGGCATTAACTAAAACAAAAACCGGGGGCACGCCCTATGGTGCATCGCATTTGGCGACCGGCAATAATGCCAGCCTACTCACTGACGATGAAATTTCTCTTTGCCACGCGCTCGGTAAACGAGTTGCAAAAATTGCATTGCAATTGGAATCCTAACAATGACTGAGTTATCTACAAGCGATAAATTGCTAACAACAAACACTAATTTGTCATCGAGCGATATGCCAACCCGCGCTGACCTAAATGTTGCACTTGAACAAGTCAACAAGAAATTAAAAACTGGACTTTGGGTAACCCACAGCAGCTACGCAATATTATTATTGTTAATTAGCTGGTTTAATTTTCAATCGCCCGGTAATGGTTTTGCATTATGGCTGTTTAAAATTATTCCCCTTGCGATTTTTATTCCCGGATTCATCAAGCAATATTACCGCAGTTATAGCTGGATTTGTTTTGCCATACTGCCCTATTTTATTTGGATAGTCCCCATGGCACTTGGCCGCGGCAGCTGGGGCGACTGGACAATAGTCGCACTCACCGTGATTGTTTTTAACGCTGCAATGATGACCAGCCGCTGGCTACAACAACAATCATATTTGAATTGGCAAATTGCAAATACACCGTCCAATGATGACAAAAGGAGACTACCGTGAATTATCCCCAGCAACAACCACGCAGCTTTTTCGGCCGTTTTTTTGGCGGTATAGGCGCTTTCATTACCTGGTTGCGCAATACTTTAATGAATATCATTTTTTTAATATTTTTAATTATTATTATCGTTGCAATCAGTAGCAAAACAGAAAAAACATTACCGGAAAAATTTGCGCTGCGCATAGCTCCCGCTGGCGTCCTGGTAGACCAACGTAGCTACATGGACACCGCGAGCATGTTGTTGAGCGATGAAGATAAAGATACTGAAACAGTGGTGCGTGACATTGTTGATGCTATTCATCGTGCAGCTGACGACGACCGAATAGCCAGTATTGTATTGGAACTGGGCGAACTGGAAGGTGGCGGCATCACCAAAATGGAAGAAATTGGGCAAGCCTTGAATGCATTCAAAGCCAAACAAAAATCTATTATTGCCGTCAGCGACAATTACAGCCAGGATCAATATTATCTCGCCAGTTTTGCCAATGAAATTTATTTACATAATATGGGTGAGGTGCAATTAACCGGCTTTGGTCGTTACATTACTTATTACAAAACCGCACTGGAAAAACTCGGCGTGAATGTACATGTATTTCGCTCTGGAAAATATAAAGATTATGTAGAGCCCTACCTGCGCGACAATATGAGTGATGAATCCAGGGAACATAACAGTCAATGGTTAAATCAATTGTGGGCGCAGTATACCAACCATGTGGAAGCGCAACGCAAATTACCGGCAGGCAGCTTGAATGAATTGATTAATCATTTGGACACCAAGCTCGCGGCAGTAAAGGGTAATAGTGCGCAACTTGCATTGAGTGAAAACCTCGTCGATAAATTAGTAGATCGAAAAACTATTGATGATTTATTAATTGAAAAATTTGGAAAAGATGATGACGATGATTTTTATAACGGCATAGGTGTTCACACTTACAATAACGAAGCGAAATTACTCAACCTGGCTAAATCTGAAAAAATTGGCTTAATAGTAGCGTCAGGTACTATTGTCGATGGTCGCCAACCTGAGGGGACTATCGGCAGTGAAAGCTACGTTGAATTATTGCGCGACGTCACAAAAGATGAAGACATTAAAGCCTTGGTCATTCGCATCGACAGCGGCGGCGGCAGTGCCTTCGCGTCAGAAATTATTCGCAATGAAATTGCCGCTGTGCGCGCACAAGGCATTCCGGTATTTATCTCAATGGGTACACTTGCCGCATCCGGTGGTTACTGGATAGCAACCGCTGGCGATGAAATCTGGGCTATGCCTACTACTATCACCGGTTCCATAGGTGTATTTGGTGCTTTCCCTACATTGGAAAATAGTTTACAAAAAATTGGTTTGAATACCGATGGAGTCAGCACTACGGAATTAGGCGGCGCACCGCGGTTAGACCGCCCACTTCCACCCAAAATGTCGAATATCATTCAGAATGGTGTCGATCACATTTATCAACGCTTTTTGCAATTGGTGGCGGATGCACGTAAAAAAGAAGTCGCTGAAATTAACGAGGTTGCGCAAGGCCGGGTGTGGACCGGAAAAGAAGCCCTTGAGAAAGGTTTAGTAGACCATTTGGGCAATTTAAATGATGTTATTGCGGCCGCAGCTGAGAAAGCAAAAGTTAGCGATTACTCGGTGAAAGTGTTAACGCAAAAACTTTCCCCTAGAGAGGAATTGGTGCGCAAATTAGTGGGTGAAAATGCGCGCGGTTTTATTCCTAAAACACTGCTTAAACCTTATGCTGAAATTGCGGTGTTACAAAAACAATTATCGCCACTATTGCAACCGTTAATGGCGCTACAGTACATGACTGATCCGCAAGGAATTTATGCAACCTGCCTGGAATGTATAGCACCGTAATTTTTTTGTATTTAAAGTGATACTATGAATTAAAAATGCCAGCATGCTGCTGGCATTTTTAATTTTAATTCAACTTATTCCCACCGCTTTACCGCTCGCTGATCCTTTTCTTGTGAATCCAACCATACACTGCCATCTGTTGTTAATTCTTTTTTCCAAAATGGAGCCCGGGTTTTTAGATAATCCATTAAGAATTCAACAGCATGAAAAGCATCTTCACGATGGGAACTGCTTACGCCAACAAAGACAATGTTGTCTCCCAACTGTAAATCACCAACGCGATGAATAATACGCCAACGCAACATCTGCCACCGCAGTTGCGCTTGCACAACAATTTCTTGCAAGGCTTTTTCAGTCATACCGGGATAATGTTCTAAATGTAAACCTTTAACTTCGTGACCTAAATTTAAATCGCGTACGCGCCCTACAAATGTGACCACTGCGCCAGCGGCAGTGTCAGCAGCTACTAACGCAGCGTATTCATCTCCCAGGTTAAAATCATTTTGTTGAATAGAAATCATATTAACCTCCGGTAACCGGCGGGAAAAAAGCAACTTCATCACCCGACTGCACGCCCTGCGAAACTTTCACCACAGTTTGATTAAGGGCGATCAATAGTTTTTCATTACTTAAAAAGCCCGCCCATTGCGGATACTGCGCAATTAAAAAATCGCGCAATTGGGTAATCGTTTTTACATTAGCTTCGGCAACCATCAATTCACCGCATTGTAATTGTTCGCGCAGCTGTGCAAAAAATAAAACCTTAATCATGCTTCACATTTCCTTCACGCTGATAATGGCCACGTCTGCCGCCTGATTTTTCTAACAAACAAATGTGTTCAATCACCATATTCATATCGAGCGCTTTACACATATCGTAAATAGTTAACGCCGCAACACTGGCCGCCGTTAGCGCTTCCATCTCTACACCGGTTTGCCCGGTCAGTTTGCACAAGGTATTTATCTCAATGCAGTTTTCTTGCGAATTTATCACGAAATCCACGCTAACCTTACTCAGCGCGAGAGGATGGCAGAGCGGTATTAAATCGGCACATTTTTTTGCGGCTTGAATACCGGCAATGCGCGCAACCGCGAGAACATCACCTTTTTTTAAACCATTAGCAAGAATTTGCGCCAGCGTTTCCGCATGCATAGACACTCGCGCAAAGGCCCGTGCTTCACGCACAGTGAAGGGTTTCTCAGACACATCAACCATGCTGGCTCTGCCATTCTCATCTACATGCGTTAATACCATAGCTTTTTCCTTTATTAGCGGGAACAGTCATAAAGAACAGATTGCGGTATGATAAACGCCCCATTGGATTGCGTCAGTAATCATTTATGTTTTGCCAGAGAATCTATTACAGCTACCATGACTACTTCTGCCTTTAAACCAAAACCATCCGAAACACTCAACCGCCGCTTTGCTGCCGCACCGATGATGGATTGGTCCGACTCCCATTGCCGTAGTTTTTGGCGGCTGCTTAGTAAAAAGACCATGTTTTATAGTGAGATGATCACTACGGGAGCCATTATCCATGGCGACCGCAAGCGCTTTTTAGATTTTAATGCCCAAGAGCATCCGCTTGCATTACAACTTGGCGGGAGCGACCCCAAAGCCTTGGCCGAATGCGCACGCATCGCTGAAGATTGGGGCTACGATGAAGTTAATCTTAACTGCGGCTGCCCTAGTGATCGAGTGCAAAACAATATGATTGGTGCATGCCTAATGGCTGAGCCAGAATTAGTCGCAAACTGCATTGGCGCAATGCAGAACGCTGTAAAAATTCCCGTTACAATTAAACACCGGATCGGAATAGATGATATGGAGGATTACTCAGGCTTGGTTAATTTCGTCAACCGGGTTGCCGAAACGGGATGCAAAACATTTATAGTTCATGCTCGCAAAGCCTGGCTGAAGGGATTGAGCCCTAAAGAAAACCGCGAAGTCCCACCCTTGCAATACGACAAAGTGGTGCAGCTAAAAAAAGACTATCCCGCACTTGAAATTATTATTAATGGCGGCATAAAAACCGTGGAGCAATCGCTATCATTACTAGCAGAGGTGGATGGTGTCATGCTTGGTCGAGAAATTTATACCAACCCTTACCTTCTCGCAGAAGTTGACCAAAGAATATTTGGCGCAACGCAGAATATAGTCAGCCGCGAAGAGGTTATAGAAGGTTTTATAGATTACGCCGAAGCGCAGCTACACAAAGGTATTCGCTTGAATTATTTAACACGCCACATCTTGGGCCTATATCAAGGAATACCCGGTGCACGTAGCTTCAGACGCATAATTTCTGACCAAGCGCATAAGCCAAACGCAGGAACTGAAGTAATAAAACAAGCCGTCAAAGCATTAAATGAGATACCCGAGCATTAAATGAGGTACCATTTGTAACTGAATTAACATCACAACTGAACACGTAAGCTGCTTACTTACAGCTTAATAAAGCTTTATTTACAGCGATAATGACTTTAAACAAAAGGATGCTTTCAGCTAAGAGTCAAAAAGACTATAATGTCATTTTGCACTATAAAGTCACCATCAAACTCATTTATAGGAACTCTACCGTGACCAGTAAACTTGAACAATTGAAACAATTTACCGACGTAGTCGCAGACAGTGGCGATATCGAAGCGATCCGCCAATATAAGCCTATGGATGCGACTACCAATCCGTCGTTAGTTTATAAAGCGGCGCAAATGCCGCAATATAAAGCGCTAGTGACTTCATCACTGAACGCTGCCAGAAATATTGCCAACAGTGTGGAACAATTGAGCACTGCAGCGGACAACTTGGCGGTTGGAATTGGTTTGGAAATTTTAAAAATCGTTCCAGGTCGTATTTCTACTGAAGTTGATGCGCGCTTGTCTTTTGACACAAAAGCCAGCATCAACAAAGCCCACCAATTAATAGACCTGTATGCAAAGGGTGGTGCCGACAAATCACGCGTGTTAATAAAACTAGCATCTACTTGGGAAGGTATCCGTGCCGCAGAGATTCTGGAAAAAGAAGGCATCAACTGTAACCTGACGCTGTTATTTGGTTTTAATCAAGCAGCAGCTTGTGCAGACGCCGGTGTATTTTTAATATCGCCCTTTGTTGGCCGCATCCTGGATTGGTATAAGGCCAACACCGACAAAAAAGAATATACCGCTGAAGAAGATCCAGGCGTTATTTCAGTTCATCGCATTTATAATTACTATAAACAACACGGCTACAAAACTGTTGTCATGGGTGCGAGCTTTCGCAATTTGGGCGAAATTGAGGCATTAGCTGGCTGTGATCGTTTAACCATTAGCCCACAACTGCTACAAGAATTGGATCAAGATCACGGCGACCTAAAACGCGTTCTTTCGCCTGGCAATACCGGTGATGCAATTGCTAAATTAACGGATACCGAAGCCGGCTTTCGCTTTGCCATGAATCAAGATGCTATGAGTACCGACAAATTAGGTGAAGGTATTCGCGGCTTCGTAAAAGATCAGGTCAATCTCGAAAACTTACTAAAATCGCAGTTAAATTAAACTGGCACTAACTTACACTTTTCGTTAAGCCAAATAGAGAGTCGCATGCTCAATAAGATTTCTGCTTTCTTTGAACGCCACCTGCAGCCTGCAGGTGGCGTTTCCGCTCCGCTTTCACAAGATCAAAAACGGCTCGCCATAGCGGCTCTATTAATTGAAGTGGCAATGGCTGACCATATTCTCAATGAACATGAATTTGCATCACTGCAGCGACTACTTAAGCAAAAATTTTTACTTGCCGATGAAAAAATCAATGAGTTAGTCGATTTAGCAAAAGAAGAATCTGCCGAAGCTACCTCATTGCATCAATTCACAGTATTGATTCATCAACATTGTGATGATAAAGAAAAATTTGAGTTATTAGTCTCTATGTGGGAACTAGCCTTAGCAGATGAAGTTTTGGACAAACACGAAGAATATCTTATTCGCAAAGTGGCGGATTTAATTTACGTTTCTCATTCAGAATTTATTCGCGCAAAAAAAATCGCGAGACTTAAGAAGCACTAATACACATTAACAAATGATATTGCGACGAAGTAGAGTTGCAGCTCAGACTTTAAAGCGTTTTTCTTTTACAAAATAGGGAATGCTTTTATAGAAGCAAAGATTTATGTATTAAGGCTTTTCCAGCATCGCCACTAAATTGCGAAAAGTTTCGTGATTCTTTGCATTCAATCCCATGAGAATTTTGTGCGCTTCAAGAACTTTTTCCTTAACCTGATTCTCATCACATTCTATAGCGGTAAGATTTTTCTCTGGAACAAACTCTACTTCGAGCTTATCCACAATGGTGAAAATATCAGCGAAGCCCATTGTTTGCAAAATGCGCTTAATGCTGGCATTCGTGGCCAGAATCAATGGGGTAATGCCGCGCTTCTCCTGCGCCAATAATGAAATCTTTGCCATTAATCCCAATGTTGTACTATCAACTGCTTCAGCTTCAGATAAATCAAACAGCACTGATGAAAAGTTGGGCTCTGCGAGCATAGCATTAATAAACTTATCGAAGGAAATACACAGGGTGAGGCGTACATCACCTGTCATTTTAATAATATAAACACCTAGGTGATCGGCTACTAATATCTGCCCGGGACGCATTCTATTTACCTCTACTAATGGTAAGGATGGCAATATCATCTGGCGATTCGCCTTCACCATCAATCTGTAAAGTATTGCAGACAGATTCAAGACTGCCACTACTAGCAGCAACTTTCTGTAACAACTGCGCTTCTTTTTCCTCAAGGCTATGCGCAGATAAAATCTCCAGCACGCCATCCGAAAAACATAAGAGTGAAAATTTTTCCGGTAATTGTAAACTATAAACCTGCCAGGTTACTTCCTTAAAAATCCCTACCGGTTTACCCATACCTTCCAGATAATTACTTTCTCCTGCTACTTGTAAGATAGGCATTGGCAAGTGCCCTGCCACAGAATAATTCATCATTTGTGTGTATGTATCTATAACGCCGACAAAAAAAGTTAGATGATGGTTTAAACGCGTTTCCTTAATTTCTCGATTAACTGTTTGCAGCAAAAGATTAGTGCCAGTAGCAAAAGACTCCTCGTCACCAAATAAATCTTCCTCGCGCACCATACGGCTTACTAAATGTTTTAACCAAATGGTAACAAATGCTGAGGACGAGCCATGGCCAGAAACATCTGCCAGATAAAACGCTAGGTAACGTTTTTGAATGTGAGCGTAGTCTATGAAATCGCCGCTTAAATACAATGAAGGGGCAATATAATGTTCGGCTAAGTAATCATCTTTTGTTACCAGTCGCTTAGGCATTAACCGCTTTTGAACTTGTTTTCCGGCTAATTGGTCACGCTCCAAAATGCGTAAACTTTCGCGTAACTCACTATTGGCACTTTCTAACTGTTCTCGATAACGCTGATTTTCTATGAATAAATCTTGTCGCTCCAACGCTTTATTAATCGCATGGACAAGCATTTCCATATCAAGAATAGGTTTTATTAGGTAGTCACTCGCCCCTAATCTTAAAGCACGTACTACATCACCGAGGTTTCCCGCACCAGAAATAATAATCACTGGCAAAAATGAGCGTGCTTGTTTAATTTCTTGCAGCACCTGAAGACCATCTGCGCCTGGCATACGTAAATCAGTAATGACCAACTCGGGTTGAAATTGCTGCAGGGCATTGTTTAGCTGCGAGGCATCGGCAGCTTCAAAAACTTCGAAACCACTGTCTTTGAGATAAGCTGCGATGCTGCGACAAACCAAGACGTCGTCATCGATAATAAGCAGTCTGCGTGTCCCAGTCATTTAGGGCTTCTCGAGTTGGTAAAAATGCATGCCTTAAGTGGCGCACAACATTACTCTTATGAACATTAAGTCGCAAGCAATTCCGCTGCTCATTTAATGAGGAAGTTTATTTTTTTGTACCTGAATATTTGCCTAACGGCGCCTTAAACAAGCGCTTTCAAACTCATTCGATTTTATTTGTCTGTGCTACACTCATTGAAGATTTGCAAGACATCCTCCCACCACACATTAGCTACGTTGATAACCATCGAGATGACCAGGAACTGCTATGAGCTATTTTGATAAAGGCTTCAGTGAGAAACGCGACTTTATCCGCATGAAGATTAGTGCACCGTTAAACGCTACACTTTCGCATGACGATGGACTTATAGATGGCTTATGCCGCGATTTAAGCGGTGGAGGCATGCAAGTAGAGACCAAAATTAAAATAGCACTTGAGACTGAGCTAGTCGTGGAAATAACGTCAAATCATGGACACAACCCAACCTTGCATGCTCGCGCCAAAGTAACGCGTTGCATAGAAGATCAGGATCGTGGTTATTTAATCGGGTTGGAAATTCTTGAAATTTTGAAATAAGGAAGTAGCAATATGCAAGGCAGGGTTAGTAATCGCCGCCCTCCTCTTCAAAACCAAAGCTATCTTCCACAACACCATCATTAATTAGAAAATTTCGGCGCTGCAAATAAACATCCCTTAGAAATACATATTTATCACCGGTAATGTTTTTTTCTAACGGAAGAAAACCAGCACGCACGCTTACAACCGAAACACCGCGGACAGTATTACTGGTAGGGACGTGATCAATGTAGGCCTTGGGGTCTGTATACCAATCAATCGGCAGAGCTACACTATCGCGCAAAGTGCTTGACCCTAAAAGTGGTAATACGACATACGGGCCTTGCTTAACACCCCATATCGCAAGAGTTTGCCCAAAGTCTTCCCCGTCCCGCCCTTGTAACCCCATGTGCTTTGCAACATCAAATAAACCCGCCACACCCAGAGTCGTATTGATGAGTAAGCGGCCACTATTGTGAGCGGCGTGGGAAAACTTACCTTGAAATACACCGTTAACAGCACTGGGTACTTCGAGAATATTGGAAAAGACATTCGTAACACCCTGACGAAAAAAGCCTGGGGTGAGCCTCACATAAGCTTTTGCTATAGGCTTAAGAAAATACCTATCCACTTTTAAATTAAAATTAAACATAGAGCGGTTATAGCGTTGCCACGGATCCGCACTCGTTTTGGAAGGTGCTGCTGCTGAAGGAGTTACAGGCGCGGTATCAGAAGAAGGTGCCTCGGCAGAAGGAAGTATTGCAGCCGAATTACTGTCAGGAATTTCCGTCGCTGTTTGTGCAGCAGCATTCAAAGCCAAAGAAAAAAACAAGAAGGAGCAAATAAATTTACGCAGCAAAATAGTCATTTTTCTCACCAATGCGCGAATAGCGCATATTTAGATTAAGTGGCATGGAGTGATGCAATTGTCCACTTTACCCAATCGCTGCCTTAGCAACAAGTGTTATCCAAGCAGCGTGGAATCTACGTGCTAAAAGCAGCGTGTAATCACCCAGCTAAAAGCAGCTGTAGGTGAGCTGAAGCTTCAATAATTTATTTCGCGTTGGAAAATAGCTTTCCCTTTCGAGCACAAACCCGTTGGAACAATCCTGAGATGCTTCGCGTATTAGCTCATAGCGCGCAGAGGCTAATTGTTGCATTGTCTCAAACTCAGCAAATATCACCCGAAGCAAAGATTCTGCAACATTATTTGTTGCACTATTATTTGCTGTATTAACGACTGCACTACCCGTAGAAATTTCAACATTTTTACTGCTTGCACTAGCGCTTGCATCATCACTAAAGCTTTTACCGACAACGGCTTTTTCCTTTTTAGCGACGGCGCGGTGCAAAACGCCATTTAAGCCAGTATTCGAATAATCGCATTCTTTGCTGATAGGAGAACCCAATTTATCAGCAGCATCCACAGCAGATTCACAGCTGTCATCCAACCCAGTAGCTAAAGCTACTGCTGAGCCACAGAAAATCACCACGAAAAATAAAAGTTTTTTTATTCCTAACATTGGTCACCTCAAACGTCAAAAGGGTGCCGAAGCACCCTTAGGTAAAAACGCAAACAAAATAAATTAGAAATTCAGCTCTACGCCAACAGCTAAATATTTATCATCACGAGTCAATTCATCTTCAATCACAGTGTAGAAACCAAACAATTTAGCTGCTTTGGACATTTTGTAGTCAACACCAACGCTACTAGATTCGCTACCCAACTTGACCATATCGGATTGTACAGTTTGCGCTTTCAAAGCCCATTCATCATTAATATTGAATTGGGCAGAAACTAGAAAGCCATCTTCGTCATCGTCAGATACACCATTATCATAAACTTCATACATTGCGCCCAGCACAACTGGACCAAAAGTAACACGGGCAACCGCGCGCGCCAGATCAACATCAACAGCAGAAACCGTTTGGTCAGAAGCTAATTTAACATTCTGATCAGCAGCTAAAGCGAAATAGAAAGGTTTACTGTTGTATACCGCTGAAGCAGAAATACCATCAACTGCATTTTCCACATCTTGCTCAGAGGCAATGTAAGCAGCATTTAACGTGATATTTGCGAAAGCGGGTGTAGAATATTGAACGATATTCCTAGCACGGATTTCACCTTCTAATACAAAAGTAAGATCGCCAATTAAATCATTAAACAAATCAACTTTTTCTTGCGATGCTTTTAATGGAGTATCAAACATACCCGCCATTAGGGTACCGCCAGTGCCCTGTAAGCCGACATAAATATTACGTTGAGTGAAAGTCTGGGTACCAGATACTTTACAAGTCGTAGTAGTTGTCGCAGGTTCAGTGGTTAGAGATGTCGCAGAACAGGTTTGGCTGGAGCCACCATCGTCCATTTTGGTTTGATATTCAAATTGGTAAATAACCTTCAAGTCGTCATTAATGACTTCACTGCCTTTCACGCCGATGCGCGAAGCATTGCTAGCAACTTCAGTGTAATTTGTATCGAATTTTTCAACTGCTTGTACGGTGACGTTTGCTCTGCCATACACAATTACATCAGCAAATGCTGCAGTTGGTAATAATGAAGCAATGGCTAATGGTAATAACGCTTTTTTCATGAGGAGTCCCCTGAGTGTAATTTATTAGAAAAACATGCTAGTAAACATGACGCTTGCTGCGTTCTGGTGCGCATTATGTGATGCTTATGTTGCAGTTATATGACAAAAATAAAAAGCGCCTCATGATAATGAACTTCATAACGTTTTTGGCGACAATCTTTCGATTCAACCGACTAGTTAACTGTTTATTAATTTTTATTTACGCTGTAACAAATTTAACTTCTTTGCATCTACTATTGGTAATTGAGACTTTAGCTGCAACGACCTCAATTCTTACTGTAACCCTACTTAATACAATGAACGGAGATGTATAAATGAACAATAAAACGACCCAAGCTTTAGTACTCGCTGCTGCCACACTATTTTCTGCAGGAGCAACCTTTGCCGACGAAAAAATGTCCACACCTGCGGAAGGAACAGTTAAATGTGTTGGCGCCAACGCTTGCAAAGGCCACTCAGCCTGCCAAACTGCCACTAATTCTTGCAAAGGTATGAATGGTTGCAAAGGCAAAGGCGTTGTCGAAACCACCGCAAAAGAATGCAAAGCCAAAGGTCTTCAAGAACAAAAGTAGTTTTACCTTCGACTACTGTAACAATTAATGTAAAAAAGGCTGCGAGAGCTTACTTACTCTCACAGCCTTTTTATTATGCTCAGCCCGGGAATAGTTATGTCAGCCAATAAAATTTTGCAGCCACACCTGGGTTTTGGCCTTGGCCTACGCAGCGAACACTACAACGATTTTATTAATGGTGATGTTGCCGTAGATTGGCTGGAAATCCTCACTGAAAATTACATGGTACCTGGCGGTAAGCCGCTTTACTATTTGGACAAAATCCGTGAGCACTACCCGGTGGTAATGCACGGTGTGTCTTTATCTATCGGCGGTGTTGACCCTTTGAACCTGGATTACTTACGTGAGCTAAAAACCCTGGCACAACGAGTAGAACCTAAATGGATTTCTGATCACTTATGCTGGACTGGAACTCAAGGCATAAATCTACACGATTTATTACCCCTACCCTACACTCAAGAAGCCCTACAGCACCTAATCACTCGAGTAACCCAGGTACAAGACTTTCTTGGCCAACGAATTTTGCTCGAAAACGTATCCAGCTACTTAAGTTACCAGCACTCGACTATTTCTGAGTGGGAATTTGTGCGCGAACTTGCTAACAAAGCTGACTGCTTAATTCTCCTCGATATAAACAACATTCATGTTAGTGCGCACAATCATAACTTTGATCCACTCACCTATCTCGATGCGATGCCCCCTGAACGCATACAACAAATCCATCTCGCTGGTCATTTAAATAAAGGTGACTATAGTATAGATACGCACGACCATGAAATTGTTGATGCGGTTTGGTCCCTCTACACTGAAGCAGTAGCAAAGTTTGGGCATATCAGTACGATGATTGAACGGGATGACGACATCCCGGAGCTAGAAATCCTGCTGATCGAATTACAGAAAGCTCGTCGTATTTCGACACAAACACTTGCCAATAAATGTTAATGGGGCCACCTTTAATTTTATTCTAGCGAGTATTTATTATGAAAAATCTCTGCAACGCTTTTGTAACATTAGCTCTTCGTTGGCCCGAAAATATATCGACGCATCTGACCTGGCTAGCGCCTTTAGTGGCACGCATAATTGTTGGCCAGGTGTTTGTTACTAGCGGTTTGGGTAAACTTAATAATTTAGAAATAGCCACGGGTAATTTTATTTCCTGGGGAATACCACTACCGCAGATTTTAACCCCTTTTGTAGCCGGTGCTGAATTTATCTGCGGCATATTATTGATGTTGGGTTTACTTACGCGGATCTCCGCCGGAATTCTGGGGGTAATAATGATAGTGGCAATTTATACCGCGCTCTGGCCAGAAACCCATTCGATAGATACATTTTTTGGTTTTGAAGAAATGGCTTATTTGTCATTATTTTTATGGCTTGCGATTGCGGGCGCGGGAAAAATTTCTGTCGACCATTACCTAATGAAAAACTGCTAATTCAGAGATGATGATGAGTGATCTATCCCTTGCAGAACTGCAAAGCACACTGCAGCAATACTTACTAGACCAGCAAGGTAACATTGATACGCTGACACTTGAAACTGCCGCTTTTACGCGGCAGCAGCGTTTGGGCATCTACTACGACGCTTATCGCCTACGTTTAATTGATGCACTTCGTAAAGACTTTCCTGCATTAGAGCTTAGCCTTGGCTCCGATATTTTTGCTCAGCTCATAACAGAATATATTGCCAAGCATCCATCACAGCATGCATCACTACGCTGGCTTGGCGAAAAATTACCAATATTTTTACGCGCGCACTCAACCTGGCAGCAACACATTAATATTATTGAGTTAGCTGAATTTGAATGGGCTCAGATTATGGCCTTTGATGGCGAAGATTCAATACCAGCCACTTTAGACAATCTGCGCAATTTAGAAAATGCCCAATGGATAGATTTGCAATTGAAATTTCAACCATCGCTACAGATTGTTAATCATTTTAGCAATGCAACATCTGTTTGGAGCGGATTAATAAAAGATGCTACGCAAATAGCCACAGAGTTTTTTGTTGAAAATCAAACCTGGGTAATTTGGCGCTCTGAACTACAAGTTCTTTATCGCCCGTTGGACAAGCCGGAAGCTTGGTGCCTGGAGGCATTCTCGAACAACCAAAATTTCTCCGACATCTGCGGCGGTTTGTGCGAATGGTTTCCCGAAGAGCAAGTGCCACTCAAAGCTGTGCAATATTTGCAACAGTGGCTGGAGGGTGGAATAATAAAATCTCTTATTGTTTCCCAATCATAATACTTAAGTATTTTATTGCAGCACCAGCTCCCATTGTTTATCCAGACGTTTTGACGAAATAGGCATTAGTGTTTTCACTGCTTGAGCAAAAAGCGATACACGTAATTCCTCGATCCACCAGCGATATTCTTGTAGCGCAGCATTTTGCGCAACGACAAACTCACCTTCCTTTTGTAAATACTCATCGAACTTTTTCTGATACGGCTGAACTTCAGCTAAGGCAAGTTTATCCTTTTGCGGATTGAGTGCCGCTCTTTCCAAGCGAAATTGTATTGCCCGCAGATAGCGTGGATATTGACGCAACCATACATCCGGAGTTTCGTACATCAAACCCACAAAAAATAATTGCTGCAACTGTTGATTAATATCACTTAAGGTAAAAGCCAGCGCCAACGCATTCTTTTGTTGCTTAATTTGTTTTTTAACATCTACCAATAATTTTAAGCTACTGAGAAGATTATTGGATATATCCAAAGCGCGTTCGATTAATTTATCGCGCACCACGACTAAACGCTCTTCAAACTCTAATGCTGAGCGTGGTAACTGGGTTTGATCAGAAATTGCTAACTGTTTAATCGCCGCCAAAATTAGATCATCTACCACTTGTGCGCGAGTGCCTATACCGGCTAATGTTAAAACTACATCTTGACCTTTTAATAATTCTTTTTGTAAATATTTAACCGTCTGCGTCAATTGTAAAAACATTAAACGCGCAATACCACGCTGAGTAAAATGCTGTGCTTGCTGTGGATTGTCGAGGACTTGCAAAGCGACTGAAGTACTTTTATCCACTAAAGTTGGATAAGCGCGAATACTCATTCCACTGCGTTGCAATTGAATACTAGGGGGAAGATCACCAAAATCCCAAGTCACAATATCTTCTTTTTCAATGTCAATCGCAGCTGATTGGATATCCTGTTGCACGCGCTCGCGGTACTTTTCACGCAGCTGGGTAAGATTCCGATCACTCGCAAGCAACTTGCCTTTTTCATCCACAACTTTAATATTAAAAACATAAAAGTTATCGACGTTAATGCCCTGCCATACCTCCTTAGGTACATCAATGCCCGTTTGCCGTTTCAACTGCAACGCCAACACCTCAGTCAAAGATTTATTATCTGGAGCCATTGCACTTAACGCTTTGTCCACTACATCAGGCACCGGAACAAAATGCTTACGTAAATTTTTAGGCAAGCTTTTTACGAGGTTGATGCATTTATCTCGTAACATCCCCGGCACCAACCACTCCAAACGCTGCTCGGGAATTTGATGTAATACACTCACCGGAACATGAACGCTCACGCCGTCATCAGGATGATTGGGTTCAAAATGATAAGAGAGTGGGAACACCATACCCCGCCACTCCAACTCATTGGGAAATTGGGCGTGGGTAATGTCATCTGCACCGTGACGCATAAGGATTTCGCGCGTAATAAATAATAGCTGCGGATTCGTTTGTTCGGCTTTTTTACGCCAACTTTCAAAGCCAGCAAAATTAACAACACTCTCTGGAATACGCTCGTTATAAAAATCAAATATGACTTGTTCGTCTGCCACAATATCGCGACGACGTGCTTTAGCTTCAAGCTCCTCCAACTCCTTTAAAAGATTTTGCTGATGACTAAAAAAATCTTTCGCTGCTTGTTTATGCTGAAGGTTTTTTCGCTTGGGATGTTGCGCATAAAGTCCTTCCACAAACGCTGCGCGAATAAAAATTTCACGACACAAAGCGGGATCAATATGACTGTAGCTAATTGCTTGCTTTTCAACAATTACTAAGCCATAAAGGCTCACCTTTTCATAAGCCATCACCTGCCCGCTGTGACTATTATAGTGCGGCTCGATGTATTGCCTTTTAACCAAATGGTCAGCTACTGCCAGCACCCACTCGGGTTCAATTTTGGCAACTGTGTGGGCAAACAATTTGGAAGTTTCCAGTAGCTCTGCTGCCATAATCCATTTGGGTGTTTTTTTTATTAAAGAGGAACCGGGAAAAATTGAAAATTTGCGATTACGTGCACCGACATATTCTCGCTCTTCGTGATTAAAACCTAAATTACCCAATAAGCCGCACAAAAGCGCCTTATGAATCGCATCAGGAGTAGCGGGTTCATGATTTGTTTTAAATCCCAAATCTTTTACGGCAACACACAACTGGTGGTGAACGTCACGCCACTCACGCAGTCGCAGATAAGAAATAAATTCCTTTTTACAGAGCTTACGTAATTGATTTTGGTTGATTGCCTGGCACTGCGTTTCGACATAATCCCAAAGATTTACAAAACCGATAAAATCGGAATTTTCTGCCCAAAACCGCCGATGCGATAAATCAGCGGCCTGTTGCTTTTCAATGGGACGTTCGCGTGGATCCTGTACCGAGAGCGCGCTAACAATAATTAATAATTCCCGCAAGCTAGCTTGATCATGGGCAGCAAGAACCATGCGCGACAAGCGCGGATCCAGGGGCAACTTACTTAGCTGAACACCTATTGGTGTGAGCTGGTTTTTGCTATTAACGGCTTGTAACTCTTCCAGCAATTTAAAACCATCACTAATCAAGCGATGATCCGGGCTGTCAATAAAAGGAAATTTATGAATATCCCCCATACGCATTTGCAACATTTGCAAAATAACGGCGGCGAGGTTAGTGCGTAAAATTTCCGCATCGGTAAATGCCGGTCGGTTGTTAAAATCTTCTTCACTGAATAAACGTATGCAAATACCTTCAGCAACACGGCCGCAACGTCCCTTACGTTGATTAGCGCTCGCTTGCGAAATAGGCTCAATGGGTAAGCGTTGAATTTTTGTGCGATAAGAATAGCGGCTAATGCGCGCAAACCCTGGATCAATTACATAACGTATACCAGGAACAGTAATTGAGGTTTCTGCCACGTTTGTTGCCAACACCACACGCCTGCCAGTGTGAGGTGCAAATACTTTTTGTTGCTCTGCCAAACTTAGGCGGGCGTAAAAAGGTACAACGTCCATATGGGCAAATTGCGCTTTCCGCAAGGCATCTGCGGCTTCGCGAATTTCGCGTTCACCACTTAAAAAAATTAAAATATCTCCGCCACGCGCACCTTTATTGGTTTTCTCATGCAGTTCGATCTCGTGCACCGCATCGACGATTGCCGAGTATTGATCTGGTTCAACCTCACTTTCTTCATCAGTATTTTCTAGCAGCGGGCGATACCAAACCGCAACAGGATAAGTCCTGCCAGACACTTCGATAATAGGCGCATTATTAAAGTGATTTGAAAAGCGCTCCAGGTCGATGGTCGCAGAAGTAATAATTAATTTTAAATCGGGGCGACGTGGCAAGAGTTGTTTTAAATAGCCCAGCAAAAAATCAATATTCAAGCTGCGCTCGTGCGCTTCATCAATAATTAAAGTGTCATATTTATTAAGGTAAGGATCATTCTGAATTTCGGCAAGCAGAATACCGTCAGTCATTACCTTAATCAGCGTATTTTCATTTGATTGATCGCTAAAGCGAACTTGATAACCTACCTTTTCGCCAAGCGTGGTGTGCAACTCTTCAGCAATGCGGTTCGCTACAGTGTGGGCCGCAATGCGACGTGGTTGAGTGTGGCCAATTAAACCTTTAACACCGCGATTAAGTGTTAAGCAAATTTTAGGAATTTGTGTTGTTTTACCCGATCCTGTCTCACCTGCCAACACGACGACTTGATGTGCCGCAATAGTCGCTGCAATGTCATCACGCTTTTCGCAAACGGGTAAGTTAGGAAACTCGATAACGGAAGGAATTAATTGTTGCCGGTAAGTCACTGTAGCTTGTGAACGCAACAGTTGCAGCTTCCACTTTTCCAACGCTTGCTCATAGGGTTTTTGCGTACGCGCAAGTTTTTCAATTTCACTCAAACGACGCTGCAAAATATGCTGGTCTTTCACCATTATATCGGCAATCGATTGCTTGAAATCTACCCACTGATTTGTCATGCCACACATACCTTGAAAATAACCGTATCTACAAATTTATCATGCAAATAAGCGCGTCGTTAAACAAACGCAGCTTGGAAATTGGGGGGACATGATAACAAAAACCCAGCAGAGCTGGGGTTTTGATGTTCCGGGAATTTACTAAAGCTGGATTTGCTAATCCGGCAGTACATTAAGGATGGAATAAATTATTCCAACAGACTCCGTAACATCCAGGCGGTTTTCTCATGTAATTGAATTCGTTGCGTTAATAAATCTGCCGTCGCTTCATCGCTCGCCTTTTCAACCGAGGGGTAAAGCGAGCGAGCCGTACGCACCACAGCTTCCTGGCCTTCCACTAAAATGCGAATCATATCCAGCGCCTTAGGTATGCCTTGCTCTTCCTTGATGCTGCTTAATTCAGCGTACTGCTTGTAGGTACCCGGCGCAGGAAAACCTAGCGAACGAATGCGTTCAGCAATTAAATCCACTGCCAGTGCCAGCTCAGTATATTGTGCTTCAAACATAAGATGTAAAGTTTGAAACATGGGCCCTGTAACGTTCCAATGGAAGTTATGTGTTTTTAAATAAAGCGTGTAAGTATCCGCCAATAATTTGGATAAGCCGACAGCAATTTCCTCACGATTTTCTTGCGTGATACCGATATTAATATTCATAACCGTGACCTCTTAAGAGTTGTTAAGTTCTCATACCACGGCACCGATACTACGCCCCCCACTACCAAGCCAACCAGTTAAGTTTATTTATTGGCATGATGTAAAGTGGCTATGATCATGAACAAACCCCATCAATATCCAGCCTCGCTTTCGTTTCCGCTGCCGCACATGCATGTCGATGATTTCTGCAGGCACTTCATCTAAAGTCAATTTATCTAAAGCCACTTCATCCACAGCAAGGCACGCGAAACCAATACCTTCATAAAAACTTTGTAAGGTTGCTGAAATAAAGCAATAACAGTTTGTTGGTGTAAGCCCAGGAAGAATTCCTGAAAGGAATTGTGATGCTATTCCTTGTCGCCGATAATCCGTTGCGACGCATAAATTCCGCAACAAATAAGTATTTGATTGCTGCAATATTAAACGTGCTGCAGCAACAATTTTCCCATCTAAGGTGAAAATATAAACCCGATCAAGACGGCCACATTTAACACGGTAGCCATTATCGGCATAAAAACGTTCCACCAGCGGTAGGTGAAGCGTCCCAACTATATTTAAAGCATAAGTATTAACAGCAAACATCATAGATTAATTTTTTCGCTCAACATTACTATTTTTTTTCATCACCCATATCATCCAGCGGAAACAAAGTATCCATACCTAAAGTGTCACTGATAGGAATGTCAGCAGGTTTTTCTTTATTTAAGTCGATCTTTACCTTTTCTGGTGATTCACTTTTCTTGGTTTTTCCCTCGCTCGCATTGTCATCCATACTTAAGGTTTTTTCAATCTCAGCAATTTCATTTTTAGCCTTGCCACTAAAAAAAATTCGATAAACCAAATAGCCAAACAATCCCACTAATATATTGGCAACGGCTATGCCAATGTAAAGTATTTTATTATCGCTTGCGCTTGCGATCTTCTTCTGATTTTTTTCAACCACGGGGACTGCCGCCGTTTTTACTGGCGCAGGCTCAATTGGTTTTGTCGCTATGGCTTTTTCTTCGAACGCTAGCGGTGCGGCGTTGATTGTTTCGTCAAATATTTCACCATCCAGCATTTCACCTAGTGCATGAAAGCCAATATAGTAATCTGCAGTTTGTTCCGGAGAAAACGAAAATTCCCAATGATTGCTATCAATTAAGTTTAACACTTGATTGCTGTTATTATTTTTTGCGCTTTTAATAGCAACAGTCATTTTTGTTTTGGCTAGATTGACTAATTTTTCCTCTGTCGTAATTTTATAATGATAGGTAATTCGTCCATCTTCAGCGGTTGTGTTACTAGCATCCAGCGTTAATAAGGAGTCTCTAACGCTTAAGCTATGTTTGTATTCTCGTTTAAATGTTTTTCCATCGACGTAAATATGAACTTCGTAGTCACCAACTTCTGCAAATGAAACAAGATATTGATGATAAACACCATCCGCAGGTGGCTCAGGCATGTCGAGCGAAAGCATTGTATTTTCTTTAGCGCCATCTTTCACCACTATGACATTAGTCTGCAATAAACTTAGGAAATCAACATTTGTCACCGTCTTGTTATTTTCCTGAAAAGAATAATGAAGTCCTAATCTATCGTTACTATGAATATTATTTTTTAAAGGTTGCATAACCAGCTGCAAATTGCTGACGACAGTTATGCGGCTTTGTGGAGTTATTTCTGTTTTTATTTTCCACTCTCCGGCTTTGGGAGCATCCGCAGTAATCAAATCATATTTGTCAGTTCGATACCAGTTGATGCCATCCTGAGGATTGGTAGCAGAGTACTCTTGACCATCGGGAGCTAAAATAACGGTTTTTTCTACGCCGGGTTTACGAAAAATTAGCGCAGTAAATTCTTTTACACTGGCATCAACCAAAAAGCCATTATTTTCCAGGGGAACACGTTCGGCTGGCACGGCTTGATCAAATATCTTTAAAAATGTGCTGGTTAGTTCGTCAGCCGAATGTGCGGTAACAAATACTCCGTCCGTTGCAACAGATATTTTTTTCAATAGATCAGCATCGGCATCAGCGGACAGAGCAATGGTATGAATGATATAACCCGCACTTTTTAAAACAGGTAATATTTCAGCAAGAATGCGCTGACGATCTTTGGTATTCTCGACCGCTTCTTTGCTGACATCGACCACACCATCTGTCAATAAAATAATATGGGTTTTGAAATCCTTGCTTGGATTTTTCTGATCGTAGGTAACTTCTTCCAGTGCTTTTCCAATATTAGTAAAAAACGCAATGGAATTAATTTCATTTGCTTTTAGAGCTGCTTGTTTTCGCCAATCACCATCGACTAAACGATGAGGCATCAACAGATTAACGGCTTGACCAAAAGTCCAGACTCCAGCCCGACTTTTATCAGGCAACAAACGTACAATTAAATCAAGCGCAGGCTTGCGTAAATTATGTGGATCGGTTTTTTTCATGCTGCCGGAGATATCAACCAGCACACGAACATCGGAGGGTAAATTTTGGAATGGCTTGCTATCGAGCTCAGAATTTTTTTGCGCTGTATTGATATCCGTTTTACTTATGTCTTGAGCCTGATGTTGTTCCAGCGAATCCGATTGGTGACTAGAACTCGTCGCTGGCTGCGCAGCTTGTTCAACACCTTCAGCGTTTAGGTTAGAAGCTATATTGGTCAGCACCAAAAGCGTGACGGCAATCCATAAACGAGTAGGCATATATGTTCACTAAATGGCGAAAAGTTAAGGGGGAGATGTGTTAAGTTTTGCAGACTCACTTGAAAATATTGCGTAAGTCTAATTTCCTCACCCTTATTTATAGCACTTTCATACCGATTCGCCACAGTAATTCCCTTACTAGTGAACTTAATGTTATAGCAGAAAATATCAATCCCGAATGGCGCGCAATGGCACTTCACCAGACATTAAATCGGCACGCGCACGGCGCTCTTGGGAGCTTAATCCATCCAGGTCTGAATTATATGTTTGCGCCACATTGGCGGATTCTGCAGAGGGTCGATCGCGTTTAATTCTACGGCTTTGTGAAGAGGGATACTGGTTGTCGTAATCTTCGTAGGTATCAGGTGTACTCGCATGCGTTACCAAATTACGAGTCAGTGACACAAATACTCCTACCAAAATAATGGCGATCAGCCAAATACCCGCCATAAGTTTTAGCAGTGGTTTAATGGATTCACTACCCAGCGAAATGCCATCAAACACCAGGGTAAATACAGCCGGTGCCAATGCCATAGTTTCCTGATCAATAGCAAAAGGAGTCAGTAAAAGGACCATGACGGTGACGACCAACGAATAGCGCACAAATCGCCACGCCCATAGAAACATCCACCAGGTGGCTACGCAACAACCTAAACTACCTGCTGCGTAAATCATCCATGCGTATTGAATATGCGTCATAAAACTTTTCTCTCTTTATACCGAATGAGTTATACCGAATGAGTTTTGATTGCCCAAGAGCTTACAGCCAATGAACAAATTAAACCCAACGAATAATGTAGTCTTCCAAATCTTCCAAATCGACTTTACTTTCGTGCACAACTTGACCTGCTACTGACATACCCGCTTTATGAACCGAATCCGGATCGCCTGATATCAGCGGATGCCAATCAAATAATGGAATACCCTCGTCAATCAAACGATAGGCACAAGTTTCAGGTAGCCAATAAGTATCTTTTACCGTGTCTGGTTGTAGCACGACACAATCAGGAACTTGCTGTTGACGATCACTGTAAGTTTGACATTTGCAGGTGTCGTGATCGAGAAAGCGACAAGCAACTTTTGTGTAAAAAACATCGCCATTGTCTTCATTTTCTAATTTATGCAGGCAACATTTTCCACAGCCATCACAGAGCGACTCAAACTCTGTTGCAGTCATTTGTGCTAAAGTTTTAGCGCGCCAAAATACTTGTACGGGCATTCCAGTTCAACCTGCCAATATTGAAAAATTGTCTATCAATTGTGATCCCATCAATTTGCTTAAAGCTCAGAAAGTTTGGAATTGTACGCACGCATTTTTGCCATTTCTGCATCCTCTTCAACGCGCGGTGGCATCTGCAAATAATAACCTTGTGATTCCAGGCTTTCCCCTACTTTTTCTACACTCACTCGCGCTAATTTTTTTTCGGGAGTAAGCAATAACACCATAGCAGGCTGCGGCTTGCCAAACAGGTTTAACAATTCGTCCGGGACGCGCGTCAGGCCCTCTTCTTTTTTAACGTAAAGGTACATACCTTCTTCTTTTGGGCTGCGGTATATCTGACAAATAATTTTCATAATGAATTCTTAATAGATAAATTCGACAGATATTTTTCTCATCTGTAATTTGTTAATCAGGTAAATGTTTTAAATCAGTAGCTGCAGATGCAAACATTTGTGCTGCTGCTAACAACTTCTCGCCAATAACCCCATAACGCCAACCTTGCAGTCGCAAGGGCAGCGTATAGGTTCCGCCCTTTAAGCCCGAACGGACCAACGCTTCATATTCTTTTTTACGAATTAAAATTTCGGCGGGAAGATTTAATGCTTCGGCGGCATCGCGCGCGCATTGCTTCAATGCTTTTAATAAAGGTCCTTCAGACAAAGCCAATGGCTGTACTAAACGTGCCGGCCACGAATCAGCATCAGTATTAGCACTTGCATGAATAATATCGAGTAAGGTTTGCGCATCATTTTTTAAGGTGCGCGAAGGAATATCATCAATACGTTGCAGCTGGACAATATCTTGCGGTTGCTTGCGAGCCATTTCCCAGAGGGCGGGTTCTTTAATTAAACGATTCCGCGGAATATCGCGGCTACGTGATTCTATTTCACGCCAAATACATAAATCACGAAGTATCGCTAATTCTTGCGCACGCAATTTCCATGCGAAGCCTACTTTATGATAGGACTCATTAAAATTATCAGGCTTACGTGCATTGGCAACCACATCAGCGCAATCGTCTTTTACCCAATCCAGGCGTTCGCTGGCTTTCAAATTCTGCAACAACATGCCATAAATAATCAGCATATGCGCTACGTCCAGGGCAGCGTATTTAATCTGCGAAGCGCTCAACGGACGCTGCAACCAATCTGAACGTGTTTCTTCTTTGGGAATTTCAGTGTTCAGCACTGCTTTCACTAGCGGCGCGTACCCCAGGGAAAATCCATAGCCGGCAAATGCAGCGGCAATTTGCGTATCAAAAATGGGGGATGGCACTACACCCAGCAAACACGAAAATACTTCAATATCCTCTGAGCATGAGTGCAATACTTTAGTGACGGTTTCATTTTGAAATAATTCACTTAAGGGTGAAAAGTCAGTAATAGACAGTGGATCAATTAAATAACATTGCGTACCGTCACCAATTTGAATTAAGCCGGCAATAGGATAAAAAGTATCGCTGCGCATAAACTCCGTATCTATGGCGATGGCGGCTTGTTGACTTAATCGCTGGCATAATTCCAATAATTCATTATTTTGCGTAATCCAAATCGGGTCGGTAGAAATTTGCATAAAGTCTTTAATATCAAAGGGGCCAAAAAATAAATAGGGATTGAAATTTTAGAAAGCTCTTCGGCTGGCAAAGGCATGCGATAGTGTGCCGCCATCGATAAACTCTAGCTCACCACCCAGCGGCACGCCATGCGCAATGCGCGATACAGTTACACTTAAATGCTTAGCCCGCTCACTGATATAAAATGCGGTTGCCTCGCCTTCAACGGTAGGATTGGTTGCAAGAATAACTTCTGTAATTGGCTCCTGATGTAATAAATTAATCAGCTGATCTATGCCTATATCTTCAGGGCCTATGCCATCAATAGGTGACAGATGGCCAAGCAATACAAAATACTTCCCCTGATAAGTTCCTGACTGTTCTATCGCAAGCACATCAGCCGGAGTTTCTACGACGCACAACAAAGAATTCTCGCGGCGTGTATTAGTGCAAATGCCACAGAGTGTTTGTTCAGTCAATGTACGGCAGCGCTGGCAACGTCCTACACGCTCTATAGCTTTTAATAAACCTTGCGCTAAACGCTCTGCACCTTCACGATCACGCTCCAATAAATGTAACGCCATACGCTGCGCAGATTTAGGACCAACACCCGGCAAACAGCGCAAGGAAGACATAAGTTCGTCGATAAGAGGGCTGAACATTCGTATTTATTTCTCAAGGATTTTTTAAATAGGTTGAATGGTATCTTCACGCAAAGTCGCACCAAATTGAGCAATGAGTTGCTGCACTATAGGGTCGGTTTTTATTGCGATAACTGCATTAGCCTGTCGCTCTTGTTTGTGGCGCAAGGCAATCATCGCTGGCGTTTCTACGGTAACTTTTCCTGGGTGGATTTTTACTTGTATGGCTTTATTAAAATAATTACCCAGCAAATCTTCCAATCGTTTTTGGTGACTGGGATCATAAAGCGTACTATTATTTTCATCCAGGATAAAATTAAATTCATTACCCTGACGTTCTACCCACTGACAATTTGCAATGGTACTTTGCAAAATTCCGCTCACACCCAAACCAACATAAATTGTTGGCCAATCCTGCGGAGCCGCTTGTTCGTAAACTATTTTTGTTATTGATGACTGAGCTAATGGCAGCTGTGCTAGCGCTACAGGCTCAGGACAATGGTTATGCTCTGATGTACTTGCAATGCTACTCGCATCCAAAATCTGTAACGCGGCTTCGACTAAATTTAAGCCGGCCGCTTCAAACTTTTTTGTTGGAATTTCCTCATTCGAAATAGCTGATGATGTAACGGAAAAATCAATAACCGTTTTTTCACTCACATCAAAATAAGCAGGTGCCGCTGCATATTCGTCACTGTCATCATCTGAACGACTATTCAAATCACTATTAAAATCCTCACCCAAATTATCAGGTGCATTATCGTAAGGTGCATCGAACGGTAATGTTTCAGCTATTTTTTTTAATGACGGTTCAAGGGTAGAAACTACTTTAGCTTGATCAAGTTGCACTGATTGAACAGATTGGCTTGACTGAATAGACTGCACTGATTGTTCTATATTAGGCTGGTCAAATCCAGGCTGTGTAGCTTGTGTCAATGAATCTGAATTTATTGTCGGTTTAACTCCTTGTGGTGCAATAATTTTTGCTGACGATTGCGGTAAAGGTTGCGTAGGTACGTCCATAACGCCTTGCGGCTTAAAGGCGAGCATACGCAATAAGACCATTTCGAAACCCGAACGGGGCTCGGGGGCGAGTGGTAAATCGCGGCGGCCTAACAATGCAGTTTGATAAAAAAGTTGAACATCTTCGGCGGGAAGCTGTTGCGCAAGTTGCATAATTTGTTCTTTATCACCGTGACTATTGTCCACTGCTTCTGGCAGCGCCTGGGCAATGGCAACGCGGTGCAACATCGACAACATTTCAGCTAATGCATTAGCGTAATCTGGTGCGTGCTCAGACATTTTTTGTACGGCACCCAACACTGCTTTACCATCTAAAGAGGCTAAAGCCGTGACAATTTCCGATACAGCCGCTTGATCCAAAGTGCCGAGCATGGTGGCGACTTCGACTTCGGTTATTTTCCCGGAGCCGTAAGAAATTGCTTGATCGGTAAGACTTAATGCATCGCGCATACTGCCATCTGCAGCGCGACCTAACTGCCAAAGCGCATTTTCTTCAAACGGAATAACTTCTTGCCCGAGGACATATTTGAGATGTCCGACAATGCGCTCGGGGTTCATGTTTTTCAGATTAAACTGCAAGCAACGCGATAAAATCGTCATGGGTAATTTTTGCGGATCGGTAGTTGCAAGCAAAAATTTAACGTGAGGCGGTGGCTCTTCCAAAGTTTTTAACAGCGCATTAAAACTACTGTTGGAAAGCATATGAACTTCATCGATAAGATAAACTTTATAGCGACCACGGGTTGGCAGGTATTGAACATTTTCCAATAAATCGCGGGTATCTTCGACCTTGGTACGGGAAGCAGCATCCACTTCAATCAGATCCACAAACCGGCCTTCGGCAATTTCACGA
Organism: Pseudomonadota bacterium; assembly: GCA_040386215.1. GTDB lineage: Bacteria > Pseudomonadota > Gammaproteobacteria > Pseudomonadales > Cellvibrionaceae > Cellvibrio. The sequence goes on from JAZKFX010000032.1 coordinate 34,159, forward strand.
CAGGCGGAGCACTGGCCACAAGGTTCCGAACTAACCCCGGATTCGCAATTAAGGCACTTGGAAAGAATTCGCGCAATGGTGGTTTTTCCTACACCACGAGTACCTGTGAATAGATAAGCATGATGCAAACGGTTGTGATCGAGCGCATTGATGAGCGCCTGCAATACATGCTCCTGCCCAACCATTTCACGAAAAATGCGTGGGCGCCATTTGCGCGCAAGAACTTGATAACTCATGCCGTTTCTTACCAATGAATTCATAAAAATTTGAGCGTGATTATAGCGAGGACAGCACAAAATAGACACGAGCAAAATGGTTTGATGATAAGGAGATTAAAACAATTAGAGGCAAGCCAGGCAACTAGAGATAAGCCAAAGACCAGGATAATACAATTGAAAACAGAACAGATTGGAGGCAATCTAATCAGCCACACCCCGGCACATAACTTACTGCTACCGTTGCTCCCTTCCGGGCCTGGCGGGGTTCACAGGTTGCTATTGCGAGGGGACCGATTAGATCACCATAGAGGCTTGCGAAGATTAGCAACCTACGCAAGAGGCGCGCATTATCAACATTTTCAGGGAGCAATGCAAGGCGAAGATGTTTAACTTCGCCTTGCATTTTAAGTAAACTACTTTACTGCTCTATTAAAATCCAATTCTTAAAAATTACTCTATAGGTGTTAATTGTATTTCAACTCGACGGTTCTGTTGACGGCCTTCTTCAGTGCTATTTGAAGCAATAGGGCTGCGTGAGCCATAGCCATTCGCCTGCACACGGCTGGAGCCAATTTTTTGATTGACCAAATACATACGAACACTATTTGCACGATCTTCGCTAAGCTGTTGATTAATGCTGTCAGAACCCGTTGAGTCAGTGTGGCCACTTACCATCACATGAGTTTTATCGAATTCCTTAAGCACCAATACTACCGAGCCCAGCACATCATAAAAATCTGCGCGAATTTCAGCACGATTAGTCGCAAAAGTGATATTGCCAGGCATAATCAGATTTAAATTATTGCCATCGCGTTGCACTTGTACGCCGGTACCTTGCAAACGTTGGCGCATTTTTGTTTCCTGATTGTCCATGTATTTACCAACACCACCACCAATCGCACCACCCACGACTGCGCCAGTTAAAGCACCGCGCGTACGATCTTTTTTACTTGATGCAGCCGCACCCAGAACCGCACCGGCAACAGCACCAATGCCTGCGCCTTTACCGGTATTACTGGTTTTTTTCTCACCAGTGTATGGATCAACACTTTCACAACCCACGAAGCAAATCACACAAAACAATATAATAAACTTATTCATAAAAACCTCTTTTTTAAACGACAGGGAAAATCTATTAAATAAATCAATACTTCAAGACATTTAATAAACGAGTTGGTTTTCTTTGGTGAGCCTGAGAGAATAGACTCACTTCATGTGAAGCATTACTATAGGCAAACTCTGTATGCACAGCAAATCTCTCAATAAACTTTGTGCTCTGTTCATCATCGCGAATTTGGTTGCCTGCAAAAACTATTCTATTAGTGTCAATGACAATCTCGTTTATACACCACCCACTTTATTTACCGCATTTTCAATCAGCAATGAAAGCTTACGCAATTGTGTGGAGCAAACCATTAATGACAAACAAATTACCAAAGCAGAAGATTTGAAAGAGCTCAATTGCAGCAATGCTGGCATTACCAGCCTAGCCGGCCTGGAAAAATTCTCTGCCCTTGAACAATTAAATTTAAGTGAAAATGCTTTAGTTACCGTACCTCAGCTTGCTAATTTAGCACAACTGAAAGTACTGATTCTGCGTAAAAATAACTTAACCAATGCTGAACCGTTGTTGCACTTATTAAATTTGAAAGAAGTGGATATTTCAGAAAATAAAAATCTTACCTGCGGTGATATTAAACAGTTAAGTAATAATTTTAGTAAAGAAGATTTAGTAATAATACTGCCAGAGCATTGCAAAGCAAGATCATAAAAGCCGGAAAAACCTACGCGGTCTTGCATTTAGTTAATAGTTATTATTTAACAAACATAAGGCCAATAGTATTTTTGAATTGGTGCATTACTTTCATTTTTACCGGTTCGAGATTGATCGGGCCAATAGATTTTTTAAACAACACTGAAACTTCTGTACCAATCGGCAAGCCAGGTTGATTTTCAATCTGCACCAAAGCGCCGCCATCTGAAACATCTTTTGCAAACCCAATGATGGTGCCAAAACTAGGATTACTCATCTCGACCCGAACTGAAGTTGTAGTGCGATCAAACCGACGCCTTTCTATCATGACACTCTCCAAATTGGTAATTGGCCATACTGGTGCTTGGATGTTATTTGATTTTTATTACGTGTATTTAGAATGATAGCAGGCCCTCGCCTGGTAAAAATTAAACACCTCGCTGCAAGCAACGAGGTGCTTTTTGTTCCAAATATATTTCGTAGCAAGCGATCAAAACCCTACATTCACTTGCGACTAAAACGTCAACCCTAAGCGATTGCCCACTAGTTCATAGGACTCAATAACATTACCCAGATTTTGACGGAAACGATCTTTATCTAATTTTTCACGGGTATCTTTATCCCACAACCGACAACCATCAGGAGAAAACTCATCACCTAAAATAACTTCGCCTTTGTGTAAACCGAACTCCACTTTGAAGTCCACCAATAACATATTACCGCTAGCAAATAATTCTTTGAGAATGACATTGATTTTGTAAGTTAATTCTTTCATCCGCGCTAAATGTTCGGGTTTCGCCCAACCAAAGGTTTCAACATGAGATTCATTGATCATTGGATCACCCAATGCATCATTCTTTAAAAACAATTCAAACGTAGGTGGTGATAATTCTAACCCTTCTTGCACCCCCAAACGACGCACCAGAGAACCCGCAGCCAGATTGCGGATTACGCATTCAACGGGAATCATGTCCATTTTTTTGACTAATACTTCAGTATCAGAGAGCAACTTTTCAAAGTGCGTAGGAATCCCTGCCGCTTGCAACTTGCCCATAATAAAGGCATTAAACTTGTTATTAACCATACCCTTTCGATCGAGCTGTTCGATTCGCTTGCCGTCAAAAGCAGAGGTATCGTTACGAAATAACATAATTAAACGATCAGGATCATCTGTTTTATAAATAGATTTCGCTTTTCCGGCGTAGAGTTCTTCACGCTTTTCCATCTTATTACTCACTTATGTTGAAATTAATACTAGTCGACTTTTGAAAAAAAACTTCATAGAGCTGCAAATTAAACCCCTTTACAGCACTGCCAGCCAATCAAAACCTTGGTCCTGGCAAGCATAAGTCACCTGTTTGATATCCCGGGTTACTGGCGCCAAGGCTGCTCGCGCCAAATCCAATGAATTATTTTTTTGGCTAATATGCGCCACTACCAAATGCTGCAACTGTTGTGTATTCAAGCGCTGCAAAAAACCGGCAGCCTGCTGATTACTTAAATGCCCCCACTGCCCTCCCACACGCTGCTTTAGCGAGGGAGGATAACTACCGGATGCGAGCATAAACGGATCATGATTAGCCTCTAGCACCAGCGCATCACATGCCTGATAACTCGCTTCGACATGAGGCGTGATACTACCCAAATCCGTGAGTATTCCCAAGCGCAACCCGGCATACTCAAACACAAATTGCGCTGGCTCCCGAGCATCATGTGGCACTGCCACAGGGATAACATTTAATCCTTTGAGCACGAAGGGAGTATATGCGTGGATAAGATTTAGCACCGGCAATTCGCCCATATCCCGGCTGTAATAGGTGCCCGGAGTTATGTAAACAGGGATCTTGTGGCGACGTGCCAATGCCGCCACACCCTTAATGTGGTCGGAATGTTCATGGGTTACCAAAATAGCGGTTAAATCGCTGGCCGCCTTACCCAGGCGCAGCAAGCGCAACTCAGTCTCTTTCACGCTAAAACCGCAATCAATTAGCAGCGCACCTTCGCCCCACTCGACCAGGGTAGAGTTGCCGCGGCTACCACTACCCAGTGAGGCAAAGCGCAATTGCATCGCCACCTAGATTAAATTCTTACGCAATACGGTCAATAATTCCCTGGCTTCACGGGCTTTTAAACGTTTGCCATAGGGATCGCGCACGCGAATCATGTAATTGCCTTCCTGGCCACTGACAACAATCAAATATCCGGGAGCATCTTCCAGGTTTTTTTCATCATCGCGAATTGAGTAGCCTGCGTTTTCAAAAGCGTCACCCTGAAGCATATTTGCACTGATTTCAGCCAACGAATAAGGTGAAGTTTCCGGTTTTGGATGCAAACCTATGCGGAAAAAGCGCCTGAACCAACCGGGTTTCGCATCTTTAGCATTTTTATAATAAACGTAAAACAAACCCAGACTGGCTTCCGATTCATAAAGCTGGAAACCATCGTGCTTGGCAGCATAAGCCACTGTGGCCATAGCGCGAGTTTTATCCAACTTTAATGTCATGATGGATTCATTTTTGAACATACCCAAGTTAGCCTTGGCAGCAGCTACACCACCTATACCTTGCGCCAACATTGAGGTGCCGCCTTCGGTCTGATCACTGGCCAAGGTTGCTGACAGCTCATCCAACAACCATTTTTCGCGCTCAGGGTTCATGGATTTTGCGGGCCATTCGGGATCCACCGTAGGCTTCACGGCACTCGCCACATTCACGTGGATAATATGGATCTCACTGGTTTCCGGCTGAACACCTTGATCGATTTGTAAACGGTATTTATCCTGGCTATTCAAATCTGTTTTAAATTGCAGCCAATCAGTTTCAATAATCCCTTGTTTTAGATCAGCTTTAGCAACCTTCAAATCATTCGCATTTAAAAAGTTACGCACGCGCGGCCAGAGCTCGCCAGGTGCGGAGTTCACTAATATCCATGCGTTCTCGCCTACCCGCTGGATTTTTACATTGTCCTGCAACATATTCGCCGAGAGCGGCATTGGCCGCGGCACATCATATTCAGTGGCATTCGCATCGTAACCAAAATCTGCCGCACTTATTTCGGGAATGGGATACAGCTCACCCAAGGCTTCTTTGCTAGTTCCCTCGGGTAACACCAGCGGCGCAACATTATCGGATTTAAGATAATCATACTCCCGGCTACGAAAAACGCCCTCCTCACCAAAAAATATGCCGCAGCCCGATAAAGTAAAACTCAAACAGACCAGACAACCATAACGCAGGCCGGTATTTAAAAGCAGTTTTGTTAAATTCATGAAAATTCTCTAAGAATAAGACCGACTAATTTTTATACTTGTGCCCAGCTGCATCTATCAAACTTTTAGCGAGATAAAGCAAGCAATGGCAAGGCATGATAAATATTTCTTAAATGTGCCAGGTTGCTTCTAGACTCAGCCATTGTCAGGAAGTTCGACGCAGCCTGACAATGACTGAAGCATAACAATTACTAGAGAAATTCTTATGCTTCCCGTTTAATCAGCCACATCAGCTTTCGCTGGCCATCGCCATAGCAGCTTTTACCTGGGCATGATATTGCGTAGAAAGAGATGTTAGCGGCAAACGAATCCCGGGCTGCATTAAACCCAATTGCGCAACCGCCCATTTCACGGGAATGGGATTAGACTCCACGAACATCGCATCATGCAACGGCAATAAACGTGCGTTAATAGCACGGGCCGCTTCCGCGTAACCATCCAACGCTAATTCACACATGCGAGCAATTTGGCTGGGGACAACATTAGCCGTAACAGAAATATCGCCTTTGCCACCCATTAATATTAATTCTACGGCCGTTGCATCATCACCTGAAATAATCGCAAAACTGGAAGGAGCTTGTTCAATCAGCGCTTTTGCACGCAGCAAATCACCGGTAGCTTCTTTGATACCGACAATATTGGCAACACCCGCTAAACGCAGAGCAGTTTCAGTTTTCATGTCCACTCCCGTACGACCGGGGACGTTGTAGAGTATTTGGGGAATGGCAACAGCGCGGGCAACATGCTGATGGTGCAAAAACAAACCTTCCTGAGTAGGCTTGTTGTAGTAAGGCGTCACTAATAAACAGGCATCAACACCTGCGTCTTTAGCGGACTGAGTGAGCTCCACAGCTTCTGCCGTCGAATTTGCACCAGTGCCTGCAATAACCGGAATGCGGCCATTAACTTGATCGACAACTTTTTTCACGACCTGAAGATGCTCAAGCACCGTTAAGGTAGCAGATTCACCCGTAGTACCCACTACAACAATAGCGTGAGTACCCTGTTCCAAATGCCAGTCAACCAACTTATGCAAGCTCGCCCAATCGAGAGAGGTATCCGCGTTCATGGGTGTTACTAAGGCAACCATACTACCTTGGATCATTCGAGGGGCTCCGTATCAAAAGAGGGGGTCATAAGGATAAAAAAACGATAAAAAGTCGAAACTTTCATCGAAGCCGCAATGGTACTGAGTGAGACGCCGCTAGACAAGCAAAACACCTGCAACGATGAGTTATAAAATTTATTCTTCTGCGTTTAATTTTTACAGTTTATAAATTTTTCAGGCTTTGAAATCCAGCATTCGCTGTAGCGGGATCATGGCACGTTTGGCCAACTCCACATCAACATGAATTTCATTATCGTTGCGCGAAAAAACATTCGCCAGATTATCCAGAACATTCATCGCCATCCAGGGACAATTTGCGCAGGAACGGCACGTGGCACCACTGCCTGCAGTAGGTGCAATATGGAATATCTTAGTGGGATTCAATTGCTGCATTTTGTAAAAAATACCCTGATCCGTAGCCACTATAAATTCTTGATTGGGCAAGTTTTGCGCAGCTCTGATCAATTGTGTAGTAGAACCAACCACATCCGCCAAAGCAACCACCGCTTTGGGTGACTCAGGGTGAACCAACACTGCCGCGTTAGGGTAAAGCGTTTTTAAATCCTCAACACCTTTCGCTTTGAACTCTTCGTGAACAATACATGCTCCATCCCAAAGCAGCACATCAGCGCCGGTTTTTTGTTGCACATAGCCACCCAAATGCTTATCAGGCGCCCAAAGAATTTTTTTACCTTGACGGTCGAGATGATCAACGACATCCAATGCGATACTGGAAGTCACTACCCAATCTGCGCGCGCTTTGACCGCAGCGGAGGTGTTGGCATAAACAACGACTGTGCGGTCAGGATGCTGATCACAAAACGCCGAAAACTCTTCAATGGGACAACCTAAATCCAAAGAACAAGTGGCTTCTAACGTGGGCATCAATACGCGTTTCTCGGGCGTTAGAATTTTAGCGGTCTCGCCCATAAACTTTACGCCAGCCACTACCAAAGTATCAGCCTTGTGGTGCTTCCCAAAACGCGCCATTTCTAAAGAATCTGCCACACACCCACCAGTGGCTTCGGCTAGGGCCTGAATCAAAGGGTCAGTGTAATAATGCGCTACCAATACCGCGTTGTGCGTTTTGAGTTGAGCGGCTATGCGCGCTTTATATTCTTCTTCCTGCGCAGGAGTATATTGCGGGGCGCTCCAGGGACGAGCTAAATGCTGCTTAACTAAATCCTCAGCGGATGAGTCTTCGCGCACCGCGAGATTAAGAAACTCTGACATAACAGCACCTCCGTTAAAGAACCTGGCAAGAAAGAACCTGGCGACACATTTACTTTAAACCAATGTACGCGGGATCCACAAACAAAAAGAGGACACCGATTGGCGTCCTCTGGATGATGGTGGGTCGTGCGGGATTCGAACCTGCGACCAATTGGTTAAAAGCCAACTGCTCTACCGACTGAGCTAACGACCCAAAACCGGGTGCATTAAAAATGTTCTACAACATTGATAATGAGACTAAGGTACTACTGAATATGGTGGGTCGTGCGGGATTCGAACCTGCGACCAATTGGTTAAAAGCCAACTGCTCTACCGACTGAGCTAACGACCCAAATGCCTAATAACTACCCAGTCAAAGAACTAAATACTAAAATGCTCTATGACCTAATTAAGAGGCGCGTATCATAATGTTTTACTCTGAAAAGACAAGTAATTTTTGCATAATTTACGGTATATGCTGAAGAGCGGAGAACAAGAGCTGGTCAAAAAAACCGCTGTTAACACATTCGGCAAAGAAAAAAACAACGACTTGGGCAAAAAAATCATCAACTTTAAATTAATATTTACTGAAAACGAAACAAAAATAAATGCCGCTAACTGTGACGTTACCCCGATAATTAGCCTACTCTATAGCAAGCTTTATCCAATCTTTTGTAACCTATGCGGCTTTTATCCTGGCTGATTGCAATAAATTTAACCTGCATCCTTTAGGCATGCGCTTAAACAACTGAGATTTAAGCATGTACTTCGCTTTGTACAAAAAAGAATTCACGAAACCCAACATGCAATACCTGAACCGAATATTGATTATATCCCTGGCCTACTTTTTCACTGGCTGGCTGGGACTACAAGTTCCGTTCGAGTCTGCCAAAGTGACCTTATTTTGGCTGCCAACTGGGATAGCAGTAACTGCACTCTACCGCTGGTCAACGAACGTTTGGCCAGGTATTTTTTTGGGTGCATTGTTTGTCAATCTAGTGACTGGCGCATCGCCGCTAATTAATTTCATCATTGCCTGTGGCAATACACTTGGGCCACTGGTCACAATTTTGCTATTGCGCCGCTTCAATTGCCAACTACAGCATCTACAGAATTTCACCGCCTTTACTTTTTTTAGTGCAGTAAGCATAGGAATGATAATTCCTGCCAGCATCGGTGGCACAGCATTAATGTGGGTTAATGGAATTCCTTTTAAGACAGCTAGCTACAATATTTTTTTGCCCTGGTGGATGGGGGATTCACTGGGAATTTTTTTAACTGCACCGCTTTTAATTAATACGACTCACAGCAATCTCCATAAATTATCCAATCAAAAAAATAGCATTTTTTGGGCAATTTCCATTAGCTTTGCGATAGCTTTGGCTTGCTTCCCGTTCAATAATTTTAGCGGAAGTCATTTACCCATTATATTTCTAAGTTTTGTTTGTGTTGCCTGGGCTGCGCTACATTTTGGATTATTCGGCGGTGCTATAAGCACACTCGGATTTAGTTTTATCGCTATCTGGTCTACCGTTCATCATTTGGGACCCTTCGCCTTTGCCGACATTCGCATCAACTACTCATTGATATGGATTTATACCGCTAGCATGACATTTTTGAGTTTGATGATTACTGCTGCCTATGCCGAAATCGTAACCACATCAACCAAATTAAGTCATTCCTATGATGAGCAAGAAAAACAAAAAATACATATTGAAAATGCACAACTAATGGCGCGAGTTGCGCACTGGAGTTGGGATATCGAAACCAACACCTACGCCTTTAGCAACTCCATGATTAATTTGTTTCAACTGCCTTCACATCTACTTGAAGGCGATTTATTTGATTTCACCAAGGGCTTCGTTCACCGTGACGATCAATCATTATTATTAGCCGCTCTCAGCGAAATAATTTCAGAAAAAAAGCCACTGTCAATTGAGTTTCGTCTGGAAATAGCAGGTAGCAGGTTTTGGGTGCAAGCGCAGGGAAATTTTATTGATAATGATGTCGGTGTTATACAGGGCACATTTCAAGACATTACTGACCGTAAACGACTCGACCTGGCACTTTCTGCTGCAGCTGCCGATTCCGCTACTTCACCCGATTTTTTTAACGTCATATTAAAAGCACTGGCAGAAGCTATAGGTGCCGAGCACGCACTCATCAGCATCATTAACCACGAAAAACCTGACCAGGTTTATGTACATACTTATTTGAAAAATGGTGAACCACAGTCATCTACCCATTACTCGCTAAAAGATACACCCTGCGCTGAAACAATTCGCGATGATATTTGCTTTATACCCGCTGCAGCAGCCAAGCTTTTTCCATCGGATGAAATGTTAGTAACACTAGGAATTGAAAGCTATTTTGGCGTTGTCATTAAAAATGCTGAAGGAAAACCTATCGGAATTTTAATTGTCATGAGCGAGAAACTTTTGCCAATTTCAGCTCAGGTGCGTTCACTCATGTTAATTTTTGCAGAGCGAACTTCAGGAGAGTTACGCCGCGCTTTAGATCAGGACAAAATTTTTAATCTTGCTTTTTTTGACCCGCTTACGCAATTGCCTAATCGTCGCATGTTGTTAGATCGTCTTAAATTGATTACGGCACAAAGCGAGCGCACGGGCCAATATGGTGCCTTATTATTTATCGACCTCGATCATTTTAAACTGCTAAATGATACTCGCGGTCATCACACCGGGGATCTTTTACTTATCCAAGTGGCAGATCGAATTAACAGTATTATTCGTGCGACAGACCTCGCTGCACGCCTTGGCGGAGATGAGTTCGTGGTGGTCTTTGATAACCTCGATTGCGACCCTGAAGCAGCTGCGATGGAAGCAAAAAAACGCGCTGAAGAATTGCATAACTTGCTAAACCTGCCCTACCCCTTACAAACAACTATTTTTCATTGCACCGTCAGCATTGGCGTTAATTTATTTAATAACCACAATACCTCCATTGATGATTTGTTGCGTCATGCCGATGTCGCTATGTATCAAGCTAAAGATAGCGGGCGCAATACCATTCGATTTTTTGATCCGCACATGCAAGCACTTTTAGAGTTGCGCACCTCTATCGAGTCTGATCTACGCAGTGCGCAAGAATCAAAAGATGAATTAATACCTTACTACCAGGTACAAATTAATCATCAGGGAAAAGCCGTTGGTGCTGAATTATTATTACGCTGGCGACATGCGACAAAAGGGATGATCTCACCGCTGGATTTTATTCCCGTAGCCGAACAAACCGGATTAATTATAGGCATCGGCAAGCAGGTCATTATCCAGGCTTGCGAACAACTAAATCGTTGGCGCACGCAACCAGAATTCGCGCATTTAACTATTGCAGTCAATGTCAGCCCTATTCAATTTAATCAAGAGGATTTTGTTGCAGAAGTGTTCGGTATAGTCAATAGCAGAAATATTAATCCGCGCCTTTTAAAATTTGAATTAACAGAAAGTTCGCTGTTAAAAAATGTCGATCAAAGCATCAAAAAAATGCAATTATTGCAAAATTTTGGTATCGACTTTTCAATGGATGATTTTGGTATTGGCTATTCCTCCCTGTCGTACTTAAAACGCTTGCCACTTTATCAATTAAAAATTGATCAGACCTTCGTACGCGATATTGCTAGCGATCCTAACGACGCCATTATTGTGCGCACCATTATCGCTATGGCACAAAACATGAATTTAAATGTGATCGCCGAAGGCGTGGAAACCGAAACCCAAAAAACATTTTTGGAACAAAATGGCTGCCCCATGTTTCAGGGGTATTATTTCGGCCATCCATTGCCTATTGAAGAATTTGAAAAGCACCTTTTACGCAATGACTATTAATTAAAATAATGTGTCGGGTCGGCAATGCCTGCTTGCAAAAAACCTGCGCGTCGCAAACGACAACTATCACATTTACCACAGGCCTCACCTTTATCATTAGCCTGATAACAGGACACTGTTAATCCGTAATCTACGCCCAACGCCAAACCTTTTTGAATAATTTGTGCTTTTGACAAATTAATCAACGGTGTGCGAATTTTTAATTTGCCACCTTCAGCTCCAACTCGTGTCGCAAGGTTGGCCATAACCTCATAAGCCGCAATATAATCCGGACGGCAGTCGGGGTAGCCGGAAAAATCGACTGCATTTACGCCAATAAAAATATCATTAGCCCCAAGCACTTCCGCCCAGCCTAAAGCAATGGATAAAAATACGGTATTGCGTGCGGGTACATAAGTTATTGGAATACCCTCTGTTTCATGTTCGGGTACAGCAATAGAATTATCGGTGAGTGCAGAGCCACCAATAGTGCGTAAATCCAAATGAATAACTTTATGTTCCACTGCACCCATCGCTGTTGCAGTGCGCTCGGCAGCTATAAGCTCAATCTTGTGACGCTGTCCGTAATCAAAACTAATGGTGTAGCACTCATAACCTTCACTGCGCGCCATGGCTAAGGCGGTAGTTGAATCCAACCCACCTGAAATCAATACAACTGCTTTTTTGGGTGACATTACAAATCCACAAAATTAAATCGTTAATAGAATTACTAATGCCCGGCAGCATCATTCCAAAGCAACTTGTGCAGCTGCAATTGAAAACGCACCGGCAGGTTATCCGCCAAAATCCATTCCGCTAAAATAAGCGGTTCAACCTGTCCAAAGCTGGGCGAAAACAGAACCTCTGCAACTTTTGTATCCAATTGATATTCGTCCAGTTTAAAGCGGGCCCACTCGTAATCTTCGCGGCTGCAAATCACAAATTTAATTTGATCTTGCGCGGTTAAAAACGGGATATTGTCCCAGCGATTGCGCCCCACCTCACCGGAACCTGGTGTTTTTAAATCCATTACTTTCACAACGCGTACATCTACCTTATCTATAGGCAAAGCACCACTGGTTTCCAGCGATACTTTATAACCAAGATCACATAACATAGTTAGCAGGAGCAAGCATTCGCGCTGAGCTAGCGGCTCGCCACCCGTAACGCAAACGTAACGCGGCTTATAAGTGTCGACCTTGGCAAGAATTTCATCCAGGTTTAAGCGCTCACCACCGTAAAAAGCATATTCAGAGTCGCAGTAACCGCAGCGCAAAGGGCAGCCGGTCAGACGGACAAATACAGTGGGTAAACCCACCGTATTGGACTCACCTTGCAGGGAGTAAAAAATCTCCGTAATTTTTAAACTGGTTTGAGTCATGGCAGCCCGTTAAGCACAACGATAATAAAAGGTTTAATTAAACGAGGCAGTGCAGCTAAAATGGAGCCAAGCAAATTACGCACGCAATAGCGCAAGTAAGTAGCAAGTGGATAGATAGTACAGCTAACTCTAGTAATCCAGCACTGATTCAAAAAAAAGCAGCAGTTTACCCAAAGGAAGCTTTAGATGCGAGATAGATAATCCTTGCATTTGAACCGACACTTGAACAGCAATGCTAAGAATGTGAGCTTTTGTGTGCAGTTGTTGTTTGCAGTGTACAGCTGGCAGCTGTTATGCTGATAGATGGGTGTCTATCTCAACCCCGCGTTTTAAGGACTTCCCGTCACTCTTAAACCTAATTAAATTGCGATGAAACCAACTAAAACCAGACGTGAATTACACAGCGAGATGGATCAGCAAGTTCATGATTTTTTGAATCAGGGCGGCCTTGTCAATGAAGTTCCGCGCGGCTTGAGTGGTCGGCCTTTTGCTCAGGGCTCTTTAGTCAGTATCTTTGACGGTCAAAGCCAGGAAGATCGCACTCCCCTACCTGAAGTTGTTGCTGCTATCGAAGCACGTCGCAAACCGCAGGCTGCTACAAAGCATTACAAACCACGCCCAAAAAAGAAAGTTGTGCTGGACGATTTTGGTCAGCCATTGCGCTGGGAATGGGTCGAAGAGTAAGATTTTTGCAGTCATGAACTCTCAAGAATTTGTTGAGGATTATCTCTAACATAACTAATGCACCTGTTACGTCCTGTACCTTTGGCTTGGTATAGCGCCAAATCCGCCGCTCTTACCCATGACGAAAAATCTCCGTCGCCGTCACTAAAGGCGGCCACACCTAAGCTAATAGTGCAGTGCAATTTCGTATGATGTGGGTCGTTGGGGTCTTGAAATACCGCTTGCTCTATGAATTCACGTAAACGTTCACCCATTTGCCAGGCTCTGTTGTGGTCGGCATCCGGTAAAATAATCGCGAACTCCTCACCACCATAGCGGCCCAATAATTCTGTTTCCCGCAGGTTCATTTGCAAATATTCCGCCAATCGCTTTAAAACATAATCTCCCATTATGTGGCCGTAGGTATCGTTAATCCGCTTAAAATGATCTATGTCGATCATGATTAGGCTGAGGGAACTATGGTTGCGCCTGGCGCGAACAATTTCTTCTCTGGCTCTTGCCTCCCAATAACCGCGATTTAAAATGCCGGTCAAACTATCTGTTCGGCTTAAATGCTTCAATAGCTCTTTTTGTTTATGCAATAACATGGATAGATTGTAAGTAATCGAACCTATAAAGATCGGATAAAGCATTAACATAGGAATTGATGCATAGACCAAGGTATCGGTTATTGCCGGATACCAACGAAAACCAAGCATCCACAACCCAAACGCTACTCCAGCGAAAGTGCTTAAAACACCCTGCCCAAAAAGTTTCACTCCACCTGCTCCAATAAGATTCATCCATAACATCATGGTAATGATGCTACTGCTTAGCGGATTAAATCCCATAGCAACAACCCAAAACCCTCCCATTGCCGCATCACCCAGCAAATGCAGTCGCTCAAAGCGAATAGGATTGTTGCTACTTGAAGCAATAAAATACGCAAGGTGAGGCCACACAAAGCAGTTATAGATGAGTACTACCCACAATAAAGGGGATGTATGCAATGGCAGTAAAACAGTTGTAATGATAAGGCAGGCTAAAGCCAAGCCTAGCATTCTTGCAGGATATACTCGTCTTACAAAACTAAAACCTCGCGGCTTTTCTATCGCCATATGATCCTTATCCCAACATGAAAGTATCATCGCTATACAGGCAAATCAAAACTCAACCTAAAACAACTCATACAGATCAAAATAGTTTACAACTAGTCCATAACTAACAGATTTGAATATTTACAGTAAATCCTTACTTTTAAAATACCAATAAGGCACTGCGGCCGAAAGTAGCATTAATAACAAGCCAACGATCCACCCGTGCCCCACAGACTTCAACACTGACATATCATCGAAATTCATTCCCCAAAAACTCGCTACCATTGTCGGAGGGAGAAAAATAACCGATGCAACCGAAAACGTTTTAATAATTTGGTTTTGCTCAATATTAATAAACCCCTGAGTGGAATCCATTAAGAAGTTAATTTTGTCGAAGAGAAATGCCGTATGCGACATCAATGTATCCACGTCACGCTTAATTTCTCGTGCGGTTTCCTGCAATTCATTATTGTCACGAATATAGCGCTGTAAAAATGAAATAGAACGTTGTGTGTCCATCAAGCACAAGCGAATCTTACCGTTACTATCTTCCAACTTGGCTAACTTATCAATTGCATCTTCTAATTCTGAATCCTCATCCTCGAGCACCAAATGACTCACTTCCTCCAGGGTGCGATGAATATCTTCCAGAGCATCCGCAAGATTCTCTACTTTTTGTTCGAACATGGTAATTAGTAAACCTTGCGGCGAGGTAACATGCACCTGTCCGCGACGCGCGCGCATCCGCAATAAACGGAAATCGGCTAAATCACCTTCGCGTACGGTAATTAAACGCTTGTCTTGCAAGAGAAAAGCAACAGTCACTGTATTGTGGCGGCCCGCTTCACCAGGTGATAAAAACAGGGAGTGAACATGCACACCTTCGTCATCCTGGAAATAACGCGCGGAGAATTCAATTTCCTCCACATCATCAGACTCAGGTAATTCTGCACGTAAAAAAGTATTTAGCGCTTCGCGCTCTTCATCGCTAGCTTCGTGAGCATCAATCCACACCGCATTGGCCATCGCCAGCTTAAGCGATTCACCAGAGTTATTTTCATCATTGGAAATTACTTCCTCGCGCATCTCATCGTTGACTTCGCCCCGTAAGACAGTGTCTTCTCGTAAAGTGGTACCTTGAACTTTAAACATTCTTAGCATTCATTTCTCCTCCAGGTACACGTAAGTCGTGGGCACCTTCTCGTAGGTCTCTCATCTCATTATATGTAAAGAAATTAAGCGTCGCCCAAAAAAACTTACATTCAAACAAACTAAATTACAACAGAACAAATATTATTGATGACGATATTTTTTTTTAGGATACAAACTTGGCTCCCCTGATGGTCGAGTTTTAAATCGCCGATGCACCCACAAATATTGATCTGGTTGTTTGGCAATGGCCTTTTCCAAAATTTCATTGATTCGCGTAGCGTCTGCCACATCATTACCTGTGGGAAAATTTTGCAGCGCAGCGTCAATGACCAAGTGATAACAATTGTGTTCATCGCGATAATGAGAAAAAGGTATTACTACCGCTTTACCAAGTTCTGCGATTCGCGCTGTGCCCGTGACTGTGGCAGCTTGCACCCCAAAAAATGGCGCAAATACACTGTGTTTTATGCCGTAGTCTTGATCGGGTGCATACCAAATCACATGACCCTGACGTAAATTTTTAATCAATTGACGGGTGTTGCTTCGCACAATAGCACTGCCAGTAAAACCTTCCCGCGCTTTGACTAATTTATACGCCAACAAGGGATTAGGATCTTTGCGATAGAGCATATCGTATTTAACATGAAACGCTAAAATTCGCCCGGCCGCATCCAACGTAGTGAAATGACAACCTACTAATAACACACCTAAACCCTGCGCTTGTGCGGCCTCTATGTGCTCCAAACCCTTTATGGTATAGCGTGTTTTTAATTGCCGGGCAGGTCCCCACAGCGCTACCGATGTTTCAACAATACTTTTACCCGTTGAATGCATTATCTTATGCACCAGCGTCTTTTGCTCAACAGGGGAAAGTTGCGGAAAACCTAAGGCAATATTAATCTCGGCAATTCGGCGCCGGGAACTTGCAAAATAAAAAAACAAATCGCCCAATATCCGGCCAAATGATAAAGAAATGGCCATAGGTAAACGGCCCAGCAAATAAAAAAAGCCTAGCCCTAACCATGTAGGCCAGTAGCGCAATTTATAAAAAGAGGAATTAAATTCGGGAGGGCTATGTTTATCCACCAAGGGTCCTGCTGCCTGCTGCTACTGAATGAATATCTCGCCGCAAGCAGCGAGGTATATTATTGTTTCAAAAATCTATCCCGTGGCGAGTTTAGCCCTCGTGAGCGATTAACGTGAATGCATCATGTAAAAATTTTAAAAAAAATTTAAAGCATCCAGTAAGGTAAACTACACTTTCAACCACATCGTTTTCGCGGCGAATCCTGCATGAATATTCATCAACTGTCGGCTAACATTGACTCCAAGCTATTGCAACTTGAGCAACAACTCATCCAATTGCAGCGGCAATTAAAACAGAATGACGGCGATACCAGGCAACTAACGCAAGATATAGCAGCACTTGAAACACTTAAATCTAAACTCAAGAAATCACGTGATCTTGCCTGGCGCGCGCATGAACTACAGCACGATAATAATAAGCAGCTCCAACAAAAACGCATCATTGGGCTTGGTCTGTGTATATTTTGCGGCCTTGGGTTACTGGCAATTGGCATACTTGTGTTGCTTCGCTAATTAATCGTTTAGCTGAGCCACGCTATTTAATCTAAGTCACGCTATTTAATTTAAGCCACGCTATTTAATCTAAGCAACAGCATAAGATACCAAACCGATCTTCTAACCTAAAAATAAAAAAGCCAGCATAACTGGCTTTTTTATTGCAGCAAATTCTAATTTGCAGCCACCGCAGCATCAATTAAAGGCTTCAGCTCGCCTTTAGTATGCATTTCGGTAACTATGTCACAACCGCCAATCAACTCACCGTTCACCCAAAGCTGGGGAAAAGTTGGCCAATTCGCATACCTTGGTAATTCTGCACGAATATCAGGATGACTCAGAATATCTAGATATGCGAAGGGATGCCCGCAAGTCATTAGCGCTTGCACGGTGCGTGCAGAAAAACCACATTGTGGTGCATTAGGTGAGCCTTTCATAAATAAAATGACTTTATTCTCGGAAATTTGTTGCTTGATATTATCTAAAACGTCCATAAATTGACCTCTGACCAGTTAAGAATAAGAATAGAAACGAGAAAACGCTTAAAACGCAAAGCCTAGCGGCACACTCAAGTATGACTATTCTAACCCACTTCTAGCAAAATCAGCACTAACGTCATACGTCTCTAACCTCTCACATCCAGCGATGTAGGAATAGGCAGGTTGGTCGCCAAAAAAAACTGGCCGCTGTCAATGCTGTCAGAACCAGGGGCTCCTGATCAAAATGGTTAATTATGCAGAAGTAGCAAAGCAGTTTTTCGCATCAAGACTTGAGCCAGATAGGATTAAAGCGATTGCTGGCACATTACAACTTGAGCTGGCCCTTGTTACAGCTCTATCTCAGCACAATCCATTCAAGCCTTACTATTCACATGACAGTTGTCATTTAATAATTATCAATTAATGAAGGACACAACAAAGTTGTTACAATACGTCTTCAAGGGACCAGCTAAAATAATTTTAGTACCGTCATATCAGAAATAGCCATGACGGGAAACGGTCATAACGGAAGACCAGGAATTTAACCTGGCGGTTTGAATTCTAGCTATGAAAATCAACCTGGAACACATTTTTACAATGAAAATTAACTTCAATATATTATTACGCAAACCACTTTTTATCGGTTCCATAATTCTATCGACAACAGCATTTATTTATCTAATGTGGAGCTTCAATTCAAATATCACTCAGGAAAATGCTGCGCTTGAATCCTGGCAAAATATTTTTCTGATGTTGGCTTGCGTACTTTATGGCTATAAGTATAAAAATTCCCTGGACAATATGACTAGATACGCACGCTGCGGCTTAATGTTATTTTGCTTCGCAATATTATTGCGGGAATTTGATATACATAGAATCGGTACTTCATCAATATGGAAGACAATTGAAACACTGATACGTGGTACAACACTGATTGCTTTTGTTGTCTACCTGGCAATGATTAGAAAAAAAATTCTTATCGCTGGGCGGCAGGCGAGAGAAATAATAGCATTGCCAATGGTTGCACTAACTCTCCTTGGCTGTGTTGCTTATGCTTCTGGTTGGTATTTTGATAAAATGATGTTTGACATCCCCAAAAATGTAGCTGTATTTGTTGAAGAAACGTTGGAGTTAGATGCGACCTTGTTATTTTTTCTAGGTGCTTGCACCAGCACTCAGCATGAGAATAATAGTGCCGGTTGCTATCATCACTCAACTTAAAAATTTACGAGGGGACCATGGACCTACTTACTTTTCCAAATGACGAACCCGGGAATATTCTTCGTGACATGCACGAGAATGGGGACGACTTATCAAGAACCAGGGACATTGAATTCTCTGTTGTATTTCCTGATAGTAACTCAGTGCAGGAATTTGGAAGTTATTTTTATAATCTTGACTTCGATGTTCGCGCAAAAAAAACTGAAGAAGTTTCCAGCTTACCCTGGAGCGTCACAATAACAGTGCATATGGCGCCAACCTATGAGGCGATAACCGCATTTCAACAAAAGCTTGAGAGAGCTGCAACATCACTAGATGGACGGAATAATGGATGGAGCTGCCTATCACAGGCAACTTAAATACATCGATGTCGGACTAATTTTCGTAACTTGCCAAAATATTCACCGCTCTCCATTCTTTAAACTATATATCTACCTGCGTAGGTCTCCAATCGCTTTTGTAAAGCACGCCGTAACACACGATAATTCATTGGTTATGCAACGCACACTATCTATAAAAAATGTGTGGTATAAAAAAACATTAAACAATGAGGAGAAATATTATGTCTTACGTCGACGGTTTTGTTCTTGCAGTCCCCACAGCAAATAAAGATGCTTACACAAAAGTAGCATTAACTGCGGCTGCAGTATTCAAAAAAAACGGGGCCCTTAAAGTGGTTGAATGCTGGGGAGATGATGTGCCCGAGGGTAAACTCACATCTTTCCCCATGGCAGTTAAATGTGAGCCCAACGAAACAGTAGTATTTTCATGGATTATTTGGCCGACCCGCGAAGCTCGCGATCAGGGCATGGAAAAATCTATGGCCGACCCAAGCATGCAGCCCAACCAGGAAAATATGCCATTTGATGGAAAGCGCATGATATTTGGCGGATTTGAAATGATTGTGGATGAATAACGGGTGAGCTACGCATATTCGTAGAGGCGCCGCTTGCCGCGCCCTGCCTTAGTCCACATGATCATTGTGCCCTGTAAAAATATTCACGATATTATTGCGGATTTTGTTGCGCTAATCTTCTTTTCGTTAATGCAGTCGGTTCATGCTCCAGTGGATTTTCTGGCCACGGGTGCCGCGGGTATTTTCCGCGCGCATCCTTACGCACATCAGGATAGCCCTGCTGCC
Source organism: Pseudomonadota bacterium (assembly GCA_040386215.1). GTDB lineage: Bacteria > Pseudomonadota > Gammaproteobacteria > Pseudomonadales > Cellvibrionaceae > Cellvibrio. Next base: position 54,257 of record JAZKFX010000032.1, read on the forward strand.
AAAACGTTTGTAAATTTGCGGTGATGGCTAAAGGGCTGCCATTCGGTGCAAGCAAATGTATTTTTAAAGGTAGCTTGCCATGGGCTAGTTCTAATTTTTCACAACCAAAAAATTCTTGCAATTTAGCGGATACTTGGGGCACACCTTCTGCTGAAAATTCTACGGTAATATTTCGCCCACTGGGCAATTGAATTTTCTCTGGCAACAGCTGCGCGATTTTTTGGCAGTTGTCATAACCTAAATAAAACTCCAACGCGTTTAACCACGGCAATTGATCAAGCCGTGTTTGAAAAGTTAAAAAAGGTTGCAGCCATTTGTCGAGTGAAGCTATTAAGGCCGCCTCGCTTAAGTCAGGAAAATCTACCAGGTCTTGTGCAGCATGATTATTGCCAGCATCCTTGTTATAACGTGTGAGAAAGCGTGCGCGCTGTAACAAGCGTAATGCATTATCGCTCCACGACAGATAAGAAAAACCTTTCTCTGTGATGAGCTCACGAATATGCAGCAATAATTCAGCGGCTATTTTTTCAGACGCTACTGAAATTATTTGTTCATCAATCACCACTCCGCCCATACGCCAAACCGTTTGGGTAAACCAATTGCAATTTTTATGTATAAGTTGCGTTTGCGCTTGGCTAAGAGAACGTTGCTGCTGCTTCGACAACTCCAATGCAATGCCTATACCTGCGTGCCCTTTCGGTTTTGGATTAATGATGGGGAAGACTGCCCAGGTAGAATTCAATTTCTCTTGCGCAACCACACTAATATCTGAGTTTAAACGATAACGCCCAGAGTCCTGCTTAAAGCCAATACGATCACTGAAAGCCCTGGCAATAGCTAAGGCATTAATATTTTCGGCTTTATCAATGTTGAGTGTTAAATTTCCCAACCAGCGTTTTTGCTGCTGTTGCCATTGCCGATTTCGTTTTAATTCTTGTGCGGAATTCTCCAGCAAAGTATCAAAACCATCTTCACTGCCAAGATCAAAATGCAATGCCAGTGCTAACAGCATTGTGGCTTCTGAAATTTTTTGTTGATGGGAAAGGAGCAAAGCCGCAATGCGCGGATGCGTGCCCAACGCACTGACCTGCGCGCCAGCCGCAGTGATTTTTAATTGTGCATCCAATAAATCCATTTTCTGCAATTGTTGTTGCGCAAAATTTAGCGCTAATGAATTCGGGGACTCTAACCAGGATAAACTTTGCACCGGGCTACCCCAATGTGCAAGCCGTAATGCTAACGGCAAATAATCGGTCGCGCGTATTTCTGGCAAATTAGCGGCAGCGAGAGGCTGGTCCTGTGACCATAGACGAATACACTGTCCGGCTTGCACGCGGCCCGCTCTACCGCGGCGTTGATCAGCACTTGCTTGGCTAATGCGGGACGTACGTAGTCGCGTTAAACCAGTACGTTGCTCGTAATCAGCCCTGCGCACCAAACCAGAGTCAATAACCAAAGTCACATCTGCAATAGTCAGCGACGTTTCAGCAATATTAGTTGCAAGAATAATTCGCGGACCTTGTGCGGGATCAAGCGCACGCTTTTGCTCTACTGCTGGAACCCGACTATGTAAACGGTAAATTACCTGGTCTGGATAACCTTGTTGAATAGCTTGTGTACACTTTTCAATATCGTACCAACTGGGTAAAAAAACTAAAGTGGTAGACTTTTGCCATGCAGAATGCGTATGTAAACAACGCAACAAATGCTCTTCCAGTTTTTCAGGATAAGGCGAATTGGTTTTCGGCGGTAAGAATATAGTCGTAACCGGAAAACATTTCCCCGGCGTAAATAATCGCTGGGCAATTTTTTGTTGTAAAGCAGGGTCTGGTGTTGCGCTCATCAATACTAGTTGTAAATCATCACGTAGAATTTGCACTTCCTGCAACCAGGCCCACGCAGTATCCTGATTGACGGAGCGCTCATGAATTTCATCGAGCATGACACAAGCAACATCATCCAGCGTGGGGTTTTGCAATAAGTGTTGCAACAAAATTCCCGGTGTCATTAACAACAATCGGGTTTTTTCGCTGCTGCAATTATCGTAAGGCACCTGATAGCCAACGGTTTGGCCAAGCGCATCGCCAGTTAATTCAGCGAGACGTTGCGCTAACGCCTGCGCAGCTAATACGCGTGGCTGAATTAGCCATACCATTTTATGCGCCGGGACGTTCGCCAGTACCCATAAGGGCGCGAGCGTAGATTTTCCCGCACCCGGTTCGGCTTCTAACAATAAATTACCGCAAGCAACTGCGGCGAGAAATTCAGTGTGCAGAACACTGAGCGGATATTCGGGCAAATCTTTCATGGGAGTAGTGGCCACTCAGCAAAAAAATAAATTCAATTGCACCCAATGGCCATCAAATTCTTAATGAATAATCAATGTGAAGAAACTACTATCAGTTCAATAACCCATATACACCCAACGAATAGGCGCGATGATTTTTTTCTCCATCCATAGATGACGTGCTGATAACCTCACCCAATTTTAAATCCTCTGATTGAAAGCGTGTACTACCGGTGCCTTCATCAAAACTCACTTGCACCCCTTCAGCTAAATAGTAGCCAATTAAATCACCTTGCTCGACACCAACACTGACAGGAAAATTAACGCGGACTGCACCGGTTTGCGTCGCTGATAAGAGTTTGCTATCCCATATAACAACCAAACTTCTTTCAACTTTCCGCAATACCTTAACACTAAACTTTCCCGGCCTCACAAAATATGCTCCCACACCAGTTAGGGTGCCGGCCTTGGGAATCACATTGGCTAAATCAACCACGCAGATTGGTTTTTCATTGGTCTTGGCTCTTGCTACCAATTCGCCGCCGACATAATCAAGTAAGCCACCTTTTACGAGAAAATCTTTATAAGCATCAATTTGTTTTTGTACAAAAGTACGTACCTGTCCCCGCAACTCAGAAGATTCCTGCACGCGAGAAGTTTTTTCAGCGCCTAGTACAGTGTTGACACGAGATTTTTCAGCAAGATCTCTTCGCAGTTCTGCTTCCTGCGCTTGCAGCTGCGCTATATCACTTTTAGCTTCTATTAGATCGGCGTTAAGTTGATTCATTTTTTGCACGTCTGGTGACGTTTGGCAAGCACTTAGCGCAACAATAGCCAACAACATTATACTATTAACTAATTTCATGAAGCTCTCCTAAAGTGAATTTAATTTCAGGTAGAAAATTTACGGTAATGACAGTATTTAAAAAGTATTAGAACTATTTTTTAACACTAAATTTAGTAGAAATTAATGGCTCTTGTTTAAACAATATATCAATATGGTAACCACCATCAGCGAAGCCTGCGACCGGCTGTTCAATACGAAAAAATTTCGAGCCACTAGCGCCATTAATAATCACCGGCACTTGCGCAATTTCCAAACTGCGCGAACCATCGTATAGAATAGCCTGCAATACTGAAGCGTCCCCTTTAAAATTACGATATTCAAAACCTATATAAATAGTTCGCTCTGCGGCGATGGACGGCTCCTGTAGTGTCAATTGATTAACTTCACTACTGGTCACTAATAAACGCAATACGGCAGGCTGCTTGTCGGAGATAGCCCGTTCAAGGTCAATGGATAATCCAAGCAACGTTTTACTTTGTGGAAAACTTTCACGCGCGCTCACTAATTGTGCCGAAGCATCGTTAAATTTTTCTTCACTTAGCAGTTGATTAATTTGTTTTACAACGGCATTTTCAAGCGCATTGACACCTTCACGCGCAGCGGAGTGTTGGGCATTTTGTGCTAAAATTTCGCGGTAGGTTTTTAAAGCATTGTCATCAGCCGGAGCAATAAATTTTCCTGCTGCTTGCTGGGCTTTGGCTATGTTTAATAAGTCTTGTTCAAGATTTTTTTGCTTTTGTTGCTTTTGTTTTAATTGCTCCAACTCTTTTTGTTTTTGTTGCTTTTGATGTTGCTGTTCTTGCTCTTGTACTTGCACTGCAATTTTCTGTGACTCTTCTTTGGCGGTATTGACCAGCTGCAGAGTTGTTAAGGCATCTTGTAATGCTGCTATTTTGTCATCTTCTGCAAATACCACCAAGGCAGAATTCGCATATTCTTGCGCTCTATCCATAGCTTTCTCCTGCTGTGCACTGCGAATTAAGTTAGCATAAAAATATTGCAACTCATCCAGGCCTGCTTGCGCAAGTTGCCGCTCGCTATCATTTTTACTGCTAAGACTTTTACGAAAAATAGCGGCAAGTTCGGGCGCCAGCTGCCAATCCTGATTGACTGATTCACGCAAGTTTTTTGTTTGCTCAATAAATGTTTGTGTCACTGATGACTGAGGAGAATTCGATTGCGTATTGGCTGTACTCTCCACAGCAGTAGTTAATTGGTCGGACTGAGGTGCTAATTCAGGCACTGAAGGAATGTCAGTCTGTGCTATAGAATTGGTAGATGCGGCTGAATTAAACGTTGCAGACTCACTCTGGGTAGCCGAATAATTATGGAGGACCTGTTTTATATCTTTCTGAAAGGAATAACCTATGGCCCCCATCGCAAGCAGCAACACAACTACCAGCCAGACACCATTTTTGCTCGTTTTTTTGGGTACTTGAGAAGCGTGCCGCACAATGCGATCTTCGGAACGTGCTACCAAAGTATGCTGGGGAACAAATTCGCTTGTAGTTGCGCCTGTTACTTTTCGCTCATGACTTTTTGTGGGCCTGGGCAGCACCTTAGTCTCAAGTCCCTCATTCGTTGACTCAGCTCCGCCAACGTTAATGATTGCCGTTAATGCAACAACAGGAATAGCATCCAGTGCGGCAATAAATTCAGCGCCCGTTTGATAACGTCGCTCGGGATTTTTTGCCATTGCTTTATCAATGATGGGCTGAAAGACTTCCAGGTAGGGCGGCAGGCAGGGAATATCTTCGCTGATGTGCATAATGCCAACAACAACCGCTGATTCCCCGTCATAGGGCACGCGCCCCGTCACCATTAAAAATAGCACAACTCCCAAACTATAAAGATCAGCCCGCGTATCTACCGCTAAGCCTTTGGCTTGCTCGGGGCTCATGTAATGCGGTGTGCCTATTGCAGTACCAACTTGTGTCATTCCGGAGGCAGTATCCGAAGGCTTTGCGATACCAAAGTCCATCAAAACCGCACGACCATCCTCATCATGCAACATGATATTTTCAGGTTTTACATCGCGATGGACATAACCTTTTTTACCGGCAAAATCTAACGCCCGAGCAATTTCTTTAATGACTCGCAAACGCTCGAGCAAGCTCAAGTCTAAACGCTTCTGCGTAAGATCTTTACCTGGAATATATTCCATGGATAAAAAATAATACCCATTATGAATGCCGACGTCATAGACGCTGACAATGTTGGGGTGAACCAAACGGCTAACAATTTTTGCCTCACGTAAGAAGCGCTCACCAAAGCTCGCATCAGCTAACAAATCAGGGGACATTACTTTAAGCGCTACATCGCGCTCAAAGCTTTCTTGTACCGCGAGATAAACAGTCGCCATGCCGCCTTTGCCAAGGGTGCTTTTAATTTTGTATCCCGGTAACTCAATTTGCATTTATGTCTATACCATTTGATCAGCGTCGCGTTTTGGTCAGCATGGTGGCCTATTCCAGGAGCGAATAATTATTATAAGAACTCAGGAAGCACTGGGGCTTTGGCTTATCGTTAGGCTTATTACTCTCATTAGCTAAACAGCAGAAGGGAGAGCATTGTATTTATAAGTCAGGGCAAAGGGTATATTCAGGCCATAACTCACATTTAATATAGCAGGGTTTATAGCTTTGGATTAAATTGCTTCCATCTAACGATGAATTGTTGTGTCGTTTAGGGATAGTCAATATAACGCTATATAGGCTGGACTTTTTAAGAGTGACTTAGTTCACATTTTATACATGAAGCGTCATTCAACTTTTTTTAATACCCTTCATGACAATCCCTTTTAACAACCCTTTCTTCCAATATCCTTTATGGAAACCAGTTAAAAAGCTACATCATCCTTGCGCAGCTTTTATGCGCAACTTTTAAACAGCATAAGGTTCGTTAAGCAATACTAAGTTCGCCGCGCACTTTTTCAATTAACTTTTTAGTCGCACGAATACCTGCATCTTCAGTCATGTTTTCACCTTCGTACTCAATGCCAACGTAGCCGCGATAGCTAGACGCGCGCATAAGTTTAAACATAGCCCGATAATCTATTCCTGACTCATTACCTTGCGCGTCAAAATTAAAACTTTTTGCACTAAAGGCGCCCGCATAGGGCATTAATTCAGCCACACCTTGATAAATATCGTATTGCTCAACGCAAGGAGATTTCCATAAATCGCCCGCCACCTCGCGGCGAACACAGAAGTTACCAAAATCCGGCATGGTGCCAATATTGGAATCCTTGGCCAAACGCATAACTTCAGCCAAATACTTTCCGTTCGACGAATAGCCACCATGATTTTCCACCAATACCTTTATACCTAAAGGCTTGCCTATGGCCGATAGTTTACGCAAAGATTCCACCGCGCCCTTAGACCATTGTTCGAGGGTGCCATTGCCATGTAGATTAACGCGAATCGCAGTACACCCTAAGAACGCGGCCGCCTCTATCCATTTTTTATGACCTTCAACACCAGCCGCACGCTCTCTTGCATCTGCCGATGCAAGCTCCGGCTCTCTATCGATCATAATTAATGAGCTCACTACGCCGTTATCATCACAACGTTTTTTTAATTCAGTTAAAAAGACTTTATCTTTCGCTTTATCCAAAAAGAATTGATTAACATATTCCACTGCACTGATATCGTAAGACTTGCGCGCAACTACCGGAAAATCCAGTGCAGAAATCTCTTTTGCAAAAAGTGCTTTATGCAGCGACCATTGCGCCAGCGATAATTCAAAATGAAATTTTCCCGGTATCGCAGAAGCCGTTGAAGATCCAGCTAAAATGCCATTGCTACCTATCATTGCTGCACCACCTAATACACTAATATTAATAAATCTACGCCGCGACATAGTCCACGACTTTTCGGTAATTGACATAGGAAATACCTTATGCGAAATCGTTAGTCACATATAAATGACACTTAAACTAATGCTTTTTATTCGCTGTTTCCAGGCTTTTCACTGGGTCGACATTGTTAGTTGCTTGCGAAGTATTTGCAGTTTGTAAATTAGCGGCCTGGACCGCCAGCACCAGGAACATGTAATTGGTTTCGCCGCCACCCATCACATATTCTGTTTGCTGCCAAAAGAATGGCCATATTTTTAGTTCCGGTAAATCAGGTTGAATCAATGCTGTTCCAGAAATAACGCCTCCCGGAATATAGGACCAATCAGCACGGTTAGTACCGTAAGCCACTGTCGCAGAATTTGCACCGACGCCCGATGCAAAGGATTGCGTGTTAGAACCCGGATGAACTCCCAAAACAAAATTTAATGCACTGAAGTAAGCATCGGTGGTGGTGTACTGCGGCCAGCTTTTGTGAAAGAAATATTGCTTTACACCAAACTCCTGAACTGCCCAACCCGCTCCCCAGATATTAGGTTTGTATGGCACGCCATAAGGAGATTCAGTTGCCGCGCGCTCACGTACTTTTATTTGGTGTTGTTGCACTGCAGAGTTTATTTCAGCAACAAATTGTTTATCTTCAATGTGCGCCATAACGCGACCTAATGGCCACCCAGCCTCTTCAATTTTTTCTACAATCTGCGCTTTTAGCGGCAACAAATCGGCAAGATATTTTTTATCTTTAGTGGTTAAAAATAATTCGGCTATGGCCGATGTTTTCTCGTCTATTTTGGTTGCGCGTGAAAAACTTTTTTGATAAATATCCACCGCCGCGGCCAAAGCATCTTGCGACATTTGCGGATTGTAAGTTTTTAGCACGCGCGCTGCAGACGCAAGCCCCGCCACCGCATGGATTTCGCGGTTAGGATTATCTTCGGTAAATACCCAGCGGTCATCATTAGTGCCGGTTTTTCCATTTTTCATTTCGCCTTTTGCTAATTTCGGATCATAGGGCAAATTATCTGTTTGTAATGAAGGATCACCCAGAATCACATACTGGCGTAAATCCGTATCAATAATGCCGCGAAACAAACGCCCCAACGCCTTGTAGCCACCCAATACGCTCAAGAGGCCATGTTCAATTTGCTGCAATGCATCGTTTTTACCATCGGGTTGATGAATTTCTACCACTTTATTTTTTTGATCAATACTAGTGGCATCGTAGTTTAAACCAAACTCTTCCACCATTTCTGACAACAACCACACAGTACCCATTGTCGATTCAATACGCATGTCTAAATCGCCCGCATCGTGCCAGTTCCCGGCATCCAAATGCGGTACGCGATCACCCGGTTTGTATTTGGTTAAGGTTGATGGGCCAGAAATATAACCGTCGTAGTGATTGAGATTTACCGGCGCCATAATTGCATCGTCGAGATGATCCACACCGTGCCACACACGATATTTTTCGTTTACACGCATATGACACATTTGCATTGGCAAAAAATATTCCAGTGTGGGTTGCCATACATGGCGATCAAAAACATCATCGCTGATTTTGAAAGATGATGAGGTTTTATCGCGGTAACTTATAAGATAACTGCCCGGCGTTTTAATATCGGAAAAATCATAAGTGAGATAGTGATAGCGCAAAAAATTTCCCCAGGCTTGCGGTTTGCCTTTACGCATTAATTGCCTACCGGTTTCAGTCAGTTGATAAACACTTACTTCATCCACTTTTACATCTTTTGCATCCTGCTCAATAACAAGTTTTTTAGGTTGACTGGTGGAATAACCGATTTGTGAAATTTGCAATACTGGCTCGTATTGCCAACCTTTTACCACATTAGGTGTGACTATCCATTCAATCGCATTGCGGGTGGCATTAGCGGGAATACTCGTGCGCACTATGTACCAACCATTGTTGTGATTGGTGCGGCCATCCCACAATTCCAATTTATTGTTAGCGCTATCTTGGGTGACATTTTCAATAACAATGCGCTGCTTATCTTGATCCGGAGCAACAACTAATTTATTACCTACCGCCAAAGGTGTTGCAAGAAATTCGCCACCCACATTCTCAATCGGGCCATTGGGTTGACGCGGAAAAATACCGGATTGCTGATCCATTAAAAAAGCTTTGCCAAATAACTCACCGGGAAACAATTCTAAATTAAAGCCAATTTTGCCAATCCACTCTGCTGGCAAAGCTTTTTCCAAATCCACGCTGATTTTGAATTGATTGTTTTCCAGCGCTGTCACATTGACTTTGTAAGAAAATTTTAGATCAGGATAATTGATGGGATTAAAACCCTTTTTATCTTTAGCCGGGTCTGGATAAGACATAGTTTGCGTAATTCGACGCTGCGCTTTATCTACCACTTGTGCACCGCCTGCAGGCACCGGCGACCATTGCCCTGGAGATACCTCCAAACGTAAATCACCATTAGCCGCTACGCGACTGCCATGCTGGATAATAGTCACCCCGGTTTGGTGCCCATCAGGATATATGTCACTAAAGACAGTGACATTCAAACCCTGCATTGCAAAATAATTTTTATCGCTAATCGCCAGGGATTCAGGCGTAGCCGGTGAATTTTTAGCCTGTGCACAAGCCGCAGCCATTAGGGCGAGGGCTAGGAAGATAGTTTTCATGATGGACCTAAATATTTAGCCAATAAAAGATGGGTGACAAAAAACGCGTGTAGCATAAACGCTCGTTGTTTTCGCCAAGCTATTAATTTTGTTGATATTAGTTAATTAATGTTAATCAAACCAAAGCGCATATAGCGACTCGCTAGATCAGTGGGTAACAAGCCATCACTTAATGTTCCGTTGGCTATTATTCACCCTTCAGCCGAATCAATAAACCTAAACTACCGGTGACTTAGGTTGGACGCTTGAGTGCAACCAGTTTCCACAGATCATCAGGGCAGAAATTGTTGATTGGGTCTCAGTTTGAATCTGTAGCACCAGATGCATTGACTCTCGCTCTCTTAAATTTCGATTTTATTGTTTTAGATCAAAAATATTTGGCGCATGAGGCGTTAATATCCACCCAAGCTTACCGGTAAAGCCCAATCATTTAAGGAAGCCGTGCAAAGGAACGCCCGACACGGCCCCTGACATGACGTCGCGGGCCGATGTAAGGATAGATTAAAAAATCAGATATAGCGCATTGACCATAATGATAAAAAATAGGGGTATCTCTTATGTTTAAAACTTTTCTTGTCTATTCGCATTTAATTGCAGCCTGCGTGGCGATTGCCGTTATTTTTTTCCAGGACGCCGCACTCATGAAATGGCGTGGCCGTGCTATGGATCAAAAAGCAATCGCTGATCTCCATCGCGATGCTAACCGCATTGTCACATTCCTGATTCTGTTGTGGGTTACCGGATTAGCACTGGTCATTCTCGGACAGATGAATAATCCCGCATACTTAATGAACCAAAAGCTCTGGGCCAAGTTTACGGTAGTGAGTATCCTGACGCTCAACGGTTTGCTATTACACTCCTACAGCTTTCCGCTCGTATCCTCGCCTAAAGGCCTTTTGGGCTCACCCAAGTCCGGACAACTATTCGTACTCGTCACTGCGGTTATTTCACTCGTATCCTGGCTATTTGCCTGCTACCTCGGCATTGCACGCCACTGGAATAATGTGGCCCCGTTCAGTTATGTGATGTCCGTATACACTGTACTTCTCTGCATCAGTATGATCGGTGGATTACTCTATTTACGGTTTTGGCGTACAGGTAGCCTGCTTTACATGGAGAAGTTTTTAAAAACCTAGAAGCTTTTGCGATGCTAACGAAAGGGGGTTCAAATCAGCGCCTCTGATATTTTAAAACGTAAAACATCATCCAGACCACTAAGCCCCGCCAATATACAGCGGGGCTTTTTTTATGCCACTCCCGATAAGATGTCTTCATAAAAATGGATTCGCGTGCTTATGCTCAGTCATTTTTCATAAGCTATACTTCGCTGCAGAGACCGTTGCTAGTTAGGCTTTTACGAGGATTTCGATCAACCAGCCTTACCGGAAGGGCCGTAAAATGAATGTACCTGTCCTTAATGGGCACCCTGCACAAGCCCCGCACAAGTGATATGAGGATATAAATGTCTGGACTATTCACTTACCGATCAATGCGGCTCACTTACCGATCAATGCGGCTCGCTTACCGACCAATGCGGTCCACTTATTGGCCCATGTGGCAAAAAATTTTTCTTTTCACCGGCTTGATTTTTTGTCTTAACGCGCATGGTCTAACAACATCTATCACAACAATTACAATACCTACCAGCACGCCTACAAACGGTGACAAATTTAACGATTATTTTTTAAACCTGTTACACCTGGCCCTGCAAAAAACCGAATCAACTCATGGCGAATGCCGACTACAAGAGCACAGCATCTGGTTTAATGACAAGCGTCGTATCAACGCGCTGGTGGAAGGAAAACTCGACGTAATTTGGTCCAGCACTTCGGCAGAACACGAAGCCTTAATGCAACCGATAAAAATCTCGCTGCTAAAAGATTTAACTAATTATCGCCTACTGCTAATTCGCAAACAGGACCAAGCTATTTTCTCGCGCGTCAATAGGTTGGAAGATTTACAAAAATTAAAAGGCGGAATGAATCCACAATGGCGGGACGCTGCGATTATGAAAGCAAATCAATTGCCAATGGTTTTTTCCGTAAACTACCCCTCATTTTTTAAAATGCTTGCCGCCGAGCGTTTCGACTATTTCTCTCGCGGCCTGTACCAGATTCAAGCCGAGGCCAATCTATTTCCGACACTAAACCTGGCGGTAGAAGAACATCTTATTCTTCACTACCCGAATGAATTTTATTTTTTTGTAAATAAAAAAAACAAACTTTTGGCAGAACGCATTGAGCAAGGTTTAACAATAGCTTTAGCGGATGGCAGTTTTGATAGACTATTTAATGGTGTTCCGCAATATCGTTGGGGAATGGAGCAATTAGCAAATCCTTCGCGGGTTGTTATCGCTTTGGTTACGCCTGAAAAATAATGGGGTCCAGCTAAACTGACTTGACCCCATTTTTTGTATGCATTCATATCGTTAAAATGTAAAATTTTTCAGCTCGCATAGATTAAAACGCTAAAAAAATTTTATACTCTGGCGATTTATACTTTCGCCATTAAAGGTAACCGCGTTACTGGTTTTCCCGTTGCCGCAAACAATGCGTTAGCCACAGCACCGGCGATGGGCGGAAGGCCGGGCTCGCCGACACCGGAAGGCATTTCGGCGGAGGGAACAATATGTACCTCCACGGTGGGCATGCTGTCGATTCGCATTAACGGATAATTGTGATAGTTGGTTTGTTCTACCACACCTTTATTCATGGTAATGGCTTCGCCCAATGCAGCACTCAAACCCATGCCTATACCACCTTCCATTTGTGCGCGAATGATATCTGGGTTTACTGCAACGCCGCAGTCCACCGCACAAATAACACGCTCGACACGGAAACTGCCGTCGTCTTTTATCCGCACTTCTGCCACTTGGGCTACCCAAGTGCCAAACGATTTATGTACGGCAACACCGCGCGCTAAACCTTTGGCCAAGGGCTTCCCCCAACCACTTTTTTCGGCAACCAGATTCAGCACCCCCAATGCGCGGGCTTCTTTTGCAAGCAGCTCACGGCGAAAAATAACGGGATCTTTTTTTGCCGCTTTAGCAAGTTGATCAATAAACGTTTCGACGATAAATGCATTGCCTGAGTGACCGACAGAGCGCCACCACAATGTCGGAACTTTAATGGGAATTTCGCTTGCCTGTACCTGTAAGTGCGGAATAGCGTAGTGCATATCGCTAATACCTTCGGCCAGGGTACTATCGACTGGCCCCTGAATAAATTTCTCAAAAGGTGTGCCGCGCAAAATAGGTTGCGCTACAGCATGATGCTGCCAGGCAGTGAGTTTTCCATCCGCTGATACAGCACCGCGCAAGTGATGAACCGCCATAGGGCGATAACGGCCATTGAGAATTTCATCTTCACGCGTCCATACCATTTTCACAGCGCGCCCTGGCACCCGCTTGGCGATATGCGCAGCATCCAGCACGTAATCACCAGGACATGCGCGACGGCCAAAACTACCGCCAGCATAGACAGTATTGATTTTAACTTGCTCAGGTTTGATACCAAGAGTATCAGCAACTTGTTGTTGATCTACCGTTTGCATTTGCGCTGCGTACCAAAGCTCGCATTTATTTTTTTCAACTTTAACAACACAATTTAACGGTTCAATGGGAGCATGAGCGAGATAAGGCAATTCCATTTTCGCGTCAATAATTGTTTCTGCTTTAGCGAGAGTTGCCGGTGCATCGCCAGTGTTTTTTACAACATGACCGGTCTTGCTGGCAAGTTCATGACAAGCTTTAAACAGTTCATCGCTGCTACGCATTTCGCAGGCTGATAAATCCCATTCGACCTGTAATAACTTGCGCGCTTTCTGTGCCGCCCAAAAGTTTTCTGCAACCACTGCAACACCGCGTGGAATTTCCACCACAGCGATAACACCCGGTGATGCTTTAGCTTTAGTCGCATCTAGTTTTTTTATGGTTCCGTACACTTGTGGCGGATAAGCGACTAGCGCAGTGAGCATGCCCGGCAATTGAATATCTTGCGTATAGATGGCCTGACCATTGGTTTTTTCGGCGCTGTCTTTGCGTGGCAGAGGCTTACCAATAAATTGGAATTGTTTGGGATCTTTTAAGGTTGGTTGCTGCGGTACCGACAAGCGAGATGCCTTGCCCACAAGCGCACCGAAATGACTAGTACGATCACCTTGTGAAATGATGCCGTTGTTCACACGAATTTCTTCTACAGGCACTTTCCATTCTGCGGCTGCTGCGGCCACTAGCATTGCTCGCGCGGCAGCACCGGCCTGACGCATTTGCATAAAAGAATTAGCGATAGACGATGAACCGCCAGTGCCCTGAGTAGCACCCCAGGATAAATTGTTATAAAGCTTGGCATCGGCAGGCGCAAATTCCCATTGAATTTGTTCCCAACTAGCATCCAGCTCTTCAGCGACCAGAGAAGTTAAACCGGTGCTAACGCCCTGCCCCATATCCAAATGTTTTATAACGATAGTGACTTTACTATCCGGTGAAATTTTTAAAAATGCATTGAATGAGGCGGGACTATTCGCTGTTGCAGATTTGTCGGCAGCAGAAACCGCCGCACTGACAAAACCACTGCAAATCAACAAGCCGCCACCGACGCCTACTGCTTGTAGAAAACTGCGGCGGGAAACACCAGGCTCAGGTAATAATTCAGTAGAAAGTTTATCAAGGAATTTCATTAGGCTTTTTTCCCCATGCTTTCAGCAGCTTGATAAATCGCAGCAGCTTGATGAATCGCGCTGCGAATGCGTTGATAGGTAGCACAGCGACAAAGGTTACCTACCATAGCCGTATCAATTTGCGCATCGGTCGGTTTGCTATTCGTTTGCAGTAGCGCGGTGGCGGACATTATTTGCCCCGACTGGCAATAGCCGCATTGCACCACATCAAGGCTGCGCCAGGCTTGTTGCACCGCCTGAAACGCCGGTGACTGAATACCTTCAATGGTTTGAATATGTGCTTCGCCCACGGAGGAAACCGGCAAGCTGCACGAGCGCACCGGCTTGCCATCCATATGCACAGTACAAGCGCCGCAGAGCGCCATACCGCAACCGAGTTTAGTACCGGTCATTTTCAATTCATCGCGCAACACCCAAAGTAAAGGTGTGTCTGGATCTATATTAAGTTGCTGGGTTTTACCATTAATCTTGAGCGAAATCATGGCGAAGATTCCTTTAAAAAAATAATCAATCGGTTAATAAATCAATTTATTTGCCAGCTCAATTCAATCGGCTAGCAAGCGGTTAAACAGCACTTTTTAACAGTAGATCATCAAGATCAGCGCGAGTATCTACATCAAATTCGGCGGACGCCACTGGCACAGATATAAGGTGGTGCTGGTTGTTTATCAATAATGCTTTTGCACCTTGATCACCGGCGCAAGCACGCAATTGCGTTTTGAATAGCGCCGGAAAAATTGCCGGTACACCATGTGTATTAGCAAAACTTGCGCAGGCAATTTGTTCAGGGTTTGCACACCAGGCGCGATACAAATTTTGTAAATCTTGTGAGCTTATCAGAGGTTGATCTCCCAATAAAATCAATACCGCATTGTCAGCAGCTAGTTGCTTGATGCCAAACGCCAGCGAACTACCCATACCTGATTGCCAATCGTGAAACTGTAACAGGTCAACAGGTGGAGAGCCGTTATTGAGCACTGTTTGCATCTGAAATAATTCCTCGTAAAAAGCACCAGCCACTACAAGAATCTGTGCTGGTTTGAGTACCCTGGCTGCAGTCACTGCAGCACTAATTAAGGGTTGCCCGTGAAAATCTGCGAGCAATTTACAACTGCCAAAACGGCTGGAGTTGCCAGCGGCAAGAATCAGGCAATCGAGTGCTAAGCGCTCAAGAGTCATCGCTCAGCTACTACTGATAAGTGGGTGGCAACATTATTCGATGCACCCGTAAAATTTAATGGCGAATCTGGTAGCAGCGCTGCCAAGGGCAGTGCGCTGCTACCAAATATTTTTGCGTGGCATTCCGCCAATACGGATAAGGCGATACTTTCTGGTAAATCGCCACCCAGTGCCAAACCCATAGGCCCAGCGACAGGATAACGCAACTGCGCTTCGCTTAAGCCTGCGCAAGCAAGAACCTCCATTTTACGTTTTGCGGGACCCAGCAAACCTATATAAGGATTTATCAGCTTGTGCTTTTGCAAGGCTGACACAGCCGCTGCATCCAACTGCAAATTGTGATGCGCAATCACAATACCATCTACTTGTTGCAAAAATGCGTTGTTCAGTTCAGCTGCCGAACAATTCAGCGTAGCAATTCCTGCGGGAAAATTTGCCCGCTTGCTCGCGTTTAAACGCTGATCCGCAAGCGTGACACGCCAGCCGAGCAGCAAGGCTAATTGACACAAAGGAAGCAAATCCACACCATTTCCCAACACTAACAAATGCGGTAACGGGTTGATTAAAGTAGAAAGAATTTGTTCATTGTTTGTTTGCTGCAGGCTGCCGTGTTGGCGCTGCGCGAAGACACGAGTACAAGGGGTATAACTCGCGCGCGCGGTGTCAATGTGTAAGTGAAGATGGCACGCTTGCTGGTGTTGCAAGCAAGAAAAAATCGCAGGTAAATGAAGGAAATCATTTTCCTTATTGCACGGATGCAACAAGATTTCCGCTGCACCACCACAGCCTATACCCAGCCGCCAGGCAATATTACTATCGTCAGATGCGTCATAAATAATCCTGCGCGATTTACCCAGCGCCACCACCTTCCGCGCTTGTAAAAGCAAATCTGACTCAAGACAACCGCCACTCAGCAAACCCAACTGATGACCGGCATCGCTGAGTAACATCAAGGCTCCCGTTTTGCGGTAAACAGAACCTCGGGTATTAATCACTGCACCCAGCACCCAACTAGCCTCATCTTTAGATGGCAACCAGGAGGAAAGCAAATGATAGAAATGATTGGACATGCACAGGCATCCTCGTCAGTAAGATTCATAGCGCCGCTAACGCGGGATAATCCCATAGGTATTGCGCGAAAGAAAGCTTGCCTTTACTTCTGTTGCTGGTAATTCCCCGCCTATAGTCAATACTTAAGCCAACTATAAGCCAAGAGCCGGCTCCATGACTGACAAGCATTTTAGTTCATTGTTAATTCTTGCAATTCTCGCAACCTTATTGGCGGTTATAGCGGTTCACTATTTTCCCGAAAAACGTTACAAGATCATACCCTCCACGGATGCACGCATTTATCTTGACTCGGCGAAACTGCCCGACGGCAGTGCAACAAGCGAATGGCTGGATGATTCTCACAGTAACTTTCGCTGTAATGTTCCGCCCGCTTTTACCGGCAACTATTTTAGTTGCTCTCTGGTTGCTGATTTATCACGTTCTGCAACGACGGGTATGAATCTGGAAAATTACAGGTATGTGGAGTTGGAGATTAACTATGTCGGCGATGCGAACAAGTTGCGTATTGCCGTGCGCAACTATAACCCTGCTTACTCCCGCACTAATGACGCTAACAGCAATAAATTCAATGCAGCATCGATTCATACCAAGGAACTAACCAAGCCCTTGCGCTTGCCGCTCACTGCATTTTCGGTGTCCGATTGGTGGGTCAGCCAATACAATATCCCGGTGGTGCAAGCGCAAACCGAAATGACCAATGCGTTGGCCTTGACGATTGATTTTGCCGACAACCTGACCCCCGGCAAGCATGATGTTTCTGTCGCAAAACTGGAATTTGTGGGTGAATGGATTAGCCCGGAAAACTGGTACCTATTTATTCTGGGTTGTTGGATGCTAGGTATTTTTGGCTTCGCCGCTTATCGCCTTATACAACTGCATCGGAAAACCCGCGCCGATAGTAAAATGATTGCAGAACTTGCTATCAGCAATGAACAGCTGAAAACTGAAACCGATAAATTCCGTCGCTTGTCGACGGTCGATGCGTTGACCCAAACCTATAATCGCTTTGGTATAGACAAAGTGGTGACCACCTTGATGGCCGCAAGCCACGACCGCTTTAAATCCACCCCGAATTTTGCCTTGATTATCATTGATATTGATCATTTCAAACGCGTTAATGATCGCCGCGGACACGACGCCGGCGATCGGGTTTTGCAAAAAATTTCAGCGATTATCCAGGACGCTATAAGAAGCGTGGATTTTCTCGGACGTTGGGGCGGAGAAGAATTTTTGGTGATAATGCCAAATACCGGAAAAGAATTTGCCGGAGACCTTGCCGAGCGTATCCGCGTTGCAATAAGCGCAACCATGTTTGAACCAGAGCAACCTTTATACGTGACTGCCAGTTTCGGAATCGGTGCACAACTTAAAGATGAGGATTTTTCCAACACGTTTAAACGTGTCGATAACGCCCTTTTTAAAGCCAAAGAACTAAGCCGAAATTGTTGCGTAATGGCAGAAGATAAATAGCAATCATCACGCGCAAAAAAATTCATACTGCGAAGTCAACGAATTCATCAATGCCCAAACATTCGCGACAAGACTATGAATGTATATTCGTCCGGAATTTTACAAAACCTGCAACCAGATATTTAACTGTCTAACAATAATTTCCTTCATAGCAACTAATATTTTTCCGAATCGCGCGAATCTCAAGCTCCCACCCCTGCCAAGGGGAGGGCTGGGGTGGGGTCGTTTTTTATTCGTGTTACTCCCTAAAATTCTATATTTTTGAAAGGCTACCCCCTCCCTGGCCGGGCACCCCCATCCTCCCCCTTCGCAGGAGAAGGAGTAAAACCGTGCGAATCTCTAACCAAAACCTTTCTCCGTCAAAAATTTCCAGTAACGCCGCGGCATATGACGCAAGTGCAATTTCACATTATTGCGCTCCCCAATATTGACCGCTTGAAAATAATTTTTCCAAAGCAATTGATACTCTTTCTCCCGCTCATCCTGAAGCACATAGCTCTGCTGCCTATCCTCCTGAAACAATTGCGCACTCATTGCGAACACTGGGTTATCAAGACTCACAAATGACATTTTTTTCTGATCATAATGCAAACCGTAATGACGACGCGCATCAAAAATCAACCAGGATTGATCGGCATAACGTCGCTCAAAATGATCGCCAATCAGCGGTAAAACATTAAAATCAGGATCTACCGCTGCATAAAATAAACCCTCCCTGCTTTTCTGGAAACGCACAAATGCATGCATCCGATGCACTTCACGATGCATCATTTTTTCAATTTGCGCGGCTTTTAGAATGTAAGGATTAGCAAAATTCTCCAGTATGGATTCATCGCCCTTGCTAATAATTGCCCGAATAACTTCATACGCGAGCATTTCGCATAAGGGCAGCTCAGATAAAAATAGTTTGTAAATAAGAGCTGATGCGCGCGCGTGGGTACGCTTGTCTATGCCTTTGAGTACTCGCGCCGCCCATTCCTCATTGGTAGCGACATGCTCTGCAGAATCCAGCAAACTAAATTGATAACTAGCTTCTGTGGTAATAGCGGTCGGAACAATGCGGCTTTTGAAAATAGTAAAAATGCAACTGAGCAAGCCTTCATAACTACCATCGTAAATAAAAATCATAGTGCTACCCGAATAAACCCTACCCGAATAAACCAAGCTGCGCAGGGGCCGGTTTTCTATCGCTGGCAATAATTGCCTGGCGCACATTTTCGGCATGAAAACTTCCCGGCTTGATCGCCACCCCAGGGCAACTAATAAAATAACGGGCACGTTTCAATACAACACCGATTTTTTGCAGATGATCAATATGCAACTGCTGGTGCCGCCGCGAACTGATAATTTTTTTCGCCGATTTAACGCCAATGCCAGGAACACGCAACACCATTTCATATTCGGCGCGGTTAATATCAACAGGAAATTTTTCTGGATGACGCAAGGCATAACCTAATTTTGGATCTATTTCGAGATCCAGATCAGGCTGCTTTTCGTCGAGAATTTCATCAACAGAAAAACCATAAAAACGTAGCAACCAATCAGCTTGATAAATACGGTTTTCGCGCACCAGTGGTGGAGCAGTCAAATCGGGCACACGATTATCAGTCGCAATCGGCACGTACCCGGAATAATAAACTCGCTTCAATTTCTGCTTCTGATAGAGGCTGTCGGCCAATGTTAAAATCTGTCGATCATTTTCCGGCGATGCTCCCACAATTAGCTGGGTACTTTGGCCCGCTGGCAAAAAAAACGGCGTGTTTTTAATATGCGGTTTCTCATCGACATATTTTTCCTTTTCACTCCGCAGGTAATTCATCGGCGTAATAATGTCATTATAATTTTTCTCCGGCGCGACTTTTTGCAAACTGGCTTCGGATGGAATTTCAATATTGACGCTAAGCCTGTCTGCGTACAACCCGGCCTCATGCAACAATTCCGGGCTCGCGCCAGGGATAGCTTTTACATGAATATAACCATTGAAATTGTGTTGCGTGCGCAAGGTGCGCGCGACACGAACCAATCGCTCCATGGTGTAATCGGCACTTTTAAAAATACCCGAACTGAGGAATAGGCCTTCAATATAATTGCGGCGATAGAAATTAATCGTCAGATCAATGACGTCTTCCACCGTAAATGCAGCGCGTTTGACATCGTTGCTACGCCGGCTAACGCAGTAAGCACAATCGAAAATACAGTGATTGGTAAACAGGATTTTAAGCAGCGAAACGCAACGACCATCCTCAGTGTAACTATGGCAAATACCCATGCCATCGGAATTGCCGAGGCCTTTATTGACATTCGCACGTTTGCTGCCACTGGATGAACAAGAGGCATCGTACTTGGCAGCGTCGGATAGAATGCGAAGTTTTTGCAGGATATTGCTCATGATTCTGTGCCATACAAAGAGACAAACCAAGATTACTGTATATTGATACAGCATTGCAATGGTTTTACGGCGCAACCAATGGGAAAATTATTGAGAACTAGCGAAGCTTTAGACAAATGAATACGAAGGCAAATCAATTTCTATTTACACTACATCCACTAATTCGGAATATTTAGCAATCTGCATATCTGCCGTTAATAAACGCAATGGTTCACTCATTGCCTGCGCGACCAACATACGATCAAAAGGATCACGATGTATATCCGGCAAGCGAATTATCTGCGTAGCATGTTTTGCAGACACAGGTAACTCGATAAATCCGCTCAACTTAATGTTACTAGCTAACTCATCAATATCTGCCTCTAACTTTCCGATAGCAATTTTGATTGCTGCCTCCCAAATAGACGCGCTACTGACATAAACTTCGGTTGCTGAGATTATTTTTTCTCGGGCAACTGCGGATAACTTTGGATGATCCTGCAACCACCAAAGGTAGATGTGAGTGTCCAATAAAATACGCATCAATTTCCCTCAAAGGCAGCCGAAATATCTTCAGGCAAGGGTGTATCAAAATCTTCTGCTATGCGCATTTTTCCTTTCAAGGCTCCTGGCTTACGTACTTGCGATTGCAGATCAATTGAAACGAGAGCGGCGATAGGCTTACCCGCTCGCGCAATGATCACTCGCTCACCTTGAGTAACGGCTTCAATCAATTTTGAAAAATGGGTTTTAGCATCATGAATATTAAGCGTTTGCATAAGAAAACTTCACTGATCAATTAAGATGGACTAAGCTTAGTCCATCTTAGAATTCAATGCAATTAGAGCAGCCGGGAAAGCCAAAGCTCAAGGTCAAAGCGAGAGAAATTCAACCCGCTCTTTCTTGACTCTTTTCTATTTTTTTGAAGGACGAATAAAGTTTCGCTTTAAAAAAAGCCCCTCAAACAATTAAAAAAACCTGTTGATTCACCCAGTTTTTTAGTGCCTTATAGTCGTGCATTTTTCACGCAACCGAGGGTATTGCTAACTGTAAACCTATGTATCAAGCAGTAGTCCCAGCACTTATAGAGCGCCACCTCCTCGCTGCGGTTCCAATACCGTTGGCGCTACCTAAGCAGTCTTGTATTTCGCTCCCATCTTCTGTTTCATGGGACAATGCTCCTGCGATTATTCAGGTGGTAGTGCTCACTACCAATAACCCTAGCCTCATCACAGCCCTCAAGGAATGCACCAGTCTTGGTAGGTAAATTTACAGCACTACACTTAACAACCTGCTCCATCATTTGCAACGCTTTGGCTAAACTCTCGTGCCTTGGGGCAGATATAAACAAAACCATGTGATTAATTAAGGAATTTCTCTGCGATTTCTATCCACTCACCCACTCAAGAAGCCAAAGCCCGCAATATCCTGTTAGAATGGCGGCCTTTTTTTACAGACTCATTTTTACTTTTTAGGCTCCGACCGCCGCAGCCTGCGAAACCCATCTTCAAGCGAACTCACATTACGAGCACTTTATGAGCGAACATCAAAACCCTACCCCATCTTTAAGCTATAAGGACGCTGGCGTTGACATTGAGGCGGGTGATGCCTTGGTGGAGCGTATTAAAAGCGTAGCCAAACGCACTCGCCGCCCTGAGGTTATGGCTGGTTTAGGTGGTTTTGCTGCACTTTGTGAGATACCGGAAGGTTACCGTCAGCCAGTGTTGGTTTCGGGTACTGATGGCGTGGGGACCAAGTTGCGTCTAGCCATGATGTTACAAAAGCATGACACCATCGGCATTGATTTGGTCGCTATGTGTGTGAATGACCTGGTGGTGACTGGTGCTGAGCCACTATTTTTCCTCGACTATTACGCCACTGGCAAACTCAATGTCGATGTTGCCGCTGCGGTGGTTTCAGGCATTGGCGATGGCTGTGTGTTGGCTGGCTGCTCTCTTGTAGGTGGCGAGACCGCTGAAATGCCAGGTATGTATGAAGGCGAAGATTACGATTTAGCGGGATTTTGTACCGGCGTAGTTGAAAAATCCGAAATCATCGACGGCAGCAAAGTGAAAGCGGGCGATGTATTGATTGCACTGACTTCAAGTGGCCCTCACTCCAATGGTTATTCTTTGATTCGCAAAATTATCGAAGTGACTAAAGCTGATTTAAATCAGGACTGTGGTGGTCGTCCCCTGGCTGACGCGCTGATGGAGCCAACACGTATTTACGTTAAAGCTCTGCTTAAATTGATCAAAGAATCCCATGTTAATGCCATGGCGCACATTACCGGCGGTGGCTTAACCGAAAATATTCCGCGGGTTTTGCCGGATGATTGTAAAGCCGTTATAGATACCAAGAGCTGGGTGTTTCCACCGGTATTCCAATGGTTACAAAACGGCGGCAATGTAAACATTCGCGAAATGTACCGTACTTTTAACTGTGGTGTGGGCATGGTCATCGCCATACCTGCTGCAGAAAAAAGCAATGCTTTAGCATTGTTAAGCGCAGCGGGCGAAACACCTTTTATTATTGGCCACATTGCTCAAGCCAATGCGGGCGAAGCTCAGGTTGAGTTACTAGGGCTTTAATTCGCATGATGGAATCCTCGTTAAAACCTGTACGCGTTGTGGTGCTTATCTCCGGCAGCGGCAGTAATTTGCAAGCATTGATTAACAGTCGCCAGGCTGGCGAGCTGCCCATTGAATTGGTGGCGGTTATTAGTAATCGACCTGATGTGTTAGGCTTGGCGCGAGCGCAAGCTGCGAAGATTCCGACCTCAGTGCTCGATCACAAAAACTTTAGCGATCGCGAAACTTTCGATCGCGCGCTGATGGAGAAGATTGACAGCTATCGGCCCGATCTGGTGGTATTAGCGGGATTCATGCGTATACTTTCGGCCACGTTTACGCAGCATTACGAAGGTAGGATGCTTAATATTCATCCCTCGCTATTACCAAAATTTCAAGGGTTACATACGCACCAACGTGCGCTGGATGCCGGTGAAAAACGCCACGGCGTGACTGTACACTTTGTAACAGCTGAATTGGATGGAGGCCCGGCAATTGTACAAGCCTCAGTACCCATAGTGGCAGGTGACGACGCAGGCAGTTTGGCAAAGCGCGTACAACACCAAGAACATATAATTTACCCGCTCGCGATTAAATGGTTTGCAGCGGGTGATGTGCGAATGGTGAACGGCAAAACACAATTCATGGGTGAACTTTTACCGGATTGTGGTGTTCAAATTTATTCTGATGAATGTTAAAGGCCATACATACCAAGGGCTATATTAAAGGCTAGATTAGGTGCACTAAACAATGGCCGCTGATGTGTTTCTGTTTTGCAGCCCTGGACTAATAACAAGGCCTTACTCAATGAAAACTCAATTGAATATTTCTAAATCTTTCATTTATTTTCGTTGCCGAGCCTTTTTTATTGTGAGTGTTGGTTTGGCTATTGTGAGCCTTGGCTTTACCAACAGCGCTCTGGCTGGACATAAGCTTACCCTATTTGAAAATAGTTATACCGCTAAATTGTTGGGTTTTTCGGTGATGGTTACCAGCCGCTTAACAGCCCTTAATGATGATAATTATCAGCTACACTTTAAAGCCGACTCAGTACTGGGTAGCGTTACTGAAGTTAGCAATATTCGCTGGAATGCAGTAGAAAAACGCGTAATGCCGTTTCATTACACTTACAAGCGCGCGAGTGTCGGAAAAAGTAAAGACGAAGAATTGAGTTTTAACTGGACCACGCACACCATTAACAATCTTACCAGTAACAAAAGCTTTCCTTTTGATAGCAATGCCAAAATCCAGGATCATCTTAGTTATCAATTACAAATGCGCGAAGATTTAATCGCCGGAAAAAACAGTTTTGAATACACCATTACCACCGGCAGAAAATTTAAAAAATATCGCTTTGAAGTTGTCGGAGATGAAACGCTCAGTACACCACTAGGCGATGTTAAAACAGTTAAAGTAAAACGTACCAATACGAGTGATGATACGGTCATTCATGCATGGTTCGCCAAAAGCTTTCAGTACTTGCTGGTGCAATTACAGCAAGAAGAAAATGGTTCTGCTTACACCATCTATCTCAGTAAAGCCGCAATTAATGGCAAAGCAATTGAACATTTCTAACACAGCGACTGCGCTTTGATATTACGATGTTTAAAATACGTTATTAGAAACCTGTTTGCTTAATGTAAATGCGTTTTTTATTAACTATTTTTTCGCTGTACTAGCATCGCTCGTTACGCCGTTGAATTCTATAATTTTTAAGTCAGGAACAACTTATGAACATCTCCGAACAATGCGTTGTCAGCTTTCACTACACTTTAACCGACGGTAGCGGCAACCTACTCGAAACATCAGCAGGGGAAGAGCCCCTGGCTTATTTACACGGCGCCGGGAATATCATGCCTGCCTTAGAAAAAGCCTTGTTAGGCAAAACCGTTGGCGACAAGTTAAATGTGAACATTCCAGCAGCCGAAGCTTATGGTTTTCGCGATGAATCCATGGTTCAGGAATTGCCTTCTAATATGTTCCAGGACATTGAAAATATAGAAGTCGGCATGCAGCTTGATGCTATGACTAATGAGCACGGTACGCAAATTGTCACCGTCACGAAAATAGATGGCGATATGGTCGTTATCGACGGAAATCACGCTTTAGCAGGTCTTGATTTAATATTCGACGTAGAGGTTACTGAAGTACGTTCCGCGACTCAAGCTGAAAAGGATCATGGCCATGCCCATGGTGCTGGCGGACATCACCACCACTAAAAAAACAGCCTTACTCTTGCATCTGCCGTATCAGTGTCGGCGCAGCGAGTAAGGCAACTTTTATTTCATTTCAATCTTCGACTCACCGCAACGTTCACATACCGACACAGTCACAAGCTTCCCGTCTCTAACATCAAATTTTCTATCTGTTTTGATTTTCCATTTATGAAATCCACTTTTACAAAGGGTTTTACCTTTATGCTTGTCAAAATCACTTGGACGTTTAAAGGGAAGTATGTTACTCATGGTCAAATCTCTTTTAATTATCGTCTTATTGATTAATTTTTTGGAATAATCCTGCTAGTAATTTTTATCTAAATTTTATTGATTAATTTTGATTAATAAAATTTACCATTGATAACTTTTTACTGGATAACCCTAAACCACCCAGCAATGCTGTTGCGCTCTCGTGTTGCGGGTAATACTTCGTGCGGAAATTTTTCGCTTAGAAATATTACCAGACGACCAAATTCGGGCAAGATTTTTTCGAGTATTTGGTCATCACTTTCGTCGTAGATTACGAGCTCCCCGCCGCTTTGCGCTAACCAATTTTCGTTGAGGTAAAGCACTGTTGAAAGTAAGCGATTGGATGCTAATGACGGTAGCGATTTAAGCTCTCTATTGTCTCTAAATGCATCCATATGTTTTTTATAAAACGCACCTACCGGATAGTGTGCAAAGTGGCTCTCGTAATGCGACAAACCCAAAAACAAACGGCGATTCAGTCCAGTACTTAATACCTCCATATAACGTAAAAACTCCGTGGTAATTTTGGTATTCGACTCCAACCAATGAATTTTGTCTGAGCGAATCTGTCCTTGAACGTGAAAATTTGCCTGGCGGCCAATGCCAGCTGATTTAAAAACATCAGTATCCAGTTTCAAAAAATGCGTCATTAAACCTTGCAATAAATCCACCGGCAAAAAATCATCTATCACTAGATAACCACACTCTACCAATGCGTCGGCAATATTATCCAGCTTATTTTCGTCGAGGTAGTTCATAAGCAAAAATTTATTTAGTGATTGTGACTTAAAGTATCAGGCATTTTTTTAAGTGTATAAATATCAAAGCGGCTCGACTTACCTTCTAGTTGATAGGATGGAATTTTGCCGCCTGATACAATGCCATTGCTCCCACTACTTGTAGCTCCAATAAAAGGCGCTTTGCGTGGACGTTTAACCACTACACGATATTGTGCGTTAGCCAGCGCCT
This sequence comes from Pseudomonadota bacterium, assembly GCA_040386215.1. GTDB lineage: Bacteria > Pseudomonadota > Gammaproteobacteria > Pseudomonadales > Cellvibrionaceae > Cellvibrio. The sequence goes on from JAZKFX010000032.1 coordinate 80,671, forward strand.
TCTCCAGCAAGGTGTCAGCATCCTCATCTTTACCGACTAGATGATGAAAAGCTGCCATTTCTTTTTTCACATCTGCGGTTTTTTGCCGATCAGGAAACATAGGATCCAGATAAATAACATCCGGACGATCATCATCCGCGATCTGCGTTAAATATTCATGGCTGTCTGCATTTAATAATTCCATACGTGCCAAAATCTGTTTTAACTGCAGGTCTTCAGAGGCAGCAAATTCACGCGCTCTTGCGAGACCGCTTTCCAGCAATGCATGCACGCAGGGAGAGCGCTCCAACATTTGTATTCTGCAACCCAATGTTGCCAATACGAAAGCGTCTTTGCCCAAGCCTGCGGTTGCATCCAATACGCGGGGATAAACACCTGCTTTAACACCCACCGCTTTGGCAATCATTTGGCCTTTTCCGCCACCAAACTTTCGCCGATGGTCCACTGCACCTTCGGTAAACTCTGCACGAATGGGTCCAGGCGCTTTACGCCCTGTTTGTTGCAAAGCCGCACCCTGCTCATCAAAAATGACCACAAACTCTGGCTCGGTCAGCTTGCCAATATCGCAGTCCATTGTTACCACTACGCCCAATCGCAAGGCCAAGGCTTCCGCTTTAGCGCGCTGGGATTCATGATTGCAAATAACCAATAGCGGAGCACTTGTCATACAACAACCTTAAACTTAAACCGATTCAATTACTTAATCACAACCATAAACGGTAAAAAAACCGTCACCGTAAAAAGTCGGCGACTATAACCAAGCCTTTAGGTTCTGGCTATACCCCACATAGCCATTACTGGCTGGATTATTTGTACGCCAATTACCACAATGCACTTGTAATTTGTCTTTCAGCCACCATCATTTCGGTTCGCGTAAAAAACATCAACTTAATAGGAACATATTTATGTCAACAGTAACGCTCAAAGGTAATCCCTTTAATACTAACGGCACACTCCCTGCGACTGGCAGTACTGCACCGGCCTTCAATTTAGTTAAAACCGATTTGTCGGAAGTCACTAGCGCAAGCCTTGCTGGCAAACGCATTGTGCTGAATATTTTCCCAAGTGTTGATACACCAACTTGTGCGCAATCGGTTCGTACATTTAACACTCAAGCAAGTGCATTGGATAACACCGTAGTTGTGTGTGCATCGCAAGATTTACCTTTTGCCCTGGCACGGTTTTGCGGCGCTGAAGGTTTGAGCAATGTTGTGCCTGCATCAGCTTTCCGCTCTAATTTTGGGAGCGACTTCGGTGTAAAAATGGTTGATGGCCCATTGGCAGGATTGACTGCTCGTGCAGTTGTCGTATTGGATACCAATGGCAAAGTGCTGCACACTGAATTGGTGAGCGAGATTGCTAGCGAACCTAATTATGACGCTGCGTTAAAAGTATTAGCGTAATAAATTGCTGACAAAAAAATGCCAACGATTGTTGCGTTGGCATTTTTTATTGAATCAATGTTTACCAATTTACCGCCACATCCAATTCCAGATTCCTGGTAGCGCCGGCATTTCGTTAACATGACGCACACTGCGTACCAGAGCCGCGTTTTCCAGTTCAGCGCGATTATCATAGAAAGGTTTTGCGGCAACGGGCATGTCCAATTCCTGGGCGATGTTCAATAACATTTTTAAATAAGCTTCAAGGTGTCGTGCTGTGCGGCGATTTATATCATGGAAGGTAACGACTATCGGAGTGATGCCGTCAATGCTTGGCATCTTGCCTCTCGTCCACTGGGCTTTAGTGGCACGAAGATGCTGAAGTAAATCATCGCGCTTGCGCCAGTTCCAGTTCATTCCCCAGATCACACCGTCATTCGCACTTAAGTCTGTTAACAGCATTTGTAACCCGTGGCGATTATAACTAGCGAGGGTGCGTGCGTCGTAATTCCAAAAGGGTGGCCGCACTAATTGCGGTGCGATGCCGGAAACGGCCCTCAAGTCGTTAATACCGTCCTCGAGCGACAACTCCAGGTGCTCAGGCGCCATAAGGCGGTGGTTGGAATGAGAGGGTGTTGACGTGTGGAATGCCAAAAGATGGCCTTCGGCCTGTTGACGATGCATAAGCAACTGGCCAATCTCAGTGGCGCCACGAGTGGTGGCCCGCGTCTCTACAAAAAAAATGGCTTTAATACCGGGCTGAACTGTGTTTTGGGCTAACACATCGAGAATCAGCTCGGTAGGATTCCTCTTGTTTGATCCACTAGGTCCATCGTCGAAGGTAATAAGGAACCGAATCGGCGCTGGCGTAACATCGGCATGCAAAGGCACAGCGTAGCTAATAAGCAGCAGCGCAAGTAATGTGACCGATTGGAGATGTTTTGTCATAGTTTGCAAGCAATTAAAAAAAGCTCGCTGAGTTTGTAAAAAAAATAGATCCGACATACCGAGTGTTCTTAAAAGTTGTTCGCTGACTTGACTGTTGCGTCACTAATAAAACGCTCGGCAGTGTGCGTTAAATGCGCCATAAAGACCAACGCATTCTGTGTTGTGGACGCAATAAAAATCAATAAATGCGTTGCAGTTACCATAGTATCCAATAGTAGTTTCGGTTGGTGTTACCCCACTTGTTTAACACCCTGCAAATTCTTCAGGCAATGTGCTTTGGCTAGCAGTAAAAAATCTTGTACGTAACTTGCACCTAAGCTTTCTTCCCGAACCGCCGCATAGAGCACCGGCCAAATACCCTTTTCACCGGCGGAGCGCACGCTGATCAATTGTTTATCTACATACTCTGCCAACACCCAATTGGGTAAGGCACACAGGCCGCGTCCACTGGCAACTAACTGCACCATCATTAAGGTTAATTCTGATGTGCGCACACTGCGCGGCTCTACTCCTGCGGTGTTTAAAAATTGCTTAAACACATCCAGGCGACTGCGATCTACGGGATAAGTAATTAATGTTTGATCGACTAAATCATGCGGCTGTAAAAATGTTTTTGTCGTGAGCGGATGATTATTGGCCAGGCCAATATGCATTTCGTAGGAAAATAACGGGACATACTCCACGCCTTTTATCGGCAAGGGATCGGAGGTGATCACCAGGTCCACCTCGCCTTTAGCAAGTGCAGGCAAGGGTTCAAAAGTGAAGCCACCGGAAAAATCCAATTCAATGCCCGACCATTGGTTGCGATAAACTTCAATCGTCGGCATCAGCCAATTAAAACAACTGTGACATTCGATCGCCATAAACAAGCGCCCCGCTTCGCCCTGCATAAGTTTTTTCACATCACGTTCAGCATCGCTCACTTTGGCAATCACATCGTCCGCTAATACCAACAAACGTTTACCGGCAGCACTGAAACGCAATGGCCGACTTTTACGGATAAATAATTCGCAATCCAGACGCGACTCCAGCTCCTTGAGTTGATGCGAGAGTGCCGACTGGGTAAGGAATAAACGCTCAGCTGCTTCTACCACACTACCGGTTTCGCGCAGGGCAATAAGGGTTTTTAAATGGCGAATTTCGAGCATGGGTCAGCCACCGCTGTTAATTTTTCACTTATCGTACATTAGTTTTTTTCATAGTAAAGCTGAAAATTACCAGTTTGATTCATGCAGGGCTGTGCGAAACAATAGCCTTACTTAAACCATTCACAAGCAGGCATCAAGATGACGCAAATAATTACAACTCATAATCTCGGATTTCCCCGCATAGGCGCTGACCGTGAGCTTAAGAAAGCGCTCGAATCCTACTGGCGTGGCGACATTAATCAATCGCAACTTGAGGAGACTGGCCGCGAACTGCGTCGGGCACACTGGCAAACTCAAGCCGATGCCGGACTGGACCTAATTCCAACCGGTGATTTTGCGTGGTATGACCAGGTGCTAACACTATCGGCAACCCTGGGCAATATTCCCCTGCGCCACCGCAAAGGTGGCAACACTAATCATTCACATAGCGACGAAGAGCATTCGTGTTGCGCAAATAATTCGCTTAACACGACCCAGGTTTTTAGTGATGCGGCTTGTACTGATATTGATTTGGATACTTTATTTCGTGTCGCCCGTGGCCGTGCACCGAGTGGCAACGCGACCAGTGCCAGCGATATGACCAAATGGTTCGATACTAATTATCATTATTTGGTCCCGGAGTTTCATCGCAAACAAAACTTTGCGCTAAGCTGGACCCAAATTATTGATGAAACGGCCGAAGCCATTAAGCTTGGCTTTAATGCCAAGCCCGTACTCATAGGTCCATTAACTTATTTGTGGTTAGGCAAAGAAAAGGAAACGAATTTTAATCGTTTAGAGTTAGTAGAAAAATTATTGCCCGCTTATGAAAAATTATTACAGGCTTTAGCCGATGCTGGAGCGCATTGGATTCAAATCGACGAACCGATTTTAGTATTGGATTTACCTGATGTATGGAAGCAAGCATTTGAAGCGGTTTATCATCGTTTACAAAATGCTAAGATTAAAATTTTAGTCGCAACTTATTTCGGCGCGCTGGGCGATAACATTACCACGGCCATAAATCTTCCGGTTGCGGGCTTGCATATTGATGTGGTGCGCGCACCGGAACAATTGGCGATCGTTATTGATCGTTTATCTGCGCATAAAATTTTATCGGTTGGCATTGTTGATGGCCGCAATATCTGGCGTAATGATTTACAAAAATCGCTTGGTCATTTACAACAGGCACAAGAGCGTTTGGGTGAGCGGTTATGGATTGCTCCTTCTTGTTCTTTATTGCATTCACCGGTTGATTTACAGCGCGAAGAAAAACTTTCCAACGAATTAAAAAATTGGTTTGCATTTGCCAAACAAAAAATTGCTGAAGTTGTCAGTCTCAAAACCTTGCTCACACGCCCTTTCGATGTCATAGCACAAGCAACCTTGGTTTCAAGCACCGCCGCCGCGCAGGCGCGTTTATTATCGCCACTGATTCACAACCCTGCAGTGCAAGCGCGTTTGCAAGCTATCAAACCATTAGATGCACAACGTCAGAGTATTTTTAGCAAACGAATTATTAAACAACAAGCCATTTTGAAGTTGCCATTATTCCCCACCACCAGCATAGGCTCATTTCCCCAAACAGAGGCGATTCGCAGCACGCGCAATGATTTTAAACAGGGAAAAATAAACGCAGATGAATATGAAAATCGCATTCGCCAGGAAATTTGTGATTGTATTTTTCGTCAGGAAAATTTAGAGATTGATGTGTTGGTTCACGGTGAAGCCGAACGCAATGACATGGTGGAATATTTTGGCGAGCAGCTTGATGGCTACGCATTCACGCAATTCGGCTGGGTCCAAAGTTACGGCTCACGCTGCGTCAAACCGCCCATTATTTATGGCGATGTGTCACGTCCTTTGCCAATGACAGTGCGTTGGGCAAGCTATGCGCAATCGCTTAGTAACAAGCCAGTAAAAGGTATGCTCACCGGCCCTATCACTATGTTATTTTGGTCATTTGTCCGCAACGATCAACCACGTGATATTACCGCGCAACAAATTGCTTTAGCACTGCGCGATGAAGTGGTGGATCTGGAAGCTGGGGGCATAAAAGTCATTCAAATTGATGAGCCAGCCATTCGCGAAGGCTTGCCATTGCGAAAGCAAGATCGCGCCGCTTATTTAGCCTGGGCCGTAACAGCATTTCGTATTAGTGCCAGCGGTGTGCAAGATGAAACACAAATTCATACGCATATGTGTTATTCGGAATTTAACGATATTATCGCCGCTATTGCCGATTTGGATGCGGATGTCATTACTATCGAAACCTCACGCTCCGATGGTGAATTATTACAAGCCTTCGAAAATTTTAATTACCCTAATGATATAGGTCCGGGAGTTTACGATATACATTCACCGAATATCCCCGAAGTGCAAACCATGGTGAATTTGCTAAAACGAGCAGCGCGGGAGATTCCCGTCGAACGCTTGTGGGTAAATCCAGACTGCGGTTTAAAAACTCGCCGCTGGCCAGAAACCGAAGCGGCCCTGGTGCGCATGGTGGAAGCTGCAAAAATTTTGCGTAAGGAATATGCGGCCAGTGCAAAGGGTGAAGAATTTAGGGTAAACGAATTGGCATAAAGCTTTGGCAGCTTGTTTTAAGGCTATGCACGCAGCGATCAAGTGATATTATGGGCATCTTCCTCATTATCACTTGATACTTTTTTATGTTGCTCTTCGTCGATAACCTTACCAATGTAGATTTCAGCTTTCTTGACCCCGACCGCGGCTTGCTCGGCGAGACCTGGCTGGCCAATATCGAGCTTCACGGAGAGCTGGATGAACAAGGTATGGTGTGCGATTTTGGCACCGTCAAAAAAATACTGCGCCATTGGCTGGATACTGAGCTGGATCACCGTTTGGCAGTACCTACAAGATCACCCAATATTCGCATCATAGAAGACGGCGAATTTCTCGACATTCATTGGCAATTCGGCACTACCGGCGAGTTCTTGCACACCCGTTCACCGCGCGATGCCATTGCCTTGGTCGATGCAGAAGTGCTGACACCTGCCAGTGTCTCTGCGTGGTGTATTACCCAGCTGATTAAACTCTTTCCGGAAAGCATTGCCGCCCTGGGGCTAAAGTTTACCTGCGAGAATATCGACGGTGCTTTTTATCATTACAGCCACGGCTTAAAAAAACATCTCGGCAATTGCCAACGCATAGCTCACGGGCATCGTTCGCGAATTGATATCTGGGAAAACGAAGAAAAATCCCCTGCCCTCGAGATGCATTGGGCAGAACGCTGGCGTGATATTTATTTAGGTACTGTCGCGGATATACAAGCGCAACCCACTCACAATCAACAGGCCTACTACCACTTCGCCTATGAATCCCAGCAAGGTAAATTTGAATTAACTTTACCGCAACGTTGCTGTTATTTAATGGACACAGACACCACCGTAGAATTAATCGCCTTTCATCTGGCCCAGGTTATTAAATCCGAGCGCCCATCTTCACTCATTCGTGTTAAAGCTTTTGAAGGTATTAACAAAGGTGCGATTGTAGAGCTATAAGCATCACTCTCCTGATCCCTGTTGCATTAATTATCAAGACCTTTTCACGCGTCAAATTACCGACCATTTATTTATAGTGAGCTACAATTATTTTCTACAAATAAATTGATTTGGTTAAGTATATTAATGAAACAAATGATTTTTGCGACACTCATAATGGCACCCGCCGTCATTGGCGCCACAATTTCTATGCAAGCCAAAGCGAGCACTGAGCAAAGAAATAAGGACATTGATTTATGGGATTTATCCATTGAAGATTTAGGAAAAATAAAACTAACCGCACAAAAACGCGAACAACAGTGGTACACCATACCCTTGACAGTCGATGTCTACGAGGGCCGAAACTTACGCGACAATAATGTCCATCATTTTAGTCAGTTATCGCAACTGGCGCCGGGTTTACTCTATGGTCATATCGGCGCTTCACCACAAATATATTTGCGCGGTATTGGCAGTGATTTAATCAGTATCGCCGCTGATTCAAGGATCGCAATTTATTCTGATGATGTTTATTTAGCGCGACCGCAAATGGCCATCGCGCAATTTTGGGATCTCGACCGAATCGAAATACTTAAGGGCCCACAGGGTGCACTCTATGGCCGCAATGCCACGGGTGGTGCAATTAATATTATTCATTCACGCCCGACATTTGATCGCATTGATGCTTATGCAAATGTGAGTGTCGGAAATTTCTCAACACGGCAATTGGAAGCTGCTGTGGGCGTACCGCTCACCGATTCGCTAGCCATACGAACCAGTATTTTTGCAACAAAAGATAATGGTTTTACGCAAGATATTGATGCGCGCAACGGCAATAAAATTGATAACAACGATAGTGCAGCAGCACGCATTGAGTTACGCTGGCAATTGACAGATGGCTTGGAAAATTCTCTGACAGCAGAACATTATCAAAATAATAATAATAGTCATTCATTTAAACCGGTTGATAATAAAGGCTTGGCGGAAGCTCAGGGAGCAATCCCCGTTACCAATTTTCACCAGACACGCAATGATCTACTCAGTTACAACAACTATCAAACGCAAGGATTGAGTTGGCGTTGGCTGTGGAATACCGCTGCGTTTGAATTTACCAGCATCACTGCTTACCGAAATCTGGATCTCGCTAATATTTTAAATACGGACGGAACTGAAATTGCAATAACCACTTCCCAACTCGCATGGAATAGCTCACAACGCTCACAAGAATTTAAATTCACTTCCACCAATGCCGGTAATTGGCATTGGTTGGCAGGAGCATCCTGGTTCAATGAAACTCCCACCAATGATTTAGGGCAGATTCGACCCCCGCTAAATACATCAAACGTGATACACGCTTACGCGGATACCACGGCATGGTCGCTGTACGGTGAAATAGAATGGGCTTTTCAACCGCAATGGCTTGCCAAACTAGGGTTGCGTGAAAGTAAGGAAGTGCGCAAAGATGGCAATACATTATTAAGCACAAATGATTTACTGGGATTAGATTCCAATTTAGAAAATGCAACCGCAAGTGGGACATCGCAACACGATGAATCCTTTAGCAAACTTTCACCGCAATTTGTGTTAAGTTTTATACCAGAAGCTACCTCAGGTCACTCGCTGTGGTATTTCAGCGCGACCGAAGGTTTTAAATCTGCCGGAGCAAATTCCTTTTCCACCCGCGCAAGTTTTAACCCCGAAGAAATAATCAGCATTGAAGCAGGTTTTAAATACAGCGCTAGACAACTCTCATGGCAGCTTGCTGCATTTCATTATGATTATAAAGATTTACAAGTTCTTACTTTTGAAAACGGAGTGACTAGCATTACCAACGCCGCTGATGCGAAAATCAACGGTGCTGACGCTAATTTACAATGGGCTATCAATAACGAGTGGACCTGGCAAACCGGTGTTACTGTATTAAATGCGCATTACCAAAAATTTATTAGCTCCGCAGGTGGTTTCGCGGTGGATGTCTCCGGCAACACAATGCCCCATGCTCCAACATTGGATTTCAATCACGCCCTGCATTATCAACATCCTCTCGCCATCGGAAAATTGCAAATTTCCCTACAACACCACTACCAGTCGAGCACCTACTTTAACCAATTTTCTGACAAGGTTATTTCTGAACCAGCGCGGAATTTTTTTAATACTCGCATCTCGTGGAATATTAATAACCATTGGGATCTAGCGGCAAATGTTATGAATTTAACAAACGAAAATTATTACGAAACCTTAGCGAGATTCGCATCCACCAGCGTCGCCAGCGCCCCTGAGGGAAATGCAGTAGGCGTTACCGCGCCAGGCAGACAATGGTTAGCGCAAATTAATTATAAATTTTGACGGATAAAAACTGTCCCCGAGTACCTAACCCGTACTTAACACTTAGCAGATAGCAGTTAACACTTAACACTTAACACTTAACACTTAACACTTAACACTTAACACTTAACA
>JAZKFX010000032.1:90187-113536 GCA_040386215.1 Pseudomonadota bacterium
TTAACACTTAACACTTAACACTTAACACTTAACACTTAACACTTAACACTTAACAGAATATAAATCAGTCTTTATATCAGGAATATAAAATTTTTCTAATGACCATCAACTAACAAGCAGTAGTTGTATTTCATTATGTGTGGAGAGAACCTTTAGTACGTTTTTGACATATGAAATATTATTGACTATACCTATTTTGAAATGCTGGCGAGTAAAGTAAAAAAGTAGCTCAACTTTCGTTGTACATTCATCTCTGTAACCTATCAATATCGGTGCCTTTTTATGGTGCAAGAGCATCTATTTAATTATTGCTATCCTGAAATATTTACTATTTCCCATGAATGGACAGTCCCCAATGAACTTGCATAAGAGTGAAAAAGCAACCATTAATAAAACGCACCTACGCACAAATACTTTTACACATTTCTCGTTGGTAGGATCCAGTGCTCTGCTCGCTATAATTTCCCTCTATTGTATTTCTTTAGCCCCTCTGGCAGTGTTTTTACAAGTTCTTTTTGCACTTATAATACTGACGGCAACCGTAAATATTTATTATCAAAGTCAATGTTATGTGCGCTCCTGCGAAGAGCTTCTGCAACAAAATTTTATCGTGGAAAAACAAGAAAACCAACTCAGCAACTTGACAACTGTCACGACTAATTACCAGGAATTAATTCAGGAAATATTACCGCTGTGGCAGCGCCAAACCGCACTGGCGCAACATCAAATAGAACAAAGTATTACCGAATTGGCGAAACGATTTTCACACATCTACGAACGATTACAAGATTCAATAACAACATCCAAAGCCACCGCTACCGGCATGAACGGAGAAAATGGCTTACATGAGGTTATCGATTATGCCAGCAACGAGTTAGGCGAATTAGTGAAAACTTTACACCGTGCTATCCAACAACGTGATGAATTGCTCAGTGAAATCAACGAATTGTCCAAAATAACCTCTGAATTGAGCAGCATGGGCGCCGATGTTGCCGGCATAGCATCACAAACAAATTTATTAGCATTAAATGCTGCCATTGAAGCTGCACGTGCCGGTGAATACGGGCGGGGTTTTGCCGTAGTAGCCGATGAAGTGCGCACACTATCAAGTCGCTCCGGTGAAACCGGTGCACGTATCGGCAAACGCATTGAACAAGCCAATGGTGCTTTACAAAAAACCCTCGAACGCACTACTGCCTATGCACAGGAAGACAATAAACGTTTGAATCACTCCGAGACTTCTATTAGCCAGGTGCTAGCGAAATTCCAGCAATCTGGCATTGGAATTTTGCAATCAGCACAATTATTAGAACAAGAAAGTGCGCAGGTACAAACTGACATTGCGGAAGTATTGGTTAATTTACAATTTCAGGATCGGGTGAGTCAAATTCTCAACCATGTTATCAATGACATGCAAAAGCTCAATGGCATTATAGATAAACAGAAAATAAATTTAAAAAATGGCAATGAAATAGAAACCATAAACGTGAATGAATGGATGACGGAGTTGCATCGAACCTACACCACACTTGAGCAAGTAGCCGTGCATAAGGGCGTGCAAAATATTTCAACCCCCAGCTACACCGAAGTTACATTTTTTTAGGAGCTATAGGTAATGTCGAAAGTCATTTTAATTGTGGATGATTCAGCGAGCGTTCGCCAACTTGTTGCCATAGCACTTAATAGTGCAGGTTATACAGTGATAGAAGCAAGCGATGGCAGTGATGCATTAAAAAAATTGAATGGGCAAAAAATTAATCTCGTTATCTCTGATGTAAATATGCCTAACATGGACGGTATCAGTTTTGTGAAAGAAATGAAAAAAAATGCCAATTACAAATTCACTCCAGTGGTGATGTTAACAACCGAAGGCGCTGATGACAAAAAGCAAGCCGGCAAAGAAGCCGGTGCAAAAGCCTGGATCGTAAAGCCCTTTCGCCCCGAGCAATTGCTGCAAACGGTAGCCATGTTAATTATGTAACTATTACTTCTTGCCAGAGAATCATCATGAAAGTAACACGCAAAAACACCACCTCAGGTAGTAACTTAATACTGGAAGGTGAATTAACAATTTACACAGTATCGCTTACTCACGCAAAATTGTTTGAAAATCATGATGAAACAATCGACCCGGTGGCAATCGATGTCAGCAATGTTAGCGAAATAGATACCGCAGGTGTGCAGCTATTATTATTTGCCAAAAAAATATTTGCTGACAACAACAAACGCCTTTATCTGGAAAAAAGTAATCCACAGGTCGATAGCGTTTTAAATATCCTGGATGTCACAGCTCACTTCGCATTGAGTAATTAACATGGATATTGACAGCGTTTTACAAACATTTTTTGCCGAAACAGATGAATTATTAATTTCCATGGAAACGGCTTTATTACGCATGGATGACGGTGAAAAAGATATTGAAACCATCAATGAGATATTTCGCGCCGCGCACACTATTAAGGGCTCAGCAGGAATGTTCGGGTTAAATGAAATAGTGGCATTCACTCATATGGTTGAAAACGTGCTGGATATCGCACGTGATGGAGACTTGATTATTACGGACGATTTGCTCAGTGTATTATTGTCCTGTCGCGATCATATAGCGCATCTAGTGAGTAATGCTAAACAATCACAACCCAGTGATGTTACTTGCGTTGCCCAGGGCGAGGCATTGTTAAGTTCAATCAAAGCATGGTTACCCACCACTACTGCATCGACAAATTTTTCCCGTACACCGGCGGTGGCACCGCCAACGAGTTTGCAAAAATCTGCGCTCATACACAACCTTTGGTACATATCGGTACGCTTCGGGATTGATTTATTGCGCAACGGGATGGATCCCTTGTCCATTATTCGATTTTTAAATTCGCTCGGTAAAATAACCCAGATTACAACCATTACTGATAACTTCCCGGAACTGAAAGAATTTAATCCTGAAACTCTTTATCTGGGTTTCGAAATAGGTTTACAAAGCGATGCGGACCTGGAAGAAATTGAAAACGCATTTATGTTTGTGCGCGATGAATCGTCTATAAAAATAATACCGCCGCGCAGCAATGTTTTAGCTTACATTGATTTAATTAAATCGTTACCGGAAAACACCTATCGCTTGGGCGAAATTTTAATAAAAACCAATGTGATTAACCAGGATGAATTAGAGCTGGCACTGGATACGCAAAAACAACAAGCCAAAGATCAGCAACCCATATCACTGTTGGGTAGCATTTTAGTTGATACGCAGGAAGTAGCGCCGGAATTAATTACTGCTGCACTCGACAAACAACACACTAACCAGGACGCTCGCGCCCTGCCCTCTGATGTTCGCAACACGCAACCCGAAACTCGCTTTATTCGTGTAGATGCCGAGCGTCTGGATCTTTTAATTAATTTAATTGGTGAATTAGTTGTCAATCAGCAACGTGTAGATTTGTTGTCATCCAAATTAAACAGTAGCCAACTCACCGAAGCCGTGAGTTCAATGGGAAATTTTACCGAACAAATTCGCGACGCCGCCTTAACTTTGCGAATGGTCGCTATCGGCGATACTTTCCTACGCTTTAAACGCGTTGTTCGCGACACCGCCAAAGAGCTTGGTAAAGAAATTGAATTGGAAATTGAAGGTGCAGAAACCGAACTGGATCGCTCCATGGTGGAAAAATTAAACGATCCTTTAATGCATCTGGTGCGCAATGCAATGGATCATGGCATTGAAGCGGTTGCGCTTCGCCAGGCCCGCAATAAACCCGAGACTGGGATTATTTCGCTGCGCGCCAGTCATGAATCAGGAAGCATCGTAATAGAAATCATTGATGACGGTGGCGGTTTAAATTTAGAGTGTATTCGCAACAAAGCTATCGCCAACGGTGTGATTGACGCTAGTGCCCAGCTGAGCAAACAAGAACTGTGTATGTTGATTTTTCACCCGGGGTTATCCACCGCAGAAACAATTACCAATTTGTCCGGACGTGGTGTCGGCATGGATGTAGTGCGACGCAATATTGAAGCTTTACGCGGTGCCATTGAAATAGAAACAGAGTTAGGCGTGGGCACCTGCATTACCATTCGCCTGCCCTTAACCCTCGCCATTATTGATGGCTTTCACGTGGCTGCCGGCAACATTGATTTTATTGTGCCGCAAAATACTATTCTTGAGTGCGTAGATTTATCCACCTTTAATTTCACCAAAGAACAACATCACATTAATTTGCGCGGCGAACAAGTGCCCTATATTCGCCTGCAGGAATTATTTGCGCTGGAAAAACAAGAGGACATGCGCGAACAATTAGTCGTAGTGCAATTCGGTGAAAAGCGCGCGGGCATCGTTGTCGACAGTTTATTTGGTGAGATGCAAACCGTCGTAAAACCCATGGGACCTATTTTCCAGGCGTTAAAAGGTATTGGCGGTTCCAGCTTATTAGGCACTGGCGCTGTTGCGCTAATTTTAGATATTCCCCAACTGATCAATTTTGCGATGAATAGAGAACACGCACAAAACCTTTCCCTGTCCGCAAAAATGCTGGAGCAAAAATAATGACTATGTTGCGCAAACAAAAAAATCAGCAAGTACAAAGTGTTGCTACACAGCAGTTCCTAACCTTTCGAATTGGTGATGAGCACTATGGTTTGGAATTATCCAAAACGCGAGAAATTATTGAATACAGCGGTATTACCAGTGTGCCACTCATGCCAAATTTTATGCGCGGGGTTATTAATTTACGTGGCGAAGTTGTGCCGGTAATTGATCTGGCAGTAAGGCTTGGCCGCAAACCCATTGATGTCCAAAAACGCACCTGCATCATTGTGGTAGAACTGGAAAATGATGATCAACATCACGTATTAGGTTTATTGGCCGACGCTGTTAGCGAAGTTATCGAACTGAGCGCTGAAAATATTGAAGACGCGCCCTCCTTTGGAGCCAATATTCGCGCGGATTTTATTCAAGGAATTGCCAAGTTAGACGATGAGTTTGTGGTGTTACTGGACGCAAGCAAAGCATTATCGATTCGTGAGTTAGCGCATTTAGTCGAAGCACAAATGCAATAGCCAAAAAAATAGCAAAACATTTACAACTTTATGAGCACAATAATATGTTCACTAACTTAACGTTAAAATCCAAGATACTGTTATTAAGCTTTATGATAGTTATAGGTTTAATTACGCTGGGTTGTTCGGCCTATTATCAATTGCATCAATATAATGGCATTGTTGTAGCCGCAGCGAAACAGATTCAACAAAAGTCTGACGTATTAGCCAATGTAGAAAAAGCTTCCATTAGTTTTAAAACACAAATACAAGAATGGAAAAATATTCTCATTCGCGGTAATGATAAAGAACGATATGAAAAATACACCAATGCTTTTTCTGAAAAAGAAGCTGCGGTACAACGCTACCTTGATATCGCGATAGGCATTCAAAAAAACTTGGGGGAATCGACCTCGGATTTTATTGAATTAAAAAATGAACACCTGTCCCTGGGCAAAAATTATCGCGATGCGCTCACTGGTTTTGCCTTTAGCGATCCTGAAGCCGGGAAAAAAACCGATAAGCAAGTGACGGGAATGGATCGCGCCGCAAGCGATAAAATGGCAGCTTTGGCAGAACAGACTACCGAAAATTTTTCAAAAAACTTAAACGACTTTCAAATTGAAACTGAAGCACTTTATAGCAAAACCCTAGACATATTACTGCTCATTTGCGTGTTAGCTTCAGCCGCTATTCTGGTCACTATGTCAGTAATTTTTCGCGATATGTTTAAAACCCTGGGCGGTGATCCCGCTTACACCGCTGCTGCCGTCACACAAGTAGCACAAGGAAAATTAAATATTCATATTCAACTCAATAAAAACGATACAACATCTTTGCTGGCGAGCGTCGCTTACATGTGCAAACAATTAAGCGCGACTATCAGTGAAGTGCGCAGCTCTGCTGACGCATTGTCATCAGCTTCCGACGAAATTAATGATACCTCGCAATCCCTCGCCAAAGGTGCTTCTATACAAGCGGCCAGTGTTGAGGAAACATCGTCTTCCATGGAGCAAATGTCTGCTTCCATTGCACAAAATAGTGAAAACTCAAAAGTGACTGATGGCATGGCCCAAAAAGCGGCACAGGATGCCTTAGCCAGCGGTGATGCGGTTAAACAAACCGTGGAAGCAATGCAGACTATTGCTGATCGTATTAGCGTCATTGATGACATTGCCTATCAAACTAATTTGCTCGCGCTTAATGCTGCTATTGAGGCTGGCCGTGCGGGCGAACATGGCCGCGGGTTTGCGGTAGTCGCTTCGGAAGTGCGCAAGTTAGCAGAGCGCAGTCAGGTAGCATCGCAAGAAATTGGCACCCTCGCACGCAACACAGTGCTACGCGCAGAAGCAGCCGGAAAATTGCTCAATAACATGGTGCCAACAATTCGTAAAACCGCCGATTTAGTACAAGAAATTGCAGCAGCATCTGCCGAACAAAATACCGGCGTTGGACAAATTAATAGCGCCATCGGGCAAATGAATCATATCTTGCAACAAAATGCGGCGGCATCCGAAGAGCTGAGTTCATCTGCAGAGCAAATGAATGCGCAGGCCATTCAGCTTCAGGAGTCAATAAATTATTTTACTGTTTAAATAATTTAATTAACGCACTACTCAAATTTATGACGCTTATGAAGGATACTAGAGATGACCGTTTTCCAAAAAATATTGATTTTAATTTTATCCGCATTACTCGGTATTGCCTTACTTGCCGGTGCCGCACAATGGCAAATGAACCGAGTGTTTGAAGCTGCAAATTTTGGCACTGTAAATACTGTACCCGCATTAAAAGCCTTGGGTAACCTACGCAAAAATTTATTACTTATCCGCGTCACAGCTACCAATTACGTTTCGACAATAGATGCAGGTAAACGCGCAGAACTTGATAAGAATATAAAGATTTACAGCACTGAAGCGGATACCAGTTTGAAAGATTACTCTGTCACTTTAGCCAATGACAAAGACACCCAAATGTTTGCTGAGGAACAAAAACTTTATAAAGATTACATTGAAAAAATATCTGCAATTTTAGAGCTGGCGCGCGCCAATAAGATTGATGATGCATTGAAACTACACGAAGCAGCCATTCCCATTGCTACGGCGGCCACAAGCGCCATAAACGAACATGTTGTTTACAATGTAAAAATGGGCAACGAAGGACAAGACCTGGCCATAGCGACCAAAGCTTCAGCTATGCGACTCTCCATTATTATTGCTTCAATTACTATGTTAGCGCTGGGCACCATCGGCTTTCTGATTGCGCGCAATTTACTGAATCAATTAGGTGGTGAACCGGGCTACGCAGCAGAGATAGTCAACCGAATTGCTACTGGTGATTTAAATGTGAATGTCGCCACTAAACCCGGCGACAAGACCAGTATGCTGGCGGCCATTAAAGAAATGACGCAAAGGCTGACGGAAGTCATAGGTGAAGTACGCGGTTCTGCGGATGCGCTTGCTTCAGCCTCAGAACAAGTCAATGCCACAGCACAATCCTTAGCAAAAGGCGCTTCTATTCAAGCAGCGAGCGTCGAAGAAACTTCCGCATCCATGGAGCAAATGTCTGCATCCATTATGCAAAACAATGAAAATGCCAGCGTTACCGATGGCATGGCCCAAAAATCAGCGCGAGATGCGGTGAATGGTGGCGAAGCCGTTTCGGCCACAGTGATGGCAATGCAAAAAATTGCAGAACGTATTGGAGTCATTGATGACATTGCTTATCAAACCAATTTACTTGCACTCAATGCTGCCATTGAAGCCGGGCGCGCCGGTGAACACGGTCGCGGATTTGCAGTAGTCGCTTCCGAGGTGCGCAAATTAGCAGAGCGCAGTCAGGTAGCCTCACAAGAAATCGGTCAGCTCGCCACAGAAAGCGTCAAGCGCGCCGAACGTGCCGGAATTTTATTAGAGGACATAGTCCCTTCAATTCGTAAAACTGCTGATCTGGTGCAGGAAATTGCCGCAGCATCATCCGAGCAAACAGCCGGCGTTAATCAAATCAATGCCGCCATTAATCAAGTCAATCAAACCATGCAACAAAATGCTGCTGCATCGGAGCAATTGAGTTCAACATCCGAAGAGATGAGCGGCCAGGCTATGCGCTTACAGGAAGCTATTGGCTACTTTAAATTATCGAAAGATCAATTCACTCATACGTCGAGCCGACCACTGCCCAAAAAAATAAAAGTATCAGCAAAAAAAAATTCGCAATCGAGCATTACAGCGTCGGCGCAAACAGATGATAACGATAAATACTTTGCTCGCTACGACTAGTGATAAGCGAATACTATGAATATAGAACTCATCCATAAGCTACCAACAGATAAAGAATTTTATGCGTTTCAGCAATTAATTTTAAAACAAATTGGTATTTTTTTGCCGTTAGAAAAAAAAACCTTGCTGATGAATCGCTTGTGGAAAAGGCTAAATGCCTGCCAGCTAAAAAATTATGATGAGTATTATAATTTTATCGTTGGCAAACATGGCCAACAAGAGCTGGCCTTGGCACTGGAACTCATTACCACTAATGAAACCTATTTTTTTCGCGAACAAAAACATTTTGATTTTATGGCTGAACAAATATTACCAAAATATAGAACGGGCGATCAATTGCGCGTATGGAGTGCAGCGGCATCGACCGGTGAAGAGCCCTACAGTATTGCAATGCTGTTAGCAGATCGCTGCGCAGCGAATTGGGAATTACTTTGTTCTGATGTCAACGCCAGCGTTATCGAACAAGCCATAATAGGTATTTATCCTGATGTGCGCGTACAAAATATCCCCGAAAACTATTTGCGTCGTTTTTGCCGCAAGGGCACCGGCCCACAGGAAGGCTTTGTGCGAGTTGTGGCTGACCTGCGTGCGCGCGTAAATTTCTTCACTCTAAATTTAAATATGAATATTAGTCATGACCTGGGTAAGTTTGATGTAGTCTTTTTACGCAATATTTTAATTTATTTTGAAAATGATATTAAAGAAAAGGTACTTGAACGAATCGCCGGAACTCTTAAACCCAATGGAATTCTTTTTATCGGGCATTCAGAAAGTTTACACGGAATCACGCAGCGCTTTGTTCCCATAAAACCGGCAATATATCGACTTGCCTAACAGTTTTTGGATTTTTTTGGCCAGTTATTTTTGAACAACTGTTTTTTTTGGGCAGCTATTTTTTGGACAGCTATTTTTTGGACAGCTATTTTTTGGACAGCTAAATGGAGCCAACACCTTATCATCCACGCTTAAATATTCACCCGGGCGATTGGTATATTGGCAACAAGTATCACAGCATTTACACAGTGCTGGGCTCTTGTGTTTCATTAACGGCCTGGCACCCCGTATTAAAACTGGGTGGGATGTGCCATTTTATTCTGCCAGAGTTACCTAAGGGTATGACTGATAGAGAAGAAATAAAAGCAGGCCGCTACGCAAACACCGCACTCTTGCTCTTGAAGAATGCCATATTGAAACATGACTCTTTAGCCAGGTTTCAGTTTGGGCTATTTGGCGGTAGCGACACCATATCGCATTTTGACATTGGCAAAAAAAATATTCGCGTTGCACAGCAGTGGCTGGACCAGGAAAACTTAATTGCCAGACAAATAGATGTCGGTGGAACAATATCCCGATCCTTAATTCTTACCATGTCTACCGGCACGGTTGCAGTAAAGCGCTATGAAATGCAAACCATAAATGTCTTACCTACCGTCACCCATCAGAAGGGACCGAAGCAATGACTATAGAAGTAATGGTGGTAGATGATTCCGCCGTAGTACGTCAGGTGATGCGCGATATTTTAAACTCGGCTCCCGATATTAACGTTTATGCCACCGCAGCCGATCCTATTCTTGCCATGCAAAAAATGGAAGAAAAGTGGCCCGATGTTATTGTCCTGGATATAGAAATGCCACGCATGGACGGCCTGACATTTTTACGAAAAATTATGGCAGAGCGGCCGACGCCTATCATTATTTGTTCGTCGCTTGCGGAAAAAGGCGCAGAACTATCTTTGCAAGCGCTATCGGCAGGTGCTTTTGATGTAGTCACCAAACCACAGCTGGGAATTAAAGATTTTTTAATTACCGCACAGCAAGTGCTCGTGCAAACAGTGCGCGCAGCAGCCACAGCTCGTGTAACAAAACGCAATCCAGAAAATGTAAAAATAAATACCACACAAAAAATTCCCATCGTAGATCTGGTAGCAGTCACAAACACCACCGATCGCATTACTGTCATAGGCACATCCACCGGCGGCACTCAGGCACTGGAAGAAATTTTAACCAAAGTAACGCGCACCTGTCCCGGGATTGCTGTGGTGCAACATATGCCAGAGAAATTTACCGCTTTATTTGCGCAGCGCTTAAATAGTATTTGTCAGGTGGAAGTTAAGGAAGCAGAGTCAGGTGATAGATTAATCCCCGGGCGCGTCATTATTGCACCGGGTGGGCATCATTTAGAAATTCAACGTTCCGGAGCACAATATGTTGCCAAAGTTTTTCGCGGCCCCGCAGTGAATCGCCACTGCCCTTCTGTGGATGTGTTATTTCGCTCTGCCGCACAAGCCGCAGGTCGCAATGTAACGGGAATTATTATGACGGGCATGGGCGATGACGGCGCGCGCGGGCTACTGGAAATGCGTAATGCAGGAGCACGCACTATTGCGCAAGATGAAGCTAGCTGTGTGGTGTTTGGTATGCCTAAAGAAGCTATTAACCTCGGAGCTGCGAAAGAAATTTTATCGCTCGCAAAAATATCAGTGGCCCTGGAGGAATGACCATGAAAACTGCCTTGGCCGAATTAAGCGTGCTTATCGCCGATGATAGTATTACGCAACAAAAATTTGCCCAACAACTCTGTCACGACTTGGGTCTAGTCATTATTTATACGGCGACGAATGGGTTAGAAGCACTTAAGGTTTTAAAGGAAAACCTCATTGATGTGGTACTCGTGGATTTAGAAATGCCGGTGATGGACGGGGTTGAATTAATACATGCTATTGCTCATCACAAATTATCAACCAACGTCATTATTCTGAGCGCAAAGGACCCGATTTTAATTTCCAGTGTGGGCACTATGGCGGAGGCCGAAGGCTTGACCGTCTTAGGCACGTTTAAAAAACCCTTGCACCTGGATTTATTGCAGTGCAGCTTGTTGCAATTTATTGTCGGTTTACAGACGCAGCGCGCCAAGCTTACTACCCATCAATTGGATGATGCCCCCATAGTCACAGGGGTAGAACTAAATCACGCCATCACCCATGGTGAAATGATATTGGCCTACCAACCCAAGCTAACCGTACAGGGTTTATTATTGCGCGGTGTTGAAGCGCTCGCACGTTGGCAGCATCCGCAAAAAGGTCTTATATCGCCCACGATTTTCATTCCTTTAGCTGAGCGACTGGGCTTAATCAATGCATTAACCCATAGGTTGCTGGCCATGGCATTGAACGAGAAAAGGAACTGGCAAAATATGGGCTTACGTTTTCATATTGCGTTTAATTTGTCTCCTATCTCACTTGCTGATGAAGGTTTGGTAGATTGGATAATCGCATTAACGCAAAAGTACGATGTCTTGCCACAAGAAATTACTTTTGAAATTACCGAGAATGCCTTTCTCAATGAATTGGCCTGCGCCATACGTACGCTCGCACGTCTCCGTTTAAAAGGTTTTAATATTGCCATCGATGATTACGGTACTGGCTTTGCCAATGCGCAACAGTTGTCGCGAGTACCTGCAACAGAATTAAAACTGGATCGCTCTTTAGTGCACAATGTTTCGACGCGTCCGCAGCAGCGGACTATTTTAGCCAGCTCAATAGACTTGGCTAAAGATTTAAAAATGATTACCGTTGCTGAAGGAGTTGAAACTCTGGAGGATTACAAAGTCCTGGTAGAATTAAGTGCAGATCAAGTACAAGGATTTTATTTTTCAAAACCACTTTACCCCAAGGATCTGTTGGAATTTGTTAAAACAGGACTTAGCAAAATTCGCGCAACCACGCGTTAACGCACATTAAAAAATGCTACCGCTTCCTGCAGCTGCTCCGACTGATCACTGAGTTCGCGCGCGGTTTGCGCTAACTCTTCTGAAGCCGCAGCATTTCTCTGCGTCGTTTGATTGAGCTGGCTGGTAGCATTCCCTATCTGACTTACCCCGGAACTTTGCTCTACGGATGCTGCAGCAATTTCCTTGACCAGCAGTGAAGTATTGTTAATGGATGGAACAATTTCATCAAGCAGCTGCCCGGCTTTTTCAGCTAACAATACACTGGCGCTGGCCAGTTGATCGATCTCCTGCGCTGCTCGCTGACTGCGCTCGGCAAGCTTGCGCACTTCTGAAGCAACTACCGCAAAACCCTTACCGTGCTCTCCCGCCCGACCAGCTTCAATAGCGGCATTTAGCGCGAGTAAATTAGTTTGGTAGGCAATGTCATCGATGATGCTAATTTTAGTGGCGATACTGCGCATGGACAATACAGTTGCACGCACCGCCTCACCGCCATCGTTAGCATTTTTGGCCGCGCTAGTGGCAATGTCTCCTGTCGCCCTCGCATGATCGGCATTCTTGGTGATGGAGATGCTCATTTGATGTATAGATGCACTGGTCTCTTCAACTCCGGCGGCCTGCTCATTGGAACTTTGACTTAATAACTGCGCTGTAGCATTCATACTTTTCGCGGTGTCGTTGGCGCGATTAGCTGCCGCTGTTACATTACCTACTGTGTCAGACAAACGTTCAATCATAGTCTTAATGGCAAATGCAAGGCTCGACTGATCCTGTGCCGACACACTGACTTGTTGCGTGAGATCACCATTGGCGACTCGACTCACTATGTTAGTCACGTAGGAAGGTTCGCCGCCAAGCTGCCTGGTCAAATTAAGGCACACAGTCCAGCTAATAAAACCTACGACCAATACTGCCAAGGTAATCATACTGGCAAGACTGTTGCGCGTAATACGCTGAGTCGTTAAGCGGAGATTAATTAAAATCTGCAATTGCTCAATAGCGACAGATACGCTGGTGAACTGCTCGTTGATAGCTTTGGTAGTGTGCTCAATGTAGTCGGCTGCAGGGTAATCTAGTTGATCACGCGCGGCTATTTTAGTGCGTGCCAACTCAATGGCTTCCGCAGTAATATCACTGCTTGCCATCACCTGTTGATGAATATTTTTTTTAAGCGCGGGATTCGCTTTATAAGCTTTCTCAAAAGAGCGCAACATCCTTTCCTGTGAGCCCCGTGCTTTACTAAGCAGGTTATACATGATGACACGCCCTTCAGTGTCGATTTGCCCGGTTGCCAAAAAGCCAGCACCTTTGGCCCGCATTTGCCCTAAGTCCTCTGCCAAGCGGGGCAAATCAAAATATAGAGTGCGTGTTAAGTAATAGGCATCAGCGTCAGGGTCTAGCGACAAACCGAAAGTATCTGCAATTTGCTCGATCAGCAGCAGTAATTCCTCACATATAGCGGTATGACCTTGATAACTTTCTAACACAGACATGGCGCCAGTGCTGACGCCCTTATTCAGTAGTGACCAATCGTCATTAATTTTTGCAAGCAGCGTTTTTGTCGCGGGAAAGTCAGCTAATTTTGTTGCTGTGGTGGTGAACAAATTTTCGACTTCAATTTGTTTCGCGCTGCGTTGTTCAGCCATTTTGCCACTGCCTAAATAGGCTGCTGAAAGGCCGCGATGTTGCTGGATGTTCTGTAATAATTTGAGCGCGAAATTGCCGGGTTGAATTCCCGCTTGCTCAGTGCTCGAAAAATGAATACTTTTATTGGTTTCACCCATATAAAGATAAAACAAAGGTGCAACCAGTAAAAAAATCATCACCCCAAGTAAACAAAAAATTTGCCATAATTTCATGGTATTCAAGAAACGTATGTACATAAAATTATCTCTGGAGGAAGAGCAATAAAAATCACTAGGGACGCATAAAGCACTGCAAAAAAATTATTTTTATTGCCAGGCTACTTAGCCAGAGTCCGCGCTGAAACTCACCTGCAACTTATAGTGTAGAGGCAACAAATGGATCAAGCCTAAGATTAATAGGACCAGTTAACTCCAATACTCCATTCGCGACCACGATTGGGCACGCCATTGGGAATCTGCCGGCCTTGTGTTGGAGTCCTATATTCTTTATCCAGGATATTTTTAATCTGTAAATTCACTGTATAGCTTTTATTAAAACGATAACGCAATTTGGTGTTTGCATACCAGTAACTCGCCAGAGATTCTTGACTGCTATCTGCGGCCAATTCACTGCGGGCGCTGTGATAAACTGCGGCAAAATTCCAATTCCATTGATTTAATTCATAGTTCATCATCACCGACACGAGCTTCTTGGCTTCGCGAAATGCCGGCGCGGGCAAATCAAACAAATTCGTGTAAGTTGCTCGCACCAGCCATTGATCACTGAGTTGCTGGCTTGCCTCCACCTCCACGCCTTTGCTATGTTCATGCTTGCCGTTCACATAAGTACGGGTTGCGCCTTGCAAACCGGTGGCAATGGGGTCTTTATAATGATTAAAAAAACCATCCACGCTGACGCTCGTATTTTTCCAATTACCCAACCAGATTAAATCCCAGGTTTTTACTATTTCGTAATTCAAATCAGGGTTTCCCACCAATACCGGATTATTTTGTAATCCCGTTTCACTGAGAGAGGGCGCGCGAAAGGCTTCACCATAAAGTAGTTTTACACTTTGATAATCGGAAATTTGTTTCACCAAACCCAAGCGCGGGCTGAGGTGCTTACCTATGTCGAGATAATTATCGTAGCGCATGCCCAGGGTAAGATTGGTCGTGTCAGAAAGCTGACGTAAGTATTGGCTATACACTCCGATTGCTTGCTGCAGCTCTTCTTTCCCCACCCTAACGCTTCCGGTCAAATCGCCATAATAGGTTATGGGGAAACTACCTTGTGCCAATTCAGCCAAATCAAAATTACTTTTTCCGCGCGATTTTGTTTCGCGATTGGAATGCCAATCCGCACCAAATTGAAGACTGGAATACTGATTAATTGTCCAATCATTGGCAAGCGCAAAGCGATAGGTCTCACCGGCTAAAATAGCTTTCGCGAGTAAAGCCTCGCTGCTCGGGGGTTGACTTAAATTTATTAAATAATTTTCTGGCAATGCCATTACGTTGAAATCTTGTTCCGATTTCAAATAACTCAAGACAACCTGAGTTTTAATATCTTCTGCCAATATCAGTTTTTGCTCAATGCTGAATTGTTGCAACAATTGCTGATAGTAATTAAAGTTGTTACGAATATTTTCGCCAACATAAAAATCATCCGCTCTTATCTTGTGATAAGCAGCGCGAATTTTGGTTTCCCCATACCCCAGGCTGAAGTCGATATTCGCCGTTTTGCGCGAGTCTGAAACGTCGTTGTTGGCAATAAAATATTGCTCTCCATTATCTTCATATAACTGCGCCAATAAGTTGGTTTCCCAGTCTCCGTCCTTGCTCGAAAAATTAATTCGTGCACCGCGACGCGTTTGTGAACCGGCGATAAGTTTCACCGAATTATCACCAGTGCGCGTCACAATATTGAGCACACCATTAAAGGCATTTGAACCATA
The DNA here is from genome assembly GCA_040386215.1 of Pseudomonadota bacterium. Taxonomy (GTDB): domain Bacteria; phylum Pseudomonadota; class Gammaproteobacteria; order Pseudomonadales; family Cellvibrionaceae; genus Cellvibrio. Next base: position 105,797 of record JAZKFX010000032.1, read on the forward strand.
AAGGGCCGAACCCGGCCCGCGAATAATTTCAATTTTTTCTATTTCCTCAAGTGGAAATAAGGGTAGCGAACCATCGGCACTGCCAGTGCGCGGATCGGCAAACACACGACCATCAACTAATAATAAGATTTCGCGAGCTTCTGAACTAATGCGGCGACCCCGCGCGCTAAAAGTGTAACCGGCGGGGCTATCGCCATTGCGATTTAATTGATACCCAGGTACGAGGTTAAGCAGTTCATATAAATAATCAAATCCTAATTGATCAATCTGATCGCGTGTAAATACGGTAACTGCCGAGGGAACTGTCTGGAGGGATTCATCGCGTAAGGTTGAGCCAGTGACTTTAATTTGCATCAGCTGGTCGAGATCCATCTCCAAATAATCTGCGGCCATCACAGCCGTGTTTGCAGCGCATAAGAATACACTTAGAGAGACTATTTTTATATTTTTATTCATGGAAATAACCGCTAATTTAATTGATATGAATTGTGATATTTCGCGTGAGTATTTGCCAACAAATTATTTTTCCATCAAATGAGTACCATTACTATAAATTCGCTACGAGCAAATGTTTAATATGTATCACGGATCACTTTTTATAACAGCGTGATTATTTGCGTTAATCCAACGTTCAAATTCAACGGCTGGCATAGGCTTGGCAAAATAATATCCTTGCATCAAACGACAGCCGTGTTGCATCAATAGCACGTACTCTGCCTCGGTTTCTACACCTTCCGCAATTGTTTCTTTACCCAGGGCACGGGCAAGTCCAATGATGGAATCCACTATGGCAAGTGATGCCGGTTCAACAAACATATCGCGCACAAAAGATTGATCGATTTTCAGTAAATGTATGGGTAGATGACGCAAATAACTTAAGCTGGAAAAACCTGTACCAAAATCGTCAATCGCAATACGATAGCCACGATCACAAAATTGTTGCAATATTTGAATAGACGCGTCCATATCGCCCATCAATATACTCTCGGTCAACTCTAACTCTATGGATTTAGGTTCTATGCCGACTTTTTGTAGAATCGTTTCCACGCGCGCCAGAAATTCGGGTTGTTTAAATTGCAAGACTGAAATATTAACGCTCACCACCAAATCAACAAAACCCCGCTGATGCCATTGCTTTAGTTGGCGCGCAGCTTCCGTCAACACCCATTCACCCAGAGGAATAATCAATCCAGTTTCTTCTGCGAGCGGAATAAACTCCATCGGTGGAATTAATCCGCGTTCAGGGTGCCGCCAGCGAACTAATGCCTCTGCACCTCTGATACTGCAATCACTACCGAAAATTAATGGCTGATAATGCAATTCAAAATGACCCAGCTCGAGGGCTTTGCGTAGCCCCGCCTCCAGTTTTAAACGATCCAGAGTACGGGCATTAAGCACCGGTGTATAAAACTGATAATTATTGCGGCCGCGTTCTTTGGCCAGATACATAGCCGCGTCTGCATTTTTAATTAATGCATCAAAGGTTTCGCCATCATCGGGGTAAATTGCAATGCCAATGCTGGGCGTGATATGCAAAGTAATGCCATCAACTATGTAGGCTTGTTGCAAGGCAACACTCAGCTTTAAGGTAAGCTCTGCAATATTTCTTTCATCGCTAATGGTTGGAAAAAGTACGACGAATTCATCGCCGCCTAAACGCGATACTGTGTCTCCGCTGCGAATAACTTGAGTCAAGCGAGCCGCCGTTTCCTTAAGAATTTGATCACCAACCAAATGACCAAGGGAATCATTGATATTTTTAAAGCGATCCAGATCAATAAATAATACACCTAACTTTTTGCCTTCGCGGTGCGCTACGTTAATGGCCATTTCGATACGGTCATTGAATAGGGTGCGATTCGGGAGGCCGGTGAGACTGTCGTGATGCGCGAGAAAATCAATTTGTGCACGAGAGTTTTTATGTTCGGTAATATCATTAAATATGGCGACATAATTTTCCGGATCGCCATTGACATCAAGGACCTGATTAATGGAAAACCAGCAGGGGAAATACTCACCACTTTTGCGTTGGTTGAGCAATTCACCTTGCCAGTGCCCACGCTCTTTCAAGACCGAAATAATATGTTCGAAAAAACTGTAGTGACGCAAACCCACTTTGGGTGAATCCGCATTTGAAAGTAACATATCCGCTTGACTGTAGCCGGTAATATTTTCATAGGCGCGATTCACAGAAATAATATTTAAATTAGCATCCGTAATTAAAATAGCTTCATTGGTACCTTCAAATACTTTTGCCGATAACCGCAATTGATTTTCATGCTGTTTACGCTGCGTAATATCTCTCACAACCATTAACACTTCATTGTCATCGCGCTGCTGAATACGCGCTTCCCAAAAACACACTTTCTCCGGTACATGGGACCATTGAAATTCCAGCAGCTGCATACCCTCACCTTTGAGAGCGGCGTGAATATGCGGAAAAACGGATCGATTTACTTCGGGAGGCAGACGCCCATAGACTTCGCCTTCAACCGCATAAAACCACTCCTGGATATCAAAACTAATGGAGCCCACTTGCATGTCCAGCACCCAGCCATCGCGGTGAATGCGCATGAGAATATCGGGGATACTTGATAAGAGCGCGCGGGTTTTACTTTCGCTCACACTTAAATTCAGGATTGTACGACTGCCCTGTAAAATATATTGAACGCGATAGGGCAAGGTACCCCAGCTCACCGGTTTGGTAATAAAATCCGTAGCACCCGCTTCATAACCTATTTTTATGGACTCGACATCATCGAGCCCGGTGACGATTGCAATAGGCAAATCGCGCCCGTTTGGCTGCAGCAAAAATTCATTGCAAAGACTAAATCCATCGCCATCCGGCAAGAGCACATCGAGCAACACCAGATCAAATTTATAGCTTGCGAAAAGCGCGCGAGCGCTGCTGCAATTGGCAGCATCGTGAACATTGAAGCCCGCCTTTTTCAAGGTCGTGGTCATCATTAAGCGCGCAGCTTCGTCATCCTCAACAACTAAAATTTGCGCCAGGGGTGTGTCTAAATCAATCATGTTCTTTAGGTCCTGATTCGTATTCGTTCAAGGCAACCAAGGCGGCTGGATAGAGTTGATTAATGCTTAGCAATAAATTATTTGCGTTTGCCAAGCTACCCTGCCGCGCGAAAGTTTCAAGTTCTCGACACTTACTCACTAACTCAATAACTCCCAAATTAGCTGAACTATTTTTCATACTGTGCGCTGCTTTATATAAGCGCTCGGCGTCACCCGCGGTCAGCGCTTCTTGCATGGCCACTAATAACTCAGGGCTGGTTTGGCGAAATAATTCGATAACGCGCAACAGTAAACCCTTACCTAATAACTTAAGTTGATCAATAATTTTGGTATCAATTTGCACCAAAGGTAGCGGTCGAATCTGTTTGTCGGAAACAACCGCTTGATTCTCACTCAGTTGTGTCTCGTTTTGCTCGGAATATTCATTTAGTGTGAGCTCTCTAACAGGCAGCCAGCGCGTCAATAATTGATGTAACTGCTCAAGCGAAAATGGCTTGCCCAAATAATCGTCCATGCCTTTAGCAAGACAGGTCTCACGGTCGCCAACTATGGCGTTGGCAGTCAGTGCAATCACCGGAACTTTAACTAATCCCAATTTTTTTTCACGCTTGCGAATTAGTGCCGTTGCTTCAAAGCCATCCATCAATGGCATTTGGCAATCCATTAGCACTACATCAAAATTGTTTTCCTCAAGAAGATTAAGCGCTGCCTGACCATTGATGGCAAGCTCGGCGCTCACGCCAATTTTTTGCAACATGGCCAAAGCCACTTCCTGATTGACCAGATTATCTTCTGCCAACAATACCCGTCCGCCCAGTTTGGAGAAAGGTAAATCACTCACGGCAGTCAAGGTATTAACCTGATCAGGATGCAAATCATAAACCCTGGAAAGGCTCAGGGTAAAATAAAAATCGGCACCTTCTCCAGGCGCGCTTTGCAAAATAATTTCGCCACCCATAAGGCCAACCAAGCGTTGCGAAATGGCCAAGCCCAAACCGGTTCCACCGTATTTACGCGCCATGGATGAGTCGGCCTGGGTGAATGCAGTGAACAGTTTTGCCTGCTGTTCCGGCGCAATGCCAATGCCTGTATCGCGCACGCTAAAACGCAACCGTACACTTTTTTTTGTGTGCGATTCTTTTTCAGTTGATATTTTTGTTAGGGTTTTAAGTTGGTTTGTAATTGTGGATTGTGGTTTTGTTTCGGTGAATACGTTATTTTCAGCGCCAGCTCTAGTTTCAGTGTCTCTTGTATTTTCACTTTCAACTGCATTTTCAATTTCGCTTACAGCATCATCAACCTGCTCAACCCTTAAAGTAACTTCACCAGATTCGGTAAATTTAATGGCGTTACTTAATAGATTGGTCAGTACCTGTGTCAGCCGCGATGAATCACCTTCGACTAAGGTCGGGGGAATAAAAGTATTGCATATCAAACGCAAATTTTTTGCTTGTGCTGTAGGTGCGTAACGTTCTATTAAATCTTGCAAGAGCGTATTTAATTGGAATGGCCTTACATCAAGCTCCAATTTACCCGCTTCAATTTTAGAGAAATCCAAAATGTCATTGATGATAAACAGCAGATCTTCGCCAGAACGACGTGCTACGCGAGCAAAATGTTTTTGTTTGGAATCCAGTGCGCTATTCAGCAATAAACTTGTCATGCCGATAATGCCATTTAACGGCGTTCGTATTTCATGACTCATCACCGCTAAAAATTCACTTTTGGCTTGGCTAGCTGCTTCAGCGCGCTCACTCGCCTGCCGCCATTGGGAGGTGCGCTCCTCAACTTTCTGCTCGAGAAAGTCCTGATAGGAATGTAGCTCGGCGTCCTGAGTTTCAATACGCTCCAGCATGGTATTAAATCTAAGGGCAAGCTGACCCACTTCGTCATGGCTGTGAATAGCGGGTACCCGCAAGCTATAATCGCCGTCGTTTCCCACGCGATCGGCGATCTCACTTAAACCACGCAATGGCCTGGTTAGAATACTGATTAAGCGTTGCGCCAATAGTCCCGCAAAAAGCAATGCCATCAATGCTGTGACCAGAGAAAAACCAATTTGACGGTAGAGTTGATGCTGCAAGTTAGACGTATCCACATCGAGCAATAAATGCCCGACCTGCTCATCTTTCCATACAACATTTACGGCAAGAGATTGGGTTGATTTAGCGGTGAGCTCTTTATTGCGCTTATATTCTGCCAGTTGTTGATCATTTGCCATCATCAAGCGTGCTGAGATCACTTGCGGATCAACGCTCAAGGCTTGTAATACAGCGCCAGCCGCCTGCTTGTCAGAAAACATACTCGGAGCTGCTAAATTAAATGCGGTGGCTTCAGCCAGAATTTTTATTTGTCGATTCATTTGCTCGTTCGAGCTCATGTGTTGTTGCAATACACCAACCAATGAGGCGCTCAATACGGCCAGTGAGGAAATCAGCATTGCGAGTAAACTGATTTTGCGTGAAAGCAATAATGTCCTGGCCATTTAGTCTCTGCCTCCATGCGTATTAATTGCCAATTTCAATAATTGGCTACTCATACGCACCCCCGAGTGCGAGACTGCAGCTTGATTGATTGAAAACTCTATCCGACCTTCTCTATTGCGCAACAGGGCAATACTGACGTCAAGATTTTCTTGATCGGGATCGTTGGCCACCAAAACCACACCCTTGGGAAATGGTTGAGGCAAACTGAAATTAGATCGCCCGGGCTGGTATGCCATGTGGCAGGATTCAATCGCGGTAGTAACGGTCGTATCAGAATTAAAATAAACAATTTCAATCACTTTTTTATTAACAGCTTTTCCATCCAGCTGCTGTAGGGCTTCACGCATTTCTTTGTTTGCGCCGAGTACGCACAGACGTAAGGAGGTAGCTGATTCAGCGCTAGGCCAGTCGATGAATTTAATGAAGTTGTAAACAAAAGCAGTTTGTAAACTTGCTTCGGAAGGCAAGGCATAGCAAGGCAGCGCCATCAACCCAATGATGGCACTTAAAACGATATTTTTTTGATACCCAATAATTGAGCTGAGTGCTGCTATCAGCCTACGCAATGACACTCCTCCTTTGGGTGATTTTTGAGTTAAGACCCTTAACAATTTGATAATAGACTAGTTTCTGTAAAGCATGGGTTGCGGCTTTCGGCAGATGGTTATAAATGTGATTGTTGAAACAGATGGAGTATGAAAATAGGTGATTTTACAAATAGGTAGGCCGGATTATGCCTGTTTGGGTAATTATTTGAAGTAGTGAATCTGTCAAATTGTGAACCAGTGAAAATGTTGCTTAGTTTAAAACTGGTCTGGTGATTCCATGGTGTAATTGCATGAGAAATGAGGCGACTTATGGAGCTTTTTGGCTTTTCTATAATCAACGCTAGGTCTACTTACTACTAGTCTTATTTTGTTGCGAGATCTTATTTCGCTTTTTAGCGAGTCACTTTTCTTTGCTTCGCCAAAGAAAAGTAACCAAAAGAAAGGCGACCCAACTCGTTCGTGTTTCCTGCGCTTCTCAGATAATTGCCGTCGTTCCGACGAGACATCCATGTCTCGACGTCACTAAAACAGACTTCCTGTCTGTTTTCCGGCAATTATCTTCCGATGCTCGGCGAACTCATATGGGACCCATTGGTGCCACACTGGAAATCATTCTGTTACTTGTTAGATAAGTAGGACGGGTTAGCCAAAGGTGTAACGTGCGCATTTAATTTCAATCACACGCATAAAGCACATAGAAAAAAATGAACAAACTAAATTGCAAAATAAACCGTAAAAAAATGTGCAAATAGTAATAAGTTAAATTCGATTTTACAATCTAACACTGTGTCAATTTGCAATGGTGATATGTTCGGCTTCGTGTTTTAGCACAGTCTACAGCCTCCCCGTATTGCGTTTCACTTCATACGGGTTACCACTCTCGTGCAATATCTACCCGTTGACAGTCAAAAGTGCTTCTACTACTCTGCCGGGGCAGCGGCAAAATCCGCTGTCGGGATTGCAACCCCCGTACATTTCCAGACCACACAAAGCGCATGCGTTTTGTGTCGCCGTAAAGCAACGCCTTTGTTATGGTGACTGGGCGAGCTTACCTTATGGTTTAAAACCCTTACTGTGAGAATGTACTATGGATAAAATTCCTCCCTCCGAGCAAAACCAAAACGTCAGCAGCATTCCTTTTGTAATTTTGCTGAATGCCACGCAATACGAGTTTTATAAAACCGCTTCTGTTGAAATCCTCGCGCCCGATGGCGAATATTTTGAAAGTATTGGTCACAGCGCTCAAAAAGATGCTGCTGAAGTTGATGCTTATCAATTGCACAATCAAGTTGCATTGCTCGATTATTTGTTCAGTAGCATTAATCAAGATTTTGAATTACCCGCACGTGCAGTTTCAGGTTTGGCAGATGTGTTTAGCAAGACGCATGATTATTTTATGAAATATACAAAGTAAAATTTAGGACGGCTGTTAGTCGCCCAAAATTCAAAAAATTCAATTACACCCATACGCACAATAAAAAAATAGCAGTCACCTTTAACATACGCCCGACGATAATCCATAACTTCCTTCCTGTGTAGGTTGGGCTGAGGAACGAAGCCCAACATGTCCATGGTGCAGAATAAACCGTAAAATAAAATGTGCAAAATATCAATCAATTACATTCGATTTTATAATTAGTATTGTGCCAGTTGCGAGTATGAGTGTTGGGCTT
>JAZKFX010000033.1:0-17440 GCA_040386215.1 Pseudomonadota bacterium
CAGACAAGGTTGGGTGACCAAACACCATCATGCCTAAATCTTCTGCACTGGAACCAAACTCCATAGCAATTGCAACTTGCTGCACCAAATCGGCTGCGCTTGGGCCAACAATGTGGGCGCCAAGGATACGATCAGTTACCGCGTGCGCAATAATTTTTACCAAACCCTGAGTTTCGTTGGCAGCCATAGCGCGGCCAGAAGCAGAGAATGGGAAAGTGCCAACGTTGTATGGCTCGCCTGACGCTTTAACTTGCTCTTCAGTTTTACCGACAGCGGCAACTTCAGGGTGAGTATAAATAACGTTAGGGATAATATCGTAGTTCATTTGCGTCTTTTGGCCAGCGATACGCTCGGCGACCATCACACCTTCTTCCGAACCTTTATGGGCCAACATTGGGCCACGTACAACGTCGCCAATTGCCCATACGCCTGGCGCGTTCGTTGCGCAGAATTCGTTAACAAAGATAAAACCACGCTCATCCAAATTCACGCCGCTGTCACCAGCCAACAAATTTTCAGTGAAAGGACGACGACCTACACACACAATAAGCTTGTCGAAGGTTTCTTGCTGTTCTTTTCCGTCTTTATCAAGGAAAGTCACAGTCACTTCTTTACCGTTTACTTTAGAGCCAGTAACACGTGAACTGGTGCGAATATCCAAACCTTGTTTGGTGAGGATTTTTTGAGTCTCTTTGGCAATTTGTTGATCCATAATGGCAAGGAAGCTATCAAGCGCTTCAAGCACCACTACTTGCGAACCCAAACGATTCCATACCGAACCTAATTCCAAACCAATTACGCCAGCACCGATTACGCCAAGACGCTTGGGAATTTCAGCAAATTCCAAAGCACCGGTAGAGTTAACAATGACATCGTTATCTACTGGCGCTGGAGGAATATTAATGGGGTTAGAACCGGAAGCAAGAATGACATTTTCTGCTTCGTAAGTAATTACTTTACCTTCAAAGTCAGTCACTTCAACTTTTCTGCCGGCAAGCAATTTGCCGGTACCAAAAAGGCTAGTAACACCATTTGCTTTAAACAGACCAGCGATGCCCCCAGTCAAGTTTTTGATGATTTGGTTTTTACGCGCAATCATCGCAGGAACATTAATTGCTACGCCTGAAGTTGAAATACCATGAACGCCAAGGTCATCTTTTGCTTCGTGATATTTGTAAGAGCTATCGAGCAAGGCTTTCGAGGGAATGCAACCTACGTTTAAGCAAGTACCACCGTTAACACCCTTGCCTTCTTCGCTTTTCCACTTCTCTACACACGCGGTTTTCAAACCTAATTGCGCGGCACGGATGGCAGCAACATAGCCCGCAGGGCCAGAGCCAATAACAATCACATCAAATTTTTCAGACATAGCTATGTTCCTAAATTAAGTTAGATTTCCAGCAAAATACGTGCTGGATCTTCCAGTAAATCTTTAATGGCAACCAAGAATTGCACAGCATCTTTACCATCTAATAAACGGTGATCGTAAGACAAAGCCAAATACATCATTGGCAAAATTTCTACTTTGCCATTGACCGCCATGGGGCGTTCCTGAATTTTGTGCATGCCCAAAATAGCTGCTTGCGGTAAATTTAAAATGGGCGTGGATAGCAATGAACCAAAAGTGCCACCGTTGGTAATCGTGAAAGTACCACCAGACATTTCTTCAATACTTAATTTACCATCCCGTGCACGCAACCCGAAATCGCGAATAGTATTTTCGATACCTGCCAAACTCATCGTTTCAGCATTACGCAATACCGGTACGACTAAACCTTTTTCAGTCGATACGGCAACACCAATATCCTGATAGGCATGGTAAACAATATCATTGTTATCGATAGAGGCATTTACCGCCGGGAAACGGCGCAACGCTTCTGCAGCCGCTTTCACAAAAAAGCTCATAAAGCCCAAACGAGCCCCGCTGTGGGTTTTCTCAAATTGGTCTTTGTATTTTGCGCGCAAGGCCATTATGGGGGCCATGTTAACTTCGTTAAAGGTTGTCAACATTGCGGTAGTGTTAGAGGCTTCAAGTAAACGTTCAGCGATACGTTTACGCAAACGCGTCATGGGCACACGCTTTTCAATACGGTGGCCAGTAGCTTCAATCGCAACAGGGGCTGCGGTACTTGCAGCAGGAGCAGCGGCTGGTGCTGACTTGAGATGATTGGCAACATCTTCTTTCATCACACGGCCGTCTTTACCTGAGCCTGCCACTGTAGCGGTGTTTACATTGTTTTCTTCAGCCATTTTTCGCGCTGCGGGATTGACTAATTTATCAGTAGCAGCAGGTGTAGCAACCTTGGCGGCAGCTTGTGGTGCAGCGCTCGCAGCTGCAACAGCACCAGCTGTGAAGATGGCAATCACTTCATTACTTTGAACGGTATCGCCTTCGCCTTTCTTAATTTCAGAGATAGTGCCATCCGCAGGTGCAACAACTTCCAAAACGACTTTATCGGTTTCGATATCAACAATTAATTCATCGCGCATCACGGCCTCGCCTGGCTTTTTGTGCCAGGTAGCAATGGTGCCATCAGCTACTGATTCGGGGAACGTTGGGGCTTTAATTTCAATACTCATTACTATTCCTTCTCTCTCGCTATGATGTGTTTAGGGGAACACTGAAGGCTATACCTTCAGTGCCTGATCTACAAAACGGTTTTGTTCTTCAATGTGGACGGACATATATCCACAAGCTGGCGCAGCAGAGGCTTCACGACCAACGTATTCCAGATATAAACTAGGAAACAGCTCATGAACTATACGACGCAAATGGTGCTGACTGCTATACCAGGCACCCTGATTCATTGGCTCTTCCTGACACCAGACAATACCTTCCAAATTTTTGTAAAGTCCCAAAGCAACTCGTAACTCTTGATCCGGGAAAGGGTAAAGTTGTTCTAAACGGATAAACGCAACATCTTGTTGTTTGCGCTCCATACGCTCTTCCAACAAGGTGTAATACACCTTGCCACTACAGAGTACAACGCGTTTTACCTTGCGCGGTTCAACACCCACGTCGGCAATCACGTTTTGAAATTGACCATTCGCTAATTCTTCCAGACTTGACGTAGCAAGTTTGTGACGCAGCAAGGATTTAGGGCTCATAACCACCAATGGACGGCGCATAGGGCGAATCGCCTGACGTCGCAACATATGGAAAACTTGCGCCGGTGTGGTAGGAATACACACCTGAATATTGTGTTCAGCACATAGCTGCATAAACCGCTCAAGGCGGGCTGATGAGTGCTCTGGGCCCTGACCTTCATAACCGTGGGGCAACAACATGGTCAAGCCACAAAGGCGTCCCCATTTGTGCTCGCCACTGGTAATAAATTGGTCGATAACAACTTGCGCACCGTTCGCAAAATCACCAAATTGCGCTTCCCAAATCACCATCCCATTTGGCGAAGTAGTTGAGTAGCCGTATTCGAAGGCCAACACCGCTTCTTCTGACAAATAAGAATCAAACAAATCAAATCTAGGTTGATTGGGTTTCAAATTAGCAATAGGCGTGTAAGCCTGGCCGTCTTTTTGGCTGTGTAGAACCGCATGGCGATGAGAGAAAGTACCGCGGCCAACGTCTTGTCCGGTCATACGGATTTCGTAACCTTGCTCCAATAAAGTTGCATAGGCTAAAGTTTCCGCCATACCCCAGTTAAGCGCTAAAGCGCCACCGGCCATCTTGCGGCGATCTTCGTAAATTTTTTCAACCTGTTTTTGTACAACAAGACCATCGGGAATTTCCAGCATTTTATTGGCAATCACTTGCAATGCTTTTAAATCCATACCGGTAGTGGCGGGCGTCAGCCAATCGTGGCCAATAAAGGGAGACCAATCAACAAATAAAGTGCGGTCCGGCTCACTGACTAAACCGCTGGCTACATGCTCACCGCGATCCAATGCAGCGCGATAGTTAGTTGTCATATCATCCGCTGTAGTTTGCGACAACAAGTTTGCAGCGATGAGTTTCTCGGCGTAAAGCGCGCGCGTCGTTTTTAGATTGCGAATCACTTGATACATCAACGGCTGAGTCGCTGATGGTTCATCGGTTTCATTGTGACCGCGACGGCGATAACACACCAAATCGACTACTACGTCTTTTTTGAATTCATAACGGTAATCCATAGCCAACTGGGCAACAAACAAAACTGCATCAGGATCGTCGCCATTAACGTGGAAAATAGGAGCTTCAATCATTTTGGCAACGTCAGTGCAATATTCGGTAGAACGAGCATCTTCACGTTTGCTGGTGGTAAAACCTACCTGATTATTAATCACCAGATGCAAGGTTCCGCCGGTACCGTAGGCACGTGTTTGCGACATTTGGAATGTCTCCATCACCACACCCTGACCCGCAAATGCAGCGTCACCATGCACAACAATCGGTACTACTTTTGCGCCAGTTTTATCATTGCGGCGATCCTGGCGTGCACGTACAGAACCTTCCACCACGGGTGAAACAATTTCTAAATGCGACGGGTTAAATGCCATGGCAATGTGTAACTCGCCACCCGGGGTCATCAGGTTGGAAGAAAAGCCCTGGTGATATTTAACATCGCCAGAGGTATCGACCAAACGCTTACCGTCAAACTCGGCAAACAAATCCGCAGGATTTTTACCGAACAAATTGATCAGCACATTCAAGCGGCCGCGATGCGCCATACCCAACACAATTTCTTTTGCACCGTAGGTGCCAGCGCGTTTAACCAGCGCATCCACGAGGGGAATAAAGCTTTCTCCGCCTTCCAAACCGAAACGTTTGGTACCGGGATATTTACTATCTAGATGACGCTCAAGGCCTTCAGCCGCAGTCAATCGCTCAAGCACGGCGAGACGCTGTTCTTTGCTAAAGTCAGGATTGGAGCGCACGCTTTCCAAACGCTGTTGCAACCATTGTTTTTCCGCCAGCGGGGTGATGTGCATAATTTCCACACCCACATGGCCACAATAAGTTTTCTCAAGCGCGTCAATGATCTCGCGCAGTGGCGCTTCTTCTTTGCCGATAAACAAATTGCCAGTATTAAATACAATATCCAAATCAGCGTTGGTCAAACCATGAAAGGCTAAATCGAGATCAGGTATAGCATCGCGTTGCATCAAACCCAAAGGATCAAGTTGCGCTTTTTGGTGACCGCGGAAACGATAGGAACTAATCAGCTGCAGTACTTTAACTTGCTTGCGTTCATGATCAGCACTGACGCTGCCAGAACTAGCGGCAACCGTACGCACGCGCGATTTGCCAAGCTGTTCAAACTGCGCGCGAATAACCGAGTGCGGAGTATCTTGTGCTACCACACCTTGCACGCGCGGCAACTGATCAAAATAATTACGCCACTCTTCAGAAATGGCATTGGGGTTATGTAAATATGTGTCGTAGAGCTCTTCGACATAAGCAGCATTCCCACCGGAAAGATGAGAAGTACTTAAAAAATGCTCCATGATGCTGTCTTGCATTCCAATCACCCTAAGTCTTTAATTTGATTTAGCGTTTAAAATTCGATCACTCGTTTAGGTTGTACGAATACAGAAAACGCCACCCTTAGGTAGCGCTTTGTAACAACATATTGCGAATATGACCAATTGCTCTGGTTGGATTGAGGCCTTTCGGGCACACCGCAACACAGTTTTGAATCCCGTGACAGCGAAAGACGCTAAACGGATCATCTAAATTGGATAAGCGTTTTTCTGTTGCCAAATCGCGGCTATCTGCCAAAAAGCGATAAGCCTGCAACAAGCCGGCCGGACCGATAAATTTATCCGGATTCCACCAGAACGACGGACATGCCGTTGAGCAACATGCGCACAAAATACATTCGTACAAGCCATCCAGCTTTTCACGATCTGCTGGCGATTGTAACCGCTCAATAGCCGGGGCTGGAGTATCGTTTTGCAAATAAGGTTCAATTTTTTTGTATTGATCGTAGAACTGAGTCATGTCCACAACCAGATCGCGGATTACTGGTAATCCAGGCAACGGACGCAATATCAGCTTGTTATTTTTAACCGCTTCCGACAAAGGTTTAATACAGGCCAAACCATTTTTACCGTTGATATTCATACCGTCTGAACCGCACACACCCTCGCGACAGGAGCGGCGATAAGCCAAACCTTCGTCTTGCGCCTTCAATTGCTCTAACACGTCCAACACCATTAAATCTTTACCTTGGGTGTCAAACTCATAGGACTTCATATAGGGCGCTTTATCTGTATCTGGGTTGTAACGATAGATTTCAACCTTTAGCTTTACACTTTTCGTTGACATTGCTGAATCCTGATTAGTAGGTGCGTTTCATTGGTTGGAAAGCGTCCATGGTATGCGGTGTGAAATTAACCGCACGCTTGGTAACACGCTTATCGCCAGGGAAATAAAGTGAATGACATAACCAGTTAGCATCGTCGCGCTCTTCAAAATCGTCGCGGGCATGAGCACCGCGGGATTCTTTGCGCACTTCAGCGGCAATCGCTGTTGCTTCAGCCACTTCTAACAAATTCTGCAATTCCAACGCTTCTATACGCGCGGTATTAAAGGCGTTGCTCTTATCAGTAATCGACACATTTTCAATACGCTTACGCAACTCGGCAAGTTTTTGAATACCCAATTGCATAAATTCACCTTTGCGAAATACGCCAAAGTAATTTTGCATGATGGTTTGTAACTCTTTACGCAACACTGCTGCGCCTTCGCCAGTGGTCGAAGTATTTAATTTATTGAGACGGCTCATAGCACGATCAATATCCGCAGGTGTTGCATTGCGTTGCTCGATACCCTCGCGTAAGGCTTTTTCAATGTACAAACCTGCAGCACGACCAAATACCACCAAATCAAGCAATGAGTTTCCACCCAAACGGTTAGCTCCATGCACAGATACACAAGCTGCTTCACCACACGCAAACAAACCATCAATAACAACATCTACACCATTGGCATCTTGTGTTAAGGCTTGGCCGTTAATGTTGGTGGGGATACCGCCCATCATGTAGTGGCAAGTTGGCACTACCGGGATAGGTTCTTTGACTGGATCGACGTGTGCAAAAGTACGCGACAACTCACAGATACCGGGCAAACGGCTTTCCAGCACTTCTTCGCCCAAATGATCCAGCTTCAGCAATACGTGATCACCTTCCGGGCCACAGCCGTTGCCGGCAAGAATCTCTAATACCATGGAACGGGCAACTACATCGCGTCCAGCAAGGTCTTTGGCGTTGGGCGCATAACGCTCCATAAAACGCTCGCCATTTTTATTGATAAGGTAGCCACCTTCACCGCGGCAACCTTCAGTTACCAGCGTTCCCGCACCGGCAATACCGGTTGGGTGGAACTGCCACATTTCAATATCCTGGACAGGGAAACCAGCGCGCAACGCCATGCCTATACCATCGCCAGTATTGATATGGGCGTTGGTAGTTGAAGCATAAATACGGCCAGCGCCGCCGGTGGCAATAACAGTCGCCTTGGCTTTTACGTAAACGGTTTCGCCGTCTTCAATATTGATGGCAATAACACCGACGACGACGCCGTCGCCATTTTTAACCAAATCGACTGCAAACCATTCGTTCAAAAATACGGTATTACTTTTGACGTTGCCTTGATAAAGCGTATGCAACAACGCGTGACCAGTACGGTCAGCAGCTGCACAAGTACGCGCAGCCTGGCCACCTTTACCGAAATCTTTTGATTGTCCACCAAAAGGACGCTGATAAATGCGGCCTTCGTCAGTGCGCGAAAAAGGTAAACCCATATGTTCAAGTTCAAACACAGCTTCCGGGCCGACGGAACACATGTATTCAATAGCGTCCTGGTCACCGATGTAATCCGAACCCTTTACGGTGTCATACATGTGCCAACGCCAATCGTCTTGTGGATCTGCACTGGCAATCGCGCAAGTGATGCCACCCTGTGCAGAAACAGTGTGTGAACGGGTCGGAAATACTTTAGTGATTACTGCGGTTTTGTATCCAGATTGCGCTAATTGTAATGCAGCGCGCATGCCCGCACCGCCACCACCAATTACAATGCCGTCAAATGAAATCGTACGAATGCTAGCCATTAATTAAAACCCCAAAGTATTTCGATGCCCCAAACAAGGTAGGTAATTGCAACGCCACCGAGCATCATTTGCGCAAAAATACGTAAGAAAGTGGCTTTTGCGCCCATTAGACGTTCGGTCAAGTAGTCGGTTAATACTGACCACAATCCAATCCATGCATGAGTAATAAAAGATAGCAAAGTTACTAAACTAAACACGCGCATCCACAACTGACCAAATAAGGCGTGCCACTGTTCAAAGGTTAACTCTGGATTAGTCAGTAAGTAGACGGTAATAAAAATGGTGTATGCGGCCATTACCACAGCGCCGACGCGCTGAATCAGCCAATCATAAAGACCACTGCGACCAAAACTTGTTATCGACGTTACCATAACCAAACTCCTATCAAAGCGATCAATGCGAAGGACACTACTAGAACAATCCTGGCACCCAATTTGCCACCTTTAAGACTTTCACCCACGCCAAAATCCATAATCAAATGACGGATGCCTGCCACAGTGTGATATGCCAAGCCAGCCAGCACGGCCCATAAAATAAATTTACATACAGGATTGGTTGCGACATCGCGCACCACTGCAAAACTTTCTTGCGAATCCAAACTTGAATCAAGCATCCACAACAACCCCGCCATACCCGCAAAAAGAAATATGCCAGTAACGCGATGTAAGAAAGAAACAACGCCGGTAACGGGGAGATTGATAGTAGTAATATCGAGATTGACAGGTCTTTTCTTGTTCACGGTTAAGATTACCTTCTAACCCATCGCGGGCAGCTTTAAAGATGATAAGGACCAGTATTGACGAAAGCGAAACATTTTGGGGCGATGATTGAGGCGCCCAACAAGTCGCGCCGCATTATAGAGAGTGGAGTATAGAAACACAAACGAAAACCCGCCGCAATTTATAAAACCTGTGTTCTTTGGAAGACTGATGCGATTAGTTAAAAATTTAGTAAGATCAACGACTTCGAAACATTTTCAAACCATTTTTTCGAACCAGAAAAGTGCATAAACTAACTTCGTGGAGCAAGTTTGGTGCAAAAAAAACCGGAGGTTTATCATTGCAATTTGCCACACGCAGAAACAATGGCAAAAAAAATTCATTTACAGCCAAACTTTTATAAAAGGTTGGCAAATAGTTAGCAAAAACTTTCGCCGAGGTAAATAAGTCATCTATAATCGCGTCCACAGATTTCATACATTAGCCCTATTCGTAAAAGCACAGGAGTCAGCATGACTGACAAGAAAGCGCAGTTAATAATTGATAGCTCAACCGATGGCACCCAGGCAACAATTGACTTACCTATCTACCCCAGCACTATCGGCCCCGATGTTATCGACGTTACCAGTATCACTAAAAACGGTTTTTTCACGTTTGACCCGGGTTTTATGTCCACCGCCGCCTGCGAATCCAAGATTACTTTTATTGATGGCGACGAAGGCGTTCTCCTTCACCGCGGCTACCCTATCGAACAACTTGCAGTCTCTTCTGATTATCTCGAAACCTGCTCGCTCTTGCTAAACGGCGAATTGCCAACCCCCGCGCAAAAACAAGAATTTGTTACCGCCATCAAAAATAATTCAGCTGTCGATGCATCCGTTGCCAATATTATTAAGAGCTTCAAGCCTGAGTCTCATCCCATGGCGATGCTTTGCAGCGCTGTTGCTGCACTAGCCGCTGTTTATAACGATGAAATTGATATTACTAAGGAAGAGGATCGTAAACTTACGGCTTATCGCTTAATTGGTCAGGTGCCAACATTAGCGGCTATGGTGTACAAGCATCGTCAGGGCGAAACCTTTATCGCACCGGATAGCAATTTAGGTTACGCAGAGAATTATTTGCATATGACCTTCGGCACGGCTGGCAAGACACCCAACGTCAGTAAAACGATTGCAAAAGCCATGGATAGAATTTTTATTCTCCATGCGGATCACGAACAAAACGCATCAACTTCTACCGTACGCTTGTCCGGCTCGTCTGGCACCAACCCCTTCGCCGCTATAGCAGCTGGCATTTCTACTTTGTGGGGCCCGGCACACGGCGGCGCCAACGAAGCTGTTTTGAATATGCTGGAAGAAATCGGCAGCGTAGAAAATATTGATAAATTTGTTGCTAAAGCCAAAGATAAAAATGATTCATTCCGTTTAATGGGCTTTGGTCATCGTGTTTATAAAAACTTTGACCCACGCGCTAAAGTAATGAAACAAACCTGCGATGAGGTTCTTGCAGAGTTAGGCCTGGCAAATGATCCATTACTCGCAATTGCCAAACGTCTTGAACAAATCGCGCTGGAAGACCCTTATTTCATCTCCAAAAAATTGTACCCAAATGTAGATTTCTACTCAGGTATTATTTTGAAAGCCATTGGTATTCCCGCGGAAATGTTTACGGTAATTTTTGCCACGGGCCGTGCTGTTGGCTGGTATGCACACTGGGACGAAATGGTCAGCACTTCCTACAAGATTGGCCGTCCACGTCAACTTTACACTGGCAGTGTAAAACGCGACTATCCTAAAAAATAAGTCGAAAAGTAAAAACCTTAGTTTTATAAAAAAGCCGCAGCCAATACTGCGGCTTTTTTATTCCAACGTGTGGATTGGCTTTACCGTGCATGAGTTCTGGCATTCGTTCTGTGACTCGCCGTGAATACATCCGTGTAGGCTCGAATCGGCATCCATGCCTCATACGGTCACAGAACGAACACCAGAACTCATACCTGCAAGTACGCACTCTGCTTGAATGTCAAAAACCAGTACATTTATTAACTTGCCTTACTTCCTACATACTCCTATTCTCCCTCGCAATATTCAAAATAATGGGAAACCTTCTATGCCCGTACTTATTGCACGTTTGCTCGGAATTTTTCTGCTAGCCATCACTATAAATAGCTCGGCCATAGATATTCCCAAATCACTGGAAGAATGGAAGCCCTGGGTGCTGGAAAAGCACTCAGATATAAACTGCCCATTTCTCTTTAGCGATGCCACGCGCACTTGCACCTGGCCATCCGAATTACACATAAATGCCAGCAGCAGCGGAGTAAAATTTACGCTGCATGTTGAAGCCTTTAAAAACGATTGGGTTGCACTGCCGGGCAATATGTCTTTGTGGCCGCAAAACGTCAGCGATAACAATAGCAAAACCGCAGTGCGCGACAATGCCAGCATTCCCGAAATTTATTTAACAATAGGAAGCCACGAAATCAGCGGTGAAATTCGCTGGACTGAAATACCGCGCACGCTGCAAATACCGGAACAAACCGGCATAGTACAATTAACTTTACAGGGAAAATCTGTCACTACCCCCGCCGTTGAAAATGGTAATCAACTGTGGCTCAGCGCCAGCGAAACGCAAACTGCAGTAGCCCATCAAGACACATTTAACCTGCGCGTCTTCCGAAAAATTAATGATGCAGTTCCATTGCAAATAATTACGCAACTACAAATCGAAGTCAGCGGCAAAGAACGTGAATTGCAACTGGGACAATTATTATTAACCGGATTTACCGCAACAGAATTTCAAAGCAGCTTACCTGCACGTATCGAAAAAGATGGCAGCTTGCGCATTCAAGTAAAACCTGGCTCCTGGGAATTAACGCTCGTTAGTCAATCCACAACACCCATAAATGAGTTAACGTTTAAAAGCACGTCCGCACTATGGCCGCAACAAGAAGTCTGGGTTTTCGAAGCGCAGAGACAATTGCGCAGCGTACAAATATCGGGTGTGCAGACAATTGATCCACAACAAACACAATTGCCTGAAGAATGGAAACATTTACCCGCTTATTTAGTCACGCCGGAAGCGCATTTCAAAATCGAAGAATTACAACGTGGCATAAATAAAGATGCGGCCAGTGAACTGACATTAACTAAAGAAATGTGGCTTAGCTCTAACGGCAAGGAATTTATTATCCAGGACCGACTCCGCGGCACAACGCAGAAAACCCGACTTGAAACTATCAACCCTTATGAATTAACAACCGCCACCATTGCCGAAAAATCGCAACTAATTACACATCTCGCCAATAGCAAAAATGCGGGAGTTGAAATTCGCACCCATGACATTAACTTAACCGGCGTTAGCCATTTACCGCGAAATTTAACCCTACCTGTTTCAGGCTGGAGCGAAGATTTTAATTCCGTAACGACAAATCTTTATTTGCCGCCGGGATGGTCGTTATTCACAGCCACAGACACCAGCAGCGAAAACGGCAGCTGGATTTCTCAATGGACATTGTGGGATATGTTTTTAGTATTAATTATTGCCGTTGCGATTGGGCGCACGACTAAACTTATTTATGGGGCGCTGGCAGCAATAACATTATTGATTATTTATCAACGTACCGGTGCACCGGTTTATATCTGGTTAAATTTAGTAGCAGCCATTGCGCTTATTTCTTTTGTCAGCGGAAAATTCAAAAACTTTATCGTTAAATATACTTATGTAAGTTTTATATTGTTAGCACTTATATTATTGCCTTTTGCAGTCAGAGAAGCGCGAGCTATTATTAACCCGCAATTAGAACATGAAGCATTTTACGATTTTGAATTTTCTGTGCCTTTTATAATGCATTCAGACAATAAAAGAAAATCAGCTCCCGCGCCAGCGCCTACAGTAGAAGCGAACAGAAGTTACGAATTAGCTGAAGAGATGGCAGTTGATAGTATCTCCAGCGAAGATATGGGAAAAGTATCAAAGTCCGGTATTGCCGAGTCATTACAAAGAACAGCACCCGTAGCTATCAATAAAGAATACGACCCCAACCAACAAACGCAAACCGGCGTGGCAATCCCCGCATGGAAAGAAAACAGAGTTTATCTGGAGTGGACCGGCCCGGTTAAAGCAAACGAGACAAGCAAACTATTTTTAGTTGCACCTTTCATAAATCGCATCGGATATTTGCTCAGCGTATTGTTGCCGCTATTGTTGAGTGGAATTTTATTGCAGCATTTTTTTCAGGCACTTGGCAAAAATATTACCTTACCCACGTTCAAAAAATCTTCAGGCCTGGCGATATTGCCTTGCATATTAATTGCTGGCTTGTGGATGGCGCCCAATCAATCTGCGCAAGCAGATGTCGTTATTGATCAAACTATTTTAAAAGAATTGGAAGAGCGTCTCACAGCACCGCCACGCTGCTTACCTAATTGCGCGGCAATTGAATCCTTAAGCTTAACGCTGAACAACGATCAATTGACCCTGGATATGATCGTGCACAGCAATGATTTAATTGCGTTACCATTACCCGCAGAACGTGAACAGTGGTGGCCAAATCAAGTTATTGTTGATGGGAAAAGTGCAACGCTCATCAAAACGCCCGCAAATAGTTTATTGGTGAGCTTACCCAAAGGTCGACATAATTTAATTATTAAAGCCAACCTGCAAGGGCGCGACGCGCTTAATTTGCAATTTCCTTTACCCTTACACAATGTCGTCTCTACGACTCAAGGTTGGGAAGTCAGTGGCGCCCCTGCAGCGCTGCAAGCCAGTCAGTCATTGCAATTACAACGCGTAGAACGCAATGAAATCGAAAACAAATCTGAACATTTGCGACCTGACCCCATCGCTCCCTTCGTAATTGTGCGCCGCGAATTACATTTAGGTTTGGAGTGGACACTAGTTACAACAGTAACGCGAGTTGCACCAGCAACTGGTGCAATCAATATTGAAGTGCCGGTGATTGAAGGTGAGCAACCACTCACCACACAACTCAATAGCAATGGGAAAATTTCTGTGCATCTGGAAGCTAATGAATATGCTAGCAATTGGAGCTCTACAATAAAACAAGCAACGCCTTTGCAATTACAAGCCGCACAAAACACATCCTGGGTAGAAATTTGGGCACTGGATGCTTCACCTATTTGGCACACCGAAACAACAGGTATTGCACCTATTCAATTTGCCGAAAATGAAAATATTCCAATCTGGCAACCTTGGCCAGGGGAAACATTAAGTATAAATGTCACGCGCCCAGCGGCCACCAAGGGTAGCTACATCACTATAGATTCCGCAACCTTAACGCATGAATTGGGTAAGCGTAGCAATGCTAGCAATCTGGATTTGTCGATAAGAACCAATCAAGGTGGACAATATAATTTTACAATGCCTCAGGGAGCAAAATTATCTAACGTGAATATTGATGGCAATCCACTTTCCATTAGTGCTGTCAGCGGCTTAATTAAAATCCCACTCCTCCCGGGTGAGCAACGCGTAGCAATATCATGGAAGATGGAAGAAAGCGTTAGCTTTTTTAGCAAATCACCACAATTTTCACTTGAGCACGGCAGCAGCAATCAACACATACACATTAATTTACCCAATAATCGCTGGCCATTATTTGTCGGCGGCCCAATGGTGGGGCCCAGCATTTTAATTTGGGGAATGTTATTTGTTGTTGTGCTTATTGCTTTTGCTCTCGGCCGCAGCGGCTTAACGCCATTAAAATCTTACCAATGGGTGTTACTGAGCTTGGGAGTTTGTACGCTAAGTTTTGTGACATTTATTGTGGTTGCGATTTGGTTAATTTTGTTACAGCAACGTGGAAAACTACAGACAATTTCTTCAAAACGAAAATTCAAATTGATGCAAGCTGGATTATTTACTATTTCTGCTATTGCACTTCTTTGTTTAATTGGAACAATTCCAGCAGGCTTGTTAGGTAGCCCTGACATGCATATTGTCGGTGATAATTATTACGGCGGGCATTTTAGCTGGTATCAGGACCATAGCGATTTGGCATTTCCTAGCGCATGGATAATTTCTTTACCACTCTGGTGTTACAAAGTGACGATATTGTTATGGGCTTTATGGCTGGCTTCTGCTTTGCTGGGCTGGATTCGCTGGGGCTGGCAACAACTGAGTCATCATGGCTTGTGGTACGCACCAGAGGAAATCATTATTAATACAGCAATAATCAAGCACGAAGAAAATAATAGTTCTGTATAGATTGGTTTGCCTTTTTAAAAATGGATCGCCGTAATTGTTTGCAAAAAAAATCCCTTGCTATCACACAAGGGATTTTTTTCTTACCAATTTTAGGGATGAAGAATAACGACATTTCCATTCAGTTCTGTGCAGCCTTTTTTCCTGAAAATCTGCTAGCAGTGAAAATGGAATAGAGCGCAGCTAAACCCACCAGAACATAAATTATTCGTGAAAGTCCAGTCATCTCACCAAATAGAGCAGCCACAAAATCAAACCGAAACAAACCAACTAATCCCCAGTTAACACCACCCACTATTAAAAGAATCAACGCGATCCAGCCAATAGTGGTCAGAGTCCCCTTAGTACCGTTAGTACGCCTTTCCATTGCACTTCGTCTTTCTGTAGTTCGACTTGGGCTGCTTGGACTGATAGTCGCCATAAATACCTCCAAAATATTAGCTAATGATGGAGAGATAAGCGCTACAACAAATGTAAATAACTTTTCCCGATTGTTACATCATAAATCCTGTAGCGGTACATCAATCCATTCGTGATTACGTCTAAACATTCGCTATTTTTTTCAAAAATATTTCGCATTGAACAAATATCGGTAACGTTTGACGCGCGATATAACCAAGTGACACTTAAGATTTAAGTTATAAATCTTTTCACAGCATCGCTTAGCCTTGTCTAACAGTGGGCAATTGAGCGTGGCGAAAGTTCATGGAATTTAGGAAATGATGATCAAGAGAATAATAAAATTTTATGCGCTTTGATAAAAAATTAACGTCACTTTTTTAACCTCGAACGTCACTTTTTGAACTTCGAATGTTGCGTAAATCTTTCCGATCCAGCAGCAAAAATCAGTTTAGAAATAGGACTAAGAACGCAGATTGTGCATTGCAAAAAATTACTATTAAGGAAACTGAAAGCATGGGTTAACGCACGGGTAACTTGTTTCGCTGAGGGCATAAAGTAGTGTCGTTGACTTCCCCTCTCCCCACCTCTAAAATGTGCGCCCCTGAGCTCGCCAAACAGCAGCCACAAGTCTTTATACTCTTAAAATCTCAAAAAAAAGCCTCTACAAACAGGCAGCAAAAACAACCGAAGGTCGCTCTGCAGGCACTTAGCATATGAATGCAGTAGCTTTTACTTTTTTGAATACTTTCCCTTCTATCTACAGGAGCAAGACTATCCATGTCGACTAACCCTTACGGCCATTTTGATGACGCCAATCGCGAATACGTTATCACCCGCCCTGATACCCCATTACCTTGGCTTAACTATCTTGGTTTAGACGAATTTTTTGGTCTGTGCACCAACACCGCCGGTGGTTACACTTTTTGGAAAGATGCCAAGCTGCGTCGCCTTACCCGCTATCGCTATAACAACGTGCCCTACGATTTAGGCGGCCGTTACTTTTATGTCAACGATGGCGGCAGCGTATGGAACCCGGGCTGGAAGCCAGTAAAAGCAGAAACTGATCGTTACGAATGTCGCCACGGTTTAGGTTATAGCCGTATTGTGGGCGAGAAAGACGGCCTTGAAGTTGAAAATTTATTCTTCGTACCTATCAAAGAAAATTTAGAGCTGTGGCAAGTTAAAGTTACCAACAAGTCCAAAGTGAAGAAAACCGTAAAACTTTATTCTTATCAAGAGTTCTGCTTTTTTGAAGCATTGAACGATATGACCAACTATCAACGCACCTTCTCCATTGGTGAAGTTGAAGTTGATGGCAGCGCGATTTATCACAAAACTGAATACCGTGAGCGTCGTAATCATTTCACTATGTTTGCCTGTACTCGCGAAATCAGTGGCTTTGACACTAGCCGAGATGCGTTTGTAGGAATTCACGAAGGCCTGCACGAAGCTAAAGTTCCTTTCAAAGGCGCAGCATCAAATTCAAAAGCTTTCGGCTGGAACCCTATCGGCAGTCATGAAGTGACTCTTGAATTGGAACCAGGCCAAACTGAACAATTTGCTTACATCCTGGCTTATGTTGACCAGGGCGATAAAGCCAAATTCGAAAAACCAGGCGTGATTAATAAAGAAGTTGCACAAGCCATTATTAAAAAGTACTCGGTGCCAGGTGCAGTTGATACCGCATTCAAAGCACTGAACGATGCCTGGGCTGGCATGTTGGGTAAATTCCAGGCCAAGTGCCCCGATCCGCACGCAAGCCGTATGTTGAATACCTGGAACCAATACCAATGTATGGGTACCTTTAACATGTCACGCTCTGCGAGCATGTATGAGACAGGCATAGGTCGTGGCATGGGCTTCCGCGACAGTAACCAGGATTTATTAGGTTTCGTGCATTTAGTACCGAGCCGCGCGCGCGAACGTGTACTTGATATTGCTGCAACGCAATTGGCTGATGGAACTTGCTACCACCAGTACCAACCTTTGACCAAAAAAGGCAACAAAGAAGTAGGCGGCGATTTCTATGATGACCATTTGTGG
>JAZKFX010000034.1:0-47698 GCA_040386215.1 Pseudomonadota bacterium
GATCGCGTATTTATTGGTTCTTGCACCAACTCGCGTATTGAAGATATTCGTGCAGCTGCAGCCGTAGTAAAGGGGCGCACTAAAGCGGCATCCGTCAAAGAGGCCATAGTGGTGCCAGGTTCCGGTGCCGTAAAAGCGCAAGCTGAAGCCGAAGGTTTGCATCACATTTTTATTGCTGCCGGTTTGGAATGGCGCGAGCCAGGTTGCTCTATGTGTTTAGCGATGAATGCGGATAAATTGGGGGCAGGGGAGCATTGTGCTTCTACTTCAAACCGCAATTTTGAAGGTCGGCAAGGTTATGGCGGCCGTACACATTTAGTTAGCCCTGCCATGGCAGCAGCAGCAGCAATTGCTGGCCACTTTGTTGACGTGAGAAATTTTTCTTAATTCCGTAGGGGCGCCGCTTGCTGCGCCCTTGGCTGTCATACGAATCTAAACAGGTAAAGATCATGAAAAGTTTTACACTAATAACGGGTTTAGCCGCACCTATGGATCGCGCTAATATCGACACCGATATGATTATCCCTAAACAGTTTTTAAAATCGATTAAACGCACCGGTTTTGGCAAAAATTTGTTTGATGAATTGCGTTATTTAGATGAGGGAAAACCAGATCAAGAGTGCACCAATCGTCCCATCAACACGGAATTTCCTTTAAATTTTCCGCGCTATAAGGGCGCTACGATTTTATTATCGCGGGAAAATTTTGGCTGTGGTTCCAGTCGTGAGCATGCACCTTGGGCCTTGGATGATTTTGGTTTTCGCAGTGTCATTGCGCCAAGCTTTGCCGATATTTTCTATAACAACAGTTTTAAAAACGGTTTGTTGCCGATTGTTTTGAGTGATGCAATTGTTGATCAATTATTTAAAGAAATGTATGCCCTGGAGGGTTATCAGTTAACTGTTGATTTAGCGAAACAAATTGTAAAAACACCCAGCGGTGAAAGTTTCGCATTTGAAATTGATGAGTTCCGTAAACACTGCTTGTATAACGGTTTGGATGATATTGGTCTAACGCTTGAACATGCCGATGCGATTCGCGCTTATGAAGCTAAAAAACGTGTGGAAGCTCCCTGGTTATTCGATGTGGTTAAATAAAATTAGTGGTAATCAATTGTATACAAATTAAATTTAATGGGAGAGTTTCGTGGGTAAACATATTTTAATTCTGGAAGGCGATGGTATCGGCCCGGAAATCGTTAAAGAGGCTCGTAAAGTATTGGATGTGGTCAATGCTAAATACGATTTAGGCTTCACTTTTGAAAACGAATTAATGGGGGGTTGTGCGATTGATGTGCATGGTGTTCCTTTGGCTGATTCCACGCTTGAGCGCGCACGTCTCGCCGATGCAATTTTGTTGGGTGCTGTGGGTGGTCCCAAGTGGGATAAAATGGATCGCTCCATTCGTCCGGAAAAAGGATTGCTGAAAATTCGATCGCAGTTGGGCTTGTATGCAAACTTGCGTCCAGCATTGTTATATCCACAATTAGTCGATGCTTCTTCACTAAAACCAGAAATTGTTTCGGGTTTGGATATTCTGATTGTGCGGGAATTGGCAGGCGGTATTTATTTTGGTGAGCCGCGCGGTATTCGGGTGTTAGAAAATGGTGAGCGCGAAGGTTATAACACTTACAAATATTCTGAAAGTGAGATTATCCGCATAGGCCGCACTGCATTTGAAATGGCGCGCAAGCGTAATCGTAAGGTCTGCTCGGTCGATAAAGCAAATGTACTTGAAGCAACCATGTTGTGGCGTGAGGTCATGGATACCTTGCATAAAGAATATCCAGACGTTGAACTTTCGCACATGTATGTCGATAACGCGGCTATGCAATTAGTGCGCGCACCAAAACAATTTGATGTTTTAGTGACGGGCAATATGTTTGGTGATATTTTGTCGGACGCAGCGGCTATGCTCACCGGTTCCATCGGCATGTTACCTTCAGCATCGCTCGACAAAAATGGTCGCGGCATGTATGAGCCTTGTCATGGTTCTGCGCCGGATATTGCTGGCCTTGGTATTGCCAATCCACTGGCAACTATATTGTCGGTGTCGATGATGTTACGTTATTCTCTGGCTTTACCGGAAGTAGCTGATGCGATTGAAGTCGCGGTGGGCAAGGTACTTGATCAGGGTTATCGTACGGCAGATATTTATACCGAGGGCACGAAAAAAGTCAGTACCTCACAAATGGGTGATGCGGTTGTTGCCGCTCTGGTTTAATATTTCATCGTTGTGTTCGCGTTAAGCGTGATTACGACGAAATAAAAAATGCGCAAAGTGAATTGAGAGAGAAATAAAATGAAAGTAGGTTTTGTAGGTTGGCGCGGTATGGTGGGCTCTGTTCTGATGGAGCGTATGCAAATAGAAAATGATTTTGCAGATATTGAACCAGTATTTTTCACTACGTCCAATATTGGTGGTGTGGCGCCAGCCATTGCAAGCGGTATTCCTGCTTTGAAGGACGCATTTTCAATTGAAGATTTAAAACAATTGGATGTTATTGTTACCTGTCAGGGTGGCGACTACACCAATGAAGTTTTCCCAAAGCTGCGTGCGAGCGGTTGGAATGGTTATTGGATAGATGCTGCATCCAGTCTGCGGATGGATAAGGACGCTATCATCATCCTTGATCCCGTGAATAATGATGTAATTAAAAATGGCCTGGCTAAGGGCGTTAAAAATTTCATTGGTGGCAACTGCACAGTAAGTTTAATGTTGATGGGCCTGGGTGGATTATTTCAGGCCGGTTTAGTGGAATGGATAAGTTCCATGACTTACCAGGCAGCGTCAGGTGCTGGCGCGCAAAATATGCGTGAGCTTATATCCCAGATGGGTGCTCTCCATGCTTCGGTTGCCGCTAAATTGGCTGACCCAAAATCGGCAATTCTTGAAATTGATCGCGTCATTGCCGAAACCATGCGTGGCGATAAGTTTCCTAAGGACAACTTTGGCCATCCATTAGCTGGAAGCTTATTGCCCTATATCGATAAGCAATGGGAAAACGGTCAAAGTAAAGAAGAATGGAAAGGCCAGGCAGAAACTAACAAAATTCTAGGACGGGGTGGCAATCCCATACCGGTCGATGGTTTGTGTGTCCGAATAGGTGCGATGAGGTGCCATAGTCAGGCCTTAACTATTAAATTAAATAAAGATGTACCCATGGCTGATATTGAATCCATGCTTGCTAACGCTAACCCATGGTCTAAAGTAATAATAAATGATCGTGACAGCAGTATTCTTGATCTAACCCCGACGGCAGTTACAGGTACCTTGAATGTTCCCGTTGGCCGTTTACGTAAGATGAATATGGGGCCTCAGTACTTATCTGCTTTCACTGTTGGTGATCAATTGTTGTGGGGTGCTGCTGAGCCGTTGCGGCGCATGTTGCGTATTCTTAAAGAAGCAGCTTAACGTCGAATTGACGCCACGCTCTTAAGAAACTGCTTTAAGAACCCTCAATAATCAATAGATTCTTGAGGGTTTTTGTTTTCAAGAAAGATTTTTTTTTCGTGTCGCTAAACTTTGTATGTCAAATTTGGGCTTTTTTGTGAAACAACGCCAGAAAATGTGTAAAAAACGTTCCGTTTGGTAGCTGTTGTAAGGCCCAAGTGTTGATAAAAAGCTATTTATAATGAATACTTACGAAAGATAGTGAAGATAATTTCGAGGTTTTATGCCTAATGAGTAACATTCAGCCAAGTGCATGTAAACATTAGTCCCTCGATACAACATCCGGTTTAAGTTTTGGCAACTAATATGCTTAACCTCTGTTAACGCAAAAGCAAACTTACACCATGGAGATAATAAAGGATCAACCTATGCAGCTTCGTAAATTGGTTTTGGTTTGTAGCTTGGCTTCATTTGCGCTTTCGAATTTTGCCAGCGCACTTGGGCTCGGCGAAATTACATTGAATTCGACGCTTAATGAGCCTTTAAATGCTGAAGTGAAACTTGTCGATACACGTGATTTATCTTCAGACCAAATTTTGGTCGCCTTGGCATCGCCTGCTGATTTTGAGCGCAATGGTATTGATCGGCTGTATTTTTACACTGAATTGCAATTTCAGGTGGTGTTGAATAACCCCGGTGGGCCTGTGGTGCGGATAACTACGCGAAATCCGGTCCGCGAACCCTATCTAAATTTTCTTCTCGAAGCACGCTGGACCGCCGGCCGTTTGCTGCGTGAATACACCGTATTGATGGACTTGCCGACCTTTGATGAAGCTGTTCCGCAGCCGGTGGAAGCTGCGCAATCCAACAGATCGACTGCAAAAGAGAGCAGAGCAACGGCTCCCGCTGAGACTGTTCAACAATCTCAGCCACAGCCAGTAACAGAACAGCCACCTCAATCATCGATAATCGATGAACCGAGTGTGCCTTATGCAAACGAAAAATCTACGGTTGAAGAAAAACCTGCAGTTATTGCAGAGCAGGATCAATCCGCAAAAAAGTTTGAACCGGGTGCTGGTACCTATGGCCCAGTTTCTAAAAAAGACACTTTGTGGGAAATCGCCAAGGCTGTTCGTCCTACTTCTAAAACGTCTATTCACCAAACCATGTTGGCTTTACAGCGCTTGAATCCTAATGCCTTTATTCATGGCAATATTAATTTGATCAAAAAAGGACAGGTGCTTCGCGTGCCGGATGTCAATGAGATATCGAGCGTGCCTAAGTCTGCAGCAATGAGTATGGTAGCGGCACAAAACGACGCGTGGGCTAATGCCAAAGCTTCGATGGCTGCGAATACAACTGAGTTAGGCGCACAGTTAGATGCCTCATCTAATACTCCGCGTGACCGCACTCAGACTGAAACTGTATCTGGTAGAGTAAAATTAGAAACGCCTTTGTCGGCAGATGCTGGTGATGGCGGCCAAGGTCGCGGTGCTAAAAAAGGCACTGGAAAAGCCCTGGAGTCAGAACTGTCTTCAACTCTGGAAGAGTTGGATAAATCCAAATTTGAAAAGTCCGAGCTATCTTCCCGAGTAAAAGATTTGGAAGAGCAAGCTAAAACCATGCAAAAATTGACTGAAGCCAGCAATGAAAAATTGCGAGCTATGCAGCTCAACGCGGCTAAATTGGCAGAAGCTAAGGCGGCAGCGCAAGCTGCAGAAGAAGCTAGGCTGGCAGAACAGAAATCAGTATCAAGCATTGCCACTGTGACAGATCCAGTACCCGACACTGCTATTCAACCAGCAGCCGTTGATCAAGCAGCACCTATTGTCAGTGCAGAAGCTTCGAGCGTCGAGGCTTCTGTCGCTGCGTCATCTGTTAGTGCACCTGTGTTGCCTGAAAAAAAGGCAGCACGAGTGGTTGCTGAAAAATCAATTATCGATACCGTTTTAGAAAATCTTTGGGTTGTCTTAGTTGCTGCCGGATTCATAGGCGTTGCTGTGTTTATGATAAGACGTCGCAAATTTGAAGAAGCTATGCCTCATTCACGTTTCAATAATGATAATGAAGATCTATATTCTTCTGAGCCCAACTTTGATAATTTTAATGAACAACAAGAACAATACGAACTTGAAGCTGAGCCTGAGCAGGAAGACGAGCTGGGTCTGTTTGAAGAAGATGAAGTTAGTGCGGTTGCGGAAACAGGCGATGTTGTTGGTGAAGCTGATATCTATATTGCTTATGGCAAATTTGACCAAGCTGAGGAAATGTTACTTAATGGTTTGGTCAAAGATCCGCATTCAAGCGATATACGGCTGAAATTGTTAGAAGTTTATTCGCAAACCCAAAATGCTGTTGAGTTTGATAAGCATTATGCTGCTCTTTTACCAGTTGCTTCTGAGTTTATAAAAAATCGGGCATCAGAACTGCGCTCAAATATTGCAGGTGTGAGTGCATTTGCCGCAGCATCTACCGTCATGCAATCTACGTTTTCAGCTTCGCCACCTCCTTCTAAAGCCGAAGAAGAATTTAGTTTCGATTTAGATGATGATTCCACAGTTGTAAATTACGATAAAACACAGATTAAAAGTGCACCTTCTAATGCTACTACTCAGCGCTACAGTTTAGATTTTGACGATGCACCAGTAGCCAACGCTAAAGGCGTCACCCTTGATGATGACTTTTCTTTAGACCTGGATGCGGATTCAGATTTTAATCTGGATTTGGACACGAGCAAAAATAAAGCGGAGTTACCAGAAGCAGAAGATTTGTCAGAAATTTCGCTTGCCCTGGACGGTCTCGATGACGATATTATTGATGATGATCTAGAGGTTGCTGAAGTCGACGAAGAGTTCAGTTTTGATTTTAATGAATTAGATACTGACTCAAGTAACCTAACTGCGAAAGAAAGCGCTAGTAAAGCTTCGCAGTTGGCGGACGGTAATGCCGATGACTTCAATCTCGAATTAGATATGAATGATATCGATTTGGCTGCATTAGATCATGAGATGGAAAGTCTTGATGCGGATCTTGAGTCTCTGGATTTTGATGAGGTTAAACCAGCTAGTAGAAGTTCCACTGCAAAACTTGAACAAATAGTCGATGACGAAGTAGAGATAGATTGGGCCGAAGATGATGATCTTGATTTAGGGACCACCAGATCAAGCCTGGAATCTGTGAATGATGTGCCTGCTACCACAGCTTCTAAAACACCTCAGTCTTCAGTGGATGATGAAATTGCGGATGATGTATTTGATCAAGCATTATCTGATTTCTCTGCCGATAATTTAAATGTTACTGATGCTGATATGTCTGATGCGGACTTGGATTCAGAATTAGATTTTATGGCGGATGCTGATGAGTCAGCTACAAAATTGGATCTGGCTCGAGCTTATATTGACATGGGTGATAATGAAGGTGCCCGTGATATTCTTGCTGAAGTTGCGCATGAAGGTAATGACCAACAACGTCAAGAAGCAGTAGACTTATTAAGTCGAATCGACGTCTAGTCTTTCGTTAATAAATACAAAGCCTTGCACAAGATATTGTGCAAGGCTTTGTTGTTTCTGGTCCGTTTATTTTTTGTTGTATCCAGATTGCCTGCATGTGGGTGTTATAGATTTAAAATAATGTGATGCTGCAATGAACGAAAATTTTTCTCCTAAACATAAATTTTATACCCGCAATGGCGAAGTGCTCGCTGATACTCCATGGCCGGAAAATATGCGGCGTGTGGCCTTGGCGGTGGAGTATAAAGGCTCCGATTATCACGGTTTTCAAACGCAGCCTAACGGCATAAAAACCGTTCAGCAAGCTTTGGAAAAAGCCTTGTCAAAAGTCGCCAATGAAGAAATAACTTTGGTGTGTGCGGGCCGAACAGATGCTGGCGTTCATGCTACAAATCAAGTGATTCATTTTGACACTCAAGCGCTTCGTCCTCCAAAAGCCTGGGTATTAGGCGTGCGACAACAGTTGCCGGATACCATCGGTATTCGTTGGGCGCAAGATGTACCACCGCAATTTCACGCGCGTTTTAGCGCGCTTAATCGCACCTATCGTTATCTTATTTCCGATGCGCAAACTTCTTCTGCTCTTCTCCACGATCAAGTTACATGGTCATCTCGTCGATTGGATGTTGATAAAATGCAGGAAGGCGCCGGTAGTTTGATTGGGCAGCATGATTTCACATCCTTTCGCGCCACTCACTGTCAAGCCAAAAGCCCGGTGCGGACCATTTCCTATATACACATCATCCGTATCGGCGATTTAATCGTATTAGAAGTGCAAGCCAATGCTTTTCTTCATCATATGGTTCGCAATATGGTGGGCGTGTTGTTGGCTGTTGGTGCTGGTGATAAACCAACATCCTGGGTAAAAGAGGTATTGCTAGCAAAAGATAGAAGTCGTGGTGGAGTGACTGCAAAACCATATGGACTTTATCTGGTGTCAGTAGATTATCCTTCCTTATTTAATTTGCCTAAATGTCTTCCTGGGCCATTTTTCTTATTGCAGCCTGTTGGTGGTTTTGCTGTTGAGCTGTGAATACAATTATTTTGCTATCGAGTTTTATGCTTTTTACATCGGGTGAAAGTATTGTTGGGTAGAGTTTTTGATATTGGATTCTGCTATTATCGCCGCCTAATTTTCTGATTGACCCAACAGTTTATCTATAGGGTTTTAACCATTTAGGTTGACCAATTTGTGAATTCTATACGCATAAAAATTTGCGGTATCACTTCTATCGAGGATGCCCAATTAGCTGTTAATGCTGGCGCAGACGCCGTAGGCCTGGTTTTTTATGAGCCAAGTCCAAGATCAGTGACCGTTGAGCAAGCTGCCGTTATTGCTAGTTCTGTAGGTCCTTTTGTCACGGTTGTTGGTTTGTTTGTCGATGCTGATGAAGTCTTTATTCAGGATGTACTGACGAGAGTGTCACTGCATGTGCTGCAATTTCACGGCAATGAAACACCGGAGTTTTGTCGAAGTTTTCAGCGTCCTTATATGAAAGCAATTCGCATGCGACCCGAACTCAATCTACAGGACGCAATGGACTCATACCTTGATGCCAGTGCTATATTATTGGATGCATATCGCCCCGGTGTACCGGGTGGAACAGGTGAAATCTTTGATTGGCAGCGAGTTCCTAAAAACACGCTGCGTCCAATTGTGTTAGCGGGTGGCTTAACCCCGGAAAATGTGGCTTTAGCAATAAGTTCTGTATCTGTGTATGGGGTGGACGTGAGTGGTGGTGTAGAATCCACTCCCGGTAAAAAAGCTGCGCACAAAATCACTGCGTTTATTCGCAATGCCAAAAATGCTTAAACTTGTGAATTTATTCTGACAATAGGTGGTAGAACGGTGAGTGACACTAAACAGTATTCCGCTATTAATTACAGTAACTTTCCTAATGCCGAGGGTCATTTTGGTCCCTACGGTGGCCGTTTCGTTTCGGAAACCTTAATTTATGCGCTTGATGAACTTCAGGAAATTTATTTTAAATTAAAAGATGATCCTGGTTTTCAAGCTGAATTTGATAAGGACATGGCACATTACGTAGGTCGTCCTTCACCGCTTTATCTTGCCGAACGTTGGACTCGCGAATTAGGCGGTGCACAAATTTATTTGAAACGTGAAGACTTGAATCACACAGGCGCGCACAAAGTAAATAACACCATTGGCCAAGCGCTGCTGGCAAAATTCACCGGTAAATCGCGCATTATTGCCGAAACAGGAGCTGGTCAGCACGGTGTTGCCACGGCAACCGTGGCCGCGCGTTTAGGCTTGAAATGCCGGGTTTATATGGGTTCTGAAGACATTCAACGGCAAGCGCTGAACGTGTATCGCATGAAGTTGTTGGGTGCAGAAGTTTATCCGGTGACCTCAGGTTCCCGCACGCTGAAAGATGCAATGAACGAAGCCATGCGCGATTGGGCTACCAACGTCGATGATACTTTTTACATTATAGGCACCGCTGCTGGTCCACATCCTTATCCACAATTAGTGCGTGATTTTCAGTCCATTATTGGCCGTGAAGCGCGTCGCCAATGTTTGGCGCAAGCTGGTCGCTTACCGGATGCGCTGGTGGCTTGTGTTGGCGGTGGTTCAAACGCAATTGGCTTGTTTCATCCTTTCCTGACAGATACCGCCGTTAAAATGTATGGCGTAGAGGCGGGCGGTTTAGGTATTGAAACCGGCAAGCATGCTGCACCGTTAAATAAAGGTATTCCTGGTGTTTTACATGGCAATCGCACTTATTTAATGGAAGACGAGAATGGTCAAATCATTGAGACTCATTCTGTTTCTGCAGGTTTGGATTATCCTGGTGTAGGCCCGGAGCATTCCTGGTTGAAAGATATAGGTCGCGTTAATTATGTTGCCATTAATGATGATGAAGCACTGGCCGCATTTCGCAAGCTGACACTGACAGAAGGCATAATGCCCGCATTGGAATCAAGCCATGCTGTTGCCTATGCCGAAAAACTTGCGCCAACCATGAGCAAGGACCAAATTATCATCGTCAATCTTTCCGGACGTGGTGATAAAGATATTCACACTGTGGCCGGCATCGACGGCATTACCATCTAAGCAAGCATTAGGATATTCAATCAATGAGTCGTATTTCGCAGCGTTTGAACGAAGCCAGGGCTTCGGGTAAGAAAGTCTTAGTCGCTTACATTGTTAATGGCGATCCACATCCCGAAGCCACTTTACCGACTATGTTTGAGATGGTTGCACAGGGTGTTGATATTATTGAGTTGGGTGTTCCCTTTTCTGATCCTATGGCGGAAGGACCTGTCATTCAAAAAGGCCATGAGCGCGCCTTAGCCTACAATACAAGTTTGAAAGGCTCTCTGGAAATTGTTAGGCAATTTCGTAAAACCAACACCCAAACACCTATAGTCCTTATGGGTTATGCAAATCCAATTGAGCGATTTGGTTATCAAGCATTCGCCAATGCAGCGGCAGAAGCTGGTGTTGACGGATTATTAACGGTAGATTTACCGCCCGAAGAAGTTGTGGTGTTAAAAGACGCACTGGATGCTGTGGGTTTAGATAACATTTTCCTCCTGGCTCCCACCACAACTGTCGAGCGTGCACGTAAAATTGCTGCTCATGCCACGGGTTTTCTATATTATGTGTCATTGAAAGGCGTCACTGGTGCAGGCCATTTGGATGTTGACGCAGTTAAGGCCAAGCTCGATGAGTTCGGCCAACTAACCAAGCTACCGGTGTGTGTCGGTTTTGGGATTAAGGATCCGGCTACGGCAAAAGCCGTTGCGCAATTAGCTGATGGTGTTGTGATAGGGAGTGTGTTGGTGGAGAAAATGGGCTCGCTTGAAGGCCAACCTGCCGCTGCTATCGCCATTGCTGTGGGCGAAATTATTACCGGTATTCGTAATGCAATAGACACCCTTTAATTTTTATAAAAGTATTTTTAACGCAAAAATATTCGTTAATCAGTCGATAACTAATATCGATCACTAGCTAACAAAATTAAAAGAGAGTTTACGATGAGCTGGTTAGAAAAAATTATTCCTAAATTTGATCAAGTCGATGGCAAGCGTACCAATAAAGTGCCGGAAGGTTTGTGGGAAAAATGCGTGAAATGCGACGCAGTTTTATATAAACCTGAATTAGAAAAAACTTTGGATGTATGTCCAAAATGCGATCATCACATACGTATTGGTGCCCGTGCGCGATTGAATATTTTTCTGGATCCGCAAAATCGTCAGGAACTAGCAGCAGATGTGTTGCCCATAGATCGTTTGAAATTTAAAGATATCAAAAAATATAAAGAACGTTTAACCACTGCGCAGAAATTGACTGGCGAAAAGGACGCGTTGGTGGCAATGCGCGGCGAACTAAAAGGTATGCCGGTTGTTGCAGTAGCGTTTGAGTTTGCATTTCACGGCGGCTCTATGGGGTATGTGGTTGGTGAACGTTTTGCTCGTGCTGCAAAAGTATCTCTCGAAGAAAATATTCCGCTTATATGTTTTTCTGCCACTGGCGGCGCTCGTATGCAAGAAGCACTAATTTCGTTAATGCAAATGGCAAAAACCAGTGCTGTTATTGAACGTTTAAAAATGCAAGGCACTCCCTATGTCTCGATCATGACTGATCCAGTGTATGGCGGTGTATCGGCAAGCCTTGCGCTCTTAGGTGATATTAACGTTGCCGAACCAGGTTCACGGGCAGGCTTCGCTGGCCCTGGAATTATTGAACAAACGATCCGCCAAAAATTACCTAAAGGGTTTCAGCGCGCAGAATTTTTGCTTGATCATGGCGCTATTGACATGATTATTCATCGTCGCGATATACGCGATAAAATTGCTGGCCTGCTCGCTAAATTTACTCGTCATCCTGCGCTTAACTAATTCTCCCACTGTATGAGACATGCATCATTAGCCGATTGGTTAGGGTGGCTTGAACAAAGCCACCCGATAGAAATCGACCTCGGTTTAACACGGATTCGTCAAGTTGCTGAAAATTTACAGCTATTAAATCCCGTTGCCAAAACCATCATAGTTGCTGGTACTAACGGTAAAGGATCATGCGTAGCCGCTTGTGCTGCTTTGTTGCAATCTGCACATTATTCCGTGGGTATTTACACTTCCCCGCATTTATTACATTACGCTGAGCGTATTCAAGTTGATGGCAAGTCAGTTAGCGATGTAGAAATTTGCAATGCTTTTGAAAAAATTGCTGTTGCCACCGAAGCCGCTGCAATTAGTCTGAGCTATTTTGAATACGGCACACTTGCGGCGCTAGAGATATTTAAACAGCATAATGTTGACTTTATGGTGTTAGAGGTAGGTCTGGGCGGGCGCCTGGATGCCATTAACATTATAGATGCTGATGTTGCCATAATTACCTCCATTGCCTTAGATCACCAAGCTTGGCTGGGCGATACTCGTGAACTTATAGGTCGAGAAAAAGCCGGCATTTTGCGCCTACATAAAATTTTTATTTGTGCAGATGAAAGTCCACCACAAAGCATCCTAACTTTAGCTGCAGAGCTAGAAACTCAAACTTATTTGCTCGGGCGCGATTTTTCTTATCGGCTTGATGCAAAAAAATGGCAATGGCAAGGAAAAAATAGTGATGGTGATAGCGTCAGTTTTTTTGACATGTCCGCGCCTCACTTACCTTTGCCTAGTGTAGCTGCGGCCCTGCAAGCGATTTATTTGTTGGATATAAAGTTGGATCTCGCTGTCATAGAGGCCACGCTGCGAAAACTAACCTTGGCTGGGCGGTTTCAGAAAATTGTTTTTCGTAATCGCGAAATTATTTTAGATGTTGCGCACAATCCTGCTGCCACTGAATATTTTGCTCGTCGACTAACGAATGAGCCTTGCGCTGGCAGGACCCATGCGATAGTCGCGATGATGGCAGATAAAGATTGCGCAGCCAGTTTGGCGAATTTGGTTGGTGTGGTGGACACTTGGTATCTTTTGGATTTAGCCGATATTCCACGTGCAGCGACACCAGAGGCCTTGGCTGGAAAATTAGTAAGGTTGGATGTAAAGGTAAACGCACGAAATAACAATACCGGTTATAGCGGTGATATTAATGCGATAATGCAGACATTATTAAGTGCAAGCGATGCGGGAGATCGGGTAATTGTATTTGGTTCTTTTTATACGGTTGCTGCTGTTTTATTTTATCTGCAAGCAAATATAGAGTTACGTGATGTTAATTAGGCGAGGTATTGAGTGAAATATACTTTAAAGCATCGGTTAATCGGTGCTGCTTTTCTCGCTGCGATTGCGGTGATATTTTTACCTGGTTTTTTTAAAGAAAAACAAGATGATCAAATCAGCACAAAATCGCAAATTCCGGTTCGCCCCGGTATAGTTCCAGTGGAATTCAATGCACCGAAACCGGTTCCAGATATTGTGCCTGCACCTGCTCCCGAGACTATGTTTGTACCTGACGAAACCCGTGAACAAGCCATAAATTCTAAGGCTCCCAGTTCTTTAGCAGATTCGAGTAGATCGTCACAAGTGATCGCCCCCGCACAAAAAACTGTCGCGACTATGCCTTTAAATGCAGAAGATTTACCTAATGCCTGGGTTGTACAGGTGGGTAGCTTCAGTACTAAAGAGGCGGCGAACAAGGTACGTGACGATTTGCAAGTTGACGGCTTCAAAGCTTATGTCCGTACCCTACCCAGCGGTGCTACCACCATTAGCCGTGTGTATGTCGGTCCCAAGTTGGATAAGGCAGAAGCCTTGACCATGAAAAGCCAAATCGACAAGCGTTTAAAAGTTAAATCAATGGTAATGCAATTTCGGCCTTAAACTGTAAACCTATTTCTATTGCTGCTAATTTTTAAAGAGTGGTTAAAGAGCTGTTTGATGCAAGGCGGCTCTGTTAAAATGTTTTTCTTATTAAGCCTTGATAGAGAGTTGCTAAGTGGGGAAGTCGGGCACATGAATTGGGCAGATTGGGTCATAGTAGCCATATTAACAATATCGTGTCTTATTGGTCTTGCCCGTGGGTTTTTCAAAGAAGTTTTTTCTCTAGTCATTTGGATTGCTGCAGTCATCATTGCCAATCTATTCAGTGATCGTCTCGCACTACTTTTAGCTCACCTGATTACGACCCCATCCTTACGTGCTATGACGGCATTCCTGGGAATATTTGTTGCAGTTCTCTTAATCGGTATGCTGATTAATTACGGAGTTAATGCGCTGGTAAATGCTACGGGCCTATCCATTAGCAATCGCTTATTGGGGATGTGCTTTGGTTTTGTCCGGGGATTTTTTATCGTGATGATTTTATTAATTTATTTACCTTCTTTTATTCCCGTAAAAAAAGATTCCTGGTTTCAGCAATCCTTAATTATTCCTTATCTTGTACCCTATGAAGCGGCAGTGAAACATATGACAAGTGAAATTTCTCATTGGTTATTAAATTTCATGGCTAAACCATCCTCGGTGCAAGTATAAAATTTTTATTCATTTGTAATTTCTAGTAATTATTATCACAGGGTGAGCAAGTATGTGCGGCATTGTAGGAATAGTGGGTAAGCGCGATGTCAATGTGCAATTGTATGATGCGTTAACAATACTGCAACACCGCGGGCAGGATGCTGCCGGAATAGTCACCTGTCAAAACGGTCGCATGGCGCAACAAAAAGCCAATGGTCTGGTGCAAGATGTATTCAGAACTCGTCACATGGAACGTCTGGTCGGTACCATGGGTATTGGCCATGTGCGTTATCCAACGGCGGGTAATTCTGGCCCTGCGTTGGCGCAACCTTTTTACGTTAATTCGCCTTATGGTATTGCCTTGGCCCATAACGGTAATCTCACTAATGCGGATAAATTAAGTGAAGAATTATTTAAAACAGATTTGCGTCATGTCAACACTGATTCCGATTCAGAAGTTTTGCTCAATGTGTTTGCGCATGAATTACAAATGCAGGGAAAATTAAATCCCACAGCCGATGATATTTTCACTGCTGTTGCGGGTGTTCATAATCGCGTGAGTGGTGGTTACGCCACTGTTTCGTTAATTGCGAGTTATGGTTTGGTTGCGTTTCGTGATCCTTATGGTATTCGTCCTTTAGTCTATGGCTCGCGAAAAACAGCAGATGGCTTTGATGAATATATGATTGCATCTGAAAGTGTTGCGCTCGATGTGTTGGGCTTCACTTTAATTGATGATGTTGCACCTGGTGAAGCAATTTATATTACCGAAGCCGGCGAGTTGCATCGTCGTCAATGCGCAAAAAATTCGCGTCTGGCCCCTTGTATTTTTGAGCATGTTTATTTTGCGCGTCCTGATTCTATTATGGATGGCATATCTGTCTATAAAGCCCGCTTGCGTCAAGGCGAGAAATTGGCCGATAAAATTTTACGTGAGAGACCCGATCATGATATTGATGTGGTCATTCCTATTCCTGATTCAAGCCGTGTCGCTGGCCAAGCCTTGGCTTATGGGCTCGGTGTAAAATTTCGCGAAGGCTTGGTAAAAAATCGCTACATTGGTCGTACTTTTATTATGCCCGGCCAACAGCAGCGCAAAAAATCAGTACGGCAAAAGTTGAACCCAATCGGATTGGAATTCAAAGGAAAAAATGTTTTGCTTGTGGACGACTCCATTGTGCGCGGCACCACCTGTCAGCAGATTATTCAGATGGCCCGCGATGCCGGTGCAAAGAAAGTTTATTTCGCCTCAGCTGCCCCCGCAGTTAAATATCCCAACGTTTATGGCATAGATATGCCTACGGTAAATGAATTAATTGCGCATGGCCGTAGTCATGATGAGATCTGTGCAGAAATTGGTGCAGATTGGTTAATCTATCAAGACCTTGAAGATTTAATCGCCGCATCAGCGGAAGGTAATACAAAAGTCACGGAATTTGATTGCGCAGTTTTTACTGGCAAATACATTACCGGAGATGTGACCCCGGAATATTTAGCCAGGCTTGCTAAAGCGCGTAATGATTTGGCAAAGACGGGGAAAAAATCTAACACTTTGAGTGATGAGCCGATTGGATTGCATAATGGGTCTATGGGTTAAGGTTGCAATATTTGCGTGTATATGTATGGCTTGATGTAAAATGCGATTAATATAAATTTTATTTCAAGTTGCTGAAAGTCAGAAATTAATTGGATGTGAGGGAAGTTGTTTCGAAAACCTTAGGTGCTGAGCTATATATTCATCACTTTATTGTAGTATTGACAACTTTTATTTTATTTTCCGTAAATGCTTTAGCAAATGCCACTTCTGCTTTTAGTCTGGCTAACTTTAATATTTATAACGGAGATAATGATGGTGATGGCTCCAGTGATTAGTATTTTGCAGAAAAACCCTTAATAATTATATTGCGTGGCGACATAGCCACACCTATTGCCGTTTCTCCGAAGATACCTAACAACATGGTTAGCTATCTTAAACAAGGTGAGTACACCTTAGTGTCCAGCCTTAATCCTAACCAAACTATTTTTGCAGTTAAAAATCTTAAGCTTGCAACTGTTAATGTTGATTACTTTGTTTGGGATACGGGTTACAAAAATCAAATTGCCTTGTCATTGCGCGGAGCAAAAAATTCTGATCCTTCACTATTGTTGAAGTATGTTGCAGGAGCAAACGCTCAGCCTGTATTTCCTGAGAATGTAAAAACATTTTCAGTTACACCTCCGGAATCAAATATGCCTTCTGCTAATGCTGTGTTTGAATATAAAGAAAGCCAGATTCCGTGTTTTACGTGGTCTTATGGAGGTTCACTTACCCGAAATTGGCAATCAACTTCTTAATATAGAGCCTTTGTATGTAACTGAAAATTCCGCCATTTATTTAGTGACTAAGGTGGGGGTATAACGGCGGTGATTATGTTCATACGATTAAATTAATAAAAGATGCAAATGGAAATTGGAAGGTAAAAGAGCTATGAAAAAATTTCCAAAATTAGGCGCAATATTTATTTTGTGCCTCGCTTGCAGCAGTTGTGTATCGGGCTTTTCCATCGCTAAGCCTATCTCTGGTGTGATACTTGATGAGGTCACGGGGCAGCCGGTTGCAAGTGTAGTGGTAGTTGCAATCTGGTATTCAGAGCACCCTTCGTTCCATTCTCCCGGACGAAAAGTGGTTGAGGAGCAGGAGGCCGTAGCTGATTTGCATGGGCATTTTACGATTTCCGGATGGAGGCTAAGGTCTTTAAATGGAAGTTTGACTTCAATAGATGTATCTGAGCCGGAGATGTTTGTATATAAGTACGGATATTTGCCACAGAAAATTCAGAATTACAGTTATGCTGATGAACGTATTTTGAAGGTGAAGCTTAACGGTGAATTTGAAATTAAAATTATTCCTCTTCGCGGTACAATAAAAGAAAAAGTAGAGAAATTCGGTGACCTTAGTTTGTACGCTCTGCCAATTTATTCTGAACTTTCATGGAAAAAAATTTCGAATTTACTTTTGGAAATAGATAAGCAGCGAGAAGATATTGAAATTTATTACGCTAGTATGCGTAGAAATAAGGACAGTGCATCTTCCATCGCAGAAGATTTGTGCACACCTTGGTATCTACAAAATTATCTATTGAGTATGCCAGATTGGGCCGGTGCAATAGAGCTGTTAACAAATGCAAGAAAATTACGGAATAAAGGATAAATTATGAGACATCAAACTACGTACCACGGATAACTTTACTGGCGCAGCGATTGGCATCCCAGGAATGGCTGCATTGTCTGTGTTTTCTGAGCGGCTTAATTGACTTAGTACGCAGCCAGAAAAGGTAGGGGCTAGAATTCTGCCGCCTATCTTTAGTAACATTTACTTTAACCTGGAACAATGGTCTCAACTATAATGACACTACTGGACTCGGTGGTTACACCGGCGTTGAGATTCCCTTCAGTTCTGGAAGTAGCCTGATATTTTGAATAGGTATGGAGGATAATCAGGAAGGGTATCCGGTTGGTCCATTTCTTCCGGGTCTACTAGCGGCGTGAAGGTAACAATTTCCGGTGCGGGTGGGCAGTACTTGTACAAAATGATGGATATTATAATTACGATACAAAATTTTTTGAATTTTATTACGCTGTTATTGCAATCTATCGCATATTGTTACTGTCGATGTAGTTAAATTTAAATCTGACCCACCATTCGCTATAGTTGCAATTTGTCCATGGTCAGCCCAATAATTTATTGGATTAGAGTGTATATTCACCAGTTTTAATTCATCTATGTTTGTGACATATTAATTTTTAGTAATCCAAAATTGAATAGTATTTTAGTGGGTGCTTATGAACAATTCCGATCAAGAGTTAGCGCAATTTGAATTAGATACATTGGCCGTGCGTGCAGGTCAATCGCGCACGCACGAAGGCGAGCACAGCGAAGCATTATTTTTAACGTCTAGCTATGTATTTGCTAGTGCTCAGGAAGCCGCAGATCGTTTTGCCGGTGCGCAGGCTGGTAATGTTTATTCGCGCTACACCAATCCAACCGTACGTAATTTTGAGGAGCGCATCGCTGCGCTTGAAGGCGCTGAAGCGGCGGTGGGCACGTCTTCCGGTATGGCTGCTATTCTTAGTACTTGCATGGCGTTATTAAAATCTGGCGATCACATAGTTTGTTCGCGCAGTGTGTTTGGCACTACCACCGTATTGCTCAATAAATTTATGCAAAAATTTGGCGTAACTATGACATTTGTTGCGCCCACCGATTATACGGCTTGGGAAGCTGCCTTCACTCCAGCGACGAAATTGGTGTTTGTAGAAACACCTTCTAACCCTTTGAGCGATGTGATTGATATTCAACGTTTGGCTGATATCACTCATGCGCATGATGCCTTGTTAGTGGTTGACAATTGTTTTTGTACGCCCGCGTTACAGCGTCCTCTGGAATTCGGTGCCGATTTAATCGTACATTCTGCAACTAAATATATTGATGGCCAAGGCCGGTGTTTAGGCGGGGTAGTTGCTGGCCCTAAAGTATTAGTCGATGAAGTGCTTGGTTTTGTGCGCAGTGCTGGCCCGAGTATGAGTCCGTTTAATGCGTGGATTTTTTTAAAGGGATTAGAAACTTTACGTATACGTATGGAAGCACATTCGCGCAGCGCGCTTACACTTGCAGAGTGGTTGCATCAACATCCTAAAGTGGAAAAAGTTTTCTACGCAGGTTTACCCAGTCATGAAGGCCATGAGCTAGCCGCAAAACAGCAGTCCGCTTTTAGTGGTGTGCTTTCGTTTCGTGTTAATGGCGAACGCGAAGCGGCCTGGACCGTGATAGATTCGACACGCATTATGTCGCTAACGGCCAACCTCGGCGATACTAAAACGACTATTGTTCATCCGGCAACTACGACTCATGGCCGTTTAACACCAGAGCAAAAACTTGAAGCAGGCATTACTGAAAATTTAATTCGTGTTTCTGTTGGTCTGGAAGATGTTAAGGATTTAATCGCAGATTTAGAGCGTGGTTTAAATTTGCTGTAATTTTTTTATCGAGATTGTCATAACCGCGAAACGGAAGCTATTCTTAGAGGCGCGAATCCCGCTTTTGCGAGTATGACAATTCAGTGCAGTAATCAAAGTCTTCCCATTGAATCGCTAGCGAGGGTTAGATTCCCCGTGGCTTGCCACGAACTGAATTTTTGGCACAAAAATATGCCTTGCTGCTTGCGGCGAGCTGTTTAATTAAGGATTCACTGTGAGAAATTTTGTTGCAACACTTGTTGATGAAATTGGTCGCGTTTTACTTGGCA
This sequence comes from Pseudomonadota bacterium, assembly GCA_040386215.1. Classification (GTDB taxonomy): domain Bacteria; phylum Pseudomonadota; class Gammaproteobacteria; order Pseudomonadales; family Cellvibrionaceae; genus Cellvibrio. The sequence goes on from JAZKFX010000034.1 coordinate 19,613, forward strand.
AGGAAGACAAAATAAAACTCGCGCTGACCTGCTTATTGGCCGATGGCCATCTCCTTATTGAAGATCTCCCTGGCATGGGTAAAACCACGCTGTCGCACGCACTCGCTAAAGTATTGGGTTTAACCTATAACCGGGTGCAATTTACCAGTGACATGTTGCCTGCAGATATTTTAGGTATTTCTATTTTTGATGCACAGCAGCAGCGCTTCACTTTCCACCAAGGGCCAATTTTCACGCAAGTATTATTGGCTGATGAAATTAATCGCACCACGCCGAAAACCCAGAGTGCGTTATTGGAGTCTATGGAGGAGCGCCAGGTCACCTGTGAAGGTAAAACCTATTTTTTACCGCAACCGTTTTTTGTCATAGCTACACAAAATCCCATGTCGCAAATGGGAACTTATCCTCTGCCAGAATCACAGCTAGATCGATTTTTAATGCGCATTAGCATTGGCTATCCGGATGCGGAAACTGAAAAAATATTATTTAAGGGCGGCGACACTCGCGAGCAATTGGCTCAGTTGCGAGTATGTTTACCGGTCGATGAGCTAACTAGAATCAAAATTGAGATTCAGCAGGTAAAAGTATCGGATAGCCTGGTGGATTATGTGCATCGTCTAGTTGATTTTACGCGTAGCTTTGATGACATTGTGGTGGGCCTATCTCCACGCGGCGCAATGGCGTTAATTAAAGCAGCAAAGACCTGGGCATTTATGCATGAACGCGCTTATGTCGTTCCTGAAGATGTGCAGTATTTATTTTCAGCAGTAGTGGCGCATCGTTTACTTCCGAAAGGAAGTGCGCAACTTTTTGCGCAAGAAAGCTTAGTAAAAAAAGTGTTGTCTTCTGTGGCAGTAGTGAATTCCTAATCTTGCCATTACAATAATTCGTACAGGGGAGTCTTCTCTTGTCACTTTTCAAAAGACATTTTCATCGCTGGGCAGCCAAACGCTCACCTCGTTCAGCGCAGGTTATTCTGCGTCATAAAACTATTTATATATTTCCCGGTAAACAAGGTCTAGCTTTTTTGTTGGTGATATTACTGATCTGGCTTTTAGGCACCAATTATCAAAATAATTTAATTCTCGCATTTTCTTTTTTCCTCATTAGTGTGATGTTGGTATCGACTATTCACGCGTTTAAAAATATGCTCGGTGTAACTTTTTCACCCGCCGCTATTCACTATGCTGCGGTGGGAGATGTAGCTCCTTTTGATATTATGGTTCGCTCGCAATATCACACTAATCACAATGCCATTTTATTAATTCTGGAAAATTCTGAACCCGCACAGATTCATCTATTAGCGGGTAAAACGGATCAGATAACTTTAGGATTGGTTGCACAAAATCGCGGTTGGCTAAAATTGCCACGCATAACGATTAAAAGTTATTTTCCTTTTGGCTTTATTCGCGCCTGGGCGTATGTGGACATTGATCATCAAGCGTTAATTTACCCGCGTTCTATTGCCTGCGACAGGCCTCCCCTGGGCGCTGGGCAGGGTTATGAAGGGCAATATTATTCTCATCAAAGAGGCGATGAATTTCAGGGATTCCAAACCTATTACCCTGGTTCACCTTTGTCGCAAGTGGCTTGGAAGCAATATGCCCGCGGCGCTGGTATGCATTTAAAAGATTATCGCGCACATCAAAGTCAGCAATCTTGGTTGGATTGGCACCAGCTAAATGTTGGCGACACCGAATTAGGTTTGTCGTATATGAGTTACTGGGTTAACCAGTTTTCAGAAAACAATATTGAGTTCGGTCTTATTTTGCCCAATAAAATTATTGAGTCGGGAACTGGTGAGGCCCATCGTTTGCAGGCGCTAACTGCATTGGCATTATTTGGCTTAGCGGTGGACGAATAATGTTGCTCGCTAAATCAGCAAATACTAAAACACATTTGTTTTCTTCGCCGTCCATTTCTCGAAATAGTTTACTGTGGCTATTCGTAATTCAAATTTTTGTTTTAGCGCCACATCTTTTGCGTGCGCCGCTGTGGATAGCCGTAGTATGGTTAGGGGTTGTTGTCTGGCGTTGGAGAATTTTTCAAGGTGCTGGAAATTATCCCCGGAAATTACATAAGACGTTTATCGTGTTTATTTGTAGTGCAGGTTTAGTGGTTAGTCTGGGTTTAAGTTTTAATTTTATGAGCATGATAAGTTTGTTGTTGGTGGGATTTATTTTAAAATTATTGGAAGTTAAAAATAGAAAAGATTTTATATTATTGGTTTACATTGCATTTTTTATTCTGGCCACACAATTTATTGAATTTAATCATTTTGTTGCCGCAGTTTATGGTTTTTTTTGTTTGGTGTTGCTGTGTACCTTATTGATGCAGCTCTATCTCAATCCGGTTTTGCAAGGCAATGCTTTAGACGCACACACACTGCAACAGAAAGGTACTCTGAAAAATCTCTGGTTGACGTTAAGTCCCAGTGTATTTATTTTGCTACAAGCTATTCCTTTTATGTTTATTTTATTTATTGTAATGCCGCGATTAGGTTCTTTTTGGTCCGTGCCTTCGCCTCAGCATGCTAAAACTGGTATGAGTGACTCTATGTCGCCAGGTGATATCAGTGAGTTGATACAATCGGATGAGCTAGCCTTTCGTGTCGCCTTTGACGGAGAAATTCCCGCTAATGAAAAACTTTACTGGCGTAGTTTGGTGTTTTCCACGTTTGATGGTCGGCGCTGGTCGCAAACTTCTGCAACTAAAAATCCGCAACAATTTATACCTCAAAGTTCATCAGCATTCAGTCCGCCCAAGCAGAGTTGGTGGAAACAAGTTGAACACCTTGGCGATAAAACGACATACGACATTATCGTCGAGCCCAGCGGTCGGCTTTGGTTGTATGTGCTTGCCGCACCTGAAGTCTGGTCGGGAAAACTGATACTGGGAGACGATTTACATCTGCAGGCGACATCGCCAATAACTCAGCGAATGAGCTACAAAGTCACTTCGGCTCTGCACTATCGCCTGGAGGCGAGTGGTGAAGATCCGGCAGCCTTAAACCAGAATTTACAATTGCCGCGACAAGGGAATCCTGAAACGCGTCGAGTGGCGCGTGAGTGGTTTGCTGAAGCAGGCAGCACCGAAAAATTAATTGAAAAAGTGTTTAATTATTACCAAGAAAGTTTTTTCTACACGTTAAGGCCACCAAGCCTGGACGAAGATTCGGTCGATGACTTTTTATGGCAAAGCCGTCGCGGTTTTTGCGAACACTTTTCCAGCAGTTTTGTGTTTTTTATGCGCGCTGCCGGCATACCGGCGCGAGTGGTGGTTGGGTATCAGGGTGGTGAATTGAACTCAATCGAAAATTATTTGGTTATTCGTCAGCGTGATGCGCATGCCTGGGCTGAGGTTTGGATCCATGGTCGCGGCTGGGTATTTGTGGATCCGACGGCGGCGGTATCGCCAGAGCGGATTCAGCGTGGTATTGCGGACTCGCTCAACGCGACCGATCAGAGATTGCTAAGTCGGCGTTTTGGTTCCTCATTTAAATTGTTAACATCTCTGCGTTATCAGTGGGATGCCCTCAATTTTCGCTGGATACGATGGGTTATGAATTATGATTCCAGTTTGCAATCTTCATTATTAAATAAGCTTTTACATAATGTTAATCCACTACGGCTGGCGCTCTTGATTTTGGGGGCCGGTGGCATTGCGGTGATGTTGATTTTTGCAGTTTTGTTTTTTCGCTCCCACCATAAAAAACTCTCTTCGATCGAGCGCTCCACGCAGTTGATTTATCGGCAGTTAGCTAAAAAATTAAAACAATGCGGTGTTGTGCCTGAGCCGGGGGAGACCCCGCGTCACCTTGTATTGCGAGCAGTTAACTTGCGGCCAGATCTAGCTCCCGTTCTTCACCCTATAATTGATTTATATGAGCAACTGGTTTATGCCGAAAACCTAATAGCCCTGCCGCAACTGCAGCATAACCTCGCAAAATTTTCCCCTATGAAAACAAAGTGAAAAAGCCTTAACAAGCAACAATGTTAAATAATTGTGCTATCAGTTTTTAAAGTGCCTTTGTATGGTGCATATACATGGCCGTCAGATTAATTGAAATAATTAACTATTTGATAAATAAAGATAAAAATCATTGGTACGTTTTGTGCTAAACGCTTTTGGGGCGTTATTTTTTGATATTTATTGCTCTTTTTTGGGTATAAACAGCTTTAAAGTTAAGTGGATTTCATCCTAATTGAAGAGTTTTTTTTATTTTATGATGATCAGTGTTACAAATTGGGGCAAATTTATTATTAAAGTTGCATCAAGTAGCGAATAAAAAATAAAGGGTGTGTGATGATGAAAATGGCCGCTAGATTCGTTTTTCCGATTTTTGTTATGGGTAATAGCTTGCTTACCAGTTCGTCGAGTTATGCGGACACCGCTACCGGAGTGGTTAGCATAAATACGGCGAATACCGCATGGATGCTTACTGCTACCGCCCTGGTATTGTTTATGACATTGCCGGGACTTGCACTTTTCTACGCGGGCTTAGTGCGTGTTAAGAATGTACTTTCGGTGTTAATGCAGTGCTTTGCCATTGCTGCGGTTGCTTCTATTTTGTGGGTTGTGATTGGTTATAGTTTAAGTTTTGGTGAAGGAAACGCTTTTATTGGTGATTTCAGCAAAGTGTTCTTTGCCACTATTACTAAAGATGCAATGTGGGGTGATATCCCTGAAAGCTTGTTCGCGATGTATCAAATGACCTTTGCGATTATCACCCCGGCGTTAATTGTGGGTGCCTATGCTGAGCGTTTGAAGTTTTCCTCTATGCTGATTTTTTCTTCACTGTGGTTACTCCTTTGCTATGCACCCATTTGCCACTGGGTGTGGAGCAGTTCGGGATGGTTATTTAAAATGGGCTTTCTCGATTTCGCGGGTGGTACGGTCGTACATATCACTGCGGGAGTGGGTTCGCTGGTAGCTGCGCTGGTGATTGGCAAGCGCAACGGTTTTCCGACTGTAGCAATGCCTCCGCACAACATGACTATGGTGGTTACGGGCGCGGGTATTTTGTGGGTTGGTTGGTTTGGATTTAATGCTGGTAGTGCTTTAGCCGCTAATAGTAGCGCGGCCATGGCGATGTTGGTGACCCATCTTTCAGCCGCAGCGGGCGCTTTGGCCTGGATGATCATTGAATGGATCAAATTCAAAAAGCCCAGTGTGTTGGGTATTGTGACGGGCATGGTTGCCGGCTTGGGCACAATTACTCCGGCTTCAGGTTATGTTGGTCCAGGTGGCGCGCTGGTAATTGGTTTGCTTGCCGGTACCGTGTGTTTCTTTATGACGCAGCTGGTCAAGCGCGTATGGAAGATTGATGATTCGCTTGATGTATTTCCCGTGCATGGCGTGGGTGGAATTATCGGAACATTTCTCGCTGGGATTTTTGCTTCAACACAATTGGGCGTGTTTAGTGGTCAAGGTTTCGGTGCGGGGATTGAAACCATGGGGCAACAGTTGCAAGTGCAATTGATTGGTATAGTTTCAACTTTGGTTTACACCGCTGTAATAACGTTTGTCTTACTTAAATTCACCAGCGTGGTAACTGGAGGACTGCGGGTTACTAAAGATGAGGAAGCTTTAGGTTTGGATCTTAGTTTGCACGAAGAGGATGGGTATAAACTTTAGGAAAGGGTTGTTGTAGTTTATAAAAAAAGAGGAGTAAATTTGCTCCTCTTTTTATTTGCTGCTTAGGCTAATTTGTCGACACTACACTAGCTCATTCAAAAATGAATAACTTAGCGAAAAGCAATTAATGCAGCAGTTACCGCTACATTCAAGGATTCGACACCATTGTTCATGGCAATGCGAACTTTTTCGTTGCACAGTTGTGCGACTTCTTTAGATACTCCATCAGTTTCATTCCCTAATACATAGATACAAGCTTCCGCTGGAGTAAATTCTTTTAGCTCAATTTTTGCGTGAGAGGAAAGTGCACAAATAATTGTACCTTGAGTTTTAAAATCTTTAAGTGCCGCCGCGAGAGAATTGCAGCGCAAAATGGGCGCACGAAAAACAGTTCCAGCGCTGGCTTTAATAACCAGTGGATCAATCTGCGCGCTGCCATGTTGCGGCAATAAAATTCCATCAATATTGCCAGCGCAGGCGGAACGAATAATCATACCAAGGTTTTGTGGGTTATTAATTCCGTCCAAGGCTAACAATGTAAATTTTTCGCCTGCGTTTTTTTGTAAAAAGTTATCGTAGGTTTGAAAGCCGCGACAGATTAAGTCAGCGGCAACGCCCTGATCCTGACTGGAGTTTTTTGATATGCGTGAAAGCGCTTGGCGATTGTGGTAAAGAACTTCTGCACCTTTGTTTTTTGCCAAAGCAATAATATCATCCATGATAGCGGCTGATTTATTACTGTCTGCCAAGTGTAAGCGATGGATCTGCGTCGACTTATCTTGCAGTGCTTCCAATACCGGTTTGCGACCGTAAACGGTCAGCATGCCATCAAAAAGCTTTTTTTTATCCAGGTAGGCTTGGCTGTCACTGCGTTCAATTGTCATTTGTTTTTAACTGTGCTCAGTTTATTAAATTAAGTCTATTAAATTGAAATAGAAATCAGGCATTACAAATATTTTTATAGGCTCGCACAGCTTTGTCTAGCCCCATGGCGATAGCATCCACGGTAAGTGCGTGACCTATAGATACCTCAAGTAATTGTGGGACCTGACGAAAGTGGGCAAGATTTTCCAAATTTAAATCGTGACCGGCATTGACCCCGATGCCAATGCTGGCCGCATATTCTGCTGCCTTATAATAATTCTGGAATAATAATTCAAAGCTTTTATCCTGGTTTTTAAATGCCGCTGCGTAAGGGCCGGTATACAGCTCGATGCGATCCGCCCCAATAATTTTAGCCAATTCAATTTGCTCAACGTCAGGGTCCATAAACAAACTAATGCGCACGTCTGCCGTTTTTAATTGGTCGATAATTGGACGCAAGCTTTCGCCAGATTTGCGTAAATCAAATCCATGGTCAGACGTGAGTTGACTATTGCTGTCTGGAACCAGGGTGCATTGTTCCGGTTTGGTATCGCAGACCAATTGTATGAAACCGGGAAAATTTCCTATTTTTTCAGCAAATGGATTACCTTCAATATTGAATTCGGCTTGGTGATTATCTTGCAATAGCTCGGCAAGTTCATAAACATCATGGGGGCGAATATGCCGTTGGTCGGGGCGCGGATGAACCGTTAATCCATCTGCGCCCGCCGCCAGGCAAATTTTTCCATGTGCAACTACATTGGGATAATTGCCCTCGCGAGAATTTCTAATAAGAGCAATTTTATTGAGGTTAACACTCAGTGCGGTTTTCATCGTAATGCCCTTTCATATAGATTCTTCAGTGAAGAATTTCCGTTATTCAGGTGTTTGACCAGTAGTGAGGCATGTACGGATAATCCTGTTCATGCCAATGTCTGCCTAGCCATTAATTCCACTCGGAGTGGCGTTTCTTTTTGCCAAACGATTGTAAAATTAAGGACAAAATAATACCGCAAAGGATTAACAGTCCGCCATAAATGCGTTGTTGGTTTTTATCGTATTTTTTCAGCAAATAATTTTCAGCTTTTAATACATCCCGTTCAGTTTGTACTAACTGAAACTCACGATGTATTTTTTGGTTTTCTTGTTCCATATTGATATCTGAAGTCGTTGCTGTGCGCATTTCTTCGGTTTCTTTAAGCAGGGTTTGATAGGTTGCAGTTAAGCTTTCCAATTCGGTTTTGAAGGTCATATTTTGTTTCTGGAGCTCAACTACATTGGATGATCCGGAAGTTAAGGCTTCTAATTTTATAGCGGCGGTAGGTTCGTTAATTAAATTCTGGCTACGCACCCAGCCTTCAATGCCGTCAGATGTTATTACTTGCGACCATTTATTTTTATTTGAATCTTCCTCTTCACGAATAAATTTTAATTTAGTGCCAGTGGTTAAACCACTTTTTAATACTCCGGCCTGATTATCTTTATCGCTACGCAAGGGTACTGAAATAATATCCGTTATGTATCTGTTTTCCGCAAAGCTGGGTAATGAAAATCCTGCTACGAGTGTGGCAATAATTAATGACGAAATGGCTAGTTTATGGGTATGGATTGTTTGTTTCATAGTTAAGTTGTCGCTCGTAAACAAGAGTTTTGTTTGTCAATTGAAGTCTTTTAATAAATTAAGGTAATACTTTTTTAAATGGTTTTACTATTACCTGAGCATAAACGCCAGTGAGAATATAAGGGTCTGCGGCGGCCCAGGTTTGTGCGTCTTGCAGCGAATTAAATTCAGCGACTACCAAGCTGCCAGTAAAGCCTGCTTCGCCAGGATTTTCATTATCTACGGCCGGGTGGGGGCCTGCTAATATTAGGCGACCTGCGTCTTGCAGTAATTGCAATCGTTCCAAATGCGCAGGGCGTGCGAGCTTGCGTTTTTCCAAGCTGTTAGTTACATCTTCGCTAATAATTGCGTAAAGCATACCAGTCTCTCTATTTGTTATTGTCAGTGTCGTTGCCGCCATGCATCACATCTTCCATCGTGAGGCTGGTCAGTAAACGAATGCTGCGAAAAATATAAAAAAGTGTACCAACCATAATAAACATTGAAGGAACAGCGATAACCGGAAAGCTAAGCGCATTCATTTTGCCCACTTCAATATTAAATGCTTCGGTGCCGGTTGGGCTTACCACTATCATTTTGGCAAGAATATAGTTGAGCGCCGATGAGATAAAAAATGAAGCGGCTATCAAATAAGAGCCAAGACGTAAGGTTTTTTCGAATGCTGCGGTATTGTCATGAGCTTTTAGCGCAGCAGTGACTTTTTCAACCTGGAGAATGCTTTCATTATAAATAAACGTTTTTACCAACGGAAAGCGGGTTTTAGTTGAAAATAAAACCATTAAACCAATTATTCCAGGGATTGCAGCTTCTTTAATGGCGTAATATTTAGTATCCAAGTGCAGAAGGCTAATGCCGCCAGTTAACAACACACTAACAATCCCGAGACCGGAAAAAAAATTAAACTTGCGGTGCTTCATAAAATCAAAAATGCCATAACTAATAGGGAAGGCAAGTGCCACAACCAGACCCCATTTTGCGCCTAGTCCCCATTGTGTCCCCATAAAATTATCGCCACTCATTTTTGTTAAAATCAATGTGGGAATGACAATGTTCATCAAAATGTTAACTAAAACATTTTCTTTTTTTGGCTTTTTTTCGCTGGCTTTCACTATTGCATTTTCAGCTGCAGGTGTAGATGATTCAGGTGATGCTTGCTGGGAATTTGTGGGTTGAGCAGATGAAGCAGCAGAAATATTATCGGTCATCGCGAGTCTCGGTCATAATGGGTGCCATAATTGTGACGACCCAATGCAGTATTTAAAAAGGTAAACGTGTGAAATTTGATCTTCATTGCCATAGCCATTTTTCCGATGGTATTTTAAGCCCGGAAATGTTGGTGTCCAGAGCTAAGGAACGAGAAGTTAATGTCCTGGCGTTGACTGACCACGATACCATAGCGGGGCTAATTTTGGCACAACAAGCGGCTGATGCTTGTGGTATTACTCTCATTAATGGCATTGAGTTTTCAAGTCAATGGGGTAAAGGTGGAGTACATATAGTGGGTCTAGGATTTGACATAGAATCGTCATCGCTTAAAGATGCTATTGATCACCAACAGGATGCAAGGACTCTTCGTGCCGACCAGATTGCCGCGCGCCTCGCTAAAGCAGGCATAATTGGCAGCCTCGAAGGTGCGCAATTAATTGCGGGGGAGGCGTTGGTAGGTCGGCCACATTTTGCCCAATATCTTGTCAACACAGGTGCTGTTAATAATATTAATGCGGCGTTTAAAAAATACCTAGGTGCAGGAAAACCAGCGGACGTTAAATATCAATGGCCTGATATGAAAACAGTGGTTGATTGGATTCATGCTGCAGGAGGAGTTGCAGTGCTGGCGCATCCCTGTAAATATGATCTTACCCGCACAAAAATGTGTGCTTTGATTAAAGATTTCACACAAATAGGCGGTGATGCTTTAGAGGTTATTAGCGGCATGCAAGCGTCGGCGATGACAGAAGATTTGGCTCGCATTGCCACGGCAAATAATTTGGCTGCGTCTTGTGGCAGTGATTTTCATTCGCCCAATCAGCCGTGGCAAGAGCTGGGTAGTTTTAATAACTTACCGATGAGCTGCAAGCCGGTATGGCAATTACTCGGTTTTGCAGCCTAAAAGTTTTATTGTTTTTTTATGGAAGTATTTATGGCTCAATTTTTTCAGATCCATCCAGAAAACCCACAGCATCGCTTGATCGTGCAAGCGGTGGATATTATTCGTAAAGGCGGTATTGTCGTATACCCTACCGATTCTGCTTATGCACTGGGTTGCCAGATTGGCAATAAAGATGCGCTCGATAAAATCCGTTCTATGCGACAGTTAGATAAGAATCACAATTTTACCTTAATGTGTCGCGACCTTTCGGAATTGGCTACCTATGCCAAGGTGGATAATCGGATTTATCGTCTTATCAAAAACCATACGCCAGGTGCTTACACTTTTATTTTAGAGGCGACTGTCGAGGTGCCACGCCGGCTTATGCATCCTAAGCGCAAAACGATTGGCTTGCGTGTGCCTGATAATTTTATCGCCTTGGCACTCCTCGAGGAGCTGGGTGAACCCATAATGACGAGCAGTTTGTTAATGCCCGGTGAGGAATACCCGGTCGCAGATCCTTATGAAATGCGTGATTTACTGGAGCATCATGTGGATTTGGTCATTGACGGCGGTTATTGCGGAATTGAGACAACAACCATCATTGACTTAACCGGAGATGCGCCGGAGCTAGTGCGTCAGGGAAAAGGGGACTTTTCGCCGTTTGCGTGATGGGAGCATTTTCCCGTTTTCGTGGAGGTTTTGCAAAATAGAAAAGCGCTCTCTTGGCGGATTTAAAGGCGCTATTTAATAATAATGATGTAATAGGCGGGTTTTAGTTAGCCGTAATCCTTGCTGTCGATATACCGTGACAGGCATTGCACGAGCCATTGGTGACCAAACCTGCCATCTTTGTATCCCTTGCCTCAGGCCCATCAATTGCTACGTCAACTCCGGAAACAAAAGGTCCTCCCGCAACAAATAATCCTGTTACCGGAGCTGTTGTATAGAAATTGCCTAGGCTGTCTGTTTTTAAACTGACACTTAAGGTGTTAGTAGGATGAATAAATAGTTTAACCGTGCCCTGGGTTTGCGCAGCGCCACCGGATTTGTAAACAGTGCCCGCCAATGTGAAAATCGCTTTTACTGCACCTGTTCCACCCGCTCTGTGGCAGCTCAAACAATCCTGTCCCGGGTTATGGCTCATCCCAAGTACGGCTGCGCTGCTTGCGGCCAGACTTGCTGTGCTACCTCTACTGTTAAGGCTGCTCGCATTGTTCATCATGCTTGCTGTACTGGCTTTATTTGAGGCAGTTTTGCCTACATAGATTTTTCCGCCACCACCACAAGACGTCAAAAAAGCCACACTTATTACAGCTCCCAGGAAAAAGTTGCGCAGCATTGTGTTAATCCTCAGCATGATCATGAAAGCTTATTGAATGGTTAATGAGATATTGCTGTAAGCCTAGCTTTTATTTTCGAATAATGCGCTTTCATGCTATCTAAAACCTCCTAACAGCTCGCATTTTCGAAAGAATATCGGGAAAGTGAGAGAGAACTGGCTCTGGTATTTTTCACCCTTATATTTAGCTGTCTTCAAGTATCTCGTGCTTTTGAAGATGGGAAAGCCCTATACCTCTCGTCCTTATGAGTAACTGGTCTGCGTTAAAGCTGTCCCCTTATTACCTTATACGGCTATAATGCCCGCCAATTGCGGGCCGCTAAATCCCCCGTCAGATTTTTTTTAACAGGCTTTTCTTGTGAATTCTACCATTGATGAACCCTTTGCTTTAGTGTCTTCTGCGCACGCTGTGCCCTCGGCAACGCTTGCTGTTGAGCAAGATGCTACACAGGAACTTCCCGGTAAACCCTTACAAAGCGAAATGCCATTTGCGATGGTGCACGGAAAGGCCTACACGCAATTACCACAGGACTTGTACATTCCGCCTGATGCATTGGAAGTTTTTTTAGAAGCTTTCGAAGGGCCTCTGGATTTATTGCTGTATTTAATTCGCCGTCAGAATATTGATATTCTGGACATAAATGTGTCTGAAATTACTACTCAGTACATGGCCTATGTTGAGCTGATGGATGCTAATCAATTCGAGTTAGCGGCAGAATATTTAGTGATGGCCGCTATGTTGGCGGAAATTAAATCGCGCATGTTATTGCCACGCTCCAATGTTGATGAGGAAGAGGATGATGATCCACGCGCTTCGCTTATTCGTCGCTTACAGGAATATGAGCGCTTTAAGCAAGCCGCGCAAGATGTGGATGCCTTACCGCGCATAGGTCGCAATATTTTCCAGGCCTCAGCGGTGGCACCCGACCGCGGTCTAACACGTCCGGATCCCGATGTAGAACTGCAAGAACTGTTATTGGCTCTGTCTGAAGTTTTGCGCCGCGCAGATATGTTTGAGAGCCATCATGTATCCAAAGAACGCCTGTCCACTCGCGAGCGCATGGCGCAGATATTGGATAAGTTAGCGCAGAACAATTTTGTACCTTTTGTAAGCTTATTTACCGTGGAGGAAGGGCGCCTCGGTGTGGTGGTTACTTTTTTAGCAGTAATGGAATTAATTAAAGAAGCTTTGGTAGAGATTGTGCAAAGCGAATCTTTTGGCTCAATTCATGTGAAAGCAAGAACTCAATGACAAACCTCAAAGACAAGTTAGAAGATAATATTCAAGAGAATGTTAGCGAAGATTCAATGACTGCTTTGGATGCAGTCGATGAAATTAGCTTACATGATGATGTACTAATTGAAGAAGCGGCCACTGTTGCGGTTACACAGCAGCCGGTGGATCAAGTGATGCTACAAAAAGTTATTGAAGGTGCAATTTTGGCGGCAGCACAGCCTTTAACTATTGCCCGCTTGTTAGAATTATTTGATGTTGCGGTAGCCCCGAGTAAAGAAGACATGCTTCTTGCTCTGCAAAATATTGTTGCAGAGTCCAGTGCGCGCGGTTTTGAATTAAAAGAAGTGGCCTCCGGTTGGCGCTTTCAGGTGCGCGAAGAATTAGCGCCTTGGGTTAATCGGTTATGGGATGAAAAACCGCAGAAATATTCGCGTGCATTATTGGAAACCTTGGCATTGGTTGCCTATCGCCAGCCCCTTACTCGCGGTGATATTGAAGAAATTCGTGGCGTAGCAGTCAGTTCACACATTATGAAAACCTTAATGGAGCGTGAGTGGGTGAAAGTAGTGGGTCATCGCGACGTGCCAGGCCGTCCGTCCTTATACGCAACGACGCGTCAATTTTTGGATTATTTCAATCTTAAAAATCTGGAAGATTTACCCTCGTTGAGTGAAATTCGCGATTTGGATGAATTGATGAATGTGCTTAACCTTGGCGAGGAAGAAGGTTTAGGAGAGAAGGACTCTGACATATCAGTCACAGAAAAAGCCTCTGGGGAAACAATAGCGGCTGGTGTAAATACGGACACTATTGGAGAAAGTGATTTAGAAGAATTTGTGGATGGTGAAGACGCGTTTGAAGTTGTTGACGGCATAGCACCATCTGCAACTGATAATAATGGAAAGCGTACAAAAAATAATGAAGTCGACGTGGCTGTAATAAGCGAGACTTTAAATGAGTTCAATGAAAATGAAAGTACCGATGAAAAACTCAACAACCTATAACCGTTGTAATAGTCCAGGGTAAAAAAATTAATCTTATGGTAAAAAAAATTGATCAACAGTCTTTCTCTGCTTCTGGTGTAGATACATCGAAGAAAGTGAGCGAGAAATCCGCCAGGGCTGTGAAGCCAGCAGTAGCTAGCAAACCCGCTAGTAAAAAATTCATGACAGAAAAGCAAGATAAATATACGTCCACAAAAAAAGAACCCACAAAAAGAGAGAGGGATGCTCAGCCAGTTGCTAACAAAGCTGCTGGTTTTAAAGCAACCAAATCTCCTCGGCCAGAAAAGTTTGTTAAAGAGGACGCGCCAAAAAAATTGTCTAATGCAAACTCGGTTGGTTTAGTCAAAGAGCCTATAGATGAAAAATTGCAAAAAGTACTAGCGCGTGCTGGCGTAGGTTCGCGTCGCGAAATGGAACGCGCTATTGAAGCGGGACAAGTAAAAGTGAATGATCGCACTGCTACGCTGGGTGACCGTGTTACTGCCAATGATAAAATTTTTGTTAATGGCCATCGTGTTCTAGCGCGTGCCGATACCGCGCGTCGCCGTGTAATTCTATACAACAAACCTGAAGGTGAAATTTGCTCGCGGTCAGATCCAGAAGGCCGCCGCACTGTGTATGACGGTTTGCCTGCATTAAAAGGTGAGCGGTGGATATCCGTAGGGCGCTTGGATTTTAACACTAGCGGCTTACTATTATTTACGAATGACGGAGAGCTCGCGAATAAATTAATGCATCCATCATCTGTTATTGATCGTGAATACCTTGTGCGAATTCAAGGAAATGTTGATGATGATATGCGCAAAAGGCTATTAGCCGGTGTACAGCTGGAAGATGGTATTGCACGTTTTACCGATATTGTTGAAGGTGCAGGTGAGTCACGCAATAGTTGGTTTTATTGTGTGGTCATGGAAGGTCGCAATCGTGAGGTGCGTCGTTTATGGGAATCGCAAGGTGTGAAAGTTAGCCGCTTAAAGCGCGTACGTTACGCCAATATTTTTATTCCCTCGCATGTGCGAGTTGGGCAGTGGATTGAATTGGGTGAAAATGAAATTTTGGATTTATGTTCAACCGCTGGTTTTGATAAGGTTAATCATACGAAGATAGTGCAACCTACACGTGACGAAAGTATGCAACGTGAGCGTCACGAGAAAAAGTTACGCGCGGCATCTGCACCGCCCAAACGTTTTAAACCTGCACCGCGAAAAAATAAGCCTGTTGTAGAGTAAAAGACACTAAATAGTTTTGAATGAATTAGAAAAAGTATTACTTAAAGCACCGCAAAACAAAATAGCCGCTCTAGTAGCGGCTATTTTGTTTTTATCATCCTACCGTTGAACTGCTGACAACACAGTTCCTACCCCCTCTTTTAGCGTGATAAAGCGCTTTGTCAGCGCGATCAAATAATTGATCGATGTGTTCTTTTTGATTTGATGTGCGTGTGCTTATCCCTATGCTTACCGTTGGTTGAATGTTGCGGCCATGTTGTAGCATTGTTATTTTACTGATTTCATTGCGTACACGTTCACCAATAATACATGCACCGGCTTCATCCGTTTTACGCAGTAAGACTACAAATTCCTCGCCGCCGTAGCGAAAACTAATGTCAGTTTCGCGGCATACGTTGGCAATAGTGCGCGCAACCGCTTGTAGCACTTCGTCACCGCGTGAATGGCCGTGTTGATCATTGATCAATTTGAAGTGGTCCACATCAATCATTAATAGCGATAATTCGTATTGATGTCGCTGTGCAAGTTGTAGCTCGCGGCGCAAAGCATTATTTAATGCGGCGCGATTCCCCAATCGTGTAAGTGGGTCCAGTAAAGCCATCTGCATGGCAGATTGATAACGCAATGCGTTGCGCAGGGGATAAACGAGTGCGCCCAAAATAATTTCGAGTCGGCGTTGTTCGGCTTCATTAAATCGTCTGCCGCGATTAAAGATAATTTCACCTAAATAGCCTTCATCGGTCGTCAGGCGGTAATCGCAATGATGTAATGCATCGCGTCCCAGTTTAGTGATATCAATATCATTGGCAAAACGAAATTGAATACCTCCGACCGGGATAATAGCTTGCAGATGTTTAAAAAATATACTCAGAATTTCATTAGGTTCCAGCGTCATTTGTAACGCTTGAATGAGTTTGACGCGTGATTCAATTTCCTGTTCAGGCGTGAGTATGGGTGTTTGACTGCTAGTTATGCTGGCAACACCGTTTTGTCTTGTCATGTCCTGCATGAATATCTACCCGGATTGAATAAAATTAGTCGGCTAAAATGTTATTAGCGAAATCTGTGCCAGGTGTGGCTTTAAAAAAAATGTAATTAAAACAAATAGATATAAAATTTATGTGAAAAATGTTGTTTGTTTTTTATGCTGGGTGCGCCGTTAACTCGACGGGTTGGAGAGATTCATTCGGCGAGTTTTTAGCACCTGTCAAAATTTTGGCGAGCTGTTTTTCAGCAAACCTATGACTTATGTAGGTAAATGATGTGTTTTAACCCTGATTTGAATGCTTTTGCACTCCTTTAATCGATGATATAGCGGTGCAGCCTCGCTGAAAATCTATGGAAGAATGCCTCATTCTCAACGACTAAAAAGTGCTTATCTGCGCGGCACTGTGGTAAGATCGCCGCCTAAATTTAGGCCGTAAAAATGCGTCGCAAACGTTCTGTATTTAATGTTAGTCGCGCCCTTGCTATCCATTTGTAGCTGTCGCTAAGTTGATTTGCCAAGTACCCTTGGTTAACTCTTACTTTAATCAGCAATCACTGTAATCAACGCCTTGATAAAAAGGAAAGCTGTATTCCCATGGTCGAATTCGCCAAAGAAATATCACCGGTCAGTATTGAAGACGAAATGAAAAAGTCCTACCTCGACTACGCTATGAGCGTAATCGTAGGTCGTGCTTTGCCAGATGTGCGCGATGGTTTGAAGCCTGTCCATCGCCGTGTTCTATTCGCCATGAGCGAACTCAAAAACGATTGGAATAAGCCCTATAAAAAATCTGCCCGTGTGGTAGGTGATGTAATCGGTAAATACCATCCCCATGGTGATACCGCCGTCTACGACACTATCGTACGTATGGCCCAACCCTTTTCATTGCGCTACATGCTGGTTGATGGTCAAGGCAACTTCGGATCGGTAGATGGTGACCGCGCAGCCGCCATGCGTTATACCGAAATCCGCATGGCAAAAATTGCTCACGATTTGCTCGCCGATTTGGATAAAGAAACCGTAGATTTTGTGCCCAACTATGACGGCACAGAAATGATTCCTGCGGTTATGCCAACGCGTATCCCCAACTTATTAGTCAATGGCTCGTCAGGTATCGCCGTAGGTATGGCGACCAATATTCCACCGCATAATCTGGGTGAAGTAGTGCGCGGTTGTTTGGCGTTGATCGACAATGCTGAGATCACTGTTGATGAATTAATGGAATTTATTCCAGGCCCGGATTTCCCTACGGGTGCGATTATTAATGGTCGCGCAGGCATAGTGCAGGCTTATCGCACCGGTCGTGGCAGTATTGTCGTGCGTGCCAAAACAGAAATTGAGCGCGATGAAAAAACTGGCCGCGAAACTATTATTGTTCACGAAATTCCTTACCAGCTTAACAAAGCACGCTTGATTGAGCGTATTGCCGAGTTGGTGAAAGAAAAGAAAATAGAAGGCATTAGCGAGCTGCGCGATGAGTCTGATAAAGACGGTATGCGCATTGTTATTGAAGTAAAGCGCAACGAATCGGGTGATGTGTTGCTGAATAATTTATTCAGCCAAACCCAGTTACAAACCACCTTCGGCGTAAATATTGTAGCGCTCGACGATGGTCAGCCAAAAATCCTTAATCTTAAAGATTTGCTGGAAGCCTTTGTCCGTTTCCGCCGCGAGGTGGTTACACGCCGTACCGTTTATTTACTACGCAAAGCGCGTGAACGCGGCCACATGTTGGAAGGTTTGGCTGTCGCTATCGCGAATATTGATCAAGTGATTGAATTGATCAAACGTTCAACCACTCCCGCTGATGCCAAAGATGGCTTAATGGCGCGTGGCTGGGATGCCAGCGAAATGGCTCCCTTTCTTGAGCGCGCCGGTGAAGATGCGTGTCGCCCTGAAGAGCTGGGTGCAGAGTATGGCATGCGTGATGGTAAATACTATTTATCAGCTGCTCAAGCGCAAGCAATTCTGGAATTGCGCTTGCATCGTTTAACGGGAATGGAGCATGACAAGCTGCTCGCCGAGTATGATGAGAAATTAAATCAAATCGCCGAGTTCCTTGAAATCCTCGGCAATTCTGTGCGCTTGATGGAAGTCATCCGCGAAGAGCTTATGCAAGTGTTAAACGATTATGGTGATAAGCGCCGTACTGAAATCGTTGCGTCAACATTAGATTTAACTACGGAAGATTTAATCAATGTTGAAGATCGCGTGGTGACTATTTCTCACGGCGGTTACGCGAAGAGCCAGCCGTTAGACGATTACCAGGCGCAGCGTCGCGGTGGTATGGGTAAATCAGCCACAGCTGTAAAAGATGAAGATTTTGTTGAGCACCTATTAATCGCCAGCACTCACGATACTATTTTATGCTTCACTAATTCCGGTAAAGTGTATTGGCTTAAGGTGTACATGATTCCAGTTGCGGGTCGTCAGTCTCGCGGTCGTCCAGTGGTGAATTTATTACCATTGGAAGAAGGCGAACGTATTACCTCGATTCTGCCGGTAAAATCTTACGACGATGAACATTTTATTTTTATGGCAACTTCTAAAGGTACCGTCAAGAAAACCGCATTGACCCAATTTGCGCGGCAACGCAGCGTTGGCTTGCGGGCAATTGAACTCGATGAAGGCGACACCTTGGTGGGCACTGCGATTACCAACGGTACTTGCGATGTAATTCTATTCTCTACCTCTGGTAAAGCTGCACGTTTCCGTGAAGGACAAATTCGTTCCAGTGGACGTACCTCGCGTGGCGTACGCGGAATTCGTTTAGCCGAAGGTCAATCAGTCATTGGCATGGTTATCCCAATGGAAGGTGGCCAGGTTCTAACGGTCAGTGAAAATGGTTACGGAAAACGTACTGAAGTAGGTGAGTTCCCGGCAAAAGGTCGCGGTTCGCAAGGCGTTATAGGAATGCAAACCACTGAGCGTAATGGTCAGTTGGTGGGAGCAGTACAAGTGTTTGACGGCGAAGAAATTATGTTAATTTCTGATCAAGGTACCATGGTGCGTACACGTGTCGACGAAGTTTCTGTCTTGAGCCGTAATACTCAGGGCGTACGCCTGATTAAATTAAAAGAAAATGAACATATGCAAGGCCTGCAGCGCATTGAAGAAAGCGCTGATGAAAATGCCAAGCGCGAATTAGCACGTGCTGAAGCAGCTGAAGGCGAAGAAATATTGGACGATGGTGTGGCAGATGATGATGTCGCCGTTGTTGATGACGCTATTGACGAGTAAATAAATGCCTAATGAACCGACCCACAAAGAACTCGGAGAAGCTGAAAAGCTTCTCGCTTTGCGTCATAAAATTGATGCAATTGACGATGATATAGGTCGTCTGATTTCGGCGCGTGCAACCTGTGCCCAGGAAGTGGCGGACGTTAAAAAAGCTAGTCTTACACCCGAAGCAAATATTCTTTTTTATCGTCCCGAACGCGAAGCACAAGTACTACGCAAAGCCATGGAGCGCAATAAGGGTCCGCTAAGTGATGAGGAAATGGCGCGTTTGTTTCGCGAAATTATGTCTGCTTGTTTAGCGCTTGAAAATCCTATAAAAGTTGCTTTTTTTGGGCCAGAGGGTACCTTTACCCATCAAGCCGCATTAAAACATTTTGGCCAATCAGCATTAGCTTTACCTTTTTCTGCCATTGACGAAGTTTTTCGTGAAGTTGAAGCTGGAGCGGTTAATTACGGTGTGGTACCGGTTGAAAATTCTACTGAAGGTGTGGTGAATCATACCCTCGATAATTTTATGGGCTCCAATTTAAAAATATGTGGCGAAGTTGAATTGCGCATTCACCATAATTTATTGGTTTCAGATGTTACAAATACTAACAGCATCAGCCGTATTTATTCCCACTATCAATCCCTGGCCCAATGCCGCAAATGGTTAGATGCGCACTATCCAAAAGCAGAACGTATTGCTGTCAGTAGTAACTCAGAGGCAGCCAAGCGCTTAAAAGGTGAATGGAATGCTGCAGCCATTGCCGGCAGTATGGCGGCAGAGTTATATGGCTTGACCATGCTCGCCGAAAAAATAGAAGACCAGCCGGATAACTCTACACGATTTTTAATTATTGGAACTCAAGCGGTCCCACAAAGTGGTGTGGATAAAACTTCCATTGTAGTAGCAATGCGCAATGAACCTGGAGCCTTGCACAATTTACTTGAGCCGTTTCACCGTCATAATATAGATTTAACTCGCGTGGAAACGCGTCCATCGCGCACCGGTGTATGGAATTATGTTTTCTTTATTGATTTTGCTGGTCATGTTGATGATCCGCTAATCAGTGAAGTGTTAAAAGAAGTTGCTAGCCGATGTGCAGATTTAAAATTGCTCGGCTCTTATCCCAAAGCAGTTTTGTAATTCTTTATGGCTCAGATATCCTCGCCAGTCATTAGCGCTCCGCTTATCAATAAGCTGGTTGTTATTGGCATTGGATTGATTGGCGGTAGCTTGGCATTAGGTTTAAAAAAGCGCTTTTCCTGTAAAGAAGTTGTTGGTATTGCACGTCGCGAAAAAACTTGCGAAGAAGCTTTAGCATTAGGTGTGGTTGATCGTGCTTATACTTCGTTAGCAGATGTGGCCAATGAATTGGGTGCTGGCGATGTTATTTTTATTTCTGTACCTACGCTTTCGGTAAAATCAATTTTACAAGAAATCAAAGATTGTGTTTCAGATACAGTAACGCTTACGGATGGCGCAAGTGTTAAAGGCAATGTGCAACTCGCTGCACAGGAAGTTTATGGTGAGGTTCCCGCGCAGTTTGTTTTAGGTCATCCTATTGCCGGTGCTGAAAAAAGTGGTGTAAGTGCTGCTAATCCAGACTTGTATGAACTTCATCGTGTCATTCTTACTCCGTTACCCAATACGGGTGTTACGCATTTAGAATTAATCACAAAGTTGTGGCAAGCTGTCGGTGCGGAAGTATTAACTATGACTGTTGCTGAACACGACGAGGTCTTGGCTGCGACCAGTCATTTACCTCATGCAATTGCTTATTCATTGGTCGATACCCTTGCACAAGATATAGGTAACCCGAATATATTTCGCTACGCGGCTGGTGGTTTTCGCGATTTCACGCGCATCGCTTCCAGCGACCCGATAATGTGGCATGACATTATGCGAGCCAATAAAAATAGTGTTTTAAATGCGCTGGATTTATTTATTAATAATTTAACGCGTCTGCGTACCGGTATAGAAACTGAAAACAGTGAGTATTTGTTGGGGGTTTTTACTCGTGCAAAAGTGGCGCGCGATCATTTTACTAACATGTTAGCCAAGAGAGCTTTTGTAAATTCCATGAGCACACAAAAAATAGATTATGTAGTTCAGCCCGGTGGTAAAGTTGTTGGTACTATTCGTGTACCTGGTGATAAATCGATCTCGCACAGGTCGATTATGCTGGGTTCATTAGCAGAAGGAATCACTGAGGTCGAAGGCTTTTTGGAAGGCGAAGATGCACTGGCTACCTTGCAAGCATTCCGCGATATGGGTGTTGTTATTGAAGGCCCAATTGACGGCTATGTAAAAATTCATGGTGTGGGTTTGCATGGTTTAAAAGCACCGAATAAATCCTTGTACATGGGGAATTCTGGTACCACTATTCGCTTGATGTCGGGCATTTTATCTGGCCAGGCTTTCGATGTCGAAATGAGTGGTGATGAATCTCTCGCCAAGCGTCCGATGAATCGTGTTGCGAATCCGTTGCGTGAAATGGGCGCGCAAATTGAAACAGGTGAGGGTGGTCGTCCTCCCTTAAAAATTCGTGGCGGCGCAGCATTGAAAGCCATTGATTACGTGATGCCTATGGCAAGTGCGCAAGTTAAATCCTGTGTTTTACTCGCAGGTCTATATGCGAAAGGTACGACACGTGTTACCGAGCCTGCGCCCACTCGCGATCACACTGAGCGCATGCTCACGGGTTTTGGTTATAGCGTAAAGCGTGAAGGTGCAGTGGCTGAGTTAACGGGTGGCGGTAAATTAACCGGCACTAAAATTGAGGTCCCTTCTGATATTTCATCGGCGACTTTTTTTATGGTGGCTGCGAGTATTGCCCCTGGCTCCGATGTGACACTGGTTCATGTTGGTATTAATCCAACACGTATTGGTGTCATAAATATTTTGCGTTTGATGGGTGGTGATTTAACCCTCAGTAATGAGCGCACTGTTGGTGGTGAGCCGGTTGCGGATATTCGTGTTCGCTATGCACCCTTAAAAGGTATTCGCATTCCTGAAGATCAAGTACCACTTGCTATTGATGAATTTCCGGCGTTATTTATTGCCGCTGCTTGCGCGCAAGGTGAAACTATTTTAACGGGCGCAGAAGAATTGCGGGTCAAAGAGTCTGATCGCATTCAATCCATGGCAGATGGTTTGCAAATTCTTGGTATTGATGCGCAGCCAACCCACGATGGTATTATTATCCAGGGCGGTCAGATTCAAAGTGGTGCAGTGGAAACTCACCACGATCATCGTATTGCAATGTCTTTTACCATTGCGGCCTTGCGAGCTAATGGCCCTATTCATGTGAAAGATAGCACTAACGTGGTAACTTCATTCCCGACCTTTGTACAGCTTGCGAAACAAACTGGAATAAATTTAGAAGTAATTAATTGTTAACACTTAACTGACCGCTGGCTATAATTGCCGTCTTTTATAACTATTAAACTCCGGTCTTACTGACCGACATAATTTTGGTAGTCCATTGATGTCGAACTACAAACTAACACACTTGAAACAACTGGAAGCTGAAAGCATTCATATTATTCGTGAAGTTGCTGCGGAATTTGATAATCCAGTCATGCTTTATTCGGTCGGTAAAGATTCTGCGGTGATGATGCATCTCACCATGAAAGCTTTCTTCCCTGGCAAACCACCTTTTCCGTTAATGCATGTTGATACCACTTGGAAGTTTCACGAAATGATTGAGTTTCGTGACAAACGCATTAAAGAATTGGGTTGGGATTTAATCGTACATATCAATCAGGACGGTGTTGATATGGGTATTAGTCCCTTTGTACATGGAAGTGCAAAGCACACAGATGTTATGAAAACACAAAGTTTAAAACAAGCACTGAATAAATATGGATTTGATGCTGCATTCGGTGGCGCACGTCGCGATGAAGAAAAATCCCGTGCCAAAGAGCGTGTCTATTCTTTCCGCGATAAAAATCATCGCTGGGATCCAAAAAATCAACGTCCGGAATTATGGAATATTTACAACGGCCGTGTAGATAAAGGTGAAAGTATTCGCGTGTTTCCTTTGTCTAATTGGACCGAGCTGGATATTTGGCAATACATTCATTTAGAAAATATTCCTATAGTGCCCTTATATTTCGCCGCGAAGCGTCCAGTTGTTGAACGCGATGGCACTATGATTATGGTTGATGATGAGCGTATGCCTATTGGGCCGAATGATAAAGTGGTAGAAAAAATGGTGCGCTTTCGCACCCTGGGTTGTTACCCATTAACCGGCGCCGTTGAATCGGAAGCGACTACCTTGCCAGAAATTATTCAGGAAATGTTGTTAACAACAACTTCAGAACGTCAAGGTCGCGTGATAGATCATGACAGCTCCGGCTCCATGGAGAAAAAGAAACAAGAAGGTTATTTTTAATTTTTTGTTTTTTAAAATAGATAATTTTACGAAATTTAGCGATTGTATAAGAGACTATTATGAGTCATCAGTCAGATTTAATTGCCGAAGATATAGATGCATATCTCGCGCAACACGAACAAAAAGAATTGCTGCGTTTTTTAACTTGCGGCAGCGTAGATGATGGCAAAAGTACATTGATCGGACGCTTATTGCACGATTCTAAAATGATTTATGAAGATCAACTGGAAGCAGTGCGCGCGGATAGCACCAAGCATGGTACTACCGGTGAAAAAATTGATTTGGCTTTACTCGTCGATGGTTTGCAAGCCGAGCGCGAGCAGGGCATTACTATTGATGTGGCCTATCGTTATTTTTCCACATCCAAACGTAAATTTATTATTGCTGACACTCCAGGCCACGAGCAATACACGCGCAACATGGCAACCGGTGCATCCACCTGTGATTTAGCCATTATTTTAATAGATGCGCGTGCGGGTGTAATGACCCAAACTCGCCGCCATAGTTACATTGCATCGCTGTTAGGCATAAAGCATATTGTAGTTGCCATTAACAAAATGGATTTGAAAGATTTCAGCGAGTCCGTGTTTGAATCCATTAAAGCTGATTACCTTGCATTTGCCAATAAACTTGAAATGAAAAACGTTTTCTTCGTGCCTATCTCTGCACTGGAAGGCGATAACGTCGTCAATCGCTCAGAACGTTCACCTTGGTATCAAGGTCAAACATTGATGGAAATTTTTGAATCTGTGCCGATTGCCGACGATAAAAATTTCACAGATTTCCGTTTGCCTGTGCAGTATGTTAATCGCCCTAATTTAAATTTTCGTGGTTTCTGCGGTAACATCGCCTCGGGTATTGTTAAAGTTGGCGATGCTATTAGAGCCTTGCCATCAGGTAAATCAAGCCGTGTTAAATCTATAGTTACCTATGATGGCGATTTACCTGAAGCATTCGCCGGGCAATCCGTTACCTTGACACTCACTGATGAAATTGATGTTAGTCGCGGCGATATGCTGGTGCTGGCAAATGACACTGTACCCTTAACAAATCATTTGCAAGCTCATGTGGTTTGGATGGCTGAAAAATCTTTGCAGCCCAATACCGATTATTTATTTAAATTTGCAAGCAAGGTTATCAACGGTAAAGTTGAATCAATCCATTATCGTATTGATGTAAACACTCAAGAACATATGGTGGTTTCGCAGTTGCAATTAAATGATATTGCGGTAGTTGATGTGTTATTGAATCAACCCGTGGTAGTGGATGCTTATAAATCAAATCGGGCTACAGGTGCATTTATCATCATTGATCGCATTACCAATATTACGGTTGGCGCTGGAATGGTAATGAGCCGCCTTGATGAAAAAATGAATAGCGTACAAACTAATTTTACTGAGTTTGAACTTGAGTTAAATGAGCTGGTGCGTAAACACTTCCCGCATTGGGGTGCGCTTGATTTGAAACAATTACTGAAAGAATAGTAAAAAATTAAGCAATATATTTAAAAAGAGCCTCAGGTAACTGGGGCTTTTTTTATGTTGCCCCACTACAATTGTGAGCATTCTCTTACATAATAAATCGTTTTTTGCCACTAGGGTGCTTGGTATAAACTGAATAAGCTACTTCGGCTCGCAACAAAAAGTCGCGCGCAATAACCTACTTTTTAGTTTTCTTACATGGAGTTATTTTTATGAAAAATATTTTTTCTACTTGTGTTTTTGCCCTTCTCATTTTTTCATCTGCTACTTATGCTCTGGACCCCGCCGCTTCTAATAAGCCTTCCGTTACGGCGGAAACTGTGACTGCGCCCGCAAAAGCCGCTCCCTCTGCAAATGCGGTTGCGCAACAGGAAGTGATTAATCTCAATACTGCTGATGCGCAAACATTAACCAACCTCAAGGGCGTAGGGTTAAAAAAAGCAGAAGCTATTATCGCCTGGCGTAAAGCGAATGGAGGTTTTAAATCCATCGAACAGTTTGCAGATGTAAAAGGCATCGGCTTTAAAACACTTGAAGCCAATCGTAAATATTTACGTGTGAAATAGTCGGCCAAGACACTGGACGGTAAGAGGTGGTATGTAGAAGCTAATAGTGCTAGCAAAGCTACTAAAGAAATACTTACCTCTTTTCACTGGGCAGCAGCATTAAGGTGCTGCGAAATTATGAGAAGTTTGTTTTAATAGGAGCCCGGACACTAGTGTCCGGGCTTTTTTTATAGAGCTATTCAATAAACTATTTAACCGTCCAATCCCAGTGAGTAATTAATGGTAGATATTCAAGGCCCACGCATTGTTGTGGCAATGGATTTTGATAATGCAGACGATTGCTTCTATATGGCTAAACGTTTGTCTCCGCAATATTGCCGATTAAAAGTGGGTAAGGAACTATTTACCGCCTGTGGTCCGCGCATAATTGAGCAATTGATGCGCTTGGGGTTTGAAGTTTTTCTTGATCTTAAATTTCATGATATTCCCAATACCGTTGCTAAAGCCGTAAAAGCTGCTGCTCAGTTCGGCGTTTGGATGGTGAATGTGCACGCCTCTGGCGGCGAACGTATGATGACAGCAGCGCGGGATATTCTTGAGCAGCATGCTACACATCACGGCGGTCATAAACCTTTACTCATCGCCGTAACTGTACTCACAAGTATCGACGCACATGATCTGCAATCCATTGGCGTACAAGAAAGCTTGGAAGAGCATGTGTTGCATCTCACTACCTTGACTAAAAATTGCGGTCTGGATGGCGTAGTTTGTTCGGCGCGTGAAGCAAGTACTTTGCGCACACATTTCGGTGCAGATTTTTGCCTGGTAACACCTGGCATTCGCTTGGAGTCGAGCCCAATCGATGATCAAAGGCGCACCTTGACACCACACTCAGCAATCGTAGCTGGCAGTAGTTATCTTGTTATCGGGCGTCCCATTACTCAATCGCATGACCCCGTCGCAACTTGTAAAGCTATTATCCAATCAATTGCTTAGTAACTTAATTAGCCCTTTATTTGTTAAGGTTGGCGATTTTGAATACAGTTAAAAATAATATTGTGGTAATTACTATCGATGGGCCGAGTGGATCAGGGAAGGGTACGCTTAGTCGGTTAGTCGCTAAACAATTAGGTTTTCATTTGTTGGATAGCGGTGCCTTGTATCGTTTGGTCGCCTTATCTGCAGTAAAACAGCAAGCTGATTTTCAGGATGAAATTGCTATCGCAAAAATTGCTAATCACCTTAATGTACTGTTTGACGTTCAGGGAGAATTTACCAAAATCTTATTAGCGGGCGAGGATGTTACGCACGCAATTCGCGACGAAACTGTTGGAATGAAGGCTTCCCTCGTTGCCGCTTACCCTGCCGTTAGAGCAGCACTGCTGCAGCGGCAAAGAGATTTTGCGCAAGCCCCGGGTTTGGTTGCTGATGGTCGCGATATGGGTACGGAAGTTTTTCCCGAAGCTGCCGTAAAAATATTTTTAACGGCTAGTGCTGAAGCAAGAGCTGAGCGACGTTTCAAACAGTTGCAACAAAATGGTGCTAGCGTGGACATGGCTGAACTTATTAGCGATATCAAAGCGCGTGATGAGCGCGACACTAATCGCAGCGTATCTCCTTTAAAACCTGCTACCAACGCATTGATAATTGATAGTACTGCACTAAATATCCAACAGGTTCTTGAAGTTATGTTAGCAAAAGCACATAACACAATAAACATTTAATATAAGATCCTGTTTTTTTATTCTCAAGCTAAATACGGATACTGTAAATGAATTTAACCTGCTTTAAAGCTTATGATATTCGTGGCAAATTAGGCACAGAATTGAATGCGGATATCGTTTATCGCATTGGTCGGGCCTATGCCATTTTTTTAAAACCAAAATCAGTGGTGGTCGGTGGTGATGTTCGCCTAACCAGTAACGATCTTAAACAAGCTTTTGCCAATGGTGTGCGCGATGAAGGCGCTAATGTTATTGATATTGGCATGTGTGGCACAGAAGAAATTTATTTTGCGACCAGTTATTTAAAAACAGATGGTGGTTGTGTAGTAACCGCTAGCCACAATCCCATCGATTATAACGGCTTAAAAATGGTGCGCGCTGGTTCACAACCCATCAGCGGTGATACCGGCCTTAATGAAATAAAACGTTTGGCAGAAGAAAATAATTTTGCGCCTGTCGATTTTTCAAAACGCGGTTCTTATCGTCAAGAAAGTACACTTGACGCTTATATTCAGCATTTGTTGACTTATGTTGATGTCAAAAAATTAAAGCCATTAAAATTGGTTGTTAATGCTGGTAATGGCGCGGCAGGTCATGTGATAAATGCTCTTGAAAAACATTTGCCATTTGAATTCATTAAAATTCAACACGAGCCCGATGGAACTTTTCCTAACGGAATTCCTAATCCGCTATTACATGAGAATCAACCCGTAACCACCAATGCGGTATTAGAGCACGGTGC
>JAZKFX010000035.1:0-70851 GCA_040386215.1 Pseudomonadota bacterium
GACCTTGGCAAGGTCGTGCTCTACCAACTGAGCTATTCCCGCAAATGGCGTCCCCAAGGGGAGTCGAACCCCTGTTACCGCCGTGAAAGGGCAGTGTCCTAGGCCACTAGACGATGGGGACCCAGAAACCTTCTGAAGCATAGCCAGCAGAAGTGGGGCGCATTCTATGTAGCAACCTGCATACTGTCAACACTTTTATTTCTAATGTTATAACTTTGGAAACAAGCACTTAGCAAGTAACGAGAGTTGTTCAATACATAATCTATTGCGCTTTTTTATTGATGCTATAATTCAAATAATCACAGTCTCGTAGTCGGCCAATATGTCTACTTACATCGTAGCATCCATAATTATTTTGTTAAGCGCGCTCGCTTGCTATGCACTTATTTCTCAAGCAGTTGAAAAAAGACGCATTCAAAAACAACGCATACTAATGACCTTACAAGCCAAGCATCGTAACTTTGTCCACATGATTAGCGGTATTCCGCAAAACTTTTTACCCAACGACCTGGTAACCTTAATTTATCGCGCATTGATTCATACCTGCGAACAACTTAATAGAGTCGAACCTAACAATCTTCGCTATCAAAATGAGATATCGCTTTACAGCAGCCAGCTCAGCGCGCTCAACAAAAATACCACCCAAAGCGCTTTAATTGAAAACCCGGAACAAATGAAAGAGGTTCGCCAGCACCTACAAGAACTGCAACGTTTCGTACTTCAGCAAGAAGCGCTCAAAACTATTAACAATGTGCAAGCCAAGTCTTACCTGGAGCAAATTAAAGCGCTTTCCCTGCAAATGGTTGTCGATACTTATGCCTTCCATACCAAGCAGGCGCAACAGGAAGGAAAGACTCGCCTTGCCATTCATTACCTCACATTGACGAAAAAACTACTCACGACCGAAAATACTACCCATCACTTTGACAAACAAATTGCTCAATTAAATACCACTATTGCCAAGCTTGAAGAGAAAGCATTGGAAAACAACGAAGCGAAATTAGCTGCAGACTCGTCCACTGACCAGACCAATAAGGAATGGGATACCTTCAATAAAAAAGAACAACAGAATGCTGACTGGAAGAAAAAGCAAATTTATGATTAAGCTTTTTCATTCAAATTTATAGCTGCCGAATTGATGCAATAGCGCAAACCAGTGGGGGCGGGCCCATCGGAAAATACATGCCCTAAATGACAGCCGCACTTTTTGCACATGACCTCAGTACGACGCATACCATGGCTCTCATCAAATTCTTCTTTAATAGCACCTGCACGCAAAGGCGCGAAAAAGCTCGGCCAACCACAACCTGCATCGAATTTAGTATCAGATTCAAATAAAGGTTCATCGCAACCACGACAAAGATAAACACCCTCGCGAAATACCTGCGAGTACTCGCCCGTGAAGGGACGCTCTGTGCCCTTCTGGCGACAAATTCGATACTGTTCCGGGGTTAAACGCTCTAACCAATAAGACTCATCGTTAAATTTTGATTCAGACATAATGATTCCTTGACACCTAGGTAGACAAACACGATTATTCAAGATTAATAATTCAAATTCCAGAACAACACTAATAGTAAAGGCATATTACTGCAAATGAACACCATAAAAAAATCCGACAAATTAAACGGTGTGTGCTACGACATTCGTGGCCCTGTACTCGAACACGCCTACCGCCTCGAAGAAGAGGGCCACCGCATTCTTAAATTAAATATCGGCAACCCTGCCCCCTTCGGCTTCGCCGCACCTGACGAAATTATTCAAGATGTAATATATAACCTACCCAATGCGGAAGGTTACACCGCCTCTCGTGGACTATTTGTTGCGCGCAAAGCAGTGATGCAAGAATACCAACGTCTTAATATCCCCAATGTAGAGATCGATGATATTTTCCTCGGCAATGGCGCTAGCGAACTGATCGTAATGGCAATGCAAGCGTTGCTGAACAATGGCGATGAAATTCTGGTTCCCGCACCTGATTATCCTTTGTGGACGGCAGCAGTAAATCTTGCGGGCGGTAATGCTCGACACTATCTATGCGACGAGCAATCAGACTGGTTCCCTGATATTGCCGATATCAAAAGTAAAATTACCGACAAAACGCGCGGTATTGTGGTTATCAACCCTAACAATCCAACCGGTGCCGTTTACAGCCAGGATGTGCTTGAACAAATTGTGCAAGTAGCGCGCGAGCACAACCTCATAATTTTTTCAGATGAAATTTATAGCAAAATTTTATATGACGATGCTGTGTTTATCCCTATGGCGCGTTTAGCGCAGGATGTGCTCTGCGTAAGCTTTAATGGCCTCTCAAAATCCTATCGCTTGGCAGGCTTTCGCTCTGGCTGGATGGTGATCAGCGGCCCTAAACATCGCGCTAAAGGCTACATAGAAGGCTTGGAAATGCTGTCTTCGATGCGCTTGTGCGCCAACGTCCCCGCGATGTACGCGGTACAAACGGCATTGGGTGGCTATCAAAGTATTAACGAATTAATTATTCCCGGCGGCCGTTTACGTGATCAACGCGATGCGGCTATGAAAGCGCTAGAAGGGGTTCCTGGAATTTCTTGCGTTAAACCTAAAGGAGCTTTGTATTTGTTCCCTAAAATAAATTTAGACATGTACAAGATCAAAGACGATCAGCAGATGGTGCTGGACTTTTTAATTCAAGAAAAAATTCTTCTGGTGCAAGGCACGGCATTTAATTGGCCAAGTCCAGACCATTTCCGCATTGTATTTTTACCGCGAGAAGATGATTTGACGAAAGCCATTAATCGCTTTGGTGAGTTTCTATCGCGTTACTCACAATAGCTACTCACAATAGCTACTCTCAATAGCAGCTCCCAAGAACAGCAGCGCAATTTCAATATAAAAAAATAAGGCCAGCATTTGCTGGCCTTATTTTTTTATGGAGCCAAAACAACTACTGGAATATTGTAGACCAATAACTTCAACTGTTGCTCGGAGTTCACATCAGGGAAGTCTTCATGAGGCACAATTCTTTCAACAAATATTGCTGCAGGTAATTGCTCCTGAAATAAATCTTTCAAATACTCGTCGCTAAGCTCTGGAGCATTCAAGCAGGCTAATATCAATCCGCCATTTGGCATTAAATCTGGCAGCCTGCGAATAATTTTTGCATAATCTTTTTCTGCGATAAAACTGCCGGGCTGATAGGAAGGCGGGTCAATAATGACCAGATCGTAAGGACCGCGACGTTTAATACGCCCCCAGGATTTCATAATATTTTCAGCCAGAAATTCACTTCGCTGTTTCGGCAAGCCATTTAGTCGGTGGTTACTTCTGCCGAGGTTTAAGGCATTGCTGCTCATATCAACGTTAACAACTATGTCTGCACCTGCCGCAATGGCAATGACAGAAAACGCACAGGTGTAGGCAAAAAGATTTAAAACCCGCCTACCCTGCGCATGCTGTTCGAGCCATTGCCTGCCAGATTCCATATCTAAAAAGAATCCGGCATTTTGTTGGGAATTGAGATGCAAATGAAAGCGGAGGTTGTTGCGGCGCGCGTAAACTTGCTCAGGAAGCTCGCCTAACAAAACTTCTGATGGTGCGTTGGGCAAATAACGTTTTTGCACCAATACGCACGCCAGCTGCGGCGATAACCTGTCCCGCAACAAACTTGCAATGTCTTCAAGCCAAAACTCAGGTGGTTCCTTGTAACACGTCAAGATCAAAACTGGCTGAAAAAAATCTACGTTAACAAATTCCAAACCAGCAAAACATCGACCACGTCCATGCAGCAAGCGGAAGCTATCTAACTCGGAATTTAAATTTAAGTGCTTGACTAGCGCAGTTATTTTTTCAAAAAGTATCGACATGAACATTAAATCCCAATACCTGCAGCCATTCGTCAGTAATTTTACTCCGAGTAGAATTCACCATAACCTGGTAATTATGAAATTCACGACGTGTAGGGTAGTGTTTGCGCAAATTATCAAAACCCTCGGAGAAATTTTCTATCCCAGCGCGCGCTTTTCGCGCTAATTCGCGCAAGCGTTTATCGTCATCTGCTATGGAGTAGACTTGCGTAATTAACTGTTTAATTTGCTCCCACTCGGATGCGCGCTTATCCAAACATAATTTATTATTTTTCAAGGGAGGAACCAATTGCGACAAGGAAAGCGTTACATCAAGATCTAAATATTTGCACAGAGCCTGATAAATCATTTCAGTTCCTTTTAACTTGCCGTCGTAGCTATAACCCGCGATATGAGGCGAACCCAATGCCACCTTGTCGAGCAACTCCAGCGAGATATTCGGCTCAGGCTCCCAGACATCAAGCACAACGCGCACATCAGTTCGTAACTGTAAAAAATGGAGCAGATCTGCATTATTAATAACTGGTCCGCGGCCACAATTTAGTAACACAGCACCGGATTTTAATTGGTTTAATTCAGGCAGATTAATAAGATGGAAGCTGGGAAATTTACCCGTTTTGGTAAGCGGTGTATGCATGCTGATAATATCGCAGGCCAACACTTCCTCAAGCGATGTTAGATCCTTATTCACACCCTCGCTTAGCAACGGGTCATAGCAATAGCACTCTATACCTTGCAGCTGTAAGCGCGTGTACAGCAAGCCACCAACATTACCGCAACCAATGATGCCAAACTTTTTACCACGCCAATCTACGTCCAAATGACAAAGAGCCGCGTATACATATTCAACCACCGAATTAGCGTTACAACCGGGAGCACTTGAAAACTCAATCTGATTACTTTGCAACCATGCTTGATCCAAATGATCCACGCCAATAGTACAGGTTCCGACAAACTTGACATCACTATTGCCCAAAAGCTGTTCATTGACATTGGTTATCGAACGAACCAACAAAACATTAGTATCACGCGTATCATCAGCTTGTAACATACGGCCGGGACGTGTAATCACAGTGCCCATTTCTTGAAAGAATTCCATAACCAGAGGAATATTTTCATCAGCAAGAATTTTCATAGTGCTCTCGTTTTTCATGTTTATTTTCTTTTTTACTAGTTACTTTCTTTTTTTTTGAGCTACTTTCGCTTTTTTTAAAGAGTTACTTTCGTAAAGTTATACTCAAAATTATGTTTTTTTAAAAACCATTGCTTCTAATATCGGCTTTCCTTAAAAGGTCATATTGTAAGAAAGCTGCAATCTTTTACGTAAAACAAATGTCTTTTATATAAAAGATGTTGCGCTTTACTTCTTTAGCATATACTGACTATAAAGATGGCGGGAAAAGCTATCTTTGTAGGTTTCCTCAAAACACTACTAATTGTTTATATATCGCACTTTGCTTGAACTACTTACCTATAGACCTATAGAGGGGTGGCATTATGAAGACCTCAGACACAACCCACAACATGGATAATGTGGTCGATTTCTTCACCGGCAAATCCTATTCCACTCTTCACGATGAACGCTTTATTCGCCTGGCACCTGAGCTCGATGGCCTGGAAATGCTTTATTCCAACGATACCAGCTCAGAAAAACTGTTTAGCTTACAAATTCTTTGTTGGGGTTTGCGTGCTAACGGTGAAGTTGTTGGGCTGGTACCCTGGCTTAACGACATCGTCCCCTGCCCCGACTTATGCGACCCACTCAATGGTCACTTTGAAGGTTATTACGATCAAGGTATCGATGAGGTTTTCTTTGAAGCACCCATACATAAAATAGTCGAGCTGGAGACTGCGGCAGAATATTACGAAATAGAGTGTGAAAATGACGATGATGTGGTGCAGGAGCTTCCGGACACTATTGGAACTCATGCCGTTCTGGCGACAATGGGCCAAAATCGTTTATCGTTGATAGAGGTGGTGAGTTGGCGACTACTTCACGATGGCAACATCTATGGCATGCTTACTGATCAAACCAAGGTTATTAGTACTCCCGTGCTACCTGGTGACGATTGTTTGTACGCAGCACAAACCAGCGAGCATTTTCGCTACTTTTTCCAACATCAAATTGCCAACAAAATTAAAGCAGAAGACCCGGAAGCTTTAGCAGCAATTTCATTGCTGGTAGACGACAATTAAAAAAACGCTGCGTTAAAGCAGCGTTTTTTTTCACATTTAACGCAAAGCTAGCTATAACCTTAACGAACCGCGCGGTATCTGCAGTCACTCTTTCATTTTTTTAATATAAAAAACGTAATCCTTTTCGCGCACTTCCTGACCTAGCAGTTCATGGCCCAGAAAATGACAAAATTTAGGGATATCCCGCACCGTAGAGGGATCAGTCGCTATCACCTCAATAACATGACCTATTGCCACCTCACGCACCGACTTGTGCAACATCATCACGGGTTCCGGGCATATCAAACCACTGGTATTTAAAAATTTATCAATTGTTACTTTCATAGCGCGTCTTCGTCTAAAAACAAACTGCATAATTAATAGCTATTGCTACACTCAAGCGGAGGAAGCAAAAAATCAATAATAACCAATAATGAGGAACAGAGTTTGATGTCTCAGCCCCCTGAAACCTCCTACTCACCAGATGACTTTTTTAGTCGACAAATGCTCGAGCTTAGCTTTCGACTTTTGCGCAACAACAATCCCGGATTAGCGACTGCCATTAAAAAGGCATTGGATGAAATTAGCCTTGTGCCTTATGAAGTTTTACATAAAGCTCATACCGGCGAAATGTATTTTAATGCGCAGCTATTAGCGATACTCAATGTGCACATCATTGGTAAGATTGTCGCAACACTCACAGAAATAGGTGAAAAAGCATTACACAACCAGGAACTACCTGCAGAGCATATTAGTTTACTGCGCTACCTCATCGATGACTGGGTGCAATTGGCCGAATGGGTTTTGCGCAACTCTTCCAGTGACAAAGCTGCGTTTCATTGAGCGCAATGTTTTATTAAACACACTTGGTTGAGATCTAATAAACGCGCAAATGTCCGGTAACCTCTTCGCGATCATGATACAGCTGCTTGAATTGCACTGAAACTCTAAACCCTAGAGATTCCAACTCACTTAAAATTCGCTGTTCGCATTTTTTTACTTCCAAATAACGTTGCTTCATCGGCAATTTTAAATTGAAGACTGCCTCACGACAAAAACCTTTACTAACCCATTTAATAATCAAAGCAGAAACCCGAGCAGGCTTATCAACAATATCGCACACTAGCCAATCGACATTTTTTTTCGGCTCAAATATAAATCCATCAGCAAGACGGTGAATCACTTGACCCGTATCCATCAATTTTTGATCCATAGGGCCATTGTCCACAGCTTCTACAAACATTCCACGCTGCACTAATTGCCACGTCCAGCCACCGGGTGACGACCCTAAATCTACCGCGAGCATACTGCATCCTAAACGCTGATCCCACTCTACGGCAGGAATAAAATGATGCCATGCTTCTTCGAGCTTTAAAGTAGAGCGGCTCGGAGCATCTTTAGGTAAACGCAGGCGAGAAATACCCATCGGCCAGGCAGAACTGTTATTAATTAAACTCACACCTAAATAAGCTTCGGTGCCGCTGATAAATACCAAATGCAAATTCCATTGGCTCTTATCGATCAATAATTTTTTTCTACGCAATGCTTGACTAAAAGGTGCAGTAAATTTTTTGCAAAGTCCCGACAATTCCTTGCCATCATTTGTGTCAACAGTTTCTACGACTAATTCATGTGCGACCGGATAAGCTTCAGCCATTAACAACAGCGGGCTCACGCGATCAGTGACGGGTAAATCGGTCACCGGCGGCTGAGTAACAAACCATTGCCGGATAAAAATAAATTGGCGAAAACGCAACTCTTTATGTAGTCGCATAGCGCCATCTTCTTCCTGCGTAACGAACAGCACATAAGCCGAATTATCTTTGACTTTACTATAGCCATAAATGCCTACTGCGCCTGCCATTTCAGTTATCTCGGCAGCACATTCTTTTTCAAAACCGGAACGACAATGTAAAAATAAATAATTCAATTGCTTTCAATTCTCATGTTAAGTTTAACGTTTTAATAAGTAGAACTTTCGTGTTGGGTTAAAGCTTGCGCATCGCGACGACTCAGCAAGGATACGGATTCAGTAGTGATATCAAATACCACAACCACATCGCCGCGATTAATTTGCTGTTCTACTTGCTGAACTTTTTGCAGCAATGAAATTTCCTGAATGCCGTAATCGGTGCCATCGCGGGTAATATATTCTTCAATAAGTCCGCGCAAAGCTTCAGGTGATAATTGTTGGTGTGGAATAATCATGTCGTAAATTCTTAAGGGGAAGTTTTTAAACACTTAGCAAATATTTTACTTGTTCATGGCGCTCGGGAAAGCTACGCTTGCCACCCCACTTACATTTTACTATTTTAACTTTCGTAAAGGCATTCACTGTGCAAACTCAATTAGTGTTAACCATCATCAGCAACGACAAACCTGGCGTCGTTGAACTCTTGGCACAAACCATTACTCAACACCAGGGTAACTGGCTGGAGAGTCGCATGGCGCGTTTAGCGGGCAAATTTGCCGGCATATTGCAAGTATCTGTTGACAGCGAAAGACAAGTTGCCTTGATCGACGCGCTAACAAATCTTGCCGATAAAGGGTTAAAAATTGTAGTAGAAATAGCGCTTGAAGAAATCAAACCGGCCGGCAAGGAATTTTACTTCAGTGTGGTAGGCAATGATCGCCCCGGTATCGTCCGCGAAATTGCACAAGCTTTCGCGGGTCGCAATATTAACATGGGTGAGTTAGAAACTTCTTGTTCAAGTATGCCCTGGTCGGGAGAGCCAATGTTTGAAGCAACCGGCTTGATAGAAGTACCCGGCTCAGTAGATATGGATGCACTCTATGCCCAACTGGATATGATTGCCGATGAGCTGGCCGTTGATATTCGCCTTGAAGCACCGCCCATGGAAACACAACATTAAGTGGAAACTCAGCATTAAATGAAACTCAGCGTTAATCGGCTGAATGATAGGAGTATGCTCAGGAAAGGCAGCTAGCCTGGCTTTCCATTCCCAATATAATAGGTTCCCGCCCTACCACTTTAAGGCTTATCACTGCCACTCACTTTTTGATCAAACTTCTCCAATTCAATATTGATTGCTTCGGTCGAAATATTAACCTCAAACAACGAAAACAATAACGACAGCACCAGCAGGATAAGGCTTATAGCAAACAAGAGTTGGCCGGCAATGGTCCATTGCAACAGCAGCGAAAACATAGATAGAGTACAAAGCACAAACGAAAGCACGCCGAAAGACTGCATGCGCCGAATCATTTGTATGCGCAGGCGCAGATTGTCAATTTGCCGACGCACTAATTCCTGCGACGATGCATTCTCCCTTTTACTGAGTTCGCGAATCACATTTGCCAATACAACAAAGCGGTTGGTATAAGCCAACAACAGCAAGGAAATCGCTGGAAACAAGAGGCTTGGTGTGGTGATGGTCATTTCCATAACAAATTTTCTTCGTTAATAAACAAGATGGCTTGCAGCTTAACAAATTATCGACTTACTGTAATTTCTCCCGCCAGTAAATAACCCTGTCATTACCGCGATAGGAGCCAAAACTAAAGCGTGCATTGGGGATAGTCGTATCCGAATAATTACCATCCTGATTCCAATCGTAGCGCAGCCAAGGAAGATCGGTTAAGTTTATGCCAACCGTAAAGCTGCCTGTGCCCCCAGTATCGGGCTTACTAAAAAAATGGCCGGCAGTGCCTGCATTAATATTAATTCCTGTGGCATCTATATTGTTATAAACACCTAAGGTTGAGCCGCTACTCAGAGACACCGAGCGGTTAGCGTCAATCATCAACGTGCCATTAGGATAAGTGATCGCTGCGCGCGGAATAGCGGTACATGAGTCACTGGCATTAAGAATAAAATTGTTTCCTGTCCAATATTCGGTAACTAAATTCACCGGCAATAAAACCGTTTCCGGACCGAAAGCATCGTCTAAACGCAAACGCCCATAGCGCACATCCCAAGGCGCACCCAGACTCACCTCTTTACAACCGGCACCGATACAGGGGCTCACTGAGTTACTTGCGTTCATATTGGTACCCAATAAACTGCGAGCATCAAAAGTATCCGTCACCCCAACCCCGAGCTGCAAACTCGTATAAGGGCCATCCGGCAAAGCCGCACGATCAAACTTGGCTATAACAGTGGCAGGCTGCCAAAGACCATTAATCCACGAGGTGGCTGTCGCCGCTGTGTTTATATTGGATAAGCGCGTAATTAAATTTGTACCATTGTTGGCATTTTCAGCAACAGGATAAGGACGTGCGATCACAAGGCCTGCATAGTTGCCACCATAATTGCTCAGCACCGTTTCCGTTGTCCCTCGTGCTTCTATTCGATAGCCCCACGAGCTGGCGGGTTGATCCATATAAATAAGAGAGCTGGCGCAACTATTGATGATGCTACCGCTAATAATCAAACTGTAATGATCTGGATAGAAGCGTCCAATCGTACCGCTAGGTGGAAGCACACCGATATCACCAGTTCCTACATAATCGTTATCTGTTAACCGAGGTTGTATGGTGATACTCCCTACCTGATCCCAAATAACTCCAGAGTTGACCCAGGTTCCAGCTGGAGTGCCAGAAGCAAAACCAGTAGTTCCTGTGAGCGGACTCAAAGTCCCGCCAGCAGGGTAAATAAGGCTGGCGGCAGTTAAGGTAATGTCACTCTCACTCGTAGCCTCATTACCAAAATTTGGTGTAATGTCAGCGCTTGCAGTGCCAGGAAATTTACGCGCTTCAACTTTTACTTGAAACGGAGTGCCCGCAGCTACAAAACCCGCCGCCGTACCTGCAAGGGTTGTTCCTCCTGGATTAACACCACCGGAACTGGTTAAAGCAGATGCAACCAAGGTATAAGGTTTCACCACGAAATCATTGCTAGTGCCTAATAGCGTAAAGGCTGGATCATTAGCAGTGGCTGCACGTGTCAAACTCGCAAATAAACGAATTTGACCCACATCGGAATAGTTTAAGGGAATCGCAATTGTGCCTTGGCTATTAAAGTTTAAAGATACCGTTGAATAACTAATGGCACCTGCAGCACTGGCATTACTTTGAATTGCCGAGCCATTTAACCTTAAAGTTTGCCCGGCAATACAAGTGGCCGGGTTTCTGCACTGATACGCAAGAAGTACGTCCTGAGCTGAAGTGAAACGTGCGCTACATGCTCCAGTGCTAGTGTTACTTTGTATTGCCCTTAGATAAATAAGGTTATCTGTTACACCCGCTACCTCGGTAGGTATATCGCCTACTGTGGTGGCGTTATTGCTAAATAGAAATCCCGCAGTATTAAAAATAATTGCACAGCTATTAGCCACTGAGCAACCCGATGAATTACAACATTTGCGTGCATTTAAGGCGGAGGTTGTCTCCCCTGACAATGTCACTGTTGTTGTAGAACCATCAGCAGCGGAAGCATTTTTTAATTTTGTAGTTGCTGTGCCTGACACTAAAGTCAAAGTGGTAGCATTTAATGTACCCGCCGATGCTGCCAAAGTTACATTACCGCTGATGGTACCTGCGGCAGTACAAGGCGAAGCACTAGTCGGACACGCGCGCACAGTGACATCAACACCCACACACGCGAGACCTCGGCTGGCAACTTGTAATTCATAATGATCCACCGTTGCCGCAACACCGGAACAAAACGGACTAAAATTAGCGCTGGCGAACGATGAAGGTTGATAATTCACAGTGACTTCATTGCCGCTTGCCGTGAAATTATTTCCCGATACGGCACCATTAATTACCGACTGAAAGCCAAAGCTCACATTGCCACCACCGTAAATAAACGCACTTAAATTCACTTCGTTGGCAGACGTGATAGTACCCGTTGCATAAATTAATAATTGACTGGAATTGAAACTGGAAGTGGATGCTCTGAAGCCAATGCTGACATTGCCATTGACAAATATTCGCGTAGACCCGGACGGGCTGATACGACGTAATATGGTCTCTTGCCCCAAGGTTAAATTACCGTTAATCCAATAATCACCTGCTCGCAACCACACTTCGGATTTTAAACCAGTGGTAAAACTTCCCGTTTTATAAACACCGCCATTATCATTGAATTTTAAAATCCCAAATTGCGCGATTGTGGCCGCCCCATAGTTACCTGAAGCAAAGTTACCACTGCCACTCTCGGCTATGTTGATAACGCCATCGACACCGGTACTCGGTAAAAACGTCGGAGTAGAAGTCGGTGCCGGGCTGCCGCTAGGTGCGCAAGTCGATCCACTACAAGCAGCCCAGGCAGAACTATCTGTTAAGGTTACGGTTTTCAGCGTAGCGCTCCCACCCGTAATTCTTGAGTGAAAACTTAAGTTAATATTGCCAGTGGCTGAAGTTGCCTGAATTCCATTACTAAAAATATCGCTACAGGCTAATGCCCACACATTGATCGGAAACAGAAGCGCACAACAAGTGATAAAACTTGCAGCTCGCAACAGAATTTCTTTTGTCTCTTTACATTTTGCTTCAAATAAATTCATTGTTTTATTGCCAATGTCCATAACATAAAAAATAATAAATTATTCCTGCTCTAAAAACGAACCTACCTCAATCGTTCTTACCGCTTGCAAGCTTCCGTTACCGCAGGTTGCAACGCTGGATATTTTATAAAAACTGCTTGTCGCCGCCGACGTTGTAGAATAATTTGCGGCAACTGCCGGCGCGCAAACGTTATTACCCGCATACGAACAACCGCAAGTAACCACTACGTTGCAACCATTTAATCCCGGAACATCATTTGTTCCACTGCTAAAGCTCATAATAATTGGGGTGGTTATTAAATCATTGCAACGCATATCTACTTGCTGGCGTACATTTGCACTTGGAAAAAATAGCCTTTTCATACCGCGTTGACCTCCGCTTTCAGCTGCATAGAATGCCTGTGTAGAAATCATCTCCAAGGTGGTCGAATTACTGGTTTGAATCGTGTTGCGAGACAACACCAATGCAAACAAACTCATTACCACCAAAATGAATAACGTGAGCGGAATCAAAAAACCCTTTTGTTTTTTAATTATTTGTCCAGGTAAGTAAAAATTTCTATTAGGGTACATTGCGGATAGTTACCGACTGATTAAACTCAACAAATTCCCCATTGAGGGTAAAAGTTAAATTGAGCAACACATTCAGATTGCGACTTTCACTAGCTGCGCTGAGCGCAAATGGAGTAACCGCAGTTACATTTTCGGCTATGACACTGTGCGTTGAATTGATATTTACACCAGTACCAGTCGCATCCTGGTTATCATAAAAGCGCAATTGATTTGCGATCAGACAAAAAGCTTGCGGAGAATCTAATAAATAGAAACGCCGTCTCGGGGAGTTTTGTTGCCATCTTTTTGCGGCAGATAAGTTTAATTGAGAAGACGTGCGTGAACTTAACGTAGCACGCGACACCGGACTTTCATAGAGCTCAGCGCTACTCATTGCACCTATGCTCACGTACTGCGCCGCACCAAAATCAATAGTGTGCGGCGAAACATCTACAGTTGCCCGTGGGACAAGTACCCCGTTTAGGGTATCAGCCACCGCAGTAATATATGTCCCACCGCTGACGACCGGGAAAAATTCAATGCACGCAGCACCCGCCGCAACATTTGTTATTCGCGCACTGTAAGGCAAGGCAACACGCAGTTGCCGCGACATACGTTCTATCGCTTGCCGCCCGGTATTTAATAAACGCGAACGCGTTTGGGTGCTTTGGTAAGACCGAGTAGAGTCAACCACAAATTTACCCCCTAAGACCGCAACGATTGACAAGATCACTACGACTGTAATCACTTCTATTAAAGTGAAACCTTGCTCACAAATTTTATTTTTTGCGGCCAGCGAGCGCATTAAAAATTCGCCTTGTAAGCAGCCAGAGTGACTGAAAAATTGCGCGGAGCGACAACAGTTACTGTTATTAATTTTTCATCGTTGACTGAATCTATTGTTACCGGAGTTACGGTCACTGTCCGAGTATAACCGGCATAAGGCGTATCGCTAACGCCGTTAAAATCGTCAACATCATTCTTATCTGCTTCAGGAATATTATTACAAACTGCCGCTCCAACCCCTGAACTGTTACAGGCAGGAATGCCGCCCGTTGGGGTCATGGCATCATATTTAAGCGCGAGAATTTCATCAAGTTTTGATTGCACGGCTTCTAACGCACGCACTTTTATAATCGGGTCAACACTGTGGGTAAGACTGTAATTGTACATATTTATCAAGACACCACTAGCAATGCCAACCACCACAATAAAAAAAATTAATTCAATCAGGCTTACACCCAACTGATAAGAAGTATTAGTCCGATATGAGCGACAATAATTAACGCGCATAGCCACTCGCCTCCACGGTAATTACGGCACTGCCACCAGAACTGGTCAGTGTAATAACTCTTGCGGAAGTGCGCCCTAATTTATCGTAAGAAAAAGTTGCTGGAGTAGCCGTAATACCGGAGGCTAGATTAAGTGGATAGCCGCGCAAGGCAGTAAGATTTTCGGTTACGGTTACGGTATTGGCAGTTAACACAAGTTGAACACCACTGCGCGCCATAGCAGTTTGCTGCGCAAAAAATAAAGCCGCGATAAGATCATCGCGGCTTGCTTGAACGTTTGTACTATTAATGGAACCGAGCCGTGAAAATAAGGTAACCGACATTACACCGATGATTACCATCACCGCGATTAATTCGATTAACGTAAATCCCCGTTGCGCCAACACTATACTTTTCCATCACACATCAAATATTAGGTTTTAATTGCTTGGAATGTTTTT
Organism: Pseudomonadota bacterium; assembly: GCA_040386215.1. GTDB lineage: Bacteria > Pseudomonadota > Gammaproteobacteria > Pseudomonadales > Cellvibrionaceae > Cellvibrio. The sequence continues at coordinate 14,772 of JAZKFX010000035.1, forward strand.
GTTCTCGTTTTGAATGTAAGTGTGCAAGCTAATGCATCGCCAATGACAGCTGTAGCCGGAAACGGATTAGCGGTGATAACATATCCCGTCGGTAAGGCCGTGGCACCACCAGACAAAAGAGACGCTGCATCGGTACAGTTAGTGACGGTTGTAGCGCTCGATACGCCAACAAGCCCTGCAGTAAACGCTACCGCATTAGCATAATTCATTGCCATTGCGCTGCCCAAAGTTCCGCCCATACCATCCACTGCGGCCTGCTCAGCCGCCTGTGACATATTAACGAATTTCGGCACCGCTGTAGCTGCTAAAATTCCTAAAATTACAATTACCGCAATAAGCTCAATCAAGGTGAAACCAGATTGTTGATTCTTCATAACAAACTCCAAACAATTAAATTAATAAGTGGTATAGCCCCGTAAAACATTAGGGAAGTTTTATAAAACGTTATAAAACCTGAAACCCTTTAGCCATCTATTATCTCTCCCTGTGATGACCTATAAAGCAAGCACCGTGTAAGCTAAATATAGCTCAGTATTTTTAACTTGCCAGAAATGTGCATAAATCATTATTATTTTTCCGTAACGGGAGTATGAATTCGCACTTGCCCGGTTTTGGGTGAATAATCAAAATAATATTGATTGGAATTTTTTACAAACAATTGATACCGACACTCACCGGCCTGCGTAAGAACTAAATGATATGGCCGCGAGCCAAAATCATCACCTCCGGCATAAGATATAGGTTGCGGGTTTTGTAATAAGTTTTGCCACAGTTGAATACAGGAGAGCAGGCTAGCGGTTTGTGCTGGATTCGTCTCGGAGATAGGCAGCTCGCCAGCAACAGATAATGGCCAACCTTGCTCGCTCATCTGAATTTTTATACCACTCAAATCCACAATATTATTATTTAAATTTTCTTGATGGCGAATAAACCATTGCGATCTAGCGTTGTAAACTGCAGCATTAAAATGACGTGCCAGTGCTTCAAAACTAAAACGTTGAACTTGTTCCGTTAACTGAAAATAACGCTGTATACCCACAAGCACAACCAAGCCAATAACGATCATGACAATATAAAATTCAAAACGAGTGAAGCCAGTTTTTTTATGCATCGTAGCTTTTCACAATAAGTCTGAATAATCAGTCATAAAATTAATTAACCCGCGAATCATTTTTGAATACTGTACATATCCCACATTGGCAAGAAGATACCTAAGGCCAGCACAGTGACAAAGCCCGCCATAATCACAATCATTATTGGCTCGATGCGATCACTTAATAACTTAATGTCATATTCCACTTCACGTTCGTAAAATTCGGCAACTTCGGCCAGCAATGTATCTACCTGGCCACTCTCCTCGCCCACCGAAATCATTTGTAATACCAAAGGCGTAAACATTCCGCTGACTAAATGCGTTTGAAATAAACCCTCGCCACGTTCAATGCCGGTGCGTATGCCGCGAATTTTATCTGCCAGAAAATTATTATCGATAGCGCGAGCACAAAGCTCTAACGCATTGGAAATGGGCAATCCGGCTTTCAACATCAAACCAAATGAGCGGGCGTAACGCGCTAAGGATGCCCGCTCAATAATGTCACCGACAATAATAATGCCTAGCTTCTTCTCACCCCACCAGCGGCTACCCTCAGGAGACCTGACGTAGTTATAAAGCCAAAAAGATCCGCCGATAATAAATACCAGCATGTACAACCAATAGCTCACAAAAAAATTGGAGATGCCTACCAGGATTCGCGTTGGCAATGGTAACTGCGCACCAAACTTTTCAAATAAACTGGCAAACGCGGGTATCACTTTAAGATTAATAACGGTCATAGCGATTGAAATAGCAATTAAGACAAAAGTAGGATAACGCAACGCCGATTTAATACTTTTTACCGTATTCATATCCCGCGCCATATATTCACTTAATTGATTAAACACTAAATCCAGGTGCCCGGAATTTTCACCAACACTCACCATGCTGACAAATAAATTATTAAATATTTTAGGGTGTGAGCGCATAGCCACTGATAATTCAACACCGGTTTCCAAGCGATCCACAATATCGTTTAACGCCGTTTGAAAAGTATAATTACGCAATGAAGCGGCCAAACCACGCAAACCTTTTACCAAGGGAATACCTGCTTTGGATATGGTATACATTTGTCGACAAAACATGATTAGCTCAACATCATCCACCTTGCCGAAATTAACTGATCGCTCAAATTTCTCCGACAGCGTCAGCTTCACTTTATATTCGTCAAGCGCAACCGGTGTAATACCGCGGCCCAATAATTGATTGGCGGCTGCATCCGTTGTTGCAGCGTCAACCTGGCCGTTTACTAAACGACCTTCTGTATTGCGCCCTTTAAATAAAAATATTGTCATAAGCACTCAAGAGTTGTTGGGAAATAATTAATCTGATTTTCTTTAATGCCGCATTTCATTAATGCCTGGATATAGTGCGCGTTGTTATCTTTATATTTTGTTGCTAGATAACTTCATCTACTTGCGCACTAATGCTCATCACTTCATCCAGGGTGGTAATACCTTCAATCGCATAAGCTAATGCCGCTTCACTTAACGTAATAAAATTAGGGCTAGCGTAAGCAGCTTGAGTAAATTTATTAATATCGGAAGAGCGCAATGCTTCAGCCATGGCATCATTTAATTCCAACATTTCAAACACGCCGATACGACCGCGATAACCGGTGTTATGGCAATGCGGACAACCCGCACCATGTTGAAATTTCACCTGAGCAAAAGATTTTCCTTTGCCAATGGTTGCTAACAATTGTAATTCGTTCGTATCCGGAGTGTAATTTTGCACACAGCTGGTACAGATTCTTCGCACTAAACGCTGCGCAATAATCGCTTTTAAAGCAGTCGCCACCAAATATCCGTCCACACCTATATCCATTAACCGCAGTGCCGAAGTTACCGCATCATTAGTGTGTAGAGTGGACAATACCAAATGCCCGGTCATAGAAGCACGCAACGCAATCTCTGCCGATTCAGCGTCACGAATTTCACCTACCAATAAAATATCCGGATCTTGTCGTAAAGCAGCGCGTAAAACTGTGCTAAATGTTAAACCAATCTTTTCGTGCAGCTGTACCTGACTGATACGCGGTAAACGATATTCAACCGGATCTTCCACCGTAATAATTTTTTTCTCCGGTTTGTTTAATTCCGACAAAGCACCGTAAAGCGTTGTAGTTTTACCGCTACCGGTAGGCCCGGTTACGAGTACCAAACCATGGGGGCGCGTGATGACTTTGCGAAAACGATCAACCATAAGTGCTGGCATACCGACGCTTTCAAGGGAACGAATTCCACCCGTTTGGTCGAGTAACCGCATCACAATCGATTCACCGAACTGCACTGGCATGGTCGACAAACGCACATCGATATTATGATGTTTAATTTTCAAATTAAATCGTCCATCTTGTGGCAAGCGTTTTTCGGATATATCCAAATTTGCCATGAGTTTTATACGCACCACCAATGCTGAAACGATGCGCTTTTCATTCATAATTTGTTCAATTAATTCGCCATCAATCCGATTGCGAATTCGCAGCACTTTTTCGTCTGGTTCAATATGAATATCGGAAGCGCGATTGGTGATGGCTTCTTCAAATATTTTTTTCAATAGTTTTACGACCGGGGCATCACTATCAGCTGATTGTGCAATAAAATCATCCAGATCAACGGCTGATTCCTGCAACTCATCATCCAGCTCTCCGGCCAGGGTGGCAATCTCGCTCGCGCGACTGTAGGCGATATCTAAAACATCGAGCAGTTCTGACTCACGAACTACCGCAGGCTTTATATTTTTTTGCAGAATCCGTTGCAATTCATCCAGGCAAAAAATATCGGTTGGATCTGCCATCCCTAACAATAACCCATCAACATCATCTCTTAGCACTACCACGCGATAACGGCGCGCGCTGGTTTCGGGTAATTTTTGCACTAGCTCCCTATCAAAACGGAATTGCTTTAGCTGCACAAAAGGAATATTTAATTGTGCTGACAATAAATTTAATAATGCATTTTCTTCAACATAACGCAATTCAACTAATTGATTACCTAGTTTCCGCCCACTCAGCTTTTGCTCTTGCAAAGCGTGTTGCAGCTGAGCTTCAGTGATCATATTTTTTTCGACAAGTAAATCGCCAAGACGAATACGCTTGGGTGCTTGAGCTGTAATCATAACCGCCTCATAAATGGCTTCTCACTTCACACTTATTTATTGACCGCGCAGCGCAACAATTCGTTGCTCCACATAAACTTTAACTTGATTTTGCAATTGCGGAAACTCACGCAATTGCTGATAGGCTTGCAAAGCATTGTTATGCTGGGTTAAGCCATCAAATGCCAACGCCAACCCAAGCCAATAAGCGGGCTTCTCTCCGTAGCTTTTCAGTAAACGCTGATAGCTGACAACAGATTGTTGGTATTGCCCCGTTTTATGATAAAGACTGGCTAATAGCGCCCCGTATTGCTCATTGTTTTCCGCAGCAGATAGTTGCTGCTCCAAAGTAGTTATAGCGTCAAGGGTGTTGCCCTGCGCTGTCATCAACTGCGCTTGCATTTTTGCTTTTTCTACCGGTGGTAAATATTCAGCATTACGCAATAAAATTTCTGCCGCTTGAGTATTACCTTGTTGTAGATAAATATCGGCCAAGCGTTGTGTTGATTGAATAGGTTTTTCTTCGCTGACAATAAAACTTTTTAATAATTGTATGGCTTGATCGGATTTATTTTGTTGCACCAACTCATTTGCACGCGAAACCGTTTGCTCATCTTTCCAACTACTGCTAGTGACAACATTTAAACTAGCAGCTTCCGTAACGGTAAAAGATTTTATGACTTCTGATTTCACCGGAGAAACTTGCGCAACAGAAGCGCCCGTTGGTACAGCATTGAGAGCTAATGATGCAGCATTTGCGACTTGAGCGGTTGGCAGAGCATCGGACATTTCTTGCTGACGATAATATTCAGGCGCAACAACATTGGCGCGCTGTCTAAAAGTATCTGCTTGTTGTTGATTACCTAAACTCGATTGTTCTTGCGCTTTCGCTAAATAACGCGCAGCTATTGCATCCAAACCGGCCTGCGCTCGTGAATCATTCGGATCCAATGATAATATTTTTTGATAATAGCCAAAGGCATTATCCTCAATGGGTGAGGTTAATCTGTCCATGCCTAAAGCGCGACTTGCCTGCAAGAGCAAATCGTCAATTCGGCTTTGCAAATAAGGATCATCTTTTGCAACATGACTTTTCAGGATTTGCTTTTCTATAATGTGGTTGCTTAGGGTTGAATTACCGATAGCTGCTTTGTCTGCAATAGCGGAGTTTTGGGTTTTAGCAATTGAGGCGGCTGCAACTGGCGTAGTTTGAATTGGGCCTTCTTCATTTGAATTGGCTTCATGTAAATTGGCTGCAATTAAATTATTAGCAGTAGATGTTTCAACAGCTGGTTTTTCAATATCCGTTCCAGCTGCAATTGTTGTTGCCGTAATATTTGAAGGATTTATATTTTTTTCTGCGCTCGCAAGGATTGCTCTCGATTGGATCGACGCTGGCGAGATACCGGGATATGAGGTTAAGGCGAATACCAGTAACGCACTTATACTTGTCGCAAGTACCACGCCAGGCCATAGCCAAAAACTTTGCCTTGCCAGCATGCGGCCCAATGAACGACTTTCCTGAGTTTCGGCAATGGCACCCGCAACATGCGCACGCGTTACCTTGTCACTTTTTTCTCCGTAAGCGGCAAGCATGGCTTTATGCGCAATCACATTGATTAAGCGCGGTACACCGCCGGAGGCACGATAAAGCAACGCGCATGCCGCGTTGGAAAATAATTGCGCGCCGCCATAACCTGCAGAACTTAACCTATAGGAAATATAACTGGCCACTTTGTTACGCGAAATACCTTGCAAATATTCTGCAAAAACAATTCGTTGTTTTAGTTGCCGCAAATCGGCACGATTTAAAATATCATCCAGTTCTGGCTGACCAATTAACACAACTTGCAGCAATTTATTCTTTTCTGTTTCTAAATTTGTTAATAGTCGCAAGGCTTCAATAGTTTCACGGGGCATGGCTTGAGCTTCATCGACCACTAAAACCACTTGGTGCTGCTGCTCGGCAAGTGCAATTAAGCGTTCATTGATTTCTTTCAGTAGTTGATAAGACGGCATGGAAGGCGAATAGGCGATGCCAATTTCTTCGGCAAGGAACCACTTAAGTTCTTCTGGAGTGAGATAAGGATTGGGGATGTAAACTGTTTTAAAGGTTTCCCCCAAGCTGGCTAAAAGCATACGGCTCAATAATGTTTTACCTGTGCCTACCTCGCCCACAATTTTTATAAAACCTTCACTGTGTCGCAACGCTTGCAACACAGTGCTGAGTATTTGGCAATGACTTTCACTGTTGAAGAAAAATTGTGTGTCAGGTGTCAGCGAAAACGGATGCTCCCCTAAGCCAAAATGCTGACGATACATAGCGACTCCGAATAATAATTATTGGTTTCTGTAGGCTTCGCCGATGTTGTTAATTCTATTTTGGCTATCTTTTAACTGATCTTTCCAGGCGTTGTCATCCACCACTATAGGGCGTAATAAAATCACCAATTCCGTTTTTAATTTAGCTTTCGCTTTAGTGCGAAATAAAGTATTTAAGATGGGTACATCGCCCAGATAAGGACGTTTGCCATCCGTATTACTTTTACTTTCCTGCATTAAACCGCCCAACACAATCACTTGACCGCTGCCCGCCTTGACAATGCTGTCCGACTCGCGAATGCCACGTAAGGCCAAGGGCAGCGAGAAGTTTTGATCACCCACAGTAAATTCTTTTTGCTGATCGCTTACCTCACTCACCACCGGGTGTATGTGCAAAATAACTTCGCCATCTTCAGAAATCTGCGGCGTCACGTCTAAAGAAATCCCGCTAAAAAATGAGGACAGTTCAATATTCGGAGTACTGGAAATGGTGGTTGCATTGGCTGTTGTATTACTGGAAATACCGGTAACAAAATATTCATCGGAGCCAACACGAATAACGGCTTTCTGATTATTTACCGTAGAGACACGCGGACTGGAAAGCACTTGCACCGAGCCTTGCGTTTCCAGCAAGGATAAAAGCTTGGTGATATCTTCTACGGCCAGAACTGAGGAAACTGCTTTACCTGCGTCAACCACATTATCGAGAGGAACCTTATTAACCGATCCGTAAGAGGTATTTTTAAAATTATTTTGTTGCAGTGAGCCACTGATAGCGCCCCAATTAACACCTGCTTCAAAACCTTCGCTCAAACGTACTTCTAAAATTTTCGCTTCTAAAATAACTTGCCGTTTTACACTTAATTCAGAACGCTCTAAAAATTCGCGCACAGCGCTCAACTCGCTCGGCAATGCTTGTACCACTACCATTCCAGCTTGCGGCGATACGGTAACCGTACGCTTTTCATTTTCGCCACCCACAATAGACACAATCGTCGAATGCAAGGATGACCAAAAATCCGTTTTATTTAAGGTTTGTACACGCGATCCTGGTGATATAGCTGCGGAATTAGCATTAGATTTATTTTTTTCAGCGCTGTCGAGCATACTTAATAAATTAGTAGAGTCTCCACTGCCGCCGGAATTATTTTGACCGCTATTGCCGTTACTGTTATTGCCGCCGCTATTATTGCTATTATTGGATTGCGTACTGCCAATCAGTACCGAGGTATCAGACACACCTACGCGTTGCACATCCAAGTAATCAATGTGAAAAACTTCGGTGCGCAATGCGTTTGCATAAACGGTGTAGATGCCATGATCTTGCTTGAATTCAAAGCCATAAATATCCCGTGTTACCCGCAATACCTCATCGATAGTGACATGTTTTAAATCAAGCGATATTGAACCAGTAACTTCAGGATGAACTACCACATTAATTCCGGTACCGTTAACCAAACCCAGAAAAAATTCTCTGGCCGGCACGCCGCGCACAGAGACATCAAAACGTTCATTGGCTTTTATGCCACCGGTAGCTTTACCAGCGTTGTTATCGAACAAAGCTTCAGTCACTTCAATGGGAACATTTTGCGCAGAACCTTGTGTTAATTGTTTATCCCGCGCGGCCTGCTCAGCCACTATTTTATCCATCTCACTTTCGACCGCCATAGGTTTATCGCGAGGAGTAGCGCACCCTAATGTGGTTAGCATCATAGCCAATAGTGTTAGCTGCGCAGGAAGCCTGGTACCTGATTTGCTAAGATTTATGCTGTTGTTTTTTAATGGCATTGCCATAGCTCCAAAATATTTCTGTACTATTTATTTACTAAACCGGTATTACACCGGATTATTTACCAAACCGGTATTGCACCGGAAGAAACCATTAATCAGGCAAGGATTAATCACATAACATCTAATTTGTTTCCGCTATTTACGCACTACTGTTTCATTGAGCAACACTTGCCAAATTTTATTACCTTGCTGCAAGGTTACCGAATCAATATCAATTTTTTTAACTTTCGCACCAACGCCTTTGATCATTTGGTTTTCATACAACTGCTGTCCATTGATAATGGCAATTTTTCGATCACGGCTAACTAAAATACTATTGAGCCTAATTGAACTTGGCTCTGTAGCATTTCCATTATTATTGCTGTTCACATAACCGCTTAGTGGACGAGTTGGATCAGATGTATTGGCTTGGGCCTGAGCTATGCAAACCGGCAAAAATACGATTGCGACAAAACTGCACTGTTTAAAATGTGCCTGAATAAATTTATACACCTAGCAAGCCCTCTTCTGAACTCAAGGTATAGACGCGTAAGATAATTTCAGCGTTAGGGTATTGAGTAACTTTATAATCCAACTGTTGCCAGTAAAAACGCCAGGGCAATGCTTCTAATGCCGTTAAAAATTGCAGTACCTGAAAATAACTTCCACCCACACGCAACTCCACGGCATGTTCGTAAACTCCAGCACTGCGAACTACCGGCAATGCTTGGTTAGCACTATTTCCAAGTGCTTCAACAACTGGATCAGCGGATAGGAGTTTCAATTCACGAATCGGTAAGGTGGCAACTTCCAATAGCGTGAGTTGCGATGTTTTTTGTAAAACATCTTGCAATGCTTGCGGCAATTGATCGGCTTTAATTAAACTTTTCGATTCGTTTTGTAGCTGAGCTTCCACCGCGTTGATATCAATTTTTAATTGGCTAATCTGTTCCTTTTTAAGCCTGGCTGGATCGCTGAGTAAAGCTTGGGATATTGTCAATATTTGGCCCTGGGTAAGGGAATGCTGCTTTTCAAGTTCCGCCAATTCAACTTGACTGTCTTGCAATTTTTTATTCAATGCGCCATGAATTAAAAAGTTCCATAACATAAATACTAGTGCGATTGCCGATAAGAAAATTAATACGCGCTCGCGTAAAATTCGCCCATCGATTTTTTCTTGTAGTTGCTTAAGAGAAGCTGACATTAACGTTGCTCTCCAGTTACAGATCTAGTTCCAGTCACAGATCTTGCCCCAGCCAAAGATTTTTTCTCATTATCTCCGACAGATTTGGCGAGAGAAAACTGCAGCAAACCATTTTCAGGTTCACTGCGAGTCACATTCAGCACCCCGAAACCAACCTGAGCAAAACTGGGATCGGCACGTAACTTTTGCAAGTAAAGGGGAATCTGGTCAGCACTACGGGCCTTCCCACTCAACTCAGCATAGGTGCCGCCGTTTTGTAGTGAAAAAGTTTCCAGAGCAATGGTATTTAACGAAGCCTGAGCCAAGGTAGAAAGTTGCGCAGAAAACCCCTTATCATTACCTAAATTTTGCGAGGAAATCATTGCCAATATTTGTTTGCGACGTTGCAGTTCTTGTTGCAACTGTTGGATATTCAGATCCAGGTCAGCACCTGACTGCGCGGGCTTCTGTGTTGCCATAAGTTGCAATTGTGCGTGTAATTTTTGTTGCTCTTGCTGAGCTTTCGCCAGGGGTTCACCTAATAAACTGTGTTGATAGATGGTATAAGCCGAAACCATTAATAATAAAATAAAGATTGCCAACAATCCCCAAGCCATATGGACCGCGCGTAATGAATCACGACTTGGGCGAAACTCTGGCAAATATAAATTAATTTGTTGCATTAAGCAGCCTCCACTACATCTTGGCGCAAGGCTGCACCCAACGCCAATAAGCACAGTGATAAGTGATGCTCTTGCACTTCTTCATCGATTTGTAAACCAGAACGCAAATCCAAAAGATTAATAGTCACCGCAAGGCCATTGCGAATTTGTGGTGTTAATTTATCGCTCGTTATATTTTCGCCACACAGATAGACATGGCTTGGAGGCGATTGCCGCATTTGCCGCTCAAAATAATCGAGCGAGCGTTGTACTTCTAACACTAACGCCTCACCGGGAAGCTCATCGAGTAAACCAGCGTTATACGCAAGCGAAAATTGTCGCGAGAGATATAGATTACCATCGCGAATAATTTGTAAACTGCCACCACCCTGACCCAATTTAATCAAGGCAACACCGCGCTTGGTATCGCAACAGGTTTGCGCGAGATTACGTAATAGTAATTCGGGAATATCGATATTTTCCAATTGCAATTGCGCCGCCTTTGCCTGCGCAATTAATTGGGTAACGTGATTGCGTTGCGCCACTACCGCATAAGCCATTCTGCTAACGCCGCGCGCGCTATCTTCAGGTAATAAAAACGCATCGATAATCGCATCGGCAATGGGGAATTGAATTAAATCTTTGACTCGCCAACGCAGGGCCTCGGCTAATTCTTCAGGCGGAACTTTGGGGGCATCTCCTAACAATAATTGATATTGGCTTGAGTTCATCACCAGGGTCGAGGGCATATGCTGAAGGCCCAATTTTACTAAACGTTGACGCAACACATCGGAGACATTTGCGCTCGTATCACAGGGTAAAAATTCACAGTGCACAAGACGTGGCTCTTGTGTCGCAGGGCGCTGGACATAAGCAAAAGCAACGCCGCCGGAAGTAAATTCAACGCCGATAGCCTCATTTTTACGCAATTTCCTATTGAACAATTTCAACAGAGAACCTCTTAACGCTTATTGATAAAAGAATGGTAAATAAATTTTCAATACAAACTGGATACATTAAATGTTTGGTTTTTAGTGCACGTTAATAAAGCTAATAACTCTTGCTTATACTTGGTGGCGCAAACATAACCTTTACAATGACCTTAGACCATAAAAGGTAAAAACGCCAAAGTTCTGCCGTTTTTTGTTTGGATGGGAAATTTTTTTAAAGTGAGTGGCTATATGAGTGGTAAAAAAAATCCCCAGCTGAGACTGGGGATTTTTAAGATAAAATAAGACAGCTACATTTGAACACACAAGGTGTAAATGGAAGCTTCACTATAAGGAATAGCTAAAACAGCGGCTACCGGAATTGTATTGGTACCGGCAGCACCTATTGTGGCGCGCATTCTACCTGTACTTCCATTGCCATCGTCCATTTGCGTATCCAGTGCCTGAGCAGATTTACCCGGTACCTGACTGGAGCAAACAATACGGCCAGTTATCTGATTGGTTGCAGGACCACCTACGCCAGCTGTTGTGATACCAATTAATCCACCAAAAGCATTGCGTGGTAGGGTATCGACTGCCGCTGCAGCGGGATTTCCAGTAACAAAACCTGCGGCTCTTAAATGTTGCCAGAAAGCCCAATGCTCTCCTGCAGCCGTAAAAGTTTGCGCTAGAGTTACGAGAAGAGCACCGTTGGCGGGGGCTCCTGCTAAAGTAACAGTCGACCATGCCCCACCCCGTGCAGTCAGTGTAGCAATCGGGCCGTCATCACCAGGCAATCGTTGATACCGATCTTGATAAGCATAAAGTGCCGCGATAACGCCATTAATTTCATTTACCCCCCGCTTAACCTTTGCACTTTCAATCAATTCAGTGCCTTTTAATACACCGCCCAGGAGCAATCCGATGATAACCAACACGATCGCGATTTCTACCAAAGTAAAACCGGATTGTGATTTTTTAAATGATATATTTTTGTTCATAACATTAACCTTTGCTACGTGAAAAATCAGTTGTGTGACAATCTTAAAAAATTGTGAAAATCCTTATACTGACTTGAGTGTAGCAACGATTTTGTAATTGCAAAAAATAAAGCACAGTTTTTTAATAACTAATCAATACACGGCGATCCTTATGCAATGAAGATTTAGTGATTAGTAATAAGAATAATGAATTAACAAATTTTAATGTTTAAAGACTGCATCCATAGCTGGGCGATAATAGTGAATATACAGGGCAGCGCTAAATAATTTTATAATTACTGCCCTGCTCTACTAAGCTCGTAAATAAGAGTTGGCTGTGAAATCCATACGACAATATCGTCAAACTCTAAACCGGTTTTTACGTATTCCGTAGGTGGACGCATGACAAAATTAGTTGTCGCCAACAAACGGTTTTGAACCTGGTCGGGAGAAGTTGAAACAGCTACGTCAGGGCCATCTTTACCTGTTGAAAAAATGACGGCGACAACATCCACAGCATTAGGTGTTGGACATGCACCTGCCGCTGGGCATATTTGCAAGTACGGCATTAGAGGTGTATCGAAAAGAGGAGCAGTCGGAATAGGTGGTGTTGCATATACCCAACCTCCAGGAGCAGGATTCGCAAGGCGGTAACGGATCGGCTGCTGCCAGACATCAACTAAATTACCATTGATAATTGTGCCTTGAATTCCCAAGGTTACATGAGGTATCCGATCTCTACCGGGGAGGCATGGTTGTGGTGGCGCCACGCCAAGGTCAGTTGCTGCAGCGGGACAAGGTAATCGATTATTGGCCTGCGCAAACCCAATCAACGCATTGCGAATTTCTTGAAGTTGTCGTTCAGTATCTTGACGCTGGCTGACTTCACGCTGCGAAGAAAGTGGCATCATCAAGCCTCCTAATAACAGGCCCACGATAACAAGAACAATGGCCATTTCAATCAGGCTGAAGCCTTGTTGCCGCTTGGTATTATGAGATTTAACGAATGATGTAAATAAGATCATTGAAGTTGACCGTATGACTGGAAAGCTTAGTTTGAATAAATGTGTTATCGAGAGTGGAAGCGTTTTGAGCTTCAAAATAGTCAGTAGTGACAACAGGACCAATCGCACGATCCTGGGCTGCAAGCTGCGCTCCCGGCGCTATCAGAATCGCCTCCGCGAAGATTCCACCACCTAATTGCAAGCAGCGGTTCGCCGGTGGATTTACCAAGGTTGGCTGCCTGCAAATTGCGTAATAAATCATGTTTCCCCAGTGAGTGAATATCCAACCAGGTGGCGCCGCGGGTGCAATATTGGGAGGGCAGGCTTGGCCCCAAGTGAATGGAGCGGCAATATTTAAGGGGACACGCCCTTCAAAAACTCTAGGTGCTGGTGGGGGGGGATTATCACTGTTGTTTACATCAAAAGGGGCATAAAGCGCTGGCCAGGGATAAACATTACACCTGGTGCGGTAGTCATTAATGACGAGACCTACCTCCCGCAGTACATGACTTTCTATGGTTGCCCAATACAAACCTACCGATACTCCTAATACCTGATCATTACGCGTATCGTCGAGTACATCAGTGTAAACATCATCAAGACTGGAATCCGCATTTTCACCTTCTAAAAACTGTGCTGCTACAGCCTGAAGAGGAAGCGTAGTAAGACGTGCTTGATTACTAAAAGGCACGTTAGGCGCTAATAAAATAAAGGCCATTGGCTGATTGAGCATTAGTGTAGAAATCGGAATCGAGCTATTAAACACACCAGCCGGTGTACCGCTGTATTGCGTTGAAATAACATACCAAATCGGCGCACCTGTAGCATCCAGCGGCTGCGGTATATTAAGGCTGGCAAACGGGACCAAACCACGTCTGTTAGGGCAAATGTTTGCGATGACAGGATCTGAAAAGCCGTCACCGTCGCCATCGGGACAGGGCAAAAGGCCGCGTGTTGCCTGAGTCAAGGTAAACGCCAAAATCGCTTCGCGAGTTTGTATTAGCGTCTGAGTTGTTGTTGCATTTTTCTTTTGACTTAACGAGTTTACAGAAAGTCGCGAAATAGCAACGGTTGTAAACGCTACCAGAATAATTGCCAACATAATCAATAATGCCAAACCACGGCTTTTACCGAAGTCTTGAATGCGGTGATCATTTCGCACTGGATTGAACACTGGAACGCACCTCTGAAGCACTTGCCGATGTTTGCGCTGCCGCACTACTGGATGCGGTGGCTGGAACAGTTCGCTTCCTGGACGGTTCAGATGCCGCGACCGGTTTAGGAACGGCAAGCCGATAGGACTCTTCCGCGCGATCGCTATCCGGTAGCCACACTTGCCCCGGCTTAAGTATAGCTGCGCGATTATTACCTTGAAGGGGAACTTTCAGGTTTGCAGAATGCAAGGTATTGCCCAAAATTTTTCGGCTGAAATCCGGATTTTCTCGCTTGCCGCTTTCACCACTTACCCAGACCTGGTGCTGTCCGTCAGCGCGCATTAGCACCCCTGACAGTTTAAAAGGTTGTGCGGTCTGGCGTTTTTCCTGTGGAAGTAGCTCGGGTAAATTTTCATCCACACCTGTTATTTGCAAATGTGTCAAACCACCACGAGCGCGCGCTTCATCTAATACTTTTCGCTGCGCCGGTGTGGTAAATAAACGACCAAAGGTAGCAGCGCTATCCAGATCCTGGTTTTCAGCGCACACAGGTAAACTCATTCCGAACACAAAAAAAATAAAAAATCCGTAGGTTGTGCGTACTAAAAAGTGGAAATATTTTATGAAGTTTTTATTGCTCATCCGGCACCTCCCAGGCTTGGGTGATATCCGTTAATGAATACCAAAGCAACTCACATTGCCCTTTAAAACGAGGGATTATGCGGCGCTTTGTAAGAATCGTATTTGCACTACTACTATTTAAAATATCGTCATCAGACGCGCCTTCAGTACGATGAATTTCGCAACTTTCAGCACTAAATAATCCCTTGGCCCGTTGCTGCAACATACTCAGCAAACGGTAAAAATCTCCCTCATGCAGCAAGGTAAAATCGAGCCGCATTGGAGTCACTTTTAAAATCAGGATGTCAGGTGCATAGGTTGTATTGGTTGATGTACCCACTGTCGTAGGCGAAAGACTAAAAGTCACCAACGGCACCCGATGCTGGCTGACATTTTCATTAAGTGCTTCCAACCACTGCAAACGCTGCGGCGGCCCAATAAATCCTTGCTCCTGAAAAGTTTTGTAGACTGGCAGAAATTCCTTAAGCAAAGCGGCCGATTGTTCCGCTTCAGCGTTAATCGCTTGCTGCTGTTGATAACTACTTTTTGCAAATTGCAAAGCCTCATCTGCACGAGAATGAAGGAGCATGGCGATACCTAATGCCAACAGCGATAAACTTACCAATAAAAAATTTAAACCGTGCTTGCGCCAAAACTCAAGCTTGAGGAAATCATTCATGAGAAAGCTCCTCTGCTTTAAACCCTATAATAATTTCATACTGATTCGCTTCTTTTAAACGTTGTACTGCATCTTCCTGCGCGCCCATACCGTCGGAAAAAATAAGTGCGGGGCGTACGTCCACGGGCATTTTTAATACAACAACTTGTATAACCTTCGGCATTTTCCGCAACGCATCGGCGAAGGTTTCCATCAGCGCTACTGTTTGCGGATAATTGCGTTCGCCGCGATGCAAGTAACCGCTGATAGTAAGCAAAGGTTGCAAGCTCGCATAAGGAGAAATTTCCGGAACTGGAATTTCAGCGGCGGCTTGAGCCTCAAGTTCAGTTAAGGGTTCGGACACACTTGCCTGTTGAGTTTGCAAAAGTAATGCGAGTTCAGCAGCCGCATATTTTTTCCAACTAAAATCATCTAATTGAAAACTTGCAAAGCGCGGATCACTAAATACCGACGCTAAAGGTGCAAATAAATATTCAGGGCTAAGCTGCGCCTCTAGCTGTAAACGACGCGCTAAATCCACGCTGGCTTTGATATTCGGGGCATCGGTTAGACGTTGTTGAATTGGAGCGAAATCACTTTGATAACGACGTTCAAGGATTGCACGTTGAGTTTCTATAGCACGCTGTTCCTGAACTAATTCAAGACTATTTAGCCACAACAATCCGGCACTAATAAAAACGACCAAACTTCCCAGCGCAGTGGCTGCGGTAATAATTCGATTTAATCGATATTGAAAATAACTTTGTTTCTCTTTCGCTTGCGCGTAATGGTCGGGCGTTAAGGGTACGCTTGCGCAGAGGTAAGCGAATAGCGCATCAGCTTCCTGATCCTCACAATTTTGTAATTTGTAATGTTTAAAAAGCTCATTTAAATCAACAAATTTATATTGGATTGAATTGCTATCTTGCGTGCGTTGGCGAGTTGCTTCAAGTTGATCCGGGGCTAAAATACAGTAAACATAAAGCTTGTCCGCGAAACCCATAATCCGCTGATTGGTTAAAAAAATGTGAATTTGTTCAGCGCCTTTTTTGATGCTTAACGCAGCGTTGGCCGCACCCTCTTCATCGCGCCTGCCCTGCGCGCTACGCCATTCAGATTGCACGCGGCGATCAATCTCGTTGGGTGGCGAAGGTAAATCCGGTGTGATAGTTGCATTTCTTTGGCGACGGTCTTGCTCGCTGTTTTCTCCGCGCCCTTCTCCACGCCGCTCTTCGCCTTCGTGATCATTGCGTCTATCGCGCCTATCGCGTCGGTCACGTCTATCGCGATCCAACTTTTCCTGACGCGATAACATTAAAGCACCATCGATAAAATAACTTTCGCGCTGGGTGCTGTTGGTTTGCTGCGAAACGATCATCATATTTTTTGGCATGATGTTTTTCGATATAACAGCTTTGGGCACAGGGTTTTGGGGCGAGTTATTTTTTTGTTCTATTTTTGGAGCTTCTATTTTAGGAGCTTCTATTTTAGGAGCTTCTATTTTTGGAATTGCTATATCTTTAGATGTTTTGTTTTCCGGTGTCGCGCTTCCAGGTGCTGTGTCTCTAGGTTGTCTATCTTTGGACGCAAGATTGCGGGAGTCGGCCACAACATTTTTTTGAGTTTGCGTAATAGCAGTGAGCAACTTCGCACTTAATAATGGCAATGACCAAATACCCGCGAGGGGAGTTTTATGGTGTTGCAGACGACTTAGCCAAGGCTCCAATACATTTTTATTAATCAGTGCAGAAAGCAACACATTATCGTCTTTGCGCCCGTCTTTACTGCGCCCTAAGGCTTGCACATGCACATGGACTTCACCGCGATAATGACGGTCCAACAATCGCGTGATAATGGCTTTGCGATCACTGGCGTTAACGTGGGGAATACTTTCTCGATGAAAATCTTCCTCTACCAGATCCACTAATAATTGTGCGGGAATAAGCGCGGCTTGCTGCAGATATCCATCAAATTGAAGGATACCTTCTTCATCCGGTTCGAACTCGGCGCTACCGAGCAGGCGCGTGCCGTCCCATTCGAACAATTTCATGCGATAACCGGAAAAATAAAATATGCGTCTAATCATTTCATTAACCTTTTCATCAACCCACCTTGGCCACAGCGTCCCACACCGGCCCGAGTACGGACAGCATGATCCAGGCAAGAAGTGAACCCATAATGACGGTTAATACGGGGCTGATAGCGGGCTCAATCGTATCGATTGCCTCCTGTACTTCGCGGTTGTAAAAATAACTTACATTGATTAAAGCCTCATCGAGGTTACCGGTGTTTTCACCGACCTTTAACATGCGCACAACTAACGGCGGAAACAATTCCAGCCGCGCAAAACTTTCGCTGATGCTGCTGCCGTCAGCAATATATTGCGCGGCGCGATCAATCGACTCGGCCATGACCGCGTTGTCGACTAAAGATTTACAAATATCCAATGCGCGCAAAACAGTAATGCCCGAGGCATAGAGTAGTGCCATATAACTGGCAAAGCGTGCCAGTTTAATTTTAAAGGCGATGGTGCCGAACAAGGGAATACGCAGTTTCCAGCCATCCAATTTAAAACGAAATGCCGGGGATTTTTTTGCGGTGGATTTAATAAAATAAACAATGCCCACGGGTGCAAAAAATATTACCCACCAGTAGTTAACAAAGAATTCGGAAACAGCGATAAGTGCCACCGTATGAAAAGGAATTTCCCCGCCCATTTCTTTTACGAAGGGAATAATTTTTGGAACTAAATAAATCATCAGAAAAGCGGCCACTGCAAACACAACTACGGCAACAATGGCGGGGTACATAATAATCTTGACCGTGGCCGCAATCAGCTCATCAGTCCAGCGTAAAGTTTCGCCCATATCTTTAAGAATTTTGGGTAATTCTCCGGTCTCTTCACCCACGGCAATCAGCGCAACAAACACCGTATCAAAATCGTTGGGATATTCGCGCAGCGCCGCTGAAAAAGTTTTACCGCCTTCGATGGATTCGACCAGGCTCGCCAATACATCGTGATAATAACCGGCGGGCGCACTGTCGCGCAGGTCGTGCAATCCTTCGAGCAAAGGTACACCCGACTTGGTTAATTGTTCTAACTGAAAAACCATGTTGATCAGTTCGCGACGCGTAAGGCTACGACGACCAAAGCGAACACCGCTAGGTTTAAGTTCAACGCAGGTTATTAGATCTTGCCCAAGATTCGTTAACCGATGTTCAACTTCCAATAAGTTGGAAGCCTGCACGCGACCGTTAATGGTTTTGCCGCTTTTATCAATGGCCTTGTATTTGTATTGGGCCATAACTATTTAAACCGCCCGGTTAAATCCACCACACGGCTGACTTCTTCAATAGTCGTTTCACCGAGCAGCACGCGACGAATGCCATCATCCGCCATGGTGACAAAACCGTTGGAGAGTGCTTGCTTAAGTAGCTCGCGGGAGGTAGCGCGATTGGCAACGAGATCATCGAGTTCCTCGTCCATTTTTAATACCTCCATGACCGAAACGCGCCCTTTAAAACCGCCGGTGCATTTATCACAACCCACCGGGTCATACACAGTCACGGGCTCGGCAACTCCTAATACGATTTGTTCAAACTCATCTGAAGGACGCGCTTTTTTGCAGTGTTTACACAAGGTGCGCAATAAGCGTTGGCCGACGATGCCGATAATATTACCGGCCATGATTTCCGGTTTGACACCTATGTCCGTTAATCGCGGGATAGCGCCCAGCGCCGAGTTGGTATGCAGAGTGGTGAAAACTTGATGGCCGGTCATAGCCGCGCGCAATGCCATCTCAGCGGTGGCTTCGTCGCGTACTTCACCTACCAAAATAATGTCGGGGTCCTGCCGCATTAAAGAGCGAATACCGCTGGCGAAATCCATTTTCGCTACTTCATTAATTGAAGTCTGGCGAATCATATCCATGGGATATTCAACCGGATCTTCCAAAGTCATGATGTTAACTTCGATGGATTTACGGAAGTTGAGCATGGAATAAAGCGTGGTGGTTTTACCGCTCCCCGTGGGACCGGTGACTAAAATAATTCCTTCCGGACGACTCATTAAGAGTTTGAGTAAATCGAGATTGTCGGGGTGAAGGCTTAGCTTTTCCAAGGGCACTATGCCTTTCGAACGATCCAACACCCGCAATACAATATTCTCACCGTGAGTCGTGGGTTGTGCGGACACCCTGAAATCAATGGTATGCCCGCCGACCTTGAGAGAAATTCGGCCATCTTGCGGCGTACGGGTTTCCGCGATGTTCATACCTGCCATGACCTTCAGACGCACGGCAATCGCAGACCAGTAATCTTTATGCAAGCTGCGAATTTGCCGCAGTACGCCGTCAATCCTATAGCGCAAACGCAAAAAACCCTGCTCGGGTTCGAAATGCAAATCTGAGGCATCGCGTTTAACGGCATCGGACAAAATAGCATTAACTAACCGCACTAAAGGTTGGCTGTATTCGGTACCACTCACATCCAGGCTGTGGTAATCCACCACGCCGGTTTCGATTTCACGCAAAATGCCATCGACTGAAAGTTCGTAACCGTAAAACTGATCGATCGAATGACGGATTTCACTTTCGGAAGCTAGTAATGGTTCAACTTCAATATCCGCAGCTAACACGGTGCGAATACGGTCCAGCACTATAACGTCATAGATATCGGTCATCGCCAATTGCAAACGTTTGGTTTGCGCATCAAAGCTAACGGGCAGGACGGTATGACGGCTGGCAAGTTGTTTGGGTATCAGGTTGATAGCTTCCTGATCCGGTACCGCGTGGGAGAGATCAATACTCTGCCGCCCAATGGATTCACTGAGCACGTCGCGCATGATGGATTCAGTTACAAAGCCTAAATCAATCAGTGTTTGACCGAGGGGTTTGCCGCTCTTTTTCTGTTCGGTCATGGCAATGGCGACCTGGTCGCTACTTACCAGGCCGCGATCAATCAGCTGATCGCCTAAACGTTTTTTCGGTGCGCTCATGGGCTAACGCCCTCTTCCTCAGCGCTTTCCTTTTTTGAATTTTCCCCTTGCTGAGTGTTTCCTGCTAACTCTTGTAAGCGGCGTTCAGTTGCGTCCCTCGAAAAATTCACTGGATGCACACTACCGAGCGTTAATGCTTGTTGATAAAAACGCGCGGCTTCCTTCGGCTGATTTAGGTGATCGAGCGCAACTGCGAGGTTAAACGCAAGATCAGGATTTTTAGGTTCGCGCTGCCAGGCTTCAAAATAAGCGGCCTGCGCCGCATCCCAATTTTGTCTGGCGGCAGACAAAGAACCTTGTAAAAAATGTAGGTGCGACGCGTCAGGATATTCACGCAACAGACTGGTCAATTCGCTTTCCAATTGCAGATTTTGTTCACCGCCTGCATTCAAAGCCAATATGCCGGCTTGGGCATAGTCATCCTTCGGATCTCGCGCTAAACGCTGTTGATAAAAACCCAAAGCATCTTGTTGTCTGCCTTCGCGAACTGCAACAGCGGCTGCACCCAGCAGCGCATCGCGCTGATGTGGATCTTGCTCGAGAGCCTCTCGGTAAGCCGCTTTCGCACTGACAAGATCGCCCCGTTGATAGGCATCGTAGCCTCGCGCAACAGCATCACTCACCACATTCTCTGTGGATTTTTGGTAAGCAATAACACCTTGTTTGGTAACAAACTCAGGGGGAAGAACCTCGCTGTTGCGAGTGCTGTTGTTTGCCGCCACAGGTGTCAGAACTTGCTGCTTAAGCGCGGGCCTTGTTTGCAATTTTGCGGTGGGCCGGGCGTTGAGTTGCGAATCGGGTTGTGAGGCAGATGGAGGTTGCTTTTGCTGTACAACCGCAGCAGCCAGCGTGCCTTTTTCTGTTACGGCTTCAGGCAAAGCTTCCGGCGGCGAAGAAGGTTTGAGTTGGGACTCTAGAGTCACATGATTTTCGGCAATTTCGTTTTCTGCCGCGACCGGCGTCTCTGGCGATACTGCCGCATCACTCACTTCAGTAACGGGAGTTTCAGCAGGGGGATTATTCACAGCCATTTCTGCAGGCATAACA
The DNA here is from genome assembly GCA_040386215.1 of Pseudomonadota bacterium. Classification (GTDB taxonomy): domain Bacteria; phylum Pseudomonadota; class Gammaproteobacteria; order Pseudomonadales; family Cellvibrionaceae; genus Cellvibrio. The sequence goes on from JAZKFX010000035.1 coordinate 36,290, forward strand.
ACTGACGTGGAGTTGCTTTGCAATAAGTAATAATAAAATATCAATACCGTGAATGCTGTCAGCGTAAGCAACGCATACATGATTAACATACGTTTACGTGCGAAATCAGTGGCTTTTTTACTGCGTGTGAGCAATTGCGCAAGTGCAGCTTTGCCTGCGGCGGGATTAAATTGCTCAACCAGATTTGTTTCAACAGTGGGTGAGCTTTCGGAATCTTTAGCTGCAACATTTTGCGGCGCAGACGTTTGAGTTAGTGGGGTCTGAATTAACGGTCCCTGAGTTACTGGCCCCTGAGTTACTGCTACATGAACCTCCGGCACATCAATTTCCGGTGCATGAATGTCAGCTACAGAAGATGTTAGATTTTCTACAATCTGCATCCGGGGTTTTACTGTATCGAAATCTTGAAGGGCGACGTCCTGTATTTCTTGTGTTGGAGTTTGGTCTGGAATTGCTTTACGAAGGGTTTCCAAAACCGTTGGTTGATAAGGCTCTTGAATTTTTGTTTCCAGCGCCTCTGCATTTTGAACTTCTGAATATTTATTTTCTGTGCTTTGCGTTGCAGGTGAAGCGGCTAGCAAATACTCGTTATCGATCTCGTCAATATTAAAAATCAACGGCTCATCTTCAACGTTTACTTTGCTAATACTTTCTTCCGCCATTTGAATATTCGCTATCGCAATGTCAGCCTCATGCATATCGGCAACAATTTCTGCAGTCGCAACAGATGGCTGAAACGGAGCCGCAGGAGTATCAGTGAATTGCGAAATATTATTGACCGCTAATGACGGAGCGGGTGCAGCTTGTAATTTATTTTGAGCTGCGGCACTGGGCGATGCGCTACCGAGCGACGCGCCACCGAGCGATGCGCTACCAAGCTGTTCCCGACGCTGCTTTTCCAGTGCCGCTTTTTTCAAAGCATCGAGCAAAAGGCTCATACTGCATTACTCCCCTTCGCTAGCACTGGGCTTATTTTTGGAGCTGGGCAAATAATCACGGAACTGACTTAAATCTCCTGCCAGGCTGGCATTTTTGATTACGATCGGTTTGATAAAAATCACCAGTTCGGTTTTATCCGTGCTGTCATCTTCGTAACGAAATAGCGCACCTAACAAAGGGATTTTCGACAGCACTGGAATGCCGCGTTTGTTATTGCTCACTTCGTCCTGCATCAAGCCACCAATTACAGCAACATCGCCGCTGTTTACTTTCAACACTGATTCAACTTCGCGCACTTGGATAACCGGAATTTCACTAATTACTTTGGCCTCTGCGAGCGCAGGGTTTGGATCCCGCATTTGTTTAATAACGCGCGAAATGGTGGGGCGCACATTTAGGGTAACCGCACCATGTTCGCTAATGTAGGGAGTGACGCTCATAACAAAACCTACTGGCACAGTATTGACTTTTGTTTCATAAGTAATTGTTCTAGTCGCCCCCAATGCGGTGGCAGCTTCTATATTCACTTCCACAGTAAAATAAACCAGGTTATCGACGACTTTTAGTAAGGCTGTTTGATTATTGAGTGCCATGACTTTAGGGCTGGACATGATTTGAACATCACCAAATGTTTGCAGAGCTTGCAGCGTTGTTTGCAATAAATTTCCATCAAGGCGAGTACTGGCACCAATACTAAATGCAGGCGGAGTACCCAGCGCCACATCGTTTACGGTGTTGGCTATATCAAACAAAATATTATGGCCAGCGGTATCGCGAACCAAACTCCAGTTGATACCCGCCTGATAACGATCATTCAGTTTCACCTCTGCAATCGTGGCTTCAATAAGCACCTGACGCTGCGCGCTATTTTGTACTTCATCAATAAATCGTTGAATTTCTTCATGCTGTTTTTCGGAAGCACGGATACCCATAATGCCGCTCTCGCGGTTAAGCATGATATCTGGATTACTTCCGTCAGCAGCGGCGGCAACCTCTTCGCGATTGCCACTGATAATGACGCCGATATTTTTTTGCAAACTGCTCCAAAAAGCATTTTCCGAAACGTTCTTAACTTCAGTCGCGGAGTTGTTATCACCCCCACCGCCACCGGCGCCTTCACCAGCACCTTGCCCGGTTGCACTGATTTGCGTGGAGACGCTAACACTGCCATTGCTGGTGCGCGCCATATTTAAATAATCGATGCGATAGTTACGCAAAAATGGTGCGTCTTTGCGAATGCGCAATACTTTATTGTTGATGGCGTAGCGCAAATTTCCGCTCGCAGCGATGCGCTCAAGAATTGCAGGCAAGGGTTGATTGACCGCATTAAGCGTAATCAAACCATCTACATCATTGTCGATATCCAAATTTAAATCCGCATCGCGCGCTAATGAAAATAATAATTCGCGCACGGGTACATCACTCACTACTACCGTGTGAGTTTCTTCCCGGCGAGTGGCTTGCGGCGCAGGTAGTGGCGGTGCCGCACGCGTGGGTTCAGGAATGTTTGCGGTGTCTGCAGCGCCGTCGGGTTTACTGATATGACCTTGCGAGGGTTTGGGTTCAAAGCGCAGATGTTCGCAGGCGGTTAAGGTTACGCCCAATGACAATCCCATCAATGACAATAAAAAAAATCGCCAGGAAAAATAATTATCGCAAAAAGTTTTTGCGGCTAATAAACGCTGTTTCACTCTACTAACTCCACAATCGATTGACTGCTTTTCGCAGGTTTATAAAAGGTGAAATGCATGGCGATCGCAGCCAGTACCAGGCAACTAATAATTCCCAATACCGGAACCCAAAAACGTCGTCCCGAATCAAAGTTCGCGCTGAATCTAAAATTATACTGAGGCCCAAAATTGCTGTCGCGCGCGGCTTGGCGAATATCCTTGACCGTGAGCGTGTGACGATCTTGCGTGTAAGCAGATAGCAGTGTTTTATCGGCAATAATGTTGATACGCCTTACCAAGCCTTGCGAGTGACGCGCGATCGAGCGAGCAACCGCAGACGAAAACAAATCCGGCCCGGTGTAGCCAACCGCACGCAAACGAAAATTTAAATAGGCTTGAATATCCGGCAAATTAAAAGGTGTTAAATACAAGCTGTGAGTGATGCGTTCGCGCAATTGGCGAATGCCAGGATTAGCGAGTTTTTCATCGAGTTCCGGCTGACCAAACAACACGATTTGCAGCAATTTATAATCATTGGTCTCGAGGTTGCTGAGCAGGCGAATTTCTTCCAAAGTTTCCAGGGGCATGCCCTGCGCTTCTTCAACCAACACCACCACTTGACGGCCATTGGCGTGGCGCATTAGTAAAGTTTCATGCAGCAAACGCATCACTGAAAGTTTGTCCGCGTTATCCGCTACAGCCAGACCCATCTCTTGTGCGATAGCGTGCAAAGTGTGTTCTGGCGAAAGGCTGGGGTGAGCGAGATAAACCCAATCAATCTTATCGGTCATTTTCAGCGGCAACATCCGACAGAGCATGGTTTTACCACTACCGACTTCACCCACGACTTTAATAATGCCTTCGCCTTGCGAAACGGCGTAGCAGAGCGCATTTAAAAGTGCACCGCGATCAGAGCCTTCAAAAAAAGCATGAGTGTCTGGCGTAATGCGAAATGGCGGTTTATGCAAACCAAAAAATTCCAGATACATAACCTGTAAGTTCTCTTGTTGTACCGTAATTTTGTGTAGCTGATATGAATTTGTGTGCCTGATGTTGCTAAAGCTTTAGCAGAATTTCATCTAGATTAACTAGAGTGTAGGTGACAAAGTAATAATGGCCAGTTATTAACAATACTTCTTAATGCTTTTATTGCTCAATTAAACTGGATTCGCTTATGCAGTACTGAATTGCGGATTTGTAAAATTATCCGGGTCATGATTGAGAAGCTTATTGCGGCGTTATTCGTTGCGATGATCATGATAAATAAAGTAAACGGACGATAGCGATTACGAAAATTTGCAAAAATGAATAAGAGTCAATACAACAAAAAAATTAATGCCGCTGTTCATCGAAGCCACTTAGTGTGGCTTCTTCAGGATAATTTTATTGCTTATGCTGCAGAGCAAAAACTTCCTATTAACTACCCTCGAGGTTGTAATTCAAACTCATCACTGTCACGGTTCCTTCGGGAGTCGTTGCAGTCATTTTCAAAGACCCACTGATGGCTAACTCGCCCGCCGTTGCAGTTGTATTAGGGTTTCTGATAAGGAAGCTGATGGCATTACCATTAAATACAAGAGGATTCATGGAACCTATGGAGTTAGGTACCGTAAACGATGTATTGCCCACCAGCGTACCGCCATCTGCAGTCACCTGAATAGTGGTTCCCGCTGGCAATATTTGTCCATAAGGTTCGCCAAAATCCGCGAAGCTTAGTTCGAAACTTTCAATTCCATCCTCACGAATATCGAGAGGTGCGCAATCCGGCTCAATGTCATTACTGTTCAAGCCTCTGTCGGTAGTGGCATAGACACACCTATTACCAATGTGATTAAGCAAAGGATTAGGCCCACCCGGCTGAGTGTTACTCACTAATGTCATTCGCGCGTCACTGCCGGACATCACCATTACGATAGCTTTGCGAACGTGAATGCTTTTAGCTGTGCCAGTAGCACACAAAAGACCCTGGCATTGCGGCCCATTAAACAATTCATCGCGGTCATCGAAGGTCTGGCTATTGTCAAAATCAATAAACTTTTCACCCTCTTCATGAACATCATTTTCGTTATCGTCACGCCAGGCTTCCGCCATATCCCAAACTCCCTCGGCTCGTGCGCGCACTCGCCCGAAGCCGCTTTCAGCATAGTCGTGAAATACACCTCCATCGTCATCATCAAAGGTATTGCTGCCGTTAGTATCGTAAAAGGTTTCGTGGCCGACAGCCGTAGCGAGAATAGTAATGCGATGGTTCTCGACACGCGGCTCACCGCTAGTCCATTTAACCGAGCATGCTCCGTTTGCAGTATTGCAACTGGGAACAATGCTGCCACCCTCAGTCGTAAAGTTAACGGTAGTACCGTTAGGGACGGGATTGTTAAATGCGTCTGACAACTGCGCTGTCACCACAACTTCAGTGCCGTTGTAGCTATCCGCTTCAGGATTAAATGTTACAGCGCCGAGGGTAAAGCTATCTTGATCTGCCATGCCGGTATTGACGGACAACAGGTCTGATTGGGTTTGAATAATTTGGTTGTTAGCTGCCGTGACCGATGCCGTGACACGAACTGCCGTGGGTACATTACCTGCGTTTACTTTGGTAGTGACAAACCCTAGCGAATTGGTTATCGCGGTAGCAGGGGTAATTGTTAAATTTCCCACTGAGGTATTCAAACTAAAAGTGACGGCTTGTTGCGATAACGGATTACCTAAGGCGCCCTTTACTAAAAATGTCAGGGTAGATGTTTCTTGCTGGCCTAGCCCACCCGTACCTTTCAGAACGATGGACTGCGGTGATGACGAGATAAATTCTATCGAGCCAATATTTTCCGAAGCAATATTGACCGTTTGCACGAGCGCTTTGGTCTGATTGTTTACCGTCACTGTTGCCTGGATAACATCTTGCCCGCCGCCGCAACTAAGATCCACAAAAGTCGTATTGGCCACACCGTTAACCGTAAATACGCCGCTACCAATAGTTGCTTTCTTACTTTCAACGCAGCTGGACGTAAAGTTCACTTGTGATGGCAGCATGATCCGCTGATTATTTTCATCCACCATAGCCATTGAGATACCCAAACTCGCACCCGCGCTGATATTAATAGCGCCGCTAGTGTCTACGGCGATGGACGAGCCCAGCAAATTTTCCACGAACTGGTTATTGCTATCAAAATGCCCCAGCTTAATAACTTCATCCGTAATGTTGATCGCGCTACTGATCACTTCATAATTTACCCGAGCGAGTATATCGACATTGTTAATTGTCACTTCCGCCAAGGCCGCAGCGGCGCCGAGATTGGCATCACTGCTCGACAAATTAACCTCCGCTATCCCGTTCTGATCCGTTAATCCCGTCTCAACATTAGTGGTTCCTAATTCAACGGTGAATTTTACTAACTGATTGAGAATTGGCAGATTATTCGCGTCGGTAACGAGTGCCCTTAGCTGCACTACTTCATTACTTTTAAAGCGATTAACAGTAATGCCGTTACGTAACAAACTCAGGTAAATCCTGGAGGTTGCTATTGGGGAAGGAGGTACGGGTGCGAGTAACTCAAAATTATATTTGCTAATAACATCGCCAAAGGTAGCCGTGATGGTGCCTGCACCCAGTGTAGTTGATGGGCTTATTTTAGCCGTGGCATAACCTTGCTCATCCGTCAGAATTCGCGCTGAGGTTAGAGTACCGAGAGTGGTACTCAGGGTAATTATTTCGGCTTTAACCGGCGTATCGCTAGCGTCCACCAGGCGCACAGAGACGGTAATTTCATCGCTATTGGGAAAGCTATCACTATCCAACTGCAGTGGTGATGACAGCATCACTTCAAGATGTTTTACGCTTAGCGCTGCGGTGCTGTCAGGCGGGGATTCTTTACAGCCAGCAAAAACAAATAGCGCAAAGGCCAGGAATATTCCCACACACGCAGGACGACGAAATACGGACATAAGGGCTACACTCGCTACACTTTTTATAGAGTATTCTGCAAGGAGTATAGCAGCGCCTTAAAAAATGCCACCCGCATAACCACATTGGCGCCAGGCTTCGTAACTTACTATCGCCACCGCGTTGGACAAATTAATACTGCGATTTCCCGCGCACATAGGAATTCGCAAGCGATGCTCAACTGCAATGGACTCCAATACCGCTACCGGTAATCCTGCAGTTTCCGACCCAAATAACAAGACATCGCCCGCACGATATTCAAGCTGGTCATGGGGACGACTACCTTTCGTCGTACAGGCCAGAATACGCCGCCCCGCCATCTTCTGTAAAAATGCGGTGTAATTTGCGTGGCGCGTGATATTTGTCAGTTCGGAATAATCCAATCCCGCGCGGCGCATACTTTTTTCTTCAAAGTCAAAACCCAGGGGCTCGATCAAATGTAAGTGGCAGCCATTGTTGGCGGTTAAGCGAATAATATTGCCAGTGTTAGGCGCAATACGAGGCTCGTACAAAGCGATATGAAACATAAAAACTCGTTGTGATCCGATGGGGAAGTGAAATTACGGATTGACGTAAATGGGGTGCGATGCTATCGAAAACCTTTTATCATGCCCATCTCTTTTTCTAACGTCCACGAAATGAAGCGATTCATCCATGACAAAAATTCAAATTATCGTCGGTAGCGTTTTTGGCGGTGCCGAACAAATTGCAGAACTTGCCGCTGCAAAACTGCGTGAACTAGGCCACAGCGTATCTGTTAATACCTATGCCTCGGCCGCCGATCTTATTCGCGATAACGAAGAAGTGCTTTTGCTTTGTCATTCAAATACTGGCTCCGGTGATTTACCAGACAACATTCTACCGGTATACCTCCATCTAACCCGGGATTATCCGCGCCTCGCCGGCAAAGGTTACGGTGTGATTAATCTCGGCGACAGCAGCTACTCCACCTTTAACGATGCCGGCAGAATGCTGGATGCAGCCTTTGCAGACCTGGGTGCAGTTCGTATCGATGAACCCTTAGTACTGGATGCCTGCAGCGGTGATGACCCGCAACCTTTAACAATCGCATGGGTAACAGATTGGGCGAACAAATTATGACCCATGCAAAAATAGGTTTGTTTTACGGCAGCTCAACCTGCTACACCGAAATGGCGGGTGAAAAAATTCGCGCAGCACTGGGCGAAAATCTGGTGGACATATTTAACATTAATGCAACTCCGCTGATTACTGCAGAGTTTTACGATTACATTATTTTTGGAATACCGACTTGGGATTACGGCGAACTGCAAGAAGACTGGGAGGAAGTTTGGGATGATATCAACACTATAGATTTCAACGGTAAAAAGGTCGCCCTTTACGGGCTCGGCGATCAAATCGGTTACCCCGAATGGTTTCTCGATGCCATGGGGTATTTGCACAGCAAGGTCGTAGCTCGCGGCGCTACTGCCTGTGGTTATTGGCCAAATATCGGCTACGAGTACGAAGCATCAAAAGCTACTACACCTGACGGAAAACAATTTGTTGGTTTAGCGCTGGATGATGAAAATGAATTTGCAAAGAGTGCCGAACGTATAGCGGTTTGGTGCGAACAGATTCGCGGTGAGTTTGGGTTGTGAATGATTTTTCCGGTAATGATTCTGCAAAAATACATAACGCTATCCTCCATTGGGATGATCAAGGCCAACCCGTATCCAGCAGCTTTGGCGACATCTACTTTTCCAGCGCTAGCGGATTAGAGGAATCGCGTCATGTTTTTCTCCAGCACAATCAATTATCCGAACGCTGGAAAACACTTAAAAACGCTGACCATTTCACCATCGGCGAAACCGGTTTTGGTTCTGGTTTAAATTTTTTAGCGGCATGGGATTTATGGTTAAAAGTTGCACCTGTAGGTGCGCAATTGCACTTTGTCAGTGTGGAAAAATTTCCGCTCGTTAGAGATGATTTAATTCGCGCGCTTGCGTTATGGCCAGAGCTAACGCATTTATCTGCGCAACTCATCAGCGCCTATCCCGATTTCGTTGGCAATAATTTTCATCGCCTGAATTTTATGGATGGGCGAATAAAACTCACTTTAATAATTGACGATGCCGCCCTCGGCTTGAGCAAATTATTAGCGACTACTCATCCCTTATTTGCGCGAACGGGTGCAAAAGTAGATGCGTGGTTTTTAGATGGTTTTGCTCCGTCAAAAAATCCAGCCATGTGGAGCGACGAGCTGTTTGATTGCATCAATAAACTTAGCTATAACCTCGGTTGCAACCAAACTTCAGCAGCAACTTTTAGCGCTGCGGCCATCGTTAAAAATGGTTTAGTGCGTGCGGGATTTAGCATCCAGAAAGTAACAGGATTTGGCCGCAAACGCGAAATGGTGAAGGCTATTTTCAACGCTCAACCTGAAAGCATTGACGCTAATCAATTTACCTATCGCGGTAGCTTTTCCCCCTACCCTGTTCCCTGGACGATTCAGCAAAACCGACCTACATTTTCCGAACGGCATGCGGTGATTATTGGCGGTGGCCTGGCGGGATGTCATAGCGCACGTGCACTTGCCGAACGTGGTTGGCGTATTACGCTAATGGAGCGGAATAAGCAGCTTGCGCAAGGTGGTTCAGGTAACTTACAGGGCGTACTCTATGCCAAGCTTTCACCTTTAAGCGAAGCACAGGCGGCGTTTAATCTGGCAAGCCTGGAATACGCTTTGCGCTTTTATCAAAACCTCTGGCCGGCGATTGGTAACAACTGCGGTGTACTGCAATTAGCCTACAAATCTACAGAAATTGAATTGCACAAATTATTGCACGAGCGATTTGCGCAGGCAGGTAAATTGGTGGAGTTTGTAGATGCCGAGCGCGCAAGTGACATTGCTGGAGTAAAGTTGTCACAAAGCGGATTGTATTTTCCAGACGCTGGCTGGATAAATGCACCTAAGCTCTGCGCCCAATTGATCGATCACCCTAATATTCAAGTAATTTATCAAACTGAGGCTCTAACATTAAAACGAGAGGACAACGGCTGGCAAGTGTTAGCAAATAATGGCCCCACAATGATCACTCCCGTTGTCATAATCGCCACAGCTAAAGACGCACTGGACTTTCCTCAAGCAAATCATCTGCCCATTAAAAGTATCCGTGGGCAGGTAACCTACTTGCCGCCAACAGCCGAGGCCAAAAATCTTAAAACAGTAGTCTGCGCCGAGGGTTATATTTGCCCCCAGGGAAACGGCGTTTCCAGCACTGGTGCTACGTTTAACTTAAATGACACAGACACTGGTGTGCGGACCAGCGATCATCAAACTAATCTCGACAACCTGCGCGAACATATACCTTCATTGGCTGAAAATTGGAGCGGTGTAGACGCCAGCGGACTCAACGGCCGCGTAGGCTTTCGCTGCACCTTACCGGATTATTTACCAGCCATAGGGGCTTTGCCCATCATCGAAGACCTGGTTCGCAACTTCGCTCCACTACGCAAAAATGCCAGAGCCGGAATCATCACCCCCGGCAGCTATTTACCGGGACTGTATATCAACATCGGACATGGTGCACGCGGCCTTACCTACACACCACTTTGCGCCGAAATACTGGCCTCCCAAATTAATAACGAACTATTACCTGTGCCAATGGAACTTGCAAATTCCTTAAATCCAGCACGTTTTGTGATACGAGCCCTAGTGCGCAATAAGCTTTAACGCATCAGGCTGCATCTGAATTTCGCGTCTATACTTCTTCCTATCCTCAGTAAAGAGATAAAAATATGCTCACCTATAACTCGCGTAGTTACCTTAGTGATGAAGTTGAATTCGTCCACAACTATTACGAAAAACTGGTATTGCAAGAAGTTATGCAACAGAGCAGCCGGGTTCAGGCAGGAGATCGCGAATTTATGGCAGATGTTGCATGCGTAGCACTTAATCGTTTACCGCCACGTTATATTCGGCACGATGTCGATATGACGTTTTTTATGTCGCCACAAGATATGCAGGAAACTGAACAAAAAATTACCAATGCGGTGGCAATGGCGTTAACTTATGTCGAAAGCAGAGAGCTGGGTGGAAATGCCGAGCTGCCGCCACTGAGCGCAAACATTGACGGTACTAGCACAGCGAAAACTGAAACGGCATTGCCTGAAAAGACGGAAGTGGAATCACAAATTGAACCTGAAAAAAATAAAAAATCACCCGCAACAAAACATTCAGAAAAAAAACCTAAAAAATAACGGGCTATTGTTGCGGCACCAATTTATTCGCAATTATTTGTGAGCCGCTGCCACAAGCTATTACCGTGCGCATGGCTGCTTCTACCGTCATGTGGGGTAAAATTTCCACGCTCTCGGCCCCCAGATGATAAATCATGCCCGAGGTTAAAAAAGGTGCTGTAGGAACGTATACAGTGAAATCGCCATTTTCATGTTTGGCGGTAATGATTCCAGTTACTGATGTATTTATTGTGCGTCCCATAATGTAAGCTCGGCAGACATCGCCTTTTAGTAACGAAGCATTACCCTCACCACCTAACAACTGCGATACCAATTTATTAATGGTGTGATAACCAGGCAGTATTTTGCCAAGCACATCATCCATAACGTCATGTAACCATTGACCGATATTCGTTTTAACCAAAAGACCGATAAAAAAACATCCTAGCAACAACACAACAACCCCTATAACATCAGCCATATAAGTCGCCGTCGGGGACCAGGTAGAAACCCATTCACTTACCGGTTTAATTAAATGGGCAACAAAACCATACAACCACTCTGCAAACAAAATTAAAATGGCAATGGGTAACATCACCATAAAACCACCCAATAAAGTGATGCTGACAAATGAACGTAAACGCTTCATGATACTCGCCTATTCTTGCTAACAATTGTTTGATTAATACACTTCACTCTTTACCAAGCTACTGAGCTAACTTATTGATTTCTACCCAACAACCCACTACTGAGAAGCCACTGTGAGATATTTTTCCGTACTATTGTGCCTTAGCCTAAGCAGTATTGCGAATGCAGAAATAGCAATAAAGCCATCGCCTGAACCAGTGGCTCAATTGCACTATCAAATCATTGCCGAACGGACTCACAAACCCAGCTTATTTACCCAGGGTTTAGTTATTAAAGACGGTTACTTTTACGAAAGCAGCGGACTCTACGCAAAATCAATGTTAGTGAGCTACCCCGTCATCGAGCCGGATACGACTTGGGCAAAACTCAGCGCCCCTTTTACTAAAAAACAAATAGTCCCTGACCGATATTTTGCCGAAGGCTTAACATTGCTGCATAACAAACTCTACCAACTCACCTGGCAAGAAGGCGTATTGTTTATTATTGATGCAACCAATTTCACTGTAATCAATACACTCAACTACAAAGGCGAAGGCTGGGGCTTAACCACCGACGGCAAATATTTAATCCGCAGTGACGGCAGCGCCACTTTATTTTTTCATAACAGAAATGATTTTGCAGTTGAAAAAAAAATTGCTGTGAGCCTAAATCAGCAGCCGGTAAATAATCTCAATGAACTGGAGTATGGCGATGAATTTATTTGGGCCAATATCTGGCATGACAACCGCATCATAAAAATTAACCCAGCAAATGGTGAGGTTGTAGGCGTTGTGGACCTGTCTTCGATGGTTAAAACATTAGGCCTATATGACTCAGAAAGTGTATTGAATGGCATAGCTTATGATGTGGATAAAAAAGCATTTTGGGTTACAGGCAAGCAATGGCCGAAAATGTTTTTACTTAAAATTAAATAATTTTTAGCTGTTTTTAAAGCAAAAAAAACCGCACTTAGTGCGGTTTTTTTTATCAGCTGTATTCATAAAGAATTACAGACCAATTACGTTCTCAGCTTGCGGGCCTTTTTGGCCTGGCTTAACGTCAAACTCAACACGTTGGCCTTCAGCCAAAGTTTTGAATCCGCCGCCAGTGATTGCGCTGTAGTGAACGAATACGTCTTGGCCAGCTTCGCTAGCGATGAAACCAAAACCTTTTGATTCGTTGAACCATTTAACTGTGCCAGAACTTCTAGCCATAATAAACCTCGGTGATCTTAAATAAATTGATATTAATGCTGACAGATCGGTGTTACTTATGAAGAAGCATCGAGGTACTAATAGAAACTGCTAGAACAACGGATGTGACTTACCATAAATAATTTGTGAACCAACAATCATGAAACACGACGATTGTTCACGCTGCAATTTGGCCAGCCAGCGAACTATATGCCCCCGATCCCGTTAAGTAAAGGTTAATTTTCACCTTTATGATATATGTGCAACCTTAACCCAATTAATGTCTCCTAAACCTTCATCCCGCCCCACTAGCGCAATATGGATTCCTTCCTACCCTGATCCGCCGGCAAACTATTTGACTAAAATCAACTATTTACCCGCTCCCCCAAAGCTGTAACAATCGCATCTCTACCAAATCTTTAGCGCCAACCAGCTGATCACAGGCCTAGCATATGATTCATCCTCAGCACATTGCTGAAAAATCAGACAGTCATTGCCCCCATGACAAAAAGGTGAGCTGTGGAGATTGCCGCTTAAATACCATTTGCCTACCTATCAGCTTCCATATTGAAGATATTGATCGTGTTAACCAGATTATTCAACGCAGTAAACCTTTGCAAAAAGGTGAATATCTATTCAGGGCTAATGAAACATTTAGCTCTGTTTATGCCATTCGTTCCGGAGCTGTGAAATCATTGACGATTAGTCAAAATGGCAATGAGCAAGTGACAGGCTTCTATTTGCCGGGGGAGCTAGTGGGTATGGATGGCCTGGCCGACAATTGCTATACCAATTCTGTTATCGCGTTAGAAACCGCTTCAATATGCGAAATACCTTTTAATCGCTTGGAAGAGCTGAGCTTAAAAGTGCCCAGCCTGCAACGGCATATTTTCCAACTTATGAGCCGCGAAATAACTCAGGAACAGCAAGTTATTGCTTTGCTGAGCAAAAGCAATGCAGAAGCACGAATAGCATCATTGCTACTGAGCATTTCCGGACGGAACCGCCGCCGCAATTTATCAACGAACAAATTTTTGTTGCCCATGTCTCGCACTGACATTGGCAATTTTTTAGGCCTCACTATTGAGACTGTTAGCCGAGTATTGACTCGTCTAAAAAAAAGCAACGTTCTTTCTGTTGATAAAAAAGAAATTACCATTAACGATATGAGTGCATTACAGCAACTTGCAAAAGGTACAGAATAATTTATGACTGACACTCCTGATAAAACAACAAATTTCCAACTCGAAAGAACTCTAAAAGCCTTTGATACTGCCAATGCGCAAGATCCCAATACCGACATGGTCAATGGTGTAGCCGTCGCCAAAGAATTAATTTATGGCCAGCGCATGAGTGAAAAGCTACATGACTTCTGTCCCGACGCGTCCGTTGCTTTACAACTAGCCGCACGCAGCCAACATATTTGCCGTTGGAAGATTCCTCGCAGTGGTTACCCCATGGATCGTCAAGGTTATAAACGCTGGCGTTTAGATTTAGCGGCATTCCATGGTGAAACCGCAGGCGAAATACTCGCAGCCAACGGATACAACGACGAGATAATACAGCGGGTAAAAGATTTACTGCTAAAACGCAGTTTGAAACGCGATGATGAAGTACAAGCACTTGAAGATGTTATTTGTCTAGTGTTCCTTGAATTTTATATGGAGGATTTTGCTACAAAACATGACGAAGAAAAACTGATCGATATCATCCAAAAGACATGGAACAAAATGTCAAATAAAGGCCATGAAGCAGCGTTAAAGCTGCCTTTATCACAGCCAATATTAACGCTTGTAGGCAAAGCACTAAACGCTTGAAAATTCTTATAACTTAAAAAAAGGGTTCACCAATGTACGCTATGCTTAAACACAGCCATTTACTGATTATCGCTATTGCTTTTGTTGTTTTTTTTGTGCGCGGGGTATTAATGATGCAAAGCTCACGCGCGACCAATCACAAATTTTTTAAAATAACACCCCATGTCCTTTACACATTATTACTTGCCACAGGAATTGGTTTAGCAGTACTGCAAAACTTCTCACCAATGCAACAACCATGGTTACTCGCAAAAATAATTGCCTTGGTTGTATATGTGATTCTTGGCGTATTAACTTTTAAACACTCCAACCCCACCATTCGTAAAATTTTGTGGCTACTGGCAATGGTTGTGTTTATTTATATGGTGAGCGTAGCACTAAGCAAAAATGCCTTAGGATTTTTCGCATCAGTGCTTTAAACTTACCTGCAGCCACCCTAAAACGTTACAATAAAAAAGCCTGACATATTATTGTCAGGCTTTTTTATTGTATTACCGATATTTTTACTTAATTTTATGCCTAAATTTTTCTTCGCATCCCCAGCAGCAGTGCACCTAGCACAACTCCAGCAACACCGGCCCACACAGGAATATTAACCCGCTCTTTTTCATCAACCGACAAACTCAATGGCCCTATATCAGCCTTATGAGTTTCTTTAGTATAACTAAATCCACCATAAGCAAGCCCAGCCAAGCCGCCAACGATTAGTAGTATGCCGATCATTTTTTGAATATTCATAAATAATTTCCTCTAAAAAGCAATTGTGTAACGTGATTTAAAAACTTAGATTTTTTTTCCTATTACAGCGCCTTTTAAAGTGACTGCAATAGCAATAAGTAAAATAGCAAGAATTAATCCTGCGGTTGAATAGGCCGAAACCACACAAATTGCACTAAAAAGAATTAAAAGTATGATGAGAACTTCTGACATTTTTATTTCCCCTTAATTGTTTTTGAGTAAATGTTATGACTAGCGTTACAAAGTATTACTAGTTTCGGGACCACCACAATATACGTATCCTGCAGTGTCAGGGCAATCGGTAGCAAAACCGTAAATACAAACAACCAGAAGCAGCAATACAAAAACAAATGAGATCGCATTTAGCAACTTGAAAGTTTTCATTACTGGCTCCAGGGAAAAATAAGTACGCCATTAAAAAATTTAACAAGACGTTTAGTTGACGCATACTCAAACAGTCTGCGTGGTGCCAGATTAGATAGAACCCGTAACTAGATCTGTACGCCAGTTAACAGTCAGTTTTATCTACCGAATCGAGAATGAATAGCGGCTGCAGAAGTCACCTCAATATATCAACCAAAAAACAATCCCCTGAGGGTCGCTGCGTCCGTTAGTGTGTTTGCGCACAGAACTCATCAGCCGCTGCGCTTATCGTCGCTACACAGGTTGGCTTTCATGAACACCCTTTAATCTTATTGCCAATCTGCCCCTTTAATTTCTAACCTAATAGGATGCCACCATGCAAACCAATTCAAGTACATCTAATGGCCACTTTGTAGATGGAAAAACTCAAAAATCCTCTGCCATTTCGAACGAATTTCACAGCTTCCTTAACGACATCGAAGACTTATTTAAAGCCACAACCTCACTCACTGGCGAAGATTTGTCCAGAGCCAAAGCGAAGCTAAGTGAGCGTATTGACGCGGCAAAAGAGACAGCAGAAGAGCTTAGCGAAAACATTGTACAACGCGCGCGCAAAACAGCTGATATCACTAATCATTACGTACATGAACAACCATGGACTGTGGTAGGTGTAGGCGCAGCAGCAGGTTTCTTGCTCGGCTATTTACTTGCACGTCGCTCATAAAAAAACTTGTTAAACACATGATCTATCACTCCTAATTGCTTTAATTTCATAAGCGATTAGGAGTAATGCCAGAAACCCTACGCACTCACAAATGCACATCTCTTAAATTAGGCTAATCTTACTTGGCATTATATTTTCAACTTTTTATATAATCATTAACGACCTCCGTGTGCTGAGACAATATGCCAACGCTTAATAATCTAGTGCCAACCCCGGTACAAAATCATCTTATTCAAAGCTTACCTGATGACCTGCGCAATCGACTTTTAAGTCTTTGTGATACGGTAGAGTTAACCTTTGGCAGCACACTTTGCGAGCCAGAAAAACCTTTTCAATATGTTTATTTCCCCATTACCGCGTTTATATCCCTTGTTACAACTCTGCGTGATCATCAGCCACTGGAAATGGGCTTGGTTGGCAACGAAGGTATGCTTGGCGCAACCCTGGCACTGGGTATAAATAGCGCGCAGATGCTCGCCATAGTGCAAGGGTCGGGAACTGCATTACGCATAAATGCAGAGCAATTACGTCAGGAGCTGCGTGAAAGCCCGGCGCTGATGCGCGCATGCAATCGGTATTTATTCGTATTAATGACGCAGTTAGCGCAGGCTGCAGCTTGCGCTCATTTTCATGAAATACAGCCAAGGGTAGCGCGTTGGTTGTTAATGATTCATGATCGCGCTCACTCAGATAACATTTACCTCACGCAAGAATTTTTGGCCCATATGTTGGGTGTTCGCCGCAGCACTATTACTGTTGCTGCAGGAGCATTACAGAAACGGAATCTAAT
This sequence comes from Pseudomonadota bacterium, assembly GCA_040386215.1. Lineage (GTDB taxonomy): Bacteria > Pseudomonadota > Gammaproteobacteria > Pseudomonadales > Cellvibrionaceae > Cellvibrio. The sequence continues at coordinate 53,291 of JAZKFX010000035.1, forward strand.
TACTTATAGTCGAGGCACTATTACTATTCTTGATCGCAAAAGTCTGGAGCGCGCATCTTGCGAGTGCTATGACGCATTAATAAAACACTACAGACAGATCTTTGAATAATCCAATTGGTCATAAATAACTTTTTAACATTACTCAAAATAAATAATTAGAAGTAAAAAAAAATCCCCATTTTATTATCATGTGAATCAGACAATAAAATAGGGATTTTTACGTGACAATTAATAAAAGTTTTGAAATTTATTATTTGAAGATTTTTTCAAGCCTAAGCGAAGACAAAGCAATATCACTTCACTCGTATATCGTTCTTAACAGATACTACGCCTTTCACTTCGCGTGCGATTTTAACAGCTTTAGCAGCATCTTCCGCTTCACTTACAAAGCCGCTCAACTGAACGACACCTTTAAACGTTTCTACATTGACTTCAGTCGCCTTAACAGTTTTGTCATGCACTAAGGCCGCTTTAACTTTAGTAGTAATAACAGAATCATCAATGTATTCACCAGCACTTTCTTTGTCATTGGTAGAGTGACATGCCGATACTGCAAACACAGCCATAACAATCATAAAAACTGATAAAAATTTATTGACTTGTTTAAAATTAAATAAATTCATAGTGTGAATCTCCAAATGTGAGTAATAGTTTTATTGAGCTGCCTTTTAGGTTTGCAACCCTAGCGCCACATTATCGCCGAGGCTTGGCAGGGTCCGTACGGTGGCACACGAAACTAATGTTTTTTGCGATATTTACAAAGCAATGCCATGCAATACGCATAAAAAAAGCCACACCCGTTAATCGCAAAATGACGATCACTTGAGTATGACTTTAATTAAATAATTACAACTTTTAAAAATTAGTTATGCCTGAATTTAAAATTATTTATGCCTGCCATTTTTCTTATCATGATGCTTGCCATGATGCTTGTCATGATGACCTGCATCGTCATGACTTTCGCGGCGCTGATATTCAGGCTCATACTCTTCACTTTTTACAAAATACACCTTGCGTCCGCACGCATTATACGCGCTACAGTGTTTTGACCAGTTTTTTGCATGACCGGGTGGCACATGCAAATATATGGGCTCAGCCCTCACATGTTGGCGATCAGTAACAATTACCACGGGCTGCTCATAAACCACTCTGGGACGAGGCGTATTACCTAACTCAACTTCACCATAAACTCCCGGAGCAACCTGGCCCGACAAAATGACATTAATGCCAAGATCGCTCGCAAAAATTTGCGGTGAACTTTGTAACAGTAGCAAACCGCTTAAAATAAATAATTTTTTACGCATTTTATGCCTCGTTTTTTTACTTAATAATCTTACGCAAAAGTTACTTATATATCGGCCGATGATTTGCGCCCACCCACATCGGGTAAGATTTTTTGCCGATTGTTTATCGGTTATTTAAATTACTGCAAAACAACTTATCGATTTTTAATGTCTGCCATTGTGATCACGTTTGCCATCATGGTCATTTTTTCTATCGTGACCACGCTTGCTATCGTCGCGATGTCTATTTTTATCGTGTCTATCATGATCATGTCTATCCCGATCGTGCCTATCATGATCGTGCCTATCCCGATCATGCCTGTCGTGATCATGCCTGTTGTGACCATGCTTATGATCGTCAGGATGCCATTTACGGGGATGAGTATCGTAATAGCGACGTTCACGCTCATAACGTTGATACTGTGGTTCATACTCACGACTTTTTACGAAGTAGACGCGACGCCCACAAGCGTTGTATGAGCGACAGTGGTGAGACCAACGGCGTGTATGATCCGGCGGAACATGCAAATAAATAGGCTCTTCTCTAATGTAGCGACGATCTTGAACAATCACGACCGGTTGCTCATAAACCACTCTGGGCCGGGGGGCGTTATGCAGCTCAACTTCTCCGTATACTCCCGGCCCAACTTGACCAGACAAAATAACATTAATGCCTAAATTCCCCGCCAACAGTGGTGTTGAACTTTGCAGCAATATAAACCCGGCTAAGTAAAATAAAATTTTACGCATTTAATACCTCGTGTTTTTTAGATTATGTAATTATTAAAATATTGGTAAATTGCGTTGAGGGGTAATGCTCCTACCCCACAGAAATCACGATCTTGCAGAACATGATTTCCTCTAGGGTACATGGCTTTACAAAACGGCAGCTGAACAACTAAATTAATTTAGGGAAAAACAGTGGAAAAACAAAGTGTAGCTCAGAATGGGCAGATAACATTTATCAGACTTATTAGACTTGATTAGCAAAAGCCCGCTTTAAGCAGGCAAATCATTCAGTAAATCCGCCATATCGTCAGCGTGCTCTTCTTCTACCGCAAGGATGGTTTTTAACATCTGACTGGTAGTAGTATCCTGGTCACCAAGATATTGAATAAGCTCACGATAGCTATCTATCGCAATACGTTCAGCAATCAAATTCTCTCGAATCATATCAACCAATGAAGTGCACGCTATAAATTCGGCATGGCTACGACTGGTTAATTGATCAGGGGCAAAATCAGGTTCGCCCCCAAGTTGTACTATACGGCTGGCAAGTAAATCGGCGTGGGCGAGTTCTTCATTGGAATGCAGTAAAAATTCATTAGCCACGCTCTTGGCATTAAGACCGCGCGCCATAAAGTGATGACTGCGATAACGTAAAACACAAACCAACTCCGTCGCCAAGGCCTCATTTAAAAGCTTGACCACAGCAACACGATCTGCAGAATAACTGGCTGTTACCGCACCCTGATCGACATTTTTACGGGCTTGACTACGTAAGGTTTCGACGCTGCTCAACGGAATGGCTGTCTCTGGAATTACAATGTTTGGATTTAACAGGTTGGGATTTATTTCGTTCATACAAGCTCTCCTCAATATAAGCCACCAGCCTGAAGGCAACCCGTAAATGAGTCAGTGCGTGAACACACATAGGATGCGCACAGCTGAAAAATCATCACCCGCATTTCAATGCCCCATTTTTGATAGAGAAGCGATGTAGCGCAGATTTTAGCCGTTACAATGTTTGCGCAGGCGCTCTGAATAAGGTGGTCCACAACTGTGTAACCTAATAAGAATACAACTAACGCAGCCTCATTCAAAAAAATCACAACGCTTTTTATTAAATTAATATGATCGGATACAAAATATTACGGATATTGCTACAACAGAAATCATTCAATATTTTTACAATGGAAGAAGTGAGAAAGGGTATTGAATGCCGCTATAATAATTAAAACAGTAGGTTATATTTTTAAACAATGTTATAAAAATAAATGAGCATCCAATTAAAAAGCTAATGGCACTGAATAGAAAAATGTTCGGTCAACACCACACCTATTTTTATTATTGCCTGTTGCTATACGCACTCTTCAGAATTACCACAACTTAACCAGCACTATTAACATTTCGCTGCACCCTGGTTACGGGAGCGCTGAAGGTCGTATGCTGCTTAATTGTGTCTCCGGCAGAATCACGAAAAAGTTCTTGAAGAAAATGACATTAACAACTCTGCTGCAATTGCAGGCAATATCTTAAAAAAATAAATCCTCATGAAAACTTACTCCATTAGATTAACTGATATTTAAAGCCTACTTATTAATAAAATTATTCTTATTATTAAAGCTCATCCGCAATAAATTCAACGTCCGGTTAGGCTAATTGATTATTGGCGTGACTTTTGTTTGTTGGCACACAGACGCCCTAGCGCAGCGCAGTTTAGGCTTTTGCTATTGGTTGTTAATTCACTTTTTTATCCTATCTTACATATCTAATCGCCCAAGGAACTTTTGTTATGAACCCTTCTGTAAAAGCCTACCTGATCGGTGGTGGCATAGGCTCTCTCGCCGCAGCTGCTTTTATGATTCGCGACGGTGGCTTGCAGGGTAAAAATATTACGATCCTTGAAAGCGGTTTATTGATGGGCGGCAGTATGGATGGTTCGGGCGATCCCGAGCGCGGGTACTTGTTGCGTGGCGGGCGGATGTTAGCAACGGATAATTACGAATGTACCTGGGATTTATTTAAATCGATTCCTTCCATTGAAAATGAAGGCAAGTCAGTATTTGAAGAGACCGAAGATTTTAACAATCACCATCATTCCTTTTGCATGGCACGGCTGATCGACCGTCACCGCGCAAAACTGGACGGCACCTCCATGGGGTTTTCAATGCAAGACCGCATGGAACTGCTAAAACTCAGCCATACCAGCGAAACCGATCTCGGTACAAGCTGCATCACCGATTGGTTTTCGCCAAGTTTTTTCAACACCGAATTTTGGTTTATGTGGGTCACCACTTTTTCCTTTCAGCCGTGGCATAGCGCTACTGAGTTCAAACGCTATTTACATCGCTTTCTGCAGGAATTTACGCGAATAGAAACCCTTGCGGGTATCAAGCGCACTATCTATAACCAATATGATTCCCTGGTACTGCCCTTAAAAACCTGGCTTGCCGATAATGGCGTACGCATGATTAATGCTTGCACTGTCACCGAGCTGGATCACACCACAGTGGACGGCAAATTTAACGTGACTCATATTCATTGTCTACGCAACGACACTATCGAAGTAATTCCAGTGAACGCTGGCGATCTGGTGTTTTTGCAGAATGGATCTATGACCGACGCATCAAGCCTTGGCTCCATGACCAGCCCACCGCCAAAACTCACTAAAGCTGATAGCACTAGCTGGCATTTATGGGAAACATTAGCCGAGGGCCGGCCAGAATTTGGCAACCCGCACATGTTCAATCAATGCATTTCGCAATCTTGCTGGGAATCTTTCACAGTCACAGTGAAAGACCCACGGTTTTTCAGGCTTATGCACGATTTCACGGGTAACGCGGCGGGGACCGGAGGACTAGTCACCTTTAAGGACTCCAATTGGCTTATGTCAATTGCATTGCCCTATCAGCCGCATTTTGCGGGACAACCCAAAGAGGCGCAGGTGTTTTGGGGATACGCCTTATTTCCGGATCGCATCGGTAATTTTGTGCCTAAACCTATGGATGACTGCAATGGCGCGGAGTTATTAAAAGAACTCTGCGGTCATTTGCGGATTGATCAAGACCTGTTTGCAACCGCCAACTGCATTCCCTGCCGCATGCCCTATGTTACGAGTACGTTTATGCCGCGCAATCAGCACGATCGTCCCCTACCCGTGCCCAAAAATTCTAAAAACCTTGCTTTCGTTAGCCAATTTGTAGAAGTCGCGGATGATGTTGTATTCACCGTGGAATATTCGATACGCGCGGCACAGATTGCCGTATATGAGTTACTCGGCATAGAACGAGAGATTCCAGCCATCACCTCTCACGACAAATCCCTGCGCGTGCAGTTTGAAGCATTAATTAAAGCCTTTAAGTAGAGATAACATGCGATCTTTAAAGCAATCAAGTTTAGCGCAACCGGTTTCAATGCAATTCGCTGCAAAACAATTAGGCGAACCCATGCCAGCAGTCAGTAAACCGGAAAAACTTCATTCAAAGTCACTTCAAACAAAAGCACATCATTCAAAAGCACAAGGAACCAGCACCTCCAGCCCTGGACTAACCAACGCCGAGGTAAAAGAGCGCTTAAAGCAAGAGGGTCGCAACGAACTTCCATCAAGTCACAAGCGTAGCTTTTGGCGAATTTTGCGTGAAATATTGCGCGAACCTATGTTTGCGCTCTTATTAGTTGGAGGCATCATCTATTTGCTACTGGGCAACACAACAGAAGCTATGTTGTTGCTGATATTTGCCTGCTTTTCCGTCGCTATCACCCTGATACAGGAGAATCGTAGTGAACGGGTTTTGGAATCCTTACGCGATCTTGCTAGCCCACGCGCGCTAGTTATCCGCGACGGCAAGCAAGTTCATATCGCAGGCCGGGAAGTCGTACGTGAAGATATCATTGTGGTTGCGGAAGGTGATCGCGTAGCGGCTGATGCAACGCTTATCTCCGCAGACGACTTATTATTGGACGAGTCACTGTTAACCGGAGAATCCCAACCGATTCAGAAACAGCTAGCCAGCTTAGGTAGAAATGTTGCTATTGCACCGGGTGGTGAAAACACACCCTATATTTTTGCCGGTACTCTGGTTGTGCGCGGCAGCGGTCAGGCCCGGGTTCACGCCACGGGTATGAAAACTGAAATGGGGAAAATTGGCCATGCACTTGGCAGCATCGAAACTGAGCAACCGCGACTACAAATGCAGTTACGCCGATTTGTGCGTAACTACGCAGTCATAGGTCTGGTTGCCGCGGTAGTAGCAGTAGCGCTATTTGGCTTACTACGAGGTTCGTGGTTACAGGCATTGCTGGGCGGCATAGCGCTGGGGATGTCGTTGTTGCCCGAAGAATTCCCCTTGGTATTAGCGGTGTTTATGGCTATGGGCGCCTGGCGTATTTCGCAAGTCCGCGCACTCACGCGCCGCGCCGCCGCCATCGAAACCCTCGGTGCAACCACGGTGTTATGTACCGACAAAACCGGCACACTTACTGAACACCGTATGACAGTTACTGCGATTGTTAGCGGTAAGAATCTTGGTAAAAGTTCGCCTGAGCAAAACCTGCCAGGCAAACCCGAAAGCGTTTGGCAAAGCTCGGATAATGCGCCGCTGGCAAACGACTCGCTACAAATTTTACAGGCCGCGTTACTAGCCAGCCCATTCGCACCGAGTGACCCTATCGACAAGGCTATCCAGACTCTTGTGCTCAAGCACATTCCCGACAATATCGCCCAGCTTAAACATCTCAAAGTTTTGCGCGCATTTGGCTTGCGTCCCGATCTGTTCGCCGTAACTCATATAGTCGCCGGCGTTGATGGCAGTGCAATGACGGCTTATACCAAAGGTGCACTGGAGACTATTGCACAACTCTGTCATTTAACACCGGAAAAAACAGCCATCGTTAACGCTCAGGCAAACGATCTTGCGAACCAGGGAATTCGCGTGTTGGGAGTGGCAAAAACGACTCGCCTGCCCGAGGGAAAATTGCCCGGCTCACCGCGCGACATTGCCTTTGAATATCTCGGCCTTATCGGCTTCGCCGACCCGCTGCGCAGCAATGTTCCGGCTGCCGTGGCGGAATGCCGAAGCGCCGGCATTCGCGTAGTGATGGTAACCGGGGACTATCCCACCACGGCACTCGCGATTGGCAAACAAGCCGGGCTGGATGTTAGCAGCGTGATTACCGGTGACGAAATTGAAGCTATGAGCGATGAGCAGCTTGCACTCAGTGTAAAAATCACTTCAATCTTTGCCCGCATTCGCCCGACGCAAAAATTACGCATCGTACAAAGCTTAAAAGCCAACGGCGAAATTGTTGCCATGACTGGCGATGGTGTAAATGATGCACCCGCACTTAAGGCGGCGCATATTGGCATTGCGATGGGTGAGCGCGGCACTGATGTTGCTCGTGAGGCTTCAGCCATTGTGCTGCTCGATGATGACTTCGGCTCCATCGTCAAAACCATTCGCCTCGGGCGCCGCACCTACGACAATTTACGTAAAGCTATCGAGTACATTATTGCCGTACATATCCCCATTGCCGGCCTTGCAATTTTGCCGCTGATGATGGGTTTACCGCTAATGCTTACGCCGATTCATATCGCCTTTCTGGAAATGGTTATTGACCCGACCTGTTCAGTAGTGTTCGAAGCTGAAGAAGAAGAAAAAGACATAATGACCCGCCCACCTCGCGACCCCAACCTGTCGCTCTTATTGCCACAACGTATCTGGTGGGGTGTAGTACAAGGCGCGATTGCTTTGGTAATAGCGGCCGCAGCATTATTCGGCGGAACACAACTCAATATGCCTGAGGATAATTTACGCGCACTGGTATTTACACTATTGGTCTTCACCAATATCGGCCTGATTCTCGTTAATCGCTCTTTTAGCGCTTCCTTGATTCGGGCATTTTTCAATACCAACCGCATGCTTTGGATACTGCTAAGCGTGGTGGTCACACTGCTTGCTATCAGCGTGTTCTGGCCACCGGCACAACAACTCTTTCATTTCGGCCAATTGCAAGGTAATAACCTCGTTATTTGTGCCTTGGCCAGCTTGTTTGGCTTAATCCTTTTGGAAGCAATTAAAGCGAAATGGTTTCGCATTCCACATCGCAATACTCTATCCCACCCCGCCGTAACTGGCGCTTCACAGTGAGAAATGATGCCATGGTCGAATTCGCAATTAGACGTCAAACGCCAATCAAATTAGAGAGACGCGCCCTATCAACTTTTAATTTAGTGGGTGACCAGCCGCAAAACAGCTCCGTCAACCGTAGAATTGTGTTAAGTTCTCGCCCCGACGGTGTCCCTGCCTCTGAAAATTTTCAGATGGAAGAATTAAGGGTACCCACTATCTCTGCACGCCAGGTACTGCTGCGCACACTTTATCTTTCCCTTGATCCTTACCTGCGTGGCTGCATGAGCGAAGTAGCTTCTTCTGCCCAACCCACAGCCTTGGGCGAGGTGATGGGCGGTGCCACTGTTGCGCGCGTGGAAGCTTCGCAACATCCTGATTACAACAAAGGGGATTTGGTGCTTAGCTACAACGGCTGGCAGGATTTCGCAGTTTCCGACGGTCGAGGTCTTATCAAGCTGGACGGGCAGATACCGCATCCGTCACTCGCGTTGGGCGTACTGGGCAAGCCGGGCTTTACCGCCTATATGGGCTTGTTGGACATTGGCAAACCGCAGGTGGGTGAAACCCTGGTAGTGGCCGCCGCCAGTGGCGCAGTAGGTTCGGTGGTAGGCCAAATTGGCAAACTGAAAGGCTGTCGTGTTGTTGGCATTGCTGGCGGTGCCGAGAAATGTCGCTACGTCATGGAAGAGCTTGGCTTTGACGCTTGTATTAATCACCACAGCGAGGATTTCCCTGCGCAACTTGCAGCATCGTGCTTACACGGAATAGACATTTATTTTGAAAGCGTTGACGGTGCGATTTTGGATGCAGTATTGCCGTTGTTGAATGTACATGCGCGCATACCTTTGTGCGGTATGATCGCCAACTACAGCGATAGGAAAATTAATGAAAGCGAAAGCCAGAAGCGTTTTGAAGCATTGACATCTACCCTGCTATTCAAACGTATCAAAATGCAGGGCTTTATTATTTTTGATGACTACGGCGCGCGCTTTGGCGAATTTTTCAAGCAAATGTCGGAGTGGGTCAATGACGGAAAAATTAAGTATCGCGAAGATATAGTGGATAGCTTACAAAACGCACCTGATGCGTTTATTGGTTTATTTGAAGGTAAAAATTTTGGCAAGTCAATTGTGCGTATTGCCAATAAATAAAAAATAGTCAATGGAACCCGGGAGAAATAGCATTAAATATTATTCGATATATAAATATTTATGCACGTTTAATGCAATCCATGAGTAATAATTTAACGCAGTATCAACCATAAAATTCGACAATAGCAAACTAGCGTAAAACCAGTACAGCTATTGTCGATATAATATTTTTCTTAGGATCATAATGACAGACGCTAGTTTTCATATTGAAAGCAACTCTTCGCCATGCAAGTTATATTTAAGCGGTGACTGGCAACTGGGGAAAGCGCCATCAAGCGCTACAATTTGCGCCGCTATTCCTTCCGAGTGTAAACAACTTGCGATTTTAACAACGGAATTAGGCACCTGGGATTCCAGCCTGGCCATTGAACTGCTGCAGATAATTCGCTGGTGCGCCGACAAAAAAATTAACCTCGACACTTCAGCTGCAGCTGAAGGCGTACAAAAATTACTAAACCTCGCCACTGCTATTCCCAGCTATGAAACCAACACCAGCCAAGACTCCGTAAGCTTCACCAAAAAGCTGTATCACATTATTGAAAATCTCGGCGCGGGCGTGAGCGATACTTTTATTTTTATCGGTAGCGTTGTCCTTGCGGTACTGCAATGGCTGCGCGGAAAAGCGAAAACACGGCGCAGCGACATTTTATTTTTTATCGATCAGGCAGGTCCAAAGGCCTTACCCATAGTTACGCTGATTAGCTTATCAGTAGGGATGATTCTCGCCTATTTGGGTTCAGTGCAATTGCGACAACTCGGTGCGCAAGTCTACGTAGCAAATTTAGTGACTATAGGTATGGTGCGAGAAATGGGCGCACTTATGACCGCCATTATTATTGCCGGCCGTACCGGTGCAGCTTACGCTGCACAGCTGGGTACCATGCAAGTCAATGAAGAAATTGACGCGCTGAAAACCATGGGCATTTCGAGTATGGAATTTTTAGTATTGCCACGCTTGCTTGCGTTAGTGTTTATCATGCCTTTACTGTGTATCTACGCCGACGTTATCGGCATGGCCGGCGGTGCCATAGTCGCTCTGGGTATGGATGTCAGTTTTAGCCAATATATTTTACAAACCCAGGGCGCAGTTGATTGGCTTGATGTGTTTATCGGTTTATTTAAAAGCATTGTCTTTGGTATTCTAATTGCGGCAGCAGGTTGTCAGGCGGGTTTAAATTGTGGTCGCAGTTCAACCGCCGTGGGCGTTGCTACGACTAACGCGGTGGTCAAAGCGATTGTGTATTTAGTGATGGCCGATGCCGCGCTCAATGTTTTGTTTGATAAGTTGGGAATTTAAAATATGGCGATTGAATCTGCTGTTAGCAAAAATCCCGCTGTTATTCAAAATGAGGCGGCCTCTATTAATAACGCTCAAGCTGCTGCAAAAGAAACACCCTTTGTCAGTGTGCGTAATTTAACGATCGGCTATGGCGATAGAATCGTCCAACAAAATTTAAATTTTGATATTAAAAGAAACGATATATTTTTTATTATTGGCGGCAGCGGTACCGGAAAAACCACGTTGCTAAAAAGTATGATTGGCTTATTACCACCGAGCCAGGGTGAAACGCTTTACGCCTTGGACAATAAAGCAGCCAACATTAATTTTTATAATGCCGATGAAAATACGCAGTTAGCCTTATTGAAAAATTGGGGCATTACTTATCAATCAGGCGCCCTGCTTTCAAGCATGTCACTCGCAGAAAATGTTGCCCTACCCTTGCAGCTTTATACCGACTTGTCGGAAAAACAAATTGCCGAAACCGTGGCTTACAAATTAGCGCTGGTTGGACTTTCAGGCTTTGAAACATTTTATCCTGCAGAACTCAGTGGCGGCATGCACAAGCGTGCAGGCCTTGCCCGCGCCCTGGCGCTCGATCCCAAACTATTATTTTTTGATGAGCCCTCTGCCGGGTTGGACCCTATAAGTTCATTGCGGTTGGATCAATTGATTGTGCAAATTTGCCAGGCATTGGATTCTACGGTCATCATTGTCTCGCACGAATTACCTAGCATTTTAACCATTGGTACCAATAGCGTTGTATTGGATGCGGAAACCAAAACCATGTTGGATAGTGGCGATCCGAAAGAACTAGTCAACAACAGTAAAGCCGATAAAGTGCGTCAATTTTTAAATCGTGAAGAAGGTTCGACCACCAAGTCTGCTAGCACCGACGCTACTGACGACGCAAAAACGAAAAGCACCGCTGAAAAAAACAATGAAGAGAAAAAAGCATGACAGCCACAAACAATACATCACCGAATTCTTCAACTAAAAAAACCAACACTTCTTTCGCCATAGGTGCATTTATTGTTGGCGCCATAGCCTTGGTATTTGTTGCCTTATTGTTTTTTTCCGGTGGACGTTTATTCACTAAAAAAGAACACGTGATCATGTATTTTGAAGGTTCAGTACAAGGCCTGCAGATAGGTGCCCCCGTTAAATTAAAAGGTGTGGTGATTGGGGAAATTACCGACATCCAAATTAACTTTCAAAATTACGACAAAAAAATTACCGCACCAGAAACGATTATTACCGCAGTTACCGCTGATTTAATCATGGAGCGAATTCACATACGCGGCGCAAGAGCCAAAGGGGAATTTTTTAGCGAGGCTATTAAAAATGGCCTTCGTGCACAATTAAATTATCAAAGTTTTTTAACCGGGTTGTTATATGTTGAATTAGATTTTTACCCGGAGACTCCGGTAACACTCTATCAGTTACAAAATCAATATCGTGAGTTGCCCACCATTGCCACCGGCTTTGAAGCCATATTTAAAATTGTTCAGGACATGGATTTAAAAGGCCTCGTGAAGAATATCGACAATTTGGTTAAGCAAGCTGCTGCCATTATGGACAGTGGCGCTGTTGAAAAAACCTTGACTGATTTTGGCCGCGCCGCTAACGCTATTGAAACCACCGCCAACAATGTGAGCACACTGACGAAAGAACTCAGCAAAACCAGCAAGCAAGCTGATGTTTTTCTCCAACAGTTAAATACCCAAACACCACAAGTCGCTGCGGCCATTAATAAAAGCCTAAGCGATTTCCAAAATACCTTAGCGCAATTTAACGAGACCGCTGGCTCGATTAACAACACTTTTTCAGACGATGCGCCACTTATGAATCAACTTAATACCACGCTTGAAGATATGAGCCGATCTGCACAAGCATTCCGCAGTTTAAGTGAAACGCTGGAGCAGCAACCAGAATCCATTTTGCGTGGTAGAAATTTAACGGTAGAAGAGAAATAAATATGAAAAAAATAATCATAGCGACAGTTTTATTGAGCCTCTTGGCAGGCTGCAAAAGTTCACCGCAAAAAAAATATTATTATTTAAATACAATGCCGATGGAACAAAAAGCTCCTCCACCAGCGAATGAAAACATTACTACCGTCATTGGTATTGGTCCCATTGAAATCGCTGATCATCTCAATCGTTTGCAGATGATCCACAGTCAAACTAATAATCTGTTAACTGTTGCAGACAACGATTATTGGGCCGAACCACTCGACAAAGGTATAGCTCGCGTTATCGCACTCAATCTCATCCAGCATAATAACAGTCGCAGCTTCACTACCTTTCCGTGGCGTCAGGACAGCAAACCGCAGCACAGTCTGCGCGTACAAATTAATAGCCTGACACGTGCCAATAACGAAGCCAGCATTATTGCAACCTGGGAATTAATAGATAACACGTCGAAAACAAATTTGCAGCGCCGCAATTTTATTCGCTCGATACCGGTCGAATCCGGCGCAAAAAATTTAGCGCAAGCTTACAGTAAGTTGTTAGCGGAATTGGCGGGTGAAATGGATGATGCGTTACGTAAGGTGGCGAACTAGCAGCAATATATTTTTCGCAGTCCAGCGCAAACGAGATGCAAAAGCTTGATCAGGTTTGCGATAGAACTTTAGCGATGCCTTTAATGAGTACGAGCTTGTTGGGCGGTTTAACTATCCAGGCTTTTACGGATAAGCGTGTGGCCTCAGCTTTTAGTTCCGGGTTGGCCTGCGTAGTTAACATAAAAATAGGTACATTGATGCCTTGCTCGCGGATGTGCGCGCACATGGTTAGACCATCCATTTTTGGCATATTAAGGTCGCTAATAACGAGGTCCACTTCATTACTCGCAATTATCTTCAATCCGTCCTCACCGTTAACAGCTTCCAACACTGAATGCCCGGCTTCTATTAGATCTATTTTCAAGTCTTCCCTGAATGTTGTTGAGTCATCGACCAAAAGTATATTTGCCATGCAACCTCCACCCGCATTTGTTTTGTTTAACTTCGCTATAGCGATATAAAAAATATTAAGAAAACAGAGAGCGTTTACTTTGCTGCTTCGCTGTCGCCTTCGGTGATGATACGATTTCTGCCCGAACGCTTTGCCTGATATAAATAACCATCAGCGCGCTCAATAACCAAATCAATATTTTCACCTTTGCCGCAAGAGGCCGCGCCACCACTAATGGTTACAGCCACTTCCTCTCCGGACGCCAAAGTTAACTTGTAATTAGCCACATCTTCGCGAATCCTCTCGGCGACTATGCGCGCCGAAGTCATATTGCTCATATTAGACGGCAATATAATCAAAAACTCTTCGCCTCCGTAACGAATAGCAATATCGGTTTCACGCACGCATTTTAAGATTATGCGTCCAATTTCGCTGATCACAGTATCGCCTACCTTATGACCATAGGTGTCGTTAATACTTTTGAAATGATCGATGTCCATCATCAACACGGCAAGCTCTTCAATACTATCGCGGTGAAAATTGCCGATAAGACTTTTCACACTGTCTTTCATAAACAGCCGTGTATAAAGCCCCGATAAAGGGTCACGAATTGCAGCTTCATACACCGTCAATATTTGCCGTTCCAATACCGACACACGTTCAATTTCTTTTTTTGCCTGCTCAGTCTCAGTCACATCTTCAATCAATAAAATAAAACCATCAATACGGTTCAGCTTTAAAATGGGCTGATAGTTAATGCTCAACCACTTAGTGTGAGTACTGTGTGAATCAGTGATCGCTATTTTCTTGGGAAAGGTTTTTTCAACATTGTCGTAATTATTTTTACTTTGCCCAAAACAGTTACTGAGATTACTTAAACCTTCAACAATAAACCTGTCCGCCCCATTTTCGGCTTCTTCTACCAATTTGGAAAAAGAGAGGCCGACCAGCTCATTGCGGTCAAATAAAACTTCGCTAAATTGTGACAGCACTTCTTTTACTTTGCCTTTCTCATCAATCATTAACATACCGAGTGGCAAGTTGGAAAAAATATTTTTTAATTTCATTTCCGATTGATACAACTCGGACAAATCTTTGCCACTGATACTGATTAAATCGCCTTCAGCGCCTTTCTTGAAGGACACCAAACTAGCTTGCCAGTAAAATTGCCGAGTCGTTTTCTTTTCATCAGCAAGCGTAATTTCGAGTTCGAAATCAATTCGTTTATTGAACTGCCGACCATTTTTTAGCAGCGCAAATTGGCGTTGCAGAATATCAGCGTTTTCTGAGCTAAATAAATTTACAAATTTAAAACCCAGCACAGTTTCCATATCGCGACCAGACAGTTTGACAAACTCCTGGTTAGCGCGGATAACTTGCAAGTTTTGATTCAAAACAACCACTACGCCCGGCATATTATCCAGCATAGTTTCAGTATTATCGCTGGCGGTTTCCAGCATTGAGAGAACCTTATAACAGGCTAGTAATTCATTATTTTGACTCACAGAAACTCCAGCTCATCATCATCGTTAGAAACTTCTTCATCAACATATTGCAAGTTGGTGACAGCCGTTGGTTCCATTATTTCGACATAGGAGGTACACACCAGCGAACCAAAATCGCCATTAATTTTCCACGCATCGCCAAATTTTTTAAGCTTGCCATCATCCAGCGTATAGTCAGTATAAAGTTCATAGAAGCCATGCATACTCAAGGGGATGCACATCCCCAAGACCAGGTCATTGCGCTGGAAGATACGACAAATTCGCCCACACACCTGATTCGTGAGTTCCTTCATGTAGTCCAGGGTTTTGGCAGCGGCAATTCGTTCATCGGTAATCGGGGTGCGAAATTTTATACGTCGCAAGCGGTCGCTTTCACTGTTATTAAAATGAATTTTAAATAGGACTCGCAATTCCGCACCCGAGATAACGATCAATATCATCTGTCGCGCAAGTACCTGCCCTAATTGAAAACTATCTTCCATTTCCACTAATTGCAGCGCCTCGCAGCTGGAGAACTGGCGGGTCTGAACCAAAGAAGCATTCCGAAAAATACCAACGATGGTAGATCTTAAATCTGTGCCGACTGTTAACATGGTTTGATTTCACATTGCAGTAAGAGTAAAGGCATCGTAAGCCAACATCGCTGTTTTATTTGATTCTGGGCATTGCTGAAATTCAGTATAGTAGCTAAAAGCAAAAACACATTGATTTTCAATATATTGAAAAACTTTTTTATAGGGTGATTAATGCAACTATTTATGCTCGTTATCCCTACCTGGTTTTTTTAACAGTTGGGACGAGAAGTTCGCAAGTTTAATCTCTCAGTTTTACCCTTGGAGTAGCGACTAATCAGCGTTTAACTTAAATCAGATATAGCTCCCAAGGTTTAAGCAAAGCCATTTCCCAGCTATTCACTGACCCAATGTTTGCCAATGAGAGCTTGCCATTGAAAGTTTGCCAATGAAAGTTTGCCAATGAGAGTGTGCCCATGAAAGTCGCCATATTTAGCAGCAAAGCTTACGATCGCGAATACCTGACTCGCGCCAATTCACTACGCAACCTGCATAACCTGGTTTTCCATGAAGTCCCGTTAAACATTCATACCGCCTTGCTCGCCCAAAATTGCAAGGCAGTATGCTGCTTCGTCAATGACCAGCTAAACGAAGAAGTACTGCAAGAATTAGCCAGGTTAGGTGTAGCAATCATTGCGCTACGCTGCGCCGGGTTTAACCAAGTGGATGTAGCGGCAGCAAAAAAATTGGGGATCACCCTAGCGCGTGTTGCCGAATACTCACCGCACGCGGTGGCTGAACACGCACTCGGTTTGATATTAATGCTTAACCGAAACCTACACCGCGCGCACAATCGAATCCGCGAAAACGATTATTCGCTCAACGGCCTACTCGGTTTTGACTTAGTGAATAAAACCGTTGGCGTTATTGGCACGGGGAAAATTGGTCAGGTATTCGCGCAGATTATGCTCGGTATTGGCTGCAAGGTTATTGCTTATGATGTAGCGCCCAATGCTGATCTTATTAATAAAGGGGTAAGCTACTTGCCCCTTAGCGAAATCTGGCCACAGGCCGATATTATTTCACTGCATTGCCCGCTTATACCCACAACCCATCATCTTATAAATGCAAAGGCTACGGCCCAAATGAAAACAGGCGTAATGCTTATTAACACCGGGCGCGGTGGCCTTATTGATACGCCTGCAGTTGTCGCCGCATTAAAAACCAAAAAAATTGGTTACCTGGGTTTAGATGTTTACGAAGAAGAAAGTGATTTATTTTTTGAGGATAACTCGAACACATTATTGCAAGACGATGTCTTTGCTCGTTTGTTAACGTTTCCCAATGTGGTCATCACCGGCCATCAGGCATTTTTTACACGCGAAGCCTTAACCGCCATCAGTGAAATTACTATCGCTAATATCAGCCATTTCGAGCGCGGCGAATTAGATCAAGTTTGTAGCGTGACCTAACATAAACATCATCAGCAACTCCCAATAGGACACAACAATGCCAGTATTTCACCGTCCCTTACCCGAGAGTTTAAGTGTCCTTCGCGAGCTAGCCATCGACCTGCACTGGAGCTGGAATCACCGCGGTGACATGCTCTGGCGCCGCATTAATGAAGCAGTCTGGGAGCAAACCCAAAACCCCGTTAGCGTGTTGCAGCTCACCAGCGATCAGCAGCTACAAACCCTGGCTGGGGAAGCCGATTTTGTGCAAGAACTGGAAGCCATAGTCCAGGCAAAACGGGATTATTTAACGAAGCCCAGCTGGTATTCGACACATTTTCCCGGCGACCTTGCGCAACATCAAAGCGCGCCGCAATCTTCCCCACAACCCGCCAAACCTTTGCGCGGCATCGCTTACTTCAGTATGGAATTTGGCTTATGTGAAGCGCTGCCACTCTATGCCGGCGGTTTGGGTATGCTGGCTGGCGACTTCTTAAAAACTGCCAGCGATCTTGGCGTACCGCTTATCGGTATAGGCTTGTTGTATCAGCAGGGTTATTTTCACCAAAGCT
>JAZKFX010000036.1:0-4776 GCA_040386215.1 Pseudomonadota bacterium
AAACCGTAAAACAAAATATGCAAAATATCAATCAATTACATTCGATTTAATAATTAGTATTGTGCCAGTTGCGAGTATGAGTGTTGGGCTTCGTTCCTCAGCCCAACCTACGGTTGTGCCTATTTAAAATCCCGCTTCACTATGCAAAACCGCCACCGCCTTATTAAACCCCCTCACCACAAAACTCTTCCTCTCCCCCTGCAAACTCACCATCCCCGCTAACTCCTGCATCAACGAATTCTTCCCACCAACACCAATACAATTATTCAACCGCACACGAAAAGTCGCTTGCAATGGAATCAATCTACCCTCTTTATTTTGTTGCGTTGCAATAGATCCGCCGTATTGGCTGGCAATGTAAGGTTGATCGAGCTGACTAAGATTAAACTTATCAATTTCCTCAATGCCACAATTTAATTTCGGATATTGGCTTTGGTTAGCAATAAAACCTGCGTTGGCGATTTTATTTTTATCGTCAGTATTAATGATTTTGCTCAAACGCATCATATCGCTCTCATTCACATAAGCTTCGCCTTTGATGCCGATGGGATTAATAATATGAAATAGTTGTTCACCTGCGGCTATCCAAGTACCAATTGTAAGTGCAGTGTTACGCTCAACAATAACGCCGTCGAAAGGCGCGGTGACGGTTAATTGTTTAACGCGCTCTTCTAAGCCATTGACAATTTCTTGCGCGCCTTCCCAATGTTTTCGCAATGCGGGGCCGGCCATTTGCAATCGGGGGTTAAAAGATTGTTGTTCCAATTGCCAGCGCAATGCTTGCTCTTTTGTTTGCGCAAGTTGCAAACGATATTGCAAATCCGGGGATTCAAGTTGCACTAAAATTTGTCCTGCTTTTACGATGGTACCTTGCGCTATGCCGTCACTGATTACACGCGCAGAGCTGACTGCGTACAAACCTTGCGCTTGCTCTGCGCCTATAACTGCCGGTGCGCGAATATTACTTTGCCAGGGAATAATGACAAATGCGATAAGTGCACAAGCGAGTGCAGTGCTGCGATAAGTTTCAAATTGCCAACGCATACTTGCGCGGCGTTGCCACCAGATTTTTATCTCGCGTTGTACCGGGTAGGCAATAAACCAGATGAGCTCCACTACCATTAATAAAATACCTAACAATTTAAAGAACAAGTGATAAACCAATAACGCAATCGAGATAAAAAGTATGGCGCGATAGAGTGCTGTGCCAATTGCAAAAGCAATTAACAGTCGCTCGCGTTTTTTTGGAAATTGTTCGGGTACTGGATCTCCCCAGCCGAATAATTTTTCACGCAACCACCAAAGCCCGAGTGAAAATGCGCGCCCGTGCAAGTTGGGCATATTGAGATAATCGGACAACAGAAAATAACCGTCGAAACGCATAAAGGGGCTGGCGTTGATGGCGAGTGTAATTAACCAGGTGCTGGTGGCGAGTAAAAATACACCGGCGCGCAATGGACCATCGGGTAAAAAACTCCACAATAAAGTAGCGAGCACTGCTAGCACTAATTCCGATAGCATTCCTGCTGCGCCTATATGCATACGAGCGCGTCGCGAGCTAAGTTTCCATGCATCTGTTGTGTCTGTGTAGAGCACAGGCAACATCACGAGAAATGCGATGCCCATAGTGGGCACGCGACAACCGTAGCGATGTGCGGTAAGTGCGTGGCCGAATTCGTGAAGTACTTTTGCAAAGCTGAGTGCAACACCGATTCCGAGCAACGCTTGAAAACCTGAGTAAGCTGAGAACGTGTGCGTAAAACTATCCCATTGGCGGGACACCAAATAAATTCCTACGAGCAGCAAAGCGAAAATTGCCCACCAGAACTGCGGCGTGAAAACTTTAGCGAAGTAAGGCGCAAGAAATTCCAACAAAACTCTGGGGCGAATTAAGGGCACGCGAAAAAATAAATAATTTTTAAGCAGCCATTTTGCGCCTTGGGTTTTAGTTGCAGTGGCGTATAAATTTAAGCGTGCTGTGTCTTCAGCAGATTGCGCGAGTAATAAATGTTGTTGCGATAAAAACTGAATGAGTCCTTCAATATGGTCCATTCCAACTGTTAACGTGGTCTGCCCATTTACCGATGCAATCACATCGTCGGGATTACCCAAATGCCAGCGTGACAAAATTTCAAAGGCTGGCCAAGTCAGCTGAAAAAAACGATTGCCGACGGGATCTTGCAACATCCAGGTGGGTGCGCCTTGGTCGGTGGGTGAACCGGGGGTGAGGGTTAATTCCTGGCGCAAGGGTGGTAAGTGCGTTTGGCTCATCCTACACGGCCTCCGTAGGTTGGCCGGGCCACGCTGGGCTGCGAAGCCCAACATGACTATGTTGAAATTTAAACCATGACTTCACATGTGAGATCGAAATGTTGGGCTTCGCAGGCTCAGCCCAACCTACGTTATATTTAGACATCATTACCAGCCCAACCACTGACGTGCAGCCGCTAGCGGTCTGCGCAGAAGGTAATAACTGAAAGGCACGCGTTCTCCAGAGATTTTGGCGGTGCCCATCATGCCGATACGTGGTAACTCCTGATCGGCGATGAATTCCGCTTTGATGCGATACGCCAGTACGCCCGCGGGTGTTGGCTCCGCGTGATAGGCGACTGAAGTGACTTTGGCACGGTAAGAAGAAACCGGGTTGGCGTTGGGATAGAGTTTGACTTCGTCGCCCGGCGCTATCGCCATAATATCGCTGGCGGGCAGCTCGATGCTGAGTTCAATATTAGTCGGGTCAGCCAGTAGAATAACTTTTTCACCGAGCACTACGGCTTTACCTTGCCAGTCGTTGATATCGCTAAACACAACTACGCCAGCGCGCTCTGCTTTTACTTGCACTCGCCCTAACTGCTCCGCGGTGTAATCCAGCTCTACCGATTTTTCGGCCAAGGCGCCGCGCCGCAATGCCATTTCAAGTTTGCTTTTATCGTCGGTCACTGCCAATTGTGCAGCTTGACGAAACTCTTCTTGCGCCGTGTTGTAGGCCTGTTGCGCTACCGCATGTTGGCTTTGTAAAGCGGTGATATCGAGACTAAATAATGGCGTTTCGGCAGTAACCGGTTGGTTGGGGCGAACATAAAAGTTTTCTACCACCCCATCCAGCGGAGCACGTACCAGAAAGGGGTCACGAGGAATGACTTCTGTTGGAGCCAGGACACTTAACCTTACCGGAAACAGACAAACAAGCAGAATGCCAGCGGCCACCCAGCCTTTGGTTCGGGTAGGTTTTAGCCATTCGCGCAGATTAAATTGCCAGTGGTGAGCTGGGTTGAGTGCTTGTATTGCATGCTGATAAACCTGCGCCAGCTCGTTCACTAATGCCAGTTCTGCGGGAGCCCAGGGTTCTTCGCGAGCAAACAATAAGCCGCCACTGCTGGTGTTATCTGGGCTGTTGATCAAGGCTACCCAAAGGCCATGTGCGGGTAACCAATTACTCCAATCAGCGGCTAAAAGTTCGGGCAAATCATGGCTGGAGACTGGCTGCGCGAAAGCGTCAGGCTTGTCACTGGCAGATTTATTGAGCTGGTATTTATTAAATTGGCGAGCAACCTGGGTTAACCATTGAATATAAGGCGCATTGGGATCCGGATTGGGTGTACCTGAAACAGCCGCTATATGCCCACCTGCATCTACTAGGCCACCTGCTTTTAGCAAAAGCCCCGCCTGACGATAAGCAATCAGTTGCAAGGTTTCATTCACCATCACGAAACCCAGTTCTTCCAGGGTTTTGGCGCTACGTGCGCGACGACCAAGCTGCAATAGCGTGATCAGAACCCGCGTATTGTCTTGTGGGCTCCCGGCTTGAGTGGTAATGGTTGATGCATTATCTATCGCGATATTCATGGTCGTCATGCTGGTTTGTCACGGCCTTATTAGTTTTTATGGCTTGGTTTTTTATGGCTTAGCTTTTATGACTTAGTTGTCATGGCTGCGGAAAACTCGCCCAGCCGCTCATGCCTGCGAGCAGCTCGGGTGAATTAACGTCCATCTTTCCGGTGATAGTGACGGTTTGGCTGACAGGGTCAATGCGTGCGCCGAGTTGGGTTACTTTGGCGGCATAGCTTTTACCCAGCTCTTCAATGGCGATGGAAAAATCCAGCCCCGGTTTTAACCAAACTAACCAGCGCGACGGAACAATCATTTGCACTTCAAGTTGGTTGCTGTCGAGAATATCTAACAGAGGCGTGCCCATATTGACGTATTGATGGTTAGCCACCATCCGCTTGGCAATGCGGCCATTGTAGGGTGCGGTGATAACACACTTTTGAACACTGGCCAGCATGTAGTTAACATCGGCTTCCGCTTCTTTGGCTTTGTTCACTGCCAATTGCATTTCCAGCGCGCCAATTGAATTTAACTCTGCCATTCGCTTGTTAACGAGTACCGACTGTTTGGCAGATTCGGCAACCGCCTCGGCCTTTTTAAGTTGCGCGTTATACAGTGAACAATCAAACGCAACCAGCGTCGCACCGCGCTTGAAGGAATCACCTTCGCGCAGCGGTAGTGCAGCGATTTTCGCAGCCAACTCGCTGGAAATAACCACTTGGTCGCGGGCACTTAACTGCGTGCGTATGCGGTTTTCATTGACTGCTTGCCGCGCTTCTGCTGTGGTTTTTACTGCGGGAGTCGTTTGCGCCACTGTTAAGGGCACCTGACAAACACACAGCAAGAGTAAAACAACTGACAAAAATTCAAATGCTGCACTTGCACGAAAGGAATCCAGTTCACCAACAAAACATACCGCATCTAACTTCATCTCACCGCTTTGCTTCA
>JAZKFX010000036.1:4876-270448 GCA_040386215.1 Pseudomonadota bacterium
TCTCACCGCCTTGCTTCATCTCACCGCCTTGCTTCATCTCACCGCCTTGCTTCATCTCACCGCCTTGCTTCATTTAAGCGCCTGGTCATTTCAACGCCTTGCTTTATTTCACTGGCTTGCAACTTTATTTCGCGGCATTTTTATTTGGCTATCGAACCATCAATGGCGAGTGGCTTGGTGTAGACAGTACCAAAGGCAAGATCGGCATCCTGTTGCGCCTTGCTTACTGTTTGGCTAAGAAAAGTTAAGGCATTACTAGGTAAGGTTTTCGGCAGCAGATCAACACCCATAGTTGCCAGTATTTGGCCATAGGCACTTTGTAGTAATCCATAGCTTTGGTAAAGGCGTAGCTCGGACATCAAGGCACTGGCACTCGCGCGTATTTCTTGGGCACGACTATCCGAGCTGGCAGCGGTGGCATTGCGTGTATGGCTGAGAATACGTTGGTCTACGCCATACATATCCGCGTTGCGCTGGTATTGGTGTTTACGCCCCATGTAATCGTGATAGGCAACATGAACCTGGGTTAACACTGCCATGCTGAGTGCCAGCCGCTGAGTGCGCGCTACATCAATTTGTGCGGCAGCAGTTTGTCGAGTATTGCTGATGTTAAAAACATTCAGCAGGTTCCAACCTACCCTTACACCCGCTGCATTCCACTGATTGTTTACCAGGAAACTGTTGGTGTCGTAGTTGGTTCCAGCGCTAAATTCCACTCCTGGAAAAAGCCGGGCAATAGCCTTACGCGTTTCCAGCACGCTGATGCGTTCGTTATAGCTGGCTTCCATCAATTCGGGACGATTAAGCAATGCCAGGTCTTCCATTTTGCTCAGCTCGGCTGTCACCGTAGGTTCATCCAGTTGCGTTGGCACAAAGACTTTAAAATCCTGGGTGAGCGGAAAATTCATGATTGATGCTAAACGAACCTTAGATTGTGTTAACTCATCGCGAATGGATTCCAGTTGTCGCAATACATCTAGCATTTGGCGTTGGTAGCTCAGCGATTCCAACGGCGAGCGCAAGCGCTCTTTTTCAATAGTGCGCGAATCAGTCAGAGAATTTTCTGCATTTTTTAACACGGAATTTATTTTCTCTTCCAGCAATTGCGCACCTACCGCTTGCCAATAGGCTTGGCGCACTTGTTGGGTAATCGCCTGCACAACTTTGCGGCGGCGTTCTTGCACTATCAGGCTTTGGTTCGCCTGTTGCTTGGCCTGGAAATAGCTCACGCCAAAATCAAGAATATTCCAGGAAAAAGTCAGGTCACTGGCCGTGTGCGATTTATCTTGTGAAGTAGACGGTACCAGCGATTGATTGCCCGTTGCCAAATCCATTGATGAGGAACCGTATTCATTATTGCGGGTACTGTAACCCGCGTTGGCGGTCAGTTTGGGCAGCAGATTAAAATTAGCGCTGTCCAGCTGATGCTGTGCTAAAGCTTCTTCCATCAGTTTAAGGCGGTTATCAAGGTTATATTTCAGCGCGCGTGCGATCGCATCCTCCATGGTGATGGGAGCGGTAATCGCCTCTTGCCCCATAAACATTGCGTTCTTGTCTTCCGTAATTTGCTGGCTGCGCTCCTCCTGTGAAATTGGCTGCTGGGTAACAGCACAACCTGAAAGTATCGCCAGCAAAACCAATAGGGAGGCGTGGCTGGATGTGTGGTGCAATGGCTTGATTATTTTTCGAATAATGTTCATTCACTCTTCCCAATTAGTTAGATTAAATTCTTGTTGTTGATATAGCTGACACTTGGGTCAGCGCGGTTAGCAATGCATCAGCTTCCAGCGCCTGAGCACCTTGGCCATAACGGGCAAACTGATCGGCAAGCGCGGGCTTACCCAATAACTCTGCGTTAGGCTTATTCCGGGGTTGCAGCGTTTTATCCGGCGCATTTTTATTCAGATCATAATCGGCGTTTTTTCCCTTAAAGTTCAGCTCCATCTCACCAAAACTGCTTTTACCTTTATTGTCATGCACGATAATTTGCAGCTGTAATTTTTCATCAAAACCATCTGGCGCTTGACCCGTCAGCACGCCTTTCACAGGATCGAAATGCAACCAGGACACCAGCGGCTTACCGTTTTTCATGCGCACTTCAACGCTGACTTGGCGATCCGGATCAGCGGCATTAAACATACTTGTTGGCAATGGAATGTAGAGCGGAACGCCGGGCTCAAGAATCACCCTATTGAAGTCGGATAATCCTGGCTGGTCGGTGGCAACACCGGGAGAAAGTCGTTGAATGGCTGGGCTGGTGTTGGAATCACGGAGGTTGCGAGCTGTAGCATCCAGAGATCCACGTCCATTGCTACCCATTAAAAAGGTTGAACCTATAGGATTTGTTCCCAGGGGAGACATATCAAAGCTTGGTACGGTGGCTGCCGGAAACATGCTTTGCATGCTGATATCAGGCACAGTAGTCAGCACATTATTAGTGGCTCCGCCCACTTCGTAAGTCGTTGAAGACACAACAATGGGTGGAGTTATTGAATGCGTTGCTACTGGATTAACAGGATTCGTCGGCGCGATAGATGTATGAGGTCTCACTGGCTGCGCCGGAGGTAGTAATTGCGCGGTGAAACTGGCCCCGGCGGTAAACCCATT
Organism: Pseudomonadota bacterium; assembly: GCA_040386215.1. GTDB lineage: Bacteria > Pseudomonadota > Gammaproteobacteria > Pseudomonadales > Cellvibrionaceae > Cellvibrio. Next base: position 7,484 of record JAZKFX010000036.1, read on the forward strand.
AGCAAGCAGGTTTCCAGCATTATCAGCGATATCAGTAGTCGCCTTCACATCCAAACGTATATCACCTGCGCCTTTAATACCATGTACTAAAACCAACCAGCTTTGACTGCTTATTTGCTGCAATCCGCTAATGCTTGCGCTGGCGTTGCCGGTGGTCAACAGACTCAAATCGCTTGCATCCAAGTGCTCAATAGCCTCGCTGAAATTAACCACGAAGTTAATCGCGTTAGTGTAGGAGGACGGTGAACCTTGCAACTCCACACTGGTCACCCTGGGTGCAATTGCGTCAACTAACACACCTTCTGTAGTTGCCATATTGTTCAAGGTTAACAATGTATTATTGCCAGTGTCGTCACTTATAGTGCCGCCATTAGTATCGATAGAGGAAGCCAGGGTAATACCGTTTGTATCCAATTGTCCGCTGGCAACTGTGGTACGGAATAGCAAGGCAGTCGTACCAGATCCAGACAAATAGGTAGCGTAGACCGTACCGCCTGCTTCCAGCGTAAGGGCAATGCGCGGTGTTCCGTCGCTGGTATCTACGGCTACCACTTCTGATAAATTCAGGATGAAATCCAGATTTTGACCGGTAATATAAACCCCGTTCGTTGGCACAGTCACCGAAACAACGAAGGGAACGTCAGTATCAATAAGATAATTGTTGGAATCAGTAGTGCCTGCGCCATTATTGCCGGCAAGATCCTGAATGCCGGTGTTGTTCAGGGTGATGAGGTTGGTACTGTCAATGATGTTGCCAGTGGGTGTTAAGGTTGCTGTCCAGGTAATGCCCCCATCTGCCGACATAGGGTTGCTTAAAGCTCCGTTGACGACAGTCAAATCGGCATTAGTAAGACCGGTGACCGCCTCGCTAAAAGTGATGGTAACTAAGGATGTTTCACCGGAATTTATTGCTGTATCCGCCACGACAACGCTCGCGGTAGGAACAAGCGAATCTATGGTGTAATTATTGGAGTCACTCACGCCTGCGCCCAAATTACCTGCCGAATCTTGCACACCTGAATTCGCAAGCGTAATCAGGTTAGTCGTATCGGTGATGCCAGCAGCGGGAGTGAATATAGCAGTCCATGTAACCCCGCCATCGTTCGAACTCACAGCACTTAAAGTACCCTCGGCAATAGTTAGATCGGCATTGGTGAAACCAGTGACAGCTTCGTTAAATGTAATTGTCACCAGTGATGTTTCGCCCACAGCCAATGCTGGGTCTGCCACCACAATAGTTGCCGTTGGGCGCAGTGTATCAATGGCGAAGTTGTTGGAATCTATCGAGCCCGCACCTGTATTACCACCCCCATCAATCACGCCAGTGCTGTTAAAAGTAACAACATTGGTAGTGTCGGAAATGTCGGCATTTGGCGTAAGCGTAGCTGTCCAGGTGATGCCACCATCTGCTGTAACTGCTGTGCTTAAAGTGCCATTAGCAACACTCAAATCAGCATTGTCAAAGTTGGCAACGGCTTCCGACATAGTAATAGTGACGAGTGAGGTTTGACCTGTCGCGAGTAAGGCCTCAGCAACTACAACGGTGGCCGTGGGACGTAAAGTATCGATGGTGAAATTAACGGAACCTGTAGTACCCGCGCCAGTGTTGCCAACAGCGTCAATAAACCCAGTGTTGTTTATACCAATGACATTGGTAGCGTCTTCAATATCAACAGTAGGAGTAAAGGTTGCTGTCCAGGTGATGCCACCGTCAGATGAATTCACAGTGCTCAAGATACCGTTGGATATCGTCAAATCAGCATTAGTAAAACCGCTCACTGCTTCGGAGAAAGTAAAGGTTACCGTTGCGGTTTCACCCGCTGCCAAGGAATAGTCAGACAGCGCAATATCGACCACGGGGCCTAATGTATCTATAGCGTAATTATTGGAATTGGTCGTACCTGTACCGGCATTACCTGCCGCATCCTGCACACCTGAATTGGTCAGCGTGATGAGATTGCTTGCATCGTTGATGCTGGTGGTTGGGGTGAAAGTCGCCGTCCAGGTAATGCCACCATCCGCTGAACTGACAGGGCTCAGCGTGCCGTTGGCGATACTTAGGTCTGCATTGGTAAGGCCCGTCACTGCTTCATTAAAAGTAATAGTCACAATTGAAGTGTCACCCTCGGCCAGCGCTGTATCCGCGACTACAATCGTCGCACTTGGGCGCAGGGTATCTATGACGAAATTGTTGGAATCGATTGGGCCTGCACCTATATTTCCTGCTGCATCAATCACACCCGTACTAACAAAGGTGACGACATTGGTGGTGTCAGTGATATCGACATTCGGTGTGAAGGTTGCTGTCCAGGTAATACCTCCATCAGCGGTTACTGCTGTACTTAAAGTGCCATTGGCAAGGCTCAAATCAGCGTTGTCAAAGTTAGCAACGGCTTCTGACAGAGTAATAGTGACGAGTGAAGTTTCACCTGCAGCCAGCGCAGTGTCAGCAACGACTATAGTAGCGGTGGGGCGCAAGGTGTCGATGGCATAATTATTGGAGTCAGTTGTACCTGCGCCTGCATTGCCTGCGGCATCAATGATGCCGGTATTATCCAGAGTAATCAGGTTGCTGGTGTCGGTGGTGCTCACTGTCGGAGTCAGTGTGGCCGTCCAAGTGACGCCGCCGTCGCCAGTGATGAGGCCGCCCAGTACACCCTGAGCAACCGTAAAGTCGTTAAGGGCGAGCCCACTTACCGCTTCATTGAAAGTGATGGTGACCAGTGAAGTTTCACCGGCAGCAAGGGCTGTATCGGCCACGACAATGCTGGCGCTGGGGCGCAAGGAATCAATCGCGTAGTTGTTGGAGTCTGTTGTCCCCGTACCTGCATTGCCTGCGGCATCAAGGATGCCGGTATTATCCAGAGTAATCAGGTTGCTGGTGTCGGTGATGCTGGCAGTTGGTGTCAGCGTAGCCGTCCAGGTGACGCCGCCGTCGCCGGTGATCAGGCCGCTCAGCACGCCTTGAGCAACCGTAAAGTCGCCAAGGGCGAGCCCGCTCACCGCTTCATTGAAAGTGATAGTGACCAGCGAAGTTTCGCCTAAGGCAAGTGCTGTGTCGGCCACGACAATGCTGGCGGTTGGGCGCGAAGTATCAATCGCGTAATTGTTGGAAGCAATTGTACCTGTTCCTGTATTGCCTGCGGCATCCGCTACACCGGTGTTGTCCAGGGTGATCAGATTGCTGGTGTCGGTGATGCTGGCAGTTGGTGTCAACGTAGCCGTCCAGGTGACACCGCCGTCGCCAGTGATAAGGCCGCTCAGTAGGCCTTGAGCAACCGTAAAATCGCCAAGGGCGAGCCCGCTCACCGCTTCGTTGAAAGTGATAGTGACCAGTGAAGTCTCACCAGCCGCCAACGCGGTATCCGCCACAACTATGCTGGCGGTGGGGCGCAAGGTGTCGATAGCGTAGTTGTTCGAATTCGTCGTGCCCGTACCTGTGTTACCTGCGGTATCCATTACATCGGTGTTGTCCAACGTAATCAGGTTGCTGGTATCGGTGATGCTGGCAGTCGGAGTCAGCGTAGCCGTCCAGGTGACGCCGCCGTCACCTGTGCTGAGGCCGCTCAATACGCCCTCGGCGACCGTAAAGTCGCCGATCGCGAGACCCGTGACAGCTTCGTTAAAGGTAATGGTGACCAGTGAAGTCTCACCAGCCGCCAGCGCGGTATCCGCCACGACTATGCTGGCGGTGGGACGCAAGGTGTCGATGGCGTAATTGTTCGAATCCGTTGTGCCCGTACCCGTGTTGTCGGCGGCATCTACTATGCCGGTGTTGTCCAGCGTGATCAGGTTGCTGGTGTCGGTGGTGCTGACCGTCGGAGTCAGTGTGGCCGTCCAGGTGACACCGCCGTCACTGGTGACAGGGCCGCTCAGTACACCGTTTTCCACCGTAAAGTCGCTGCTGTCGAGCCCCGTCACCGCTTCACTGAAAGTGATGGTGACATTGCTAGTTTCACCTGCGGCCAACGCTGTGTCGGCTACCACAATGCTGGCGGTGGGACGAACGCCATCCACGACTATATTTTGATTATCGCTCAAAGAACCGGCAGTACCAGGTGTGGGCAAGGTGAGCACCGCATCAATAAAGCTAGCGCTCTTGACACTATCACCATTCAGATTTAATGCTGCTGTACTTAAGTAGTCGAGATCCAGTGAAGTGTCACCGGCTTGCACGATGTAAGTAAACACTAAATTGGAGCCACCGCTGCCGCCGGAGTAATTTAAAGTCCGGTCAGTAGTGCCGGTTTCTAATATCAGTTGCAGAGTGCCGGTATTTACAACGACGTTCTCGCTGAAGCTCACGATAATTGTTACCGCGTCGCCGATGCCAAACGTACCGTCACCAAAGGCTGAGGTAACTGATGTAACTGTCGGGTTAACGGGTGCGGTTAGACTAAAGTCATTGCCTGTGCCGCCAATATAGCTGGCGGTTAATACGGTAGAGTTACCACCAGCCGTTAGCGTAGCGCCTTCCGACAAACCACTAAATGTGCCTGTGATAGCATCTACGGCATTGTTGGTGATGATGGCATAGGTATCGCCAGTGCCGGGTGTATAGCTATGAGTGGTTGAAATTGTGGCGGAGGAAACATCAACTGTGCCTGTTACGGCAACCACATCATAACCAGTACCTGCTGTTGTGCCTGCAATATCAACCGCAAGTGTGCCACCTGATTGAATGGTCAAGCCATTTCCCAGGGTTAATGTGCCTGCACCACTCACTCCCGGTGCCAGAGTACCGCCACTTTGTACTGTGACTGCACCGCCGACTGTACCCGTTCCTTTAAGTGTCCCGCCGCTACCTACGGTAGTTGCGCTTACCGTGCTGCCTGTGACAGACAAAGTACCGCCCGAAACAGTCGTTGCCCCAGTGTAGGTGTTGGTGTTTGATAAGATCAAGGTACCCAAATTAAGTTTAGTGAGACCAAAGCCACCCGACACAACATTGCTGAGGGTTTGCGTGCAGCTATTGGAGATGTTGATAGAGGTATCAGCGGCCAAGGTTACTGTGCCGCTGATAGTCGAGCTACCCGCCGAATAAAGCGCCGCGCCACCAACACCAATACCGGTACCGCTGAGGGTAAGTGCATCGGCGGTAGTGACGCCTTCAGAAAGTTGTAGCGTAGCGCCGCTACTAACAGTGGTTCCACCAGCCGTGGATCCCAGTGCAGTATCAACATCCAATACCAGGGCTCCAGCGCTGATGATAGTTGCGCCGGTATAGGTATTATTGCCGCCCAAAGTAAATAACGATAAGCCGGCTTTGGTGAGGGTGCCTGCACCGCTAATGTCGCCATTTAAGCTGGCGTCGCCGGTGGCGATAATAGTGCCCGCCCCCGTAAGATCAATATTGTTAGATAGAGTGAAGAAAGAGCTACCGGTTACTTCCAGCGCACCGCCGTCAAGGCTTAGAGTGCCGCTACCCAGGTTGTTTGCAGCACTGATCGCCAGTGTGCCGTCTGTTACCAACGCAGCCCAGGCACCACTGTTCGCGCCGCTCAAGGTTAGCGTGCCAACGCCGGCTTTAGTAAGAGTGCTACCTCCACTTATACCACCTGAAAAAGTTACTGCATTGGCATTGCTGATCGTCGAATCGAGATTAAGGACTATAGGGTTGGATATAGTTACGCCAGAACCGGTTACCGTGAACAGAGCTCCGTTCAAGCTGACGGTACCCGACCCAAGGTTAGTGCCGTTGGTGATCGAAATACCATTGGTACCCGCTACCGTAAGACCACCAGCGAAGGTGTTGTTCCCGGATAACGTCAGTTGTTGGCTATTGGCTTTGGATAGGGTACCCGGACCGGAAATATCACCCGTTAAGGTTAAGGTTTGAGTGCTTGCCGCAAGCGTACCGCCACTGGCACCAATAACGAATAGGTTGTCAATCGAGACTGCTACTGAACCACTAGTGCTGGTTAAGGCACCGCCGTTCAGCGTTATAACTCCTGCGCCAAGGCTGTTGTCGCTGGTGGGGGCGAGTGTCCCGGCAGTCACTGTCATAGCACCTGTGAATGCCGCTTCATTGCCGGTATTCGAAAGCGTTAATCTGCTGCCACCCGTTTTGGTAAGGGTGACAGCGCCACCGGACAACAATCCTGACAGAGTCACAACGCTGTCCGTTTGTATGCTAGAGCTGCCTGATAAGGTAAATGCGTTATCAATCGTCGTGCTGCCGGTAACTTGCAGCGTCGTTCCTGAGTTCAACACAACAGCAGCGGAACCGAGGTTACCATCGCCACTCACAGCTAAGGTGCCCGCAGAAACTGTTGTGGTGCCGGTAAAGTTATTTGTTCCAGAAAGGGTTACTTTGCCTGCACCAGCCTTAACAAAATTGCCTGCTCCTGACAAAGTTGTCGCGATGTTCGCGGTGTCACTAGTGCTATTGGTAACTGTTAAGCCAAAACCTGAACCGATTGAAAGCGTACCACCAGACAAGATCACACCGCTGGCGGAGTCCAGATCCACGGTCACGCTTTCACCAAGCGAACTTGCAGATGAGCTAGAAACTGTTTGGCCAGCCAGTGAACTATCAAAAATAATGGTTTGTGAACCGGTAACGTCAGCTGCGGCAATGGCAATAGCTTCACTAAAACTTACACCGTTAGTCAGATTGATTGTTGCTGTATCCGTGGTGTTGGTGACGTAGATAGAATCTGTGCTTACAGTAACATCTGCCGTAGTGGCTGCACTGCCATCACTCAGGGTGAAACGTATTGTTGCATCGCCAGCGGGGGTGTCATTGCGATAGGTGATGCGTTGGGTTAGCTCCTGGACTAATGCGGTAGTTGCCGTGGTGCCGACGCTGGTAAAGCTAATCGTTAGGACGCCGCCGCTATTGGTATAGCTAGCGAAGGGTGTACCACCCGATTCAATAGTGCTACCACCGAGGTTAAAGGATGCACCCGACGTGTTGAAGCCAAAGGTATCGGTAGATACTGCGGTTCCTGCACGTTGAATGGTGAGGCTTGCACCCGCCCAGTCGTCCAAAGCGCCAAGCTCTGTATCCGAGATAGTGGCATTAGCACTCGCATCGAGATCAAGGGTATTGCCGACACCCGCCCAAGCCTGGCTGTCGCCGTTAAGATTGCCAATAACCGGAGTGTCATTAATCGGCGCTGTCAGAGTGAAATCATTACCAGTGGCGCCGATGTAGCTGGTGGTCAGCACGGTGCTGTTGCCGCCTGCAGTCAGGGTAGAACCTTCGCTGAGGCCGCTGAAGCTGCCGGTCACAGCGTCGGCAGCGTCATTAACGATGATGTTGTAGGCATCGCCGCTACCTGCGACATAGCCGTGGGTGACGGACAGGGTCGCACCACTCACATCGACAGTGCCATTAACGATGACTTGATCATAGTCTGTGCCTGCAGTGGTGCCATTAATCTCGACAGCCAAAGTACTACCCGAATCCATCGCAAGATCGCCATTGATCGTTAGAGTACCAGGGCTACTGCCCGGTGACAGGGTGCCGCCGCTTTGTACAGTGACCGGACCGTCCACGGTGCCCGTCCCGGTCAGGGTCGCGCCGCTGGCAACCGTAGTTGCACTCGCCGTACCCGTGACCGCCAAGGTGCCAGCCGATACGGTGATGGTGCCGCTGAGGGTATTGGTGTTCGAAAGGGTCAGGGTGCTCGCACCAGTTTTAGCCAGGTTGTTGCTGCCGCTAATGACGCCGGACCAAGTGGTAGCGGCAGCAACTTGCATAGTCGCAGCGCCAGCAAGTGTAAGATTGTTGTCAATCGTGCCACCCGTCGTTATCGCTAGCGTTGTGCCCCCAGCCAGGGTCACGCTATTGCTACCCAGATTGCTGTCACCACCTATGCTGAGTGTGCCTGCGTTGACTGTGATGGTGCCAGAATGGGCGGCATTCGCCCCGGACAAGGTCAGCGTGGAAGCACCGGATTTACCCAGACTGCCAGAACCACTGATGCCACCGGACAGGGTGGCAGCTGCCGAGCTGCTGATAGTCGTACTACCTGCCAAGGTAATTGCATTATCAATCGTGGTAGCACCGGTAATCGCAAGCGTAGTGCCATTGGCCAAGGCCACACTGCCGCTACCGAGGTTTCCATCGCTGGCGACACTCAAGGTGCCCGCGCTGACGGTGGTGGCTGCGTAGCTATTGGTGTTGGACAGTGTCAGTGTCGACGCCCCGGTCTTGGTCAGGGTGTTGGCGCCGCTGATGACGCCACTAAGAGTAGCGTTGGCGCTGTTATCGATGGTAGAACTGCTGGTGAGGTTGATGCTGTTATTAATAGTAGTCGCGCCCGTTATTGCCAGGGTTCCGCCACTGAGGCTAATGGTTCCAGATGATAAGTGATCGTCATTGGAGATGGACAGCGTGCCGGCGGTTACCGTAATACCACCCGCGTATTCCGATTCGTTGTCGGTACTGCTGAGTACCAGGCTGCCAGTATCGGTCTTGTTCAGAGCGGCCGACCCGCCCAGGACAGCGCTCAAGGTCAAGCTGGCGCCACTGGCCGCGCTTATATTCGCATCAGCCGCCAGCGTAACGCTGCCGCTTAAGGTGCTGCTGCCGCTGATCAGGTGCAGCGCACCGTAGTCAACACTGCTGACCGTTCTGCCAGTGCCGCTGACGGTGAAGGATTCGGCAACTGTGAGGCCACTGGCGATGCGTGCGCTAGCACCGCTGGTAACTGTGGTCCCACCGGCGGTGGTACCGAGCGCATTGGCGTGGTTAACGATCAGCGTACCAGCTGACACGTTAGTAGCACCGGTATAGTTATTGTTCCCATTGAGCTGCAGAATGGCCGCTGCTGTCTTGGTTAGGTTACCACTACCCGATATTAAGCCAGAGAAGAGGCCAATATTGGCACCGGCACCGCCACCAATATCGATAGTGCCGCCGCCAGCACCAAGGACAACCGCATTGGCAAAGGTCGTTGTAGTACCAGCAGCGCCAGACACAGTCATGGCCAGAGTACCGCCATCCAGCGTCAAGGTACCGCTTGATAAACGTGAGCTAGTATCGGTATTCAGAGTTCCTCCCGTCACCGACACAGCGCCAGACCAGCCACCGTTATTGCTAGTGGAGCCCAGTAGCAGGGTACCTGCTCCCGCTACGGAAAGACCACCAGTGCCTGCCACAATACTGTTGATGGTGGCGGTATCGCCGCTGCCATAGGTAAAACTTAATGTACCCGTACTCAGGCTAAGGGTACTACCAGTAATAGTGACGCCGCTGGCTGCATCGGTATTCAGTGTCAGGCTTTCGCCCAACGTCAGAGTACTGCCGAGTGTAATCGTCTGACTAGCCAGGGCGCTGGAGAAAATAAGGGATTGAGAGCCGGTGACATCAGCCGCCGCAATCGTGACAGCTTCGCGTAAACCGACACCGTTACTCGCGTCAATCGTAGAAACATCGGAAGTGTTAGTGACGTAGATGGAGTCGGTGGTGACGGTGACATTCGCGACCGTCCCGGCCACCGTGCCATCGTGCAATGTGAAGCGGATAGTCGCGTCGCCCGCCGGTGTGTCGTTCTGGTAGCTGATATGGCGTGCCACATCATTGACCAGTGCAGTGGTTGGGGTAATGCCGCTGTTGGTGAAGCTGACGGTCAGTACACCGCCGGTGTTGGTGTAGGTGGCGAAGGTCAGGCCGCTTGACTGCAGGTTACCGCTGGCACTGGTACCGCTGACGGTGAACAAGGCACCGGAGGTATTGAAGCCGAAGTTATCAGCGGTGACCGCTGTACTGCGTTGTATTGTCAGGCTAGCGCCGCTCCAATTGCCGTTAGTGCTATTGAGTGCCTGGAGTTCAGTATCGGTTAATGACGCATTGGCGCTGGCGTCCAGCACCACCGTACCGCCTACGCCAGCCCAGGCAACGCTGTCGCCGTTGAGATTGGCAATGGCAGGGGGGTTGTTGGCGGTATTAAGAACAAACGAATCAACAATATCGAAGAAACCACTGCTGTTGGATGTGATCACCACACGATCAACATTGTCGAAGCTGCTATCCAGCGAGACAGTGTAGGTGCCCGCCGTTTGGTCGAAGCCGGTTCCTGTCGTTTGCGTGCCGGTTGATCCGGCGTCCCTGAAGCCTTCCACCGAAGCGAAGCCGCCGCCAAAAACATTGATATAGAAACTGGTGAAATCGAACTCGTTGCCTGAAGTGGTCTGGATGGTGATCGTTTCTGGGCCACTGAAAGCCCCGGCAAACAAGCCAGCGCTGCTGCCCTGGCCATCGTCCACGTCCTGGAACCAGTTGGCCGCGCTATAGGTAATTGTAAAATCACCTTGGGTAAAGACAGCCGACCCGTGGTCGGCACTCTCAACAAAACCGGATGAATTGAAATTAATTGTGACGTTGGCGGGGATGGATGTCAGCACTCCGGTATAGTTAACCCAGGCGCTACCTGCCAGAATCGTGGTTGTTACCTCTCCCGCCGTCTCCTCCAGCTGCCAGTTGCCAGCTCGCGCTGCGCTTGCGGTCATATCCGAGGAGGCAGCAATGTCGGCACCCGTCAAGGTTGCGAGAGTACCCAGGAAAGCGCGGCCTTCAGCCCCTTGCGCCGTATAGCAGCCATACAAGAAAATATCGCCGTTGTTAGAAAGGGATTGTCCTATAGAAGCGAGTGTTGCGGAATAGGAATGCGCATTGGCGGAGTTCAGCACGGTATCGCCCAGCCGCACCTCAGCCACGTCACCGTGCGACAGGACGTGAATGGCATCAATGTCTGTCTCCCCCTTAAGTGCATCCGCTAGCTGCTGAAGGCCATCACTTCCCGGTTGTATCAGTATAATTTCCGCATGCTCTGGCACACCATTCTGCAAACTCTGCCAACCGGCAAGCGAAGTATCGATAACCACTATCTCGCGAGGTTCCGTAGGCCCTGATGTAGGTGCTACGCTGACAGTTTCACCCCCCACAGACAGGTCTTGCCAGTTCAGCGTAGCATGTGATGCCGGTACATCGGCCACCACAGCATCAACTGCGACAGCCATCACGGCGGCATCGAACATGATTCGAGGTTCCAGAGCACGCATCAATTGCTGGCCGGCACGACCCCGAGTGGCTGATGCTTGCACATTCGATTCTTTTTTCATGCTGCGCTCCCGCGATTCATTTTTTATAAATATTCGGCCGCCTCCAAAAGAGGGCGACCGATTTTGCTCGCCACATCTGTGCACATCGGGCTAGCTCACAGAAAATTACCCGAGGCGGCAACAACACAAACTAATTCAATCAATATTATTACGGGCGCGAAGGGAAAAGACCTTCTGTGGCGATAATGAAGTTGGTGCCCAAGAAAGGATTACGCAGCGGCACCGGCAAGCCGTTACCTGTCATACCAACACTGACCGTTCCGGCCGAGGTAGCCGTGAGCCCACCGGCCTGCACTGCAATACCCCCCAGTTGGGCTTTCGTGGAATCAGGCGCCGTTCCTGTATAAAGGCCGTTGAAAACCACATTAGAAGGACCTGATTTTGCTGTTGTCGCCGACAAGTACGTCGTTGCACCCGCAACAGGTGGAACCATGGCCGCAGCCGTGCTAGTACCTACATCAACGCTTGCCGTGATCGTGCCACCGATAGCACCATTCTGACCCGTGAATTGTGCGGTGTGCGTGTGTCCAGGCATTTGCGTTTGTAAAATTGTCACATTCTCCGCACCCGACACTTCACCCTGAACAATAGGCGTTAAATTAACGCCATTCCCCATACCCACAGGGCCGCGCCCACGATAATCCGGCAAGGCAAAGGTTGTTACACCGTCACCACCAAAGGTAACGCCAAGCAGTGCAAACAAAGCAGAATTTTGCGCAATAGACATTAACTGCCCGTTACACAATGCCCAACCTTGGGGATTAAAATTAAAACCCACCATGCGAATTTCGCCTAAAAATGGTTCACTCATTACACTTCTCCTACTGATTGTTTTATTGATTAGATGTAAATGTTGTTTCGATTAAATCCGGGGATTGTAAATTTCAACAGAATTGAATCGTTTTACCGAAAGATGATTTGCGAAGTAATTTATCCACAATATTACTTAAACATGGATGCAAGAAATGACGGTCGAAATGAAGAATCATTGTGTGATTTTGAAAAAGTAATATGTAATTTTTTGCGCCAAAAAAGCAGATCGCAGACGTTATATATTTTTTATTCATTCAGCTTTCCTTTATAGTTTTATCGATCTGAATTAGCATTTCAGAAGTGTAGACCAACATTTATTGATCGCCACTTTTTAAAGAAATGCATAATAATGCGCCAAAAAGACAAGACTCAACGACGCATAAATAACAAAAGAAAATCACAACACGAGTAAGTTTTAATGCCTATCAATCCAACCATAACGCCACAGCTTCGCCCACTGCTTGATGTAGATCTGCCTTTTTTATTATCACTCTATGCCAGTACACGCGCTCACGAATTAGCAGCACTGAATTGGTCCGATGAACAAAAAAAGTTTTTTATCAACTCGCAATTTCAACTTCAGCATCATTATTATCAGCAACAATTCCATGCAGCACAATTTCACGTTATTACAGCAGCCGGTCGGGATGTTGGGCGGTTATATTATGGCTGGGAGGGCAACGACTTACGTTTGATTGATATTGCGTTGCTGCCTGAGTATCAAAATCAGGGAATTGGCGGGGTGCTTATACGTAAGCTAATGCAAGAAGTTTCCGCAGGCGATGGCAGCTTATTGCTGCATGTTGAATTGAATAATCCAGCGCGAACCTGGTATTTAAACTTAGGTTTTATAGCCGGGACTGATGACGGCATATATCAGAAGTTAAGCTGGGCTAATAAACAACCTATAACTCAATAGCAGATTAATCAAGCGAATCCGTATCAATAAAGGAGACTACTCAAGGACGATTTATAAATCTGACACAACCGCCACACTAGCAATTTTCACAAAATATAATAACAAGTAGCAGAACCTAAACTAATTTCAGATTACGAAATAATTTTTATTATAGAAACAAAAATTATGACTGACTAATTTTGTTATTAACCGTCTAAATTGCACATAGCACCAATCACTAATAATAAAAAATTAGCCGCGATAGTACAATTCCGTACGACAAAGCACTGAACATAAAAATAAAACAATAAAATACCTCTACTAAAACGCATTGAAACAACAATCACAGGTACTAAATTTTGATAATAAATTTAAAATTTTATGCAATGAAACTGTAACAATTGCCGTGATAGCATCCATAAAAGTAATGCACCTGGAGCCAATCATGCAAAGACTCGGGCTATTAGATTACGGGAGATTTCTTGCAGCAATTTTTGTTGTACTCTATCACTACACATTTAACGGAATCGCCAACGGAAAAATAACTTCAATAACTCATATGACCGATGTTATTAATTTTTCTAAATATGGCTATCTGGGTGTCGAATTATTTTTTATGATAAGTGGTTACGTTATTTTTTATTCTGCACAAAATAGCTCTGCCGCCAAATTCGCCGTATCCCGCGCAATAAGACTTTATCCCGCCTATTGGGTTGCATTAATTTTAACATCCGTCGTCACCTGGTTTTGGGGCAATGATCTAATGACGGTATCCATTCCGCAAGTCGTGGTAAATTTAACAATGTTTCAATCTTATCTTGGCTACGGTCATGTTGATGGGGTGTATTGGACACTTGTTTACGAAGTTATGTTTTATGCTGCCGTATTTTTATTATTGTTATGTGGCATGCAAAATTCACTGAATTCAATATTTATATACTGGCCTATAGCTATGGCGATTGCATTGTTGTTGGGCTTAAAAAATATTCCCTATCTGAGCGGATATTACTGTTACTTTGCGGCAGGCTCACTTTTTGCCCTGATAAAACAAAAAGCGGATTGGCGCAGTACAGTTTCACTAATAGTGGCATTTCTATTGTGCATCGCATTTTCCTCCGGCAAAGCAGCGTCACTCACAATAAGTAAAAATGCTTTTCACTCCGAATATGTAATAACATTTATAGTTACACTGTTTTTTATTTTTTTCTTACTGCTAAATACAAAAAAATCAGCATCACTGAAGCTGCCAATGGCAACAACCCTGGGGGCAATGACCTACCCCGTTTACTTAATCCACGCCCATATTGGTTATATGATCATCAGTAAGTTCGCAACAGAAGAAAATAAATTGTTAATTTATATATTGACGCTAATGATTGTTTGTTCCGTCGCATTTATTATTCACAAACTGGTGGAAGTAAAACTATCAGTGTTCTGGAAAAAAATATTTACCGCAAGCCTGGGTATGATCATAGTCAAGTTCGAAAGCGCTATTAAACGCGCGAACCTTGCCTATGTGAAAGCGAGCTAGAATGACCCATCCCTGCCAGATGCTCATTTCCCCTACCCATACCGAATAAACATGACCTTATTCTTGCACACACCACACCACTGAAAACAGTAGCAAAACAACATGGCTTCTGGCTTTTTCAGGTAGTAGAATAGCCGCCAATCCCTTTGTTATTGATGTCTATCCATGATTCCTCGTATTAATCAAACCTCTCCTGTTCAAGCTCTGTACTTGCAATTCATCAACCAGTTGCGCGATAACGGCTTTAGCGGGGATCTCAACCCTGATTATGCCAACCGCACGGTGTTGGCAACGGACAATTCCATCTATCAGGTACTACCACAGGGCGTTATTTACCCCAAACACAGCGCAGATTTACAAGCTCTGATCAAACTTAGCCAGCGCCCTGAATTTAAAACCATTGTTCTTAGCCCGCGCGGCGGCGGCACGGGAACCAATGGCCAGTCCCTCACGGATGGCTTAGTGGTGGACACCTCCAAGTACATGAATCAGATTTTGGAAATCAATGTTGAAGAACGCTGGGCACGAGTGCAATGTGGGGTGGTAAAAGATCAGTTAAACGCGGCCATTAGAGCTCATGGCTTATTTTTCGCGCCCGAACTTTCTACCAGTAACCGGGCAACCATTGGCGGCATGATTAATACCGATGCGTCTGGCCAAGGGTCATGTCGTTACGGCAAAACGCGCGATCACGTGCTGGAATTACGTTCTGTGTTACTCGATGGTAGCGAATGGGTTTCAGGCCCGATTAATGATCTTGCGTTGGCCACCAGCAGCGCGCGCGATGATCGCGTAGGTGCAGTGCATCGCCTGGTCGACGATATTCAACGTGAGCACGCCGATTTAATTGCAGCAAAATTTCCCAAGCTCAATCGCTGCTTGACAGGTTATGACCTGGCGCATATTCGCGACGAGCAACATAACTTTAATCTCAATAATATTTTATGTGGTAGCGAAGGCACCCTGGCATTTATTGTTGAAGCTAAAATTAATTTATTGGTCGCGCCAAAATATTCCGCCATTATTAACGTGAATTATCGCGATTTTAACGCAGCATTACGCGATGCAACAGAACTGCTGGCCACCGAGCCCACATCCATCGAAACCGTAGATTCAACCGTATTAAATTTAGCCATGAAAGATATTGTGTGGCACAGCGTGGCAGAATTTTTTCCTCCCTCGCCAAACGGTGAAATCATTCAAGGTATCAATTTAGTAGAATTTACCGCAAACGACGAAGCCGAGTTGCGCGCTGCGATAAAAAATCTCACCGACAAACTAGATGCAGCAGCACAACAAACAAACCATGGTCGTATTAGTTATAGCCTGGCCTGGGGAAATGAATCCGTAAACAAAATTTGGGGCATGCGTAAAAAATCCGTAGGCCTACTCGGCAACGTTGAAGGCGAAATTCGCCCCATCCCTTTTGTGGAGGATACCGCTGTACCACCAGAAAATCTCGCCGCTTATATTTTAGAATTTCGCCAGATTTTAGACGGATACAATTTGAAGTACGGCATGTTCGGCCATGTGGATGCCGGCGTACTGCATGTGCGCCCCGCTATCGATATGAAAGATCCCGAACAGGAAAAACTGGTGCGCCTTATCAGCGATAAAGTTGCCGCACTCACCCACAAATATAATGGCCTGCTATGGGGTGAACACGGCAAGGGTGTACGCTCTGAATATGCGCCAGCTTTTTTTGGCGAGCTCTACCCACAATTACAACGAATTAAAGCCTGCTTTGATCCGCACAATCAGTTAAATCCCGGAAAAATTGCAACACCCTCAACCGATATAGAATTATTAAAAATAGACGGCGTAGCAACTCGCGGGCAAAGCAATCGAAAAATTCCTGTACAAGTGTGGGAAGGCTATAGCGAAGGCATGCATTGTAATGGCAATGGCCTGTGTTACAACTGGAATCCAAATGATGCCATGTGCCCATCGTGGAAAGTCACCCGCCAACGCGTGCACTCGCCGCAGGGCCGCGCATCGCTCATGCGCGAGTGGCTGAAACAAATGAGCGAGCGCGGAATAAACCCCATCAAAGAAAGTATTGCGCTAAAACACGGTAGTTTTTTATTCAGCCTACCCGCGCGCATTATCAACACGCTAGGCAAACGCAATGGCAGTTATGATTTTTCTCATGAAGTGCATGAATCCATGATGGGTTGCCTTGCTTGCAAATCCTGTGCAGGCCAATGTCCAATCAAAGTAGATGTGCCAGAATTTCGCAGTAAATTTCTAGAATTATATTACAGTCGTTATCTACGCCCGCTCAAAGATTATTTTATCGGTGGCCTGGAATTTATGATTCCTACCTTAGCGCGAGTGCCCTGGCTGTATAACGCTGCCATGAAACCGCGCGTTATACAAACTATCATGAAACATGTCGCAGGCATGGTGGATAGCCCATTGCTTACTGGCATTAATTTAACCCGCGAATTAACTAAATTAAATATTCCATTTGCGACTCTGGAAAATATTGCACAATTAACACCCGCACAAAAACAAACTGCAGTCATTTTTGTGCAAGATGGTTTTACCAGTTATTTTGAAACACCAGTAGTCATTGATTCGTTAAAAATGTTGCAGCTTTTAGGTTTCACGCCATTGGTTGCGCCCTATAAACCCAATGGAAAACCATTACAAGTTCATGGATTTTTAAAAGCTTTTGCTAAAGCCGCTAATATTAATGCTACCTTGCTCAATGGTTTAGCAAAGTCCGGCATTCCATTAATAGGTATGGATCCGGCAATGACTCTCGCCTATCGCGGCGAATATAAAAAGGTATTAGGGAATCAAGCACCCAATGTTTTGTTAATACAAGAATGGCTGGTAACACAAAAAGAAATGCTGGGTATACATGCGAAAAATTTCAACACTGCCAAATATTCATTGCTGGCGCACTGCACCGAAAAAACCAATGCGGTTAGCTCGGTAAAGGATTGGCAAACCGTTTTTGCACTGCTGGGTCAAGATTTAAAAATCATTGAAACAGGTTGCTGCGGCATGGCGGGCACTTATGGCCATGAGGCAGCAAACGTAGAAAATTCAAAAAAACTTTACCAAATGTCCTGGCAACAAGTTGTTAATGATCCCAAAAATCAAGGCGCTTTAACGGCAACAGGTTACTCTTGCCGCAGCCAAACCAAACGGATTGATAATGTGCAGTTACCGCATCCATTACAAATACTCTTAAACCAATTCCAATCTAAATAAAATTGCAAAAAAAAGCCCCGCTAAGCGGGGCTTTACTAATCAGTGCCAATAAGATTAGGTTGGACGCTTTAATACAATGATTGCAGGCTGCATCTGCGTTTGATTTATACTAACCAGCTCCCAACCGTCTCGACCTAAATCGTTTAACATTTGTTGTAACTCCTCAGCGTCCACAGCCCCGGTAAAAAATGAACGTTTAGTATATTTAAGCGTTTTATATTCCCAGCGCATAATTTTTCTACCTTTAACCCATTGATTCAAAAATTATTCTTCCGTCTCGCTATCAGAATCACTTTCCACAAGCTCGACATCTGTAATCATTTTTTGCACTAATTTCACTCGCCCGCTTTTAACCAAAGCTTCACGTAGCACATATTCAATTTGTGCATTCAGGCTGCGCAAATCATCATCGGCCCAGCGCTGTAATGCCGCCAGGACTTGTTCATTGATTCGCAGTGGATAAGCTTTTTTAGACACAACAATTACCCGATTTTTTTAAAGCTGCTGTTAGTAAATCGAACCCGTGTTAATCACCGGTTTCACTTGATGATCGCCACACAATACGACTAATAAATTACTCACCATCACTGCTTTGCGTTCAGCATCCAATTCAATAGTGCCCTGCTCCGCCAATTGCTCTATAGCATCGGTCACCATTCCCACCGCGCCTTGCACAATAATTCTGCGCGCCGCCAGAATTGCCGTAGCCTGTTGCCGCTGCAACATAGCTTGCGCAATTTCAGGGGAATAAGCTAAATGACTTAAACGTGTTTCCATCACTTCTACACCGGCTTTCTGCAGGCGATCCTGTACTTCTATCTTAAGTTTTTTAGCAATCGCATTTGAGTCACTGCGCAATGATAAACGTTCATCTTCTGCATCATGCTCGTAAGGATAACTGGTAGCTAAATTTCGTAACGCCGACTCACTCTGAATGGTTACATAATTTTCGTAGTTATCCACTTCAAATACCGCTTCTGCGGTATCCACCACCCGCCACACAATAACAGCGGCAATTTCAATGGGATTGCCATTAGCGTCGTTTACTTTTAAGCGGCTACTTTCAAAATTACGAACGCGTAAACTAATCATCTTTTTTGAATAAAACGGATTAGCCCAACGCAAACCCGTACTGCGATCAGTTCCGACATATTGTCCAAACAATTGAATAACTTTCCCCTGATTCGGATTCACTAGATAAAAACCCCACCAACAAATCAATAAAGCAGCTCCAACGACCAGATCCACGACTACGTACAAGGGCGCTAAATTAAATATGCCAAACACAGTCGCAGCCTGAGCCACAAACAACACGACCGCCATCAAATAACCAGAGGTACCTTTAAAATCAATTTCTTGATGCATTTTTTGCTCCTTAGGGATTACCAAATAAATAAATGATATCATTTAGATATCAAAATAGAGCATAAGATAGAAATTGTAAAGCGAAACTAGAAAATTATTGCAACCGTGAATGACCGTATCATTCATAGTCAAATTTGATCGAAGCGGCATTGCTCCATTACCTTATTTCCCTTACAAAGCCTTCCCAATTTTCATCAGCTTCGCAGATTTTTAACCGCCTGTTACCACTGGGTAACCTGCTGCTCGGGATTCGAGCCAGACCAACCAACAAAGATTGAGATCGTTATGAAATTTACACCCAAACCCATCAGCACAACTTTGATTAGCCTAGCCGTTTGCGCAGCTCTATCTCCGCTTTCTTATGCTCATGAGAAAGAGCCTGAGCAAGGCAAAACGCCGGAAGAAATGATTATTACGGGTATCCGCATGGAAAAACCTTTAGTGTTGGAAACCAACCCAAAAACTCCGCGACAACCATTGCCCGCCCAGGATGGTGCTGACTATCTGAAAACAATTCCCGGCTTTTCGGTGATTCGCAAAGGTGGCACCAGCGGTGATCCGGTATTTCGCGGTATGGCAGGGTCGCGCTTATCACTTATGTTAGATGGAGATGTAGTGCTCGGTGGTTGCGGCAGCCGAATGGACCCTCCCACCGCCTACGTATTTCCCGAAACTTATGATCGCATCCGTTTAATCAAAGGCCCACAAACGGTGCTTTATGGGCCGGGTAATTCGGCGGGCGTGGTGCTTTTTGAACGAGATCATAAACGCTTAACCGAACCTGGTTGGAAATTTCACGGCAGCTTGCTCGGGGCCAGCTTCAATCGTGATGATGAAGTGGTAGACGTGACTGGAGGAACAACGGATTTTTACGCGCGAGCTATGGCAAGCCATTCAGCACAAGAGAATTATTCGGATGGTGACGGCAATGAAATCCACTCACAATACGATCGCTGGAATACCAATCTCGCGGTTGGCTGGACACCCAGCGAAGACGTCACCCTGGAGCTTAGTGGTAGCAAAAGTGATGCTGAAGCGGCCTATGCTGATCGCGGAATGGATGGTTCTAAATTCGCGCGCGACAATCTTAATTTGAAACTTATTCTGGAAAACATTTCGCCCTTAGTAAAAAAACTCGAAGCGCAGGCTTACTACAATTATGTTGACCATGTCATGGACAACTACAGTCTGCGTGAACCCACGGGAGCGGGGATGCAAATGGCATCCAATCCTGACAGAAAAACCGAAGGTGGCCGCGTACTAATAACCCTGACACCATCAACATCAGCTGAATTAGCAATTGGCGTTGACACCCAGACCAACGCTCACACCAATCGCAGTACCGCGAACCAGGCGATGGCGCCTTATCAGGACTCACCGCGCATTGAAGATGCTTATTTCCAACAACTTGGCGTGTTTGGCGAATGGACACAGCACTTCAGCCAAGACCAACGTGTGATTGGAGGGCTTCGTTTTGATGATTGGAGTGCAGAGGATAACCGCAGCACTATTTCTGTCGGCACGACTAAAGTTCCTAACCCCAATCTTAATGATGAGCGCAAGGAAACTCTCTCCAGCGGTTTTCTACGCTACGAAAAAGATTTACAAACAATCACCATTTATTCAGGGCTAGGTCACAACAAACGCTTCCCTGATTACTGGGAATTTATCGGCAAAGAATCGCTCGATGCCATAACCGCCTTTAACCTGGAACCAGAAGCTACCACACAACTCGATATTGGAGCCATTTACCGCAAAGACCGAATTAAAGCGAGCGCATCCATCTATTACAACACCATTGATAATTATCTAATGATCCAAACTGGTGTGGTTAAACCGACGGGTGTGGCTACACGCACCGCTACAGTCACACGTAATGTTGATGCAAAAACCTGGGGTATGGAAGCTGAGTTGAGCTACGCCCTCACTGACACCTGGCGCGCAGAAACCTCACTCGCCACAGTGCGCGGAACAAATGAAAGTGACGATACCAGCCTTGCGCAATTACCGCCGATAGAACTGCGTCTTGGAGTTTCCTACGAAAAAGCTAAATGGTCCGCAGGTGCTTTTTGGCGTGCAGTAAACGAGCAAAACCGGGTGGATATACGTAAGGGAAATATTGCCGGTCAGGATATTGGCCCGAGCGAAAGATTTAATGTGGTCTCATTAAATTTAGGATGGCGTGCGAACAAAAATCTGCTTATAACCAGCGGTGTCGATAATCTCTTTGACAAAACCTATGCCGAACATATTAGCAGGGCGGGCGCGATGATTTCTGGCTACGACCAAACCACTCGCGTCAACGAGCCGGGCAGGAATTTTTGGCTGAAAGCGCAATTAAGTTACGAATAAACTACATTTCCGAGCCGCGGCAGAATAACTGCCGCGGCAATGTGATGTGGGGTTATGAAAAATAGAGAACATCCTGTGGATCACAAGGACAGACCACTCATATACCTTGGACGGCAAGAATAAGCATTAATAAAGTATTGAATAAAGTAAAGCAATAAATGCTTATTTAAGGTACAAAAAAGCCCCGGTAAAAATACTGAGACCAGCACGTCTAAATTTATGTAACTTCAAATTTTAGATATGAGTATTCTCCCTGGTTTTGATGCAGGATTTAATATCCGCATTCAAAACAGCTAACTCCCTTCCACCAAACTGACAAGTCAAATTAGATCCAGGCTAGACACAAGATTCAGGTTATGCCTTAGCCGAGGTTAATTCATAAAAAATTTCAACTACGTCATTGATACGGTTGGTACAGGTAAAAATATCGAGCGGATAATCCACATTCAACTTCTCCATGACAAAATAAGTAATTTCCGCATAGTCGATTGAATTTATACCCAAATCAACGAAAAAAACATTCTGGCTTTTACTCTTCAATGTTGCTAATAACTCTTCGGCACACGGAGAGACATCAATAATTGCAGAATGGATGATATTTAAAATTTCGTGCTTGTCCATGCTAACCTCGTTTAATTCAATGTTGATCAACGCATTCCATTGCAAGTAAACCCGTTTTTTGTTGCATACTGATTACATAAATACTGACTTATTGTTATACATACCAACACTACTTAACACCCGCTAATGGCTATAATGTTTGTGCGTTATTGACCACAACATCGATTACACAAAAAATCTAATAAGAACTAACTTAATCCTGGGGCTGTGTTAATTCCGTTACTTCTTGCTCAAAATACCTGTTGAAAGCCTCTCAACCAAATTTTTTCCAATTCCTCGTGCGCGGTGTCTGCAAGTACTACCAGCGCCAGAAGAATATCCGGCATTTGTTGGGTTTGAAAGCCAGGGAGCAGTGGCATAGAGAATTTTATGAAGAATCCTGGTTTCAAGCTATAACGCCTGATCTTTATCACCCAACTCAAAATGATATTTAGCGAGCGACTTCAGCGATTGAATCGCTCTTTGCCATGCATCATGCCGGGTATAAATGGCACAGGCTTTTTCGCAAACCGCTATTGAATCGCACCATTTTGATTTGTTCTGATAAAACCTGAATTATTCAGAAATAATATTTCCCGATGCAAGGGAATAGTTCACCTCGATAACTTTTGACAAGGGAATAATTTCACGCATGGATATTGAGAAATTATTATCAATATTTCCACTCTTTAGGGCCAACGAGATTTTATGAATAGCATTGGGTTGGATTTGCCAAAATCGCCAAAATTCCGGTTGATCATTTCGTTCTGGTTTAAAATCTATGGTTATTCTTCCTTCCGCAGAAAAGGAATAGCTAAAATGATCCAGGGGGATTGATAAACCCATTCCACAAGCTTTTATATAGGCTTCCTTTAATGTCCACAAATCATAAAACCGATTCATTTGCTTTTCCAGCGGAAGACTCTGCAATTGTTCCAATTCTGCAGGTGAGAAAAAGCTACTTGCGATATCGAGCATTTTTCCGACCCGAGGCAAATACTCAACATCGACGCCCACCTCCTGATCCAGGGTAACTGCCATCACTATCAATTCATCCGCATGTGACAGGTTAAATCGCAATGGAATTGTTAGCGCACTATTGCTAATAAACGGTTTGCCATATTCGTTCTTTTTAAATTCCCATTGCTCAGGTGCAATACTTTTGACATAGAGCGATAACACCGACCTCACCAGGGCGCGAGTAATCAAATATTGATGGCGATGTTTTTCAAAATGGAAACGTTGCTGTTGCGTTCGCTCTACTTCATTTAAAACACTGAGATACTGCGCCAGTAACTGTGAATCCTTAATTTTATTGTCGTACGCAAACCATAAATGCACTTCGCCAGCAGAAATAATCATTCAATTAGTATCCTTTTGTTTGCATGTAAAACGTATTTATTAATTTTCATAAACGCACAGTAAATCTTTTCTTGCAATTCTGCCCTCGGATGGATAACCAAAAGCGTTGTTAATGTATCGAATTCCATCCAAAGTTAAATCTCGATTAACATGGCTGTGCCCATACACATGAATATCAGGCCTTAATCGTCTAATTTGGTTTTCTAAAAAAGTGCTACCTAACACCGGATAAATATAATGATAAGATTCCGGAATATATGCAGGCATTAGATCTATGCGCGGCAAAAAATGCGAAAAGCTAATAAGTTTGTGGTTGGTTATTTGTAAGTGGCACTCATTTTTCTCTAAAAAGTATTGAGTTATATCAAACGGCTGTAAATTATCAGGCCAAATGCAAGCACGAAAGTCCATCCATGAGTCCAACAATTTTATTCCAGGAGATGCAAATGAAAAATCGTACCACCCCAGAAGAGGAACAATCGACAAAGAATGTATATGGAATGGCTGCATAGAAATATCATGCTCTTTTGCCACATTGCATATTTGTTGATACTTTTCAATGGAATTAATTGACTTAGCTCTTGAAACCCAAAGCTCATGATTACCAGGAACAAATAAGACTTTTAGAAATTTTTTTGCTAGCTCACAAAAGCATTCTTTTAATAAACTTAGCTCATCTGTCACATCACCGGCAAGAATAAGTATATCGTCAAGATAGTCTACCGCCGATAATGTTGCTACCCATTGTCTATTATCTTGATAATCCACATGTAGATCGGATACCGCAAAAACTCTCATGTATACCGCTCGTTTATATTTGTAATTTAACACTGTAACTGTCAAGGCCAAGCGATCACGATTAGCAGAATGGTTTCAATTATCCCCTCGTTGACGCATTTTTGCTATACACTTTTTATTGACACAAAAATTCAGGATTAAATGATTAAATTTGAAAAGTAGATCTCGCAGCAAAGCGGTGATGTCCGCAACCCAATTTTAGTTTTTATTAAAAAACAAAAGTGTGTGGACAGTGAGCTTAGCAAATTGATTTATAGTCATTGCTTCGTGTGTCCTCGATGAAGCCAGTCCTCACTAATGGCAACAACTGAGGTCTAACGCACTCACCTTATGTTAAAAAGCGAAAATTCTGGAATAAAAAATAGCAATTAGCTGTCGCAGACCTAACAATTTTTCCTAATTTTATCAAATAGCATTCAAGGTTGATTGAAAATTAGAAAATATTCGAGCAAAGTAAGTCAATTTGTATTAGCAACTGACCGTGATGAAACCTGTTAGTCATTAAGTTTTTCAACAATCTCACTAGCCGTCTCTAATAGGAGAAAAACAATGCTTCGAAAACCCAACATCGATCAACCTGCTGATCTCATAAGCGTGCTCAGCGATTTGCTTGTTGGCTTAGTTGGCTTAGTTGGCCTGGTTAGTGTAGTTGGCTGCGGTCATGGATCCTGGGGTATGAAGGTGCTGCTGGAGAACGAGGCTGTCGAAATCCTGGAGGTCGACTTTAAGGTGGGGAGTAAAACTCCGAGACATTATCATCGCGACGCCTTAATCTACACGCTTAGCGACGCACGGGTCCGCATCACCGGTTCCGATGGAAAGCCGGCTGACCTTAATCTCAAAGCAAATCAAATTCTTTGGCGCGACGCTGAATTGCGGTCCTTGGAAAACATCGGCGAAACCGATCTCCATGTTCTAAATTTCGATCTAAAAAAAGCCTCTAAAAAGACTCAAGCAATAGCGCCAGAGGGAAACTCATTAAAGTCTTCACCGGATATTTATTCGCTGCTTACAGACAATCATCGGGTACGCGTGATGGAGGTACGCGCAAATGCTGGAGCCAAGACCCCCCTGCACGCGCACCCCGACGCCGTGCTGTACTTTCTAAGTGATGCCAGAATAAAACTTACCTTTCCAGACGGCACAAGTGAAGAGACTCAACACAAGAAAGGACACGCAGTATGGTGGCCTGCACGGTCATACGCGCTAGAGTTGCTAGGGGATTCTACGATTAGATTTCTTGTGGTGGAGATGAAAACAGCGCCTAACTAAGCATCATGACAGGCCGTGAGTCCTGGCGAAAAAAAATCTTGCTTTAGCAAAATTCTAATAATGTGATTTGCCTGATAATACTTTTTTTGCGGAATTTTTGAAGTTAATCATTTGCCATTTCTCTTTTTGTAGCAAAACGACTGGCCGACAATAATCCAACCTTATTTATAATCAACAAAGGATTCGTAATGTTTAAATTTTTATTTTTGCTCCTATTAACAGTTACTAGCGCCACTGCGTTTAGCCATGGCATGTCTGCAGAAGACCAGGCGCGAATTGTCAATGCCGGCAACCTTGAATATATGCGCCTGGGTGCCACGCATATGTTGACCGGCTATGATCATTTGCTGTTTTTATTTGGTGTTATTTTCTTTTTAACGCGCTTCAAAGATATAATCAAATTCATCACTGCCTTCACCTTAGGCCACTCAATAACCTTAGTATTCGCAACCCTGTTCGGCATTAAAGCTAATTATTATCTCATTGACGCGGTGATCGCATTGACCGTGTGCTACAAAGCATTTGATAACCTGGACGGATTCAAAAAGTATCTGCAAATGAATTCCCCTAATCTCGTTTGGATGGTGTTCGGATTCGGCCTTATTCATGGTTTTGGATTATCAACGCGTTTACAGCAATTACCCTTGGGTGAACATGGTTTAGTGTTAAAGATACTATCGTTTAACCTGGGCGTTGAAATAGGACAAGTGGTTGCTTTAAGCATTATGTTGGTGTTGCTATCTGGATGGAGAAAAACACATTCATTTCAAAATTTTAGCAAAGTCGCCAACCTGGTATTGCTATTTGCGGGTGGATTATTATTACTGATGCAATTGCATGGCTTTCAACATACACAATTCCCGGACGACTTTCCGTTAAATGCTGACGATCATCATCATGCTCATGAGGATATGAAAGGTGCATCATCACCCCTCGCGGATTATCCCAAGCGTTTAGACCTTGATTCAGATATAGAAAACCGGCCACCACCAGACCCCGAAACGCATTCACATGACGGTGAAGGTAGTCATTCACATTAGTTTTAATTTTTATTTTGCTTTTTACACAGTGACTCGGCGATATTATTTATCTTATCGCTGAGTCAGTTTTATGACTGCGCTTGTTTAGGCTTTTCTAAATCGGAAATAATTATGTACTGGATTATTAGCAAATATTTAATCACGGCAGCAGTCGTAGTGTTAATATCTGAAATCGCCAAACGCAGCGATAAACTGGGTGGATTTGTAGCTGCATTGCCGATGGTAACTCTTCTTACACTGGTGTGGCTCTACATTGAAAACCAGCCTGCAACAAAAATTGCAAATCACGCGTGGTATACATTTTGGTACGTAGTGCCAACCTTGCCGATGTTTTTAGCATTTCCGTGGTTGTTACCACGGCTCGGTTTTTGGTTAACATTAATCATTTCAATGTTTATCACTATCACCTGTTTTGGTTTGTTTGCAATGCTGATACGACGATTTGGTATTGAGTTGCTTTAACAGATAAAAACCGGTCACTTCGTTTGATTGGCATCAGATTGCCAAGACCCCTGAATGCAAACGTCATGAGAAAAGCAACCCGCTTAAAATTTCAAAACAGTCTTCACTATTTTAATTTTATACTAATGGAGTTTTTCTTCTCAGAAAAATAAAATTCTGTTTTCTCGAAATTTGGCATTCCAGTAGTTAACCCAAAATTCCAATTATTTGAATATCCCATTGGCTCCTTCGGCATTCCTATAAAATTATGGTCCAGGGTGCTATTGTTATTTTCGTCGTGAAATGCGAAAACTACGTAATGGCCATATGCCAGGTCATCGAAGGTCACCGTAAGATCCCTGGTTGATGTTAAGGGCGCCTTCCTTTGCATAGATGGCTGATGCAACAGGTCATCGCCCGGCTTGAAGAGATTAAATATAATTTGACCTTTATTGGTTTTAATATTATTAGCTGTCACTGTTAAAGGCTTTTTTCCGGCATCAGCTACCGAGAGATTTGCCGCCAGGATTAAGGGAACAGTTAAAAAAAACATTCTTTTGGGTTGGTTAATCATCTTACAAGCCTCCATTAAAAACATAGGTGTTGAATAAAAATTAGTTAGAACCGGTAATCAATCTTCATGCGAAGGGTACGCGGTTCTACTGGATGATAATGTACTTCCTCAATACCTTCTGGCGGCTCGGCATCCAAGCGTGATGCATACGCGTAATCGATGTCATGATCTTTACTATCTAACAAATTAAGAATATCCAGTTCAATACTCGTATGTCTCCAGCGATACCCCACACCTAAATTTACAATAGTAGTCGAGCCTACTTTTTGTTCATTGAAGCTGTCAAGTTTGCGCGCGCCGAAATAACGGTAGCGCAGTGAACCATGGAGGCCGGTGCCCTGTGCACCATAGGTAATGCCCGCGCTAGCCACTACAGGAACAGAACCCTCAACATACTTACCTTCAGTGTTACGGTCTTCATTGTAAGTTGAAATCGTTCGAGCAAATTCCATGTCAAAATTCCAGACATTGGTTAGCCAATAATAGCCTGCTATTTCCGTTCCATACCGTGTTGATGCACGGCTTGGCTCGGTGTTACCCGCGTCGCCAACGAAAAGCAATTCCGAATCTGAGCGAAGGTACCACAGCGATGTGGAAATATTAAAACGTTGCTCATCAAATATTTTTACCCCAATTTCAGCACCTGTTGATGGCACTATTAAATCAACTGAATCACTGGGTTCACCACTAACTGGATCTTGCGTGATGGTAGCACCGCGCGCATCATTTGAATGAAAGCCCTGACCTGCGTTGATGTAGCCTTCGACACGGTCACTAAATTGATATGTTGCGCCTGCCTTAATACTGACTTTGCCATCTGTAGCATCACCACTGTTAGCTTCAATATTACTGTCAACATCTACGTTGTAATAATCGTAACGCAGACCAATGTGAGTATTTAGTTTTTCAGAAAGTTCAATAGTGCTCTGCGCGAATATGCCAAGCGAAGCTTCATCGACTGCGTCTTGACGAGTAGTGCCCAGGCGTTGACGTTCGACTGTATGGTACAAGCCAACCTTATCAATTTTATCGTAACGAAATTCCGCGCCTAATTCATGAGTAATGGTTTTGCCTGAAAAATCGGCCGCCCATTTATGCTTAAGCGCACCACCAAATATTGAGCGTTCATCGACTTGTTCAAATTGATCACCATTAATGGGGTCATCCAAAAAATAAGTGAAATTAGAAAATATATCCATGGACGATTTTACTGCATAGATGTTTGTCATCCAGTCTGCAGAATTCCAGCTGCTTGATAAACTATAACGGCTGGATGAGCCACCTACACTCGTATCCAGCGAGCCAAGCCTATCAATAATCTGCTGTTTTACCGCTCGCTCAGGAATTTGGTCAGCGGCGCCCCAACTATTGTCATAAGCCATAAGGGTCAAGGCAAAATCTCCGTCGGAGATTGACGAAACATATCGTCCCATAAAACTATTTTTTTCAACGTCTTCGTTCACCATCGACCAAGGCCCATCATATTTTTGCGTTTCTACACCTAGTAACAATTTACCATTGGTCAGCGAAATCCCTCCGGCTGCAAGTAAACGGACATAATTATCTTGACCCAACGTCAGTGATAGTAAATTTTCATCCATTGAATTTTTAAGCGAAAATAATGCTGCACCAGCGCCAGAAAAATCGCTGATCTCGGCATAATAAGGGCCTTTGCGATAATCAATATTGTTAATAAATTCCGGAATAATAAAATTAAGATCAGTGTAGCCTTGCCCATGACCGTGTGTGCGCATATTGATTGGCATGCCATCAATCGAACTATTAAAATCCGTACCATGATCCAAATTGAAGCCACGTAAAAAGTATTGATTAGCCTTACCGGAACCGCTGTGCTGGGTGACCACCATGCCCGGCACAAACTCCAGTATTTCACCTGTTCGCAACAATGGTCGGTTAGATATTTCTTCACTGCCAACAACACCTTCAGAAGCAGATAATGTTTTACCTAACGGGTTACTGCGATACCCTTGCACGACAACCACTTCAGGTGAATATCTATTTTTTTCATCTTCACCGCTATTTTTTACCGCTGCGAGAGATATGTTATCCGGATTTTCATTGTCATCGATCTCTGCAGCAGATAACCAAGGCGCAGCAGTTAATGATGTCAATAGAAAAAATATTTTGGGATACTTAACAGTCATGATACTAGTCCTTGAAATTAAATTTAAAAGTTAAAATCTAAAACTAAACGATAATAGTTAAAACTAAAATATTTTTAACAAGTATTCATTTTAAGGTTATAGATTCACCAACATCTAATACGTAAAAATCCTTGTTAGCAATGGCATATTTATTTTTTGCTTTTTGCAAATCCGCTTCAGGTTCACCGAGCTTTTCAGAATTATGCGAGCCCAAACCGTGAAAGATTCCAAGATGTATACCGATGCTGTTTGCAGATTTAAGATCTATATGAGCTTTTGCTGCATCATCCGGACTCATGTGAACACTTTGCATCATCCACCTCGGCAGATAATGGCCTATGGGCAATAATGCCAAACGGATTGGTTCAAAGCGTGTCTTAATTTCTCTGAAATGATTTCCATAAGCTGTATCTCCAGCGAAGTAAATATTTCCCTGCGTAGATTGGATAACAAAGCCGCCCCACAGTGTTTTATTCCTATCAAAAATCCCGCGTGCAGACCCATGAATAGCCGGAACAAAATAAATACTTGTAGTATCAATTGTGGTTGACTCCCACCAATCTAATTCATGGGCATTTATTGTTTCTTGTTGCAGTAACGCCCTATTTCCTAAACCGGTAATGACCAGTGGTGCGTCTCTTTCTTGCAAAATTTTTAAAGTAGGAATGTCCATGTGATCGTAATGATTGTGGCTTAGTAAAATAATATCTATTTTCGGTAAGTCAGTTAATTCAAGCCCCGGAGTGCGGACTCTGCGCGGGCCGACAAAGGTGAGCGGGCTTGCTCTGGGAGACCAAATTGGGTCAGTTAAAATATTAAGTCCATCCACCTGAATCAGAATGGTGGCATGATTGATATAGGTGACGACTAGTGCGCTATGGTTTGTCAGCTTAAAAATGGGTTCGTAATGCCGGTTTTCGATTGCATCAGGCCATGATTCGGAATTAAAAAAATCCATCGTTCTTGCAAGTAAACCTGGCCTGGAAACCATATCAATATCAAGGTAATAGGAATTAAAAAAGTGTTCTCCATCAAAGTGATCGGTTATGTTGTTTTTAGTTTCAGCGACAATGTTCATAGAAAATATCATAATAAAAAATACTTTTATGGAGACTCGCATTTAATTCTCTTAAGTTAGGTTGCCTGGTTTCGAATTATTTTTGAAGCTAATAAAACAACCGTTTTCCGACTAAATAATTTCATAAAGATCATTGAAACTGACAAACCAAAACCAATGGTAATGCTGGTTTTTTTGCCAAGATTTTGCAGCGCCGTACTGACAACAGTTTCGGCTGAAATTCCCGGCATATTAATTTTCGCAATGCTACCGAACTCGGTGTTAGTGCTGGGCGGGCATATAGCAATAACATCTACACCGTATTTTTTCATTTCATACCACAGTGCTTCAGAAAAATGTAATAGAAATACTTTTGATGCTGAATAACTGGCCCAAAAAGGAATAGGTAAATAGGCAGAAGCAGAGGCTATATTAATAATCCCCCCCTTTTTTCTCTCCGCCATTTTTTGACCGTAATGACGTG
Organism: Pseudomonadota bacterium; assembly: GCA_040386215.1. Lineage (GTDB taxonomy): Bacteria > Pseudomonadota > Gammaproteobacteria > Pseudomonadales > Cellvibrionaceae > Cellvibrio. Next base: position 38,534 of record JAZKFX010000036.1, read on the forward strand.
AAAGCAACATAGGTGCGCTGCAATTAACATGCAACAATGCCAGGTCCGTGGTTACTGGATGGGATATGAATTCGCCCGTTACGGCAAACCCTGCACAATTAACTAAAAGATTGAGGGGGATATCTTCCGTAGCCTGGGTTAATTTTTCCATAAAACTTTCCTGGGAAAGATCCAATCCAACAACAACTACTTCTATATTATGTTTTTTCTTTAGCTCTGCGGAAATTGCATTTAAACGATCAATCCGGCGTGCGACAATCACAAGATTAAATTTCATATCCGCTAACTGGTAGCAAAACTGTTTGCCTATACCTGATGATGCGCCAGTGACTAACGCCCAGTTACCGTATTTTTCAAAAAATAAATTACTCATGCTGCTGACCATTTTAGTGTGACGCTGGGGCCAATTTCAGGCATTGTATTATTGTCTTTCAAGAAGGCTATTAATAAGTTGTGTTAGTTCTTTTACGTGTGTATTTAGATAAAAATGTCCACCATCAAAAACATGATGCGCGCAATCCATAACTGTAAGCTCTGACCAAAATTTCATTTCAGAAACCTGGACTTCCGGATCAGCTGTACCACAGCAAGTGACAATAGGTGCACGCAATAATATTTTTGAATTCATGCGGTAAGTTTCAAGCAAAGTGTAGTCCGCGCGAAGTATGGCTAATACTATTTGGCGCATCTCTGCGTCTTCGAAAATAGCCGCAGGAGTACCATTAAGTCGTTTTAGTTCATTAATAAAAATATCATCAGCTGCCAGATGAAGCTGACCGCCTATTTTTTTATGTGGGGCTTGTCTCCCTGAGGCTAGCAATAGCTTCGGAATCCAATCGTAATTTTCCTGCAAACGTATTGCTACTTCGTAGGCAAGCATAGAACCCATGCTATGCCCAAAAAAAGCTATAGGTTTTTTCCAGTAATCTGCAATTAGCTCAGCAACAATGGCCTCACAGACTTCATCACTATGGTGAATGTTTTTTTCAAGGATTCTCGATTCCCTTCCCGGCAAAGAAATCGCGCTGACGTCTATATCCTGGTTAATGAAAGATGCCCAGGGACGATAGATATTTGCACCGCCACCGGCAAAAGGAAAGCAGATTAGTGCCATTTTCGCGCTGCTATTGCGCTTTGAAAAATTTCTTATCCAGCCGCTCGAGGTTTTATTTTTTACCAGCGTATTAGTGTTCATAAGCCGAGCCTCGAATGTTTTGCACCAAGTACTCCGCTAACATAATGCACGTTAGGTTAGTCGGTACACTGGGAATACTGGGCATAATTGAAGCGTCTACTACAAATAAATTTTTACAGCCATAAACTTTTCCATACTGGTCGACAACTGCCGCTGTATCCGTTGCAAGGCCCATCTTCGCGGTACCTGCAGCATGCCAGGAACCGCGAACAAACGTTAATATAGATTCTTCTAATAATTTATCAGATTCAATAATGCGCTGATTCCAGGCAAACACTTTTTTGTAAGTTTTTTTCATGTTTTCGTCTTGCAGGAACTTCCACGCCAAACGCACAGCATCCATCAAGCGTTTGCGATCAAAAGGATCGCTGGCATAGTTAAAGCACAGCAATGGCGGTGCGTGCAATTCTTTACTGGTTAGCTCAATAAAACCACGCGATGCGGGTTTGCCTAGTACCGCGGAAATTGATAAACCTATTTCTGAACCTAAGGCGGTGTAGAGTTCCGGAAATTGTTTGGTGTCAACAGAGTTAAGCATAAACAGTGCTAAATCATTTTTCAGCGACGATTCCGGGGCGGTATAACGCAACATTATTTGGTGAATATCCTCACCTAATTTACAAATACCATCTTGGGGTATAGCCCACAGCCCGACCGCTGAGTGATCAAGTAAATTTTTACCGACGCCGGGCAGATGTTGAAGGGTATTAATATGGTGATATTTCAATTGATCTTTATCACCTAAGCCGGAACGCAATAAAATAAGCGGAGTATTAATTGCGCCAGCGCACAAAGTGACACGATTGGCCTTAAATGTGTAACTTGTGCCCTTGTGTATTGCGACTACACCACAGGCTTTTTCCTTATCAAAAATAATTTTTTCAACTTGCGTATCGGCCATAATCGTCATGGAGTTTTTTTTATACAAGCTATCAGCGTAAGCAATTGCAGAGGATACTCTTTTGCCGTCGCGAACATTTCTTGGCACTATCCCAACTCCGGTGGAGTTAGGATTGTTAAGCTCTGCAATAGGAAATCCATTTTTTACGCATAAATCTAAAAATATTTTTTGAACGCTGTGGAGCTCACTCATTTTGGCACGACAAATTGGCACAGGCCCAGTGTTACCAAAATAGGGGCCGCGCATATCAGCGTCAGATTCAATTTTTTTAAACCAGGGTAATACAGAACTCCATGCCCAGTTTTTTAAACCAGCATTTGCCCACTCTTCAAAATCTGCTGGAGTTGGTCTGATAGCAAGAGCACCATTTATAGCGGATGACCCGCCAACCACTTTGCCTACCGGGTAATCGAACCTGGTAATGGTATCGTCGCCATGGATCATTGATTTAAGCGCTGTTTTGGCCAGATTATATTTGTCTTGGTGGTCAGATGACCAAAATACATTATGGGCATTTTTAAATGCTTCATGTTTACTTTGGTCTCTGACTACCGCACTAAAATCCCAATTAAAACCCTTAGTAACTGGCTTTTCCGGGTTTGAAAGTTCTTCCGGGTATTTTTGCTGATTGGTTAAATAATCACTTCCGGCTTCAATAAGCAACACCCTGCGCGAGTGATCATCATTCAGTCGCGCAGCAACAACGGCTCCGGAAGATCCAGCACCAACTACAATGTCATCAAATTCATATTCCACAACACACCACTTTTTAATTAACTAATTAAATGCATTAAAACGCGTAGCGCAGGCTTGCAAAAATACGGTCGCTATTTTGAAAATAGTAGAGCGTATCTGTTTCGCTTTTGGCAATAAAATCGATATAGCCAATAGAAACTTTCAACGCATCGGAAATATCATAATTCGCCGTCAACCTGACGCTGTCGCTATGTCCCTGTACCCAATGTGCCAAGAGTAATTCTACGTTCAAAGTTTGGTTTAAAAACTGAAAGTTAATACGATTAGAAAATAAGTCGTTGTTGTTTTCCTGGGCCAAAATGTCATCGTCGCCACCAATGTGATTGATAATATATTCACTGGCAATTTGCACATCATTAATTCCTGAAAATTCAAATCCCAGCATCATTTGATGGTAGCTTCGGTAAACATTGAACTCGTCGGTGGGAACTTTTTGTGCGAAACGCATTCCGGTTTTATTCGATATCTCTGTTTTTAAAAGCCAAAATCCATACACATAGTTTGCCGCCACACCAAAAGTTTCTATTTCCTGATAAAGTGTCGCCAACGCAAATGGCTCCACGGATTTAATATCAAACTCTGGAGACGTCTGGTGTGATTTCGCATATACAAAGCTGATATCACTATGACCTTTTTGCAAAAATAGGCGGAAAAAAATATCCGGATTTGTAAAATCAACATCCGTTTTATAGTCGCGGTCAATTGCTGCAAAATTTCTTAGGGTGATATATTGGTCAAAATCAGAGAAGTCTCCGGCCGTTTTGTTAGGTTCAAACTTGTGTACTAGCACAAGATCGCTACCCCATTGCTTGCCGACATAACTTAGGCGTGATGCCCACACCGGAATTCTTGAATCCTCCAGATCTACGATGCCAAACTCTTTTAGATCTCGGGGATTAACCATATCTATAATTTGTACATATTCAGATTCTCCCCAGGCAACGATTTGCTTGCCTAGCTTTAACCATAACCCGTCGTAGGTTTCCAGATTGATATAGGCATTTCTCAGTTCTACATCATCTGCCATAACGGAATATTCGGAATTGGAAAAGTTATCCCTACCCTCGCTATGGTAGTAAGTGTCGTAATAGGAATTGCCGCTTAATTCATACTCAATACCGTCTGCAAAAGTATTTTGATACTTAAGTGTAAGAGTTGTTCTTGCTTGCGAAATTCCTGTTTCTTTTCTTGAGAAAGCGAAATACTTGTGATCCTTTGGTGAGTAGCCCAACTGCTGTTGCAAATACCCTGTTAAATGATTGCTTTCGTTGTTTTTCTCCGCTTCGCTATCAACTGCGACATCCGCAAAGAAATCAATTTCAGAATTGTTTTCATCAACGGCAAACGCACTTGCGATAAAAGTAGTTGAAATGGCTAAGCTGGCTAACAACTGTAATAGTAAACGCACTTTATTTAATCTCTCGTTCCATTGCATAAACAGTAAACTCAGCATCATCTACAGGAAGGTTGTATTTAATCGACTCAAGTTGAAATACGCTGGAATGTAATTTTTTCCCGCCTTGCGTCATAATCATTTGCATTTTCTTTACAGTCCAAACGTTGTCAATATTTTCAATGTCTGTTGAGCTGGAATATTTTATTTTGTTACCTTCGTCTAGCCAATATATTGCTTTAACAATGATGAGATTACTCTGATCGATCCAATACTGAATTTTTTTATACCCGGTTTCATCGCGAACCTTTTGCGCAATGTCATCGCGCGGTTCCGCTATAATTACCCATTCGTTTGTGCCGGATTTATTCTTTTCCTCGTCAAACTTGTATTTGAAATCAGAAATCTCTAAGCCGACAAAGTCTGAGTAGGTGAAATCGCTGCCCAAAAAATATCCCGATTTATCGGTTGATGCCATGCGCTTAACTTTTTTCAATTGTGGCAAGTACAGCCAGGTGTCGTCATCCTTGGTTTTTTCATCCCAATTGAACGACATAATAGATGTTCCCTTAACTTCAGCCGGAAAACTGACCACTGAAATTGATTTTTCGTCTTTACCATATTTTTTCGCTATCTCTTTAAAATTCCTAACCCGTTTTCCACCATTTTTATCAAAAAGTGTAAGTGTTCCCACCATTTCTCGCGATGTACCTTTGTAGCGATCATCCACGTCCTGCATAACTTTTTCAGCAGACATAGCATCTTTACCTGGTTCTGCTGAAGCCGTATTTGTAAATAAAAATATCACCGCCAAACTTATTAATACAAACACACTGTGAATTGGTTGCAATTTACGAGAAAAATACTTTTTAATATTTATTGGGTACATAAATGCTCCGTGAATTAACTGGTTGCTAAATGCTTTTAGTATGGAAACCACATTACTTAACTATCATAAATAAAATATTACATGGCTGTATTCATTAACCTTAATGTCAACATGTATTCGCACCAAAAGAAAATTTGTTCGCGGTTGACGTCCCTGTCAACACAAGTTAATCAATAACAAATACTTTTAAAATACCAAAAATTAACTACTGCTTAGACTTGCGTTATCCAATTTGTCTTTTTTGGTGTTCAGAATTCCATATTCATCCATTAGCGATAGAATCGCAGGCGTTATCATTAACTCCGCTAAAAGCGCATTTATAATAGTAATCGCCACCAGAATACCAAATGGTAGTAACGGGTCTACGCTGGAGAAAATAAAAATCAGGAAGCCAAACGCCATCGATATAGATGTAAATACCATCGATGGTCCAGAATGGCGAACAGTGGCGTCTATACTGTCCTTGGTAGACATGTTAAGGTCCCGCGAGTAATAGCCAAAATTATGGAAGAAGTGGATTGTGTCATCGACTGCAATTCCCAAGGCAATGCCCCCAAGTAAAATAGTAAACATATCCAACGGAATACCAAACCAACCCATAAATGCCAGCGTAACCATAATGGGTAAGAAGTTAGGAAACATAGCAATGAAACCTACCCGAAAACTTCTCAGCAGTAACATCATCATTAAACCAATGGTGATAGTAGATATGGCATAACTGCTGCCCATACTTTGCATTACACCTACTAAACTTCTACTCAATAAATCAATGGCTCCGGTAACTTGCACACTGCCGTCATTCTTAAATATCTCGTTTGCCTTCTTCTCTATCTGTTCACGCACGGGCACATACTTAACCGCATCAACCCAGGACAGCCGCACGGTTACTCGCGCTTTTGAAAAATCGTTATCGATTAATTGCTCGACATCGGAAGCGCCGCTGGATTCAAACAACAATAACTCTTGTGCAATTAGATCCGGATTGTTGGGAATAACCGATTCCGGTTTTTCATGATTCATTACAAAATGAATTTGTTTTAATGTGTCTACTATGGATGTAGTTTGTCCCATGGCAATGCCAGGTACATTCATACTTTCTGTGTATTTCGCGAACTCATTTAAACGGCCCATGAATTCCGGTGAATAAATTCCATTTTTCTTTTTAGTATCAATGATAACTTCTAGTGGAATACTGCCCTGGAATTGTTCATCTATCGCGAGGGTGTTAATTCGCACCGGCTCGTCTTTTTCAAACCAGTTTAATACATCGTGCGAGAATCTTAATTTGAACAAGCCTGGTATGCAGAGAAGCATTACTAGAATTGATACTCCGACAATTGCGCGTGAATTCCTCGCGCCAAATAGAGAGATGTTAATAATAATATTGATTAAATATTGCCACTTAATGGTTTTGATTTTAGTGTCAGATTTTGGTGCTGGCATAATCATAACGATGGCAGGAACAAGGATCAAAGTGAGCACTAATGCCAGGGTGATGCCAAAGCCAACGATTAACCCGAAATCAGCAACGGGTTTTAAGTCAGCAGTAGTAAACGAAAGGAAGCCAGCGATTGTGGTTAAGCTGGTAAATACCACCGCCAGGGCCGATCTTTTCGATATGTAATGAACTGCTTCCAGAGAGCTTTTTGTTTCTTCAAATTTTGCATAATACATACTCAACATATGTATAGCATCGGAAACACCTATGGTTAATATCAGTGGCGGTATGGCAACAATCACCGGAGTAATGGGTGCGCCTATCCAACCCATAAAGCCAAACGTGCCCAACAAGGTTAAAAATACGATTAGCATGGATATTAATACCGCCGCTATTTTCCTTAACATGATCAGCAAAATGACGAACACCAATAAAAATGACAGCGGCAAAAGAAATAAAAAGTCGGCATGAATAGAGTCAGCATGTTGCTGGGATATCATGGGGCTACCCGCCAACCTGATTTTAAAATTATCGCTTTGGTGTTCTTCCGTAATGGCTTTAACCTCTTTAACAAAACGTTCTAATTGGTTTGTGCTCAGCGGTTTGCTGGCTGCTGCACTTGCATCGGTTACCGCTTTTTCATCAAAGTTATCAAAACCCTTTTCGTCAGTCGCTGTTGCAGCGGGCGCAGCAGTTTCTACTTTTCCTCCTTCTAAAAATGATCTAAAAGTATCATGCCAGCCAGTAACATTCTGGCGAAGAGTATTGCTGACTTCTGGTACTGCAAAAGCATTAGCGCGAATGACCATTAACGTAAAAGTGCCATCTTTATTTATCAGTAAATCTTTATAGAGGGGATTATTTAAGATGGACTGTTTAAATGCTTCATCATTCTCAACATCAACAGGCCACACTTTGCGCATTTGATCGATAAGTACAGAATCGTCCTGGGCAGATACCGAAGTAACATTATAAAGACTGGTAACCTTGTCTAAATAAGGTACGTTATTTTCAATATCGTGATGATACTTTTCCAGCTTGGTAAAAAAATCTTTAGTAAATACACTCGGTGCTTCAATAATAGCCAGGGCCGCATCATCTCTACCAAATTGAGCCTGAAACGCCTTATAGTCTTTAAGCGATGTGTCGTTGGGTCTAAACATTGATTCATTGGTCACATCGATATACATTCTCGTCATACCAATTGTTAAGGCCAACACAAGACCAATGGCCGTCCATAACGAAAGCCAGGGCCTTTTAATTACTATAAGAGCAAATGTAAATAAAATTTGCTCAAGGCGTGTCATGATACTCATGAAGTTCTCCGTCAATTAACTAATAAAATTTTAACGCCCGCACCAGCAATAATTAAACCCAAGTAAATGGTCGTTTTTTGCAAGCGAGGAAAGTTTTGGAATATGTAACCAATAAAAACACCAATCAAATGAATGACGCTGGTAGAAATAATAAAGCCGAAGGAGTAATAAACCGGGCTCGCTGATTCGGGCATTTCCACACCGTGAGCATGGCCGTGAAGCGATCCGAAAACAGCAACAAAAGCCATGGTCAGCGGGATTGCCCAACGATAGGATTTCTGCTTATGCGCAACACTAATTCCCAGGCCTAACACGATAACGGAGGATGCAATGCCAGCCTCTACCATAGGAAATTCAATCCCGTTAGAGCCGAGAATTCCACCCACTAGCATCATGCTGACAAACAATGCTGGAACTAGCCAAATCAAGCGCCCGCCAAATTGCGCGCTGACGATGCCCACACTCAACATAGCTAATAAGTGATCTAAACCCATTATCGGGTGCAACGCGCCTTCTATAAATCCACCTGCGTCGCCTTCAGAATGCGCCCATGCAAATGCCGGGAAAAATACCGCCAGCAGTAGCCAGTATTTCCGGGTTTGACTAAATGTATTCATGATAATTGTTTCCTTCAATCGTAAAGAATTAAACGTTATCTTTGCATTTTGCCCATTTAAACGAGCAAACAATTACCCACAAAATGATACCGTGATGAGTAAAATCTAAAACGTGATAAAGGTTTAGAGGCATATTGTCGACAATCATATGCGTTAGTTGATGTGCAATAAAAAACAGCAAGAAAAATATCGAAATAGCAAAAGTAAACCAGCGTAAAAATATATAATCCATTGCACGCAGTAATACCGGAAGTATTGCATATATAGCAAATACAATAATCATGATATTAGTGCCGCCAATGCCTGGATCTTTCGCAAACCCGGAGAAATCATTTTTGACTGCGCCGCGTAGTATTGAAATAATAAACATGACTAGGACAACTTGTAACAACATAATCCAACCCACGATAACGGATTGTCTGTACTGCTCTTGCTTGGATAACATAAAAACCTCGTCGTAATAAAAATAGTGGAAGATCAGATTATTCGGCACAGATGTTTTCGTGATGCTCCATTTTATTTTTAAGCTCCATAAAATACGTTTCCCATGCTTTTTCGTTAATATTTTTCATTTCACTTAAATAGTTTTCTGTGGCTGAAATAGTATTGTCATAGTGCAAATCCCCCTGCAAAAATAGCCCCTTAATAAACCAGCCAAATTCAGTTTTTACGAAGAACCGACTTAACACATAAGCTGCTGCTTTGTCTTCCATCGCCTCTATAGCTTTTACACACTGACCGGCCCACTCATCAAACTCTACTGCATTAACCGCCCTCACCCGGTCGCTTACCATTTTTGGATTTTCCCACCATGAATTTAATTTTTCGAAAAATACATCCATGGTTATTGGATAGGGATTTACCATATTGAAATACTTGCCGTAGCTATTTTGATTGCTGCCAATATCGACAATAGATTTAGCGGCAAAATCAACAGGAATGATATCGATAACACCATCTTTCCAATCTTCTCCTCTAGGGCTTACATTCAAGGAAACAAATAGTTCGATAAGATGATGGAATGCATCGTCAGGCAATACGATATTTCCTTGCGTGGCTGCAGTAATTTGGCCAGGCCTAATAATTGAAACCGGCAACCCTTGCGCACCAGCCTGTGCAAAAAGTTGCTCGACAACCCATTTGCTTTGGGTGTAACCAATAAACATGCCTGCAGGATCGGAAATGCTTGCTTCTGGTTGTGAAACACTAACGCCAGCTGGCGTCAGGCCAAAACAAACATATTTGGTAGAAATAACAGCAACCGATTTTATTTTTCCAGCGAAAGAAAAGTCGATAATAGACAGAGCTCCATTTACATTAATTTTTTTGAGTTCTCCGTATGACCGTGCATAATTAACGAGAGACGCAACATGATAAACAGCATCAATTTGCGCGCTCAATTGCAAATAATTTGTATCTGTCAAACCCAAACGCGGTTGCGCTATATCGCCTTCGACGGCGACAATGCGGTTTGTGTAATGTGCGTTCCAAAGACCATATTTCTTTAAATTTTGGATGAGCCGCAGTTTTGCGGATTCATTACTACGCACGCGAACAAGACAGGTTATTTGTGCGCTGGTTCGTTCCAGTAATTGCTGCAAGACATAGGCACCAAGGAAGCCAGACGCACCAGTTAGAAAAATATCTGAAGGTGCGCCATTAACAGCATAAGAATGGGGTGATGCCGGTGAATACTTTTTAGGTAGAACAGCATCTTGTAACAAGGTATCTGTCATCACGCCAAAATCTACCAATACATCACTCACGTTTACATTGATCAGAGCATCAAGTTCAAGTGACTCTGCACCCGCTATTGTCTGCGTATTAGTAGCTTCTTCATGGAAGCTTGCCTGACAAAGTTCTACGGTATTCATCACTGTTGGATCAGCAAAGAGCTTATGAAGTGGGATATTTATTTGTAATGATTTTTGAATTTCAGATATTAATTTGGTGGCAGTTAGCGAATCTCCACCTAATTCAAATAAATTGTCATCCATGCTAATTTCGTCTATCTCTAAAATAGAACACCAAATTTTCACTAGCGTTTCTTCCAGTACATTTCCTGGCAGTATTTTTATTTTATGTTCTGGTTCTGGTTTGGTTAGATTCAGGGTTGCCAGTGCTTTTCTGTCAATTTTTCCATTGGGTGTTAATGGGAATTGATCTATTGCTATTAGTGCTGCTGGCACCATGTAATAAGGTAATTGAGTTTTCAGGACCTCTCTGATATGTGCATTGTCATTTTGAGTTTTTTCCTGATGCATGGTTTCGGTAACCCAGGATGCTTTTTGTTTCGCCGAAATACCCCCACCCTCAAGACAATAAATAATGTCATCGCTATCTTGCAAAGCTATGTAATTAGCTACGAGTGATCGTTTTAATCCGCCAGTTGAACACAAACCTATATCCATACTGGTAGATATATTTTGCAAGCCTTGCGCAATATATCCCGCTGCCATCATTTGCAACTGGGTTTGTAACTGGCGCTCCCGGTTGGCAACAAAAATCACGCTAAAAGATGACTCGGTATGAATGTCTTTATTGCGAGAATATTGCAGATTACCCACGGTTTCTGTTGCAGTGATTGCATGTTGGAGCTGCATTGTGGCGGTGGCTAAATCATAGCGATAGAAGCCGCCAGCAAGATTATTAAATCTATTCGGTTTGACATAAATATAAACCGCTGGCAATTCTGCTACTGGGAACCTTTGACTCAATGAACACATTTGCGTAAGCAGCGTCTGGAATTCATCAGCGTTTTGTTTGTATTTGACAAAGGTCCTATAACTTTGCCGCTCAATTAAGTTAACTGCCGTGCTCAAAACTTGTTGTTTACTGTCAGGGCTATTGCTTTTCAATGCCTTCAACACACGTATTATTTTATAGTCCGCGTCTACTCTAATCAGCTGACTAATATCCTGTTTATTAAATGCTGTGGGAACGAGACTAATGGATTCGCGTACAGATCTTCCTAACAGAAGATTTTCTACATGGCCGGTTTCAACAAAATTAAAGCGCGAACTCCCTATGTCGCCGTATAAAGGTTCAATCGCCGGATTGTAGGATGCCAGGATGATTGCAAAACCCGCAGCATTTGCTTCGGGCATTTTTACTTCGGACACTTTTGTTTCGGGCACTTTTGTTTCGGGCACTGGAGCTTCATGACTGCTATTCACTAATGTTAACGCGTGTAGCGCGGGGTTATAGTAATAAATGCCAGGCTGAATACTGCCAATAGTCGTTTTATAAATATGCAGATAAGCCTGTATCGGATGCGCAGAACCCGCTGATGGATAATAATATTTCGGCAGCGAATAATCCGGCAGGACTACCTGGGCTAAGCAGGCAAGTATATTGCCAAGGTTTTCTTCAGTAACAGATTCTGTAAGGGTGTTATGCGTAGTGCAGCCCAGCTGTAACGCCTTTTCCTTGATGGGCTTTGCCGGCAATAAAATGGGTGTAACATTTTTCGCCAAGTGTCTAATTCCATGTTGTTCTAATTTAAACAGAGCAATTTTTAATGGGTCAGAAAGCAAGTCTCCCGCGAAAATTTCATCAGCATCTGTCGCTTCTGTTTTATTGATATAAAACGCAATTAGCTTGTTTGGAACCTTTCTTTCGCTGTCACTCTTGTCACTATCATTTTTATATTCTGTAACAGGAATGACGATGGCATCTTCAACGCCGGGTATTTTTCTCAATGCAAATTCGATTTCACCCAACTCAATACGATGGCCTTGAATTTTTACCTGGTTATCAATTCTTCCCATAAATTCGATATTGCCATCGGGCAGAAAGCGCCCCATGTCGCCAGTGCAATAGATTCTTTCACCACTGATAGGATGCGTTATAAATACTTGTTGAGTTTTTTCTTCATCGCGCCAATAGCCTTCAGCTACACCAATTCTGCCACCGGTATAAATAATTCCCGTCACCCAATCCGGGCAAGGAGTCAAATCATTATGCAGAATATAATGCGCTCTGTTCGCTAAGGGTTTGCCGTAGGTAACACTTTTTGCATTGCTATCGAGTTGATGAATGGGATGATAAATAGACCACACGGTGGTTTCTGTTGGTCCACCAAGACTAACGGGCAAAGTATTCGGTAGCGCTTGACGAATACGCTGAGGTAAGGCCACTGGAATCCAATCACCACTCATAAAAATATAGCGAATATGAATGGGAGAATTAATAGCAGTTTTAGCTTGTGTTTCCAATTCCTCAACATAGAGTTGAACAATGGCAGGAACGGTATTCCAGAAAGTTACGCCTTGGGTTTCCACTAATTCAACCCAGTGTTTTGGATCCAGTGCGCGTGAATATTCTGGCATCACTAATCCGCCGCCTACTGCAAGCAGACCGAAAATATCATAAATAGATAAATCAAAATTCAACGCATTAATGGCAATGGCGCGATCGTTTTCGGTAATCGAAAATCGTTGATTAATATCCAGTACCGTATTAACGGCACTTTGATGGCTAATCATTACGCCTTTTGGAATACCGGTTGAGCCGGAGGTAAATAAAACATAGGCCAAGTCGGTTGCAGTTTGCGAATAGACGCGATTATAAGTAACGCCATATTTCGCAGACTCCAATAATTTTTTGGTAACAATTTCACAATGAATATGTGCGGGAAATGTTAATTGTGCGGCCACATGCGGTTGCGTGAGAACGCAATTAACTTCACCTTGAGCCAACAATTTCATGATGCGCTCAGGCGGTAAGCTTGCGTCTATAGGCATATAAGCAGCACCCGAATAGAGACTGCCGAATACCGCGGCAATTTGTTCCCAACCTTTGTCCATGACAATACCCACTAAGGTATTGGGACGAGCACCATGAGTTTTTATTAGCTGGCTAAGTTGTTGTGCTGCGGCTTGTAGCTGCCAATAAGGAATACTGATATCGCCATTGATGATGGCCACGTTGTGCGCGTAATTTTTTACAGAATTATCTAACAGCTCATGGAGTAACGCTGTGCTAATAGGAGCATTAGTTGCATTCACCTGCGCACGATTGCGCAATTGATATTCAGGTATAGGGGGCTGCGGCATAGCTTCCCATGCGTTAGTGCCCGCATTGGCTAGCTCAATAAGGCGGTCGTAATACGCGCAGAACATATCATCGAGCAGCCCGGCAGGAAAGATTTCTTCGAGTGAATCCCAGTTACATAATAAGCAACTATTTTTTTCACGTACTACATGGTCAAGCCATACTTGCGATGTTTGTGAAATCGTATGGCCCAGCTCCATCATTTCTTCATAACGCTGCAGCTCTTCTTCTTCGAGACCTACCAGTCGGCTTTCTGAATACTGATCAAGACCGAGTGCGCTAGTCAATACGTAAGGCATTACAACGGATTGATAACCGCCCTTACTGCTGTTAAGTGCACGTAATACTTCTACGCCATTAAATAACCGGTGTTCTAAATCGAGTAACAACTGAGACTGAACTGCTTTTGTGCTTTCGCTAAAAGCTTTGCTCCTGGTCATGTCCACTTCCAACAACACGGAAGAGGTAAAGTCACCAATCAAATCATTCATTTGACGATGTAAACGCGGGCGATTAAAAATAGTTAAATTTAAGGTAAATTTTTGCGCGCTGGTCCACTGCCGTAAAATTTCTGAATAGGCAGTAGCAATTAACACAGACGGCGTAATTTTATACTGCTTGGCAAGACCTTTTAATCGTGCCCAGGTATCCGTATCCAGAGTAAAATCACGTCTTACATATTTTGGGTCGGTAACCTGGGCTGCATCTTTAGTTAATGGCAGCTGTGGTGGCATTGGTAAGCTAGTCAGTTTATTTTGCCAATATTTTTTTGATTTTAGATAAAGGTCAGATTGACGACGGTTCTGCTCGGCCAGAACATAATCGCGGAAGCACAATTCCAGCGGTTCTAATTTATTTTCACGCCCCACATAAATTAAAAATAAATCGCGGAAAAACACCATCAGACTTAATACGTCGACGATCATAAAATCGAAGCCATAGTGTAAGCGGTATTTGTGCTCATCCATTTTATGAATGCACACATCAAACAGCGGCCACTTTGTTGTATCAAGAACCTGATGCGACATTTCGTCGCGTTTTTTGGCTAAAATATTGTCTCGTTCGCTGGCTGTTAGTGTTGATAAATCCTTAATCGGGATAACGTATTCTGGAACGTCGCGCAAAAATTGTTGCATGCCATTTTCGAGCACATGCATTCTTAACATGTGGTGACGTTGTATTAAAGTATTTAATGCTGCCTGATATTTAACGACATCAATATCGCTAACATCCATTTCAATATAGGCATAGGTTGCAACATTGCCGCCATCGGTGTTGCCGCTTCTACCGATCCAGTAAGCTTGTTGAATATCAGTTAATGGAAATGGTTCATAGGCGCGCGCCAAATCGGGTTGAATGGGCTGTTCGCCGCTAAAAACAATAGGAATGGCGTGTTCAGATAGTTCGGAGTTAATTGCATCAGTGATTTTATCGTTTAGGTTATTGTCTGCTCTATTATTCGTATCAATATTATTCGCATCAATGGCAAGGGATTGGTGTGCAGCACTTGCAAGCGCACTAGCAATATATAAGCTGGATAAATTATTAATGGTGGCGCTTTCATCTAACAAATCAACGACAGAAATCGAGTCATCGCCGATGACGGCATTAATTTTTGTTCTGAGTTCAATGGCCATTAGCGAATTAAGGCCTAATTCAACCAAGGGAATCTCTGTCGAAACTTCATTGACACCAAGTAAATTAGTAACACAAGAAATTACATAATGTTTAAAATCCAGTGACCTATTACTCGGTTGGGTATTTTCACTTTCGACATTAAAGTGGTAGTCACCCGCCACCATACGGACTTGCGAATTTTGGCTAATGAATTCGTTAGCCGCTGATGTTTTGCTTAGCGGCTCAATCCAAAAACGTTTTAACTCAAAGGGATAGGTTGGCAAGGGTAAGCGGGAACAAGTCTCTCCGGAAAAAATATTTTTCCAATTAACGTCAATGCCGGCACATACGAGCCTTCCCAGGGCGGTTAGGAATATTTGGTTATCGCTTACCGTCTGCTTCATTTGTCGTGAGGAAGCTATCACTTTATTGCCGCTGTTTTGCACCAGGCTACTCAGTGCCTGGCCTGGGCCTACTTCCAGCAATATTGAATTTGCGCTTTTAATAAGTTCATGTATGCCAGCGTGAAATTTTACCGTTTCCCGTAAATGCTTTGCCCAGTAAGCCGGATTCGTTGCTTCGGCATTTTTGATCCATTGACCCGTTAAGTTGGACACAAAAGGAATTTGTGGTGGCGAAAGTTTTATGTTGCGAACTGCTGCGGTAAATTCATCCAGCATGGGCTCCATCATTGCGGAATGAAACGCGTGCGATGTATGTATACGCTTACAAAATATTTTTTGCTCGCTTAAGGTTTTTTCAAGGCAAGCAATCGCTGTTTCCGTGCCCGTGGCTACACACCAGGCGGCACTGTTGACGGCCGCCAGTTCACAATCCTTAAGGTAAGGTGCGAGTTCCGCCTCGCCTAGCGCAACCGCTAACATGGCTCCCGCAGGCATCGACTGCATCAGCGTGCCGCGCAGGAAAACAATTTTTAATGCATCTGCTACGGAGAAAACATTCGCCAGACAGGCGGCAACATATTCACCGATGCTGTGGCCAATCATGGCTGTGGGCACTACACCATAACTCATCCATAGTTTTGCCAGAGCATATTCAATGGTAAATAATGCAGGCTGGGTTATAGCAGTTTGCGACAGCGCCGCGTTTGTTTCCGGTTCTTTATCTTTATTGCAAAATAGATAATCGCGTAAATCAAAATCGGCGTAATCTTTTAAAAAAATCGCGCATTGATCTACTGTTTCCTTAAATATTGGATAAGTATCGTAAAGTTCTGCGCACATATTTGCATATTGAGCACCCTGCCCTGGAAACATAAAGCATAAATTTGGTTTATCTTCCTTTTTAGTCAACGATATTGCGGATGTTTCAATCGCAGTTAACTGCTTTATAGCATCTTCAAGATTGGCAATAACAACACTTGTAGTAAATTCAAATCTGTTGCGCCCGCAATTCAAGCTATAGCTTAGATCTCTTAAATTTGTTAAAGGGTTCCCCTGCAAAAACTTCGCTAAATTGCTGGCCATAGTTTGCAATGCCTGGGCACTGCGTGCAGATAGTATTAGCACATAGACATTTTTTTTAATCGGTGCCAGAAATCTTTCAGGTGCCTCTTGCAGAATAATATGTGCATTGGTACCGCCAACACCAAACGAGCTAACTCCTGCGAATCTTGCATGAGAACTGCTTGGCCATGGCTGGCTTTCTTTAGGGATATAAAATGGACTATTGGCAAAATCTATTTCGGGATTAGGATTATTAAAATGTAGATTTGGTGGCAGTGTTTTATTTTTTAACGCAAACAGGGCTTTGATAAACCCGGCAATGCCTGCGGCAGAACCAAGATGACCTATATTGGTTTTGACCGAGCTAACCGCACAGAATTGATTCTTTTTTGTTTTCCTGCGGTAGGCTTTGGTGAGCGCCTGGATCTCAATAGGATCACCCAGTGAAGTACCGGTACCGTGCGCCTCAATTAAGCTGATTTCTGCAGGATCGACATTTGCAACAGCCAATGCAGATGAAATGACCTCTGCTTGCCCGGTAACACTGGGTGCCGTAAAGCCCACTTTAGCCGAACCATCGTTATTGATTGCCGAGCCACGAACAATGCCGTAAATATGATCGCCGTCAGCGAGTGCTTCATCAAAGCGTTTTAGTAATACAACACCTGCCCCACTACCAAACAAAGTGCCATCTGATTTTTCATCAAAAGCTCGGCAATAACCATCATGTGATTGAATGCCACCGTATTGATAGGCATAGCCGTAATATTGCTCAAGGGCGACATTGGCACCACCGGCCAGCGCCATATCGGATTCATAAGACAGTAATGAACGGCACGCTTGATGAATGGCAACTAGTGAGGTGGAACAGGCAGTGCTGATATTTAAACTGGGGCCGTGTAAATTCAGTTTGTGTGAAATACGCGTGGCTGCGTAATCAAGATCATTAGCAATAAACCATTGTAATTGCCGCGCACCATTTTCAGAATCATTAGCAGCCAACGCATATAGCCGCTTTTGCCATTCGTCACAGCGATTTGTGCCCACAAAAACGCCTATGTTGCGAGTACAGGTTTCCAGCGAATAGCTGGCATCCTCAACGGCTTCATAAGCGCACTGCAATAATAAACGTTGCGATGGTGAGGTAATGCTTGCTTCGCGTGCAGTCATCGCAAAAAAATCTGCGTCAAATAAATCAACGTCTTTTAAGCGGCTGACACGATTTACATAATTGTTAGCACTTATTATTTCCGGGTTGCGGCCATCGGCAAGTAATTCTTCAATTGATAATTCCTCAACGCTTTCAATTGCATCACTAATATTTTGCCAAAATGATTCAGCATTTTTGGCGCCGGGAAACTGGCAAGAAATACCAATAACCGCTATCGCATTTAAATCCTCTAATGCATCGGAGATATACATTTACACAGCTCCTACTTTTGCCAATTTGTTTTTTAGCATTGCTTGTTTTTGGCGTAGTGCATGTTCTTCGATAGTATCTATAGTTGCGCTGTCATCTTCCTCGCCATCCAAAAAAGTTGCCAGCGTGGCGATGGTTGGGTGCTCGAATAATGCCGTGGTAGGTACATGGCGCTGCATTTGCTGTTTGATTTTGTTTCGCACTTCCACCAACAGCAGCGAGTCGCCACCGACATCAAAGAAACTATTATTAATTCCAAAATCATTACACCCTAATACCTCACACCAAATCGCCATAAGGATTTGTTCCGTAGTGCTGGTAGGCTGTGAGGCGGTATCTAGATATGACTTTTTGTTAATGGGTCTAACTAATGATTTGTAATCAATTTTTCCGTTGGCATTTAATGGAATTGCGTCTATAAGTTGATAGCCATTCGGACGCATATAAGCGGGAAGTTTTTCCATTAGGAAGCAGTCGACAGCTTCTTCATCTAAGGATTTCACCATGTTAGGCATTTGCGCTACAAAAACGTCAAAGCCTAAATAATCCGCAACTGTTCCTTCCGAGTTCATCACTTCTACATCGTTAAAGCCAACACCATTTAAAACAGATGTCCATTTCTCTCGCGTTAACAACGGATGCTCTTGGCGAATATCCGTATCCGTAAATACATCAAATCCTTGTTGCAATCCCATTGTTAAATCAAACGATTGCATAAACCGGGTTTCTTCCAGGATCACAACAAGACCGTCTGGAACCAAAAGTTTATGCAGGTTTTTAAGTGTGCGGCGAATGTCACTTACATCGTGCAGTACGCTCGATGCGATGACCAGATCGTAATGGTGTAACTCAAAACCTTGCTGCGCAGGATTATTATCCAAATTAAATATTCCATACTCCATAAATGGATAATCAACAAATATTTCTTTCGCACGCTTTAAAAAGTAATTGGAAATATCCGTAAATTGATAGCTTTCACAATGATTGTTGAGCGCGGGCAATAAGTGTTGTGTTGCAGACCCCAGACCAGACCCAACTTCAAATACCTTCAACTTTCGCGCAGATGAATTCACCAGAGTCTCAATAACTGTTTTGAGTTGATGGTGCGAATCAGGGAATAGTTTCTGATAAATACGTGCTGTTTCATCCGAAGTATACAGCTCGGCAGAGTGAGTATTCTCTTGCAAAATATCATGCAACGAAGATGCGCCAATGGTAAACCACATTGCTTCACGCTCGGTTAAGCCGAGCACTGATTGCAACCCTTCATTGACTAATGAACATTGTGTTTCCAGCTGGCTATCAGGCAGTTGGGCGGATTTTTTTGTATATTGCCCATCGGCAAGAGTGAGAATATTTTTATCGACAAGTGAATTTACGGCGCGCTCCAGCCAGCGTAAATAACGCGGTGCTATGGCTATTTTTTCTGCGATTTGCTCCAGGCCAAAAGCCGCTTCTGAGGTAAATATCTGGGTGTTATTGAAAAGCTTTAAAATCGCCTCCAGGTACAAATCATCCATATCTTTCCATAATTTAATTTCGTCGTGCGAAATTTTATTTACCGGATGTTGCTGTTCATCCTCCTTCATTAATGACTTAATCAGTTGCGGACTATGAGATACAGAACCATCTGAAAATTTCATGGTGATCAACGAATCTGTGTTCTTTTCATTGAGCGCTAAATACACCCATAACTTTTGATCTTTACGACTATCGCCATCGATAACCGCCACGGCATCCTTAATACCCGGATTGGCGCGCAGTACTGAAGAAATTTCGCCAAGCTCGATTCTGTGCCCACGCAATTTTACTTGCGAATCTTCCCTGCCTAAAAATTCAACGGTGCCATCCGGTAAATATCGCCCTAAATCACCGGTGGAATATAATTTTTCTCCGGTGTGTGGGTTAGTAATAAATTGCGCACTGGTTTTCCTGGCATCAAACAAATAACCCATGGCCAACCCTTTACCACCAATATAAATATTGCCAATAACATGCTCCGGGCAATCAAGCATGTGGGAATTTAAGACGTGCATAGTTTGGTTGGGTAGTGGAATTCCATAGGGAATACTTTTGAGTGATTTATCAAGATGATTGACGATATGATAAATCGACCACACCGCAGCTTCGGTTGCACCGCCCATGCTAATAAGCCTGGACTGCGGAAAATAAGTAGTTAATTTTTGCTTTAAGTCGAGGGGAATCCAATCTCCACTTAACATAGTGGTGGTTAGATATTGGCAAGCGTCCTTATTAAAACCTTCCATGTAACTTAATAACATAGTCATCAATGGCGGCGCAGAATTCCAGATGCTGATTTGATGACTATTGATCAGATCTAACCAGTGCTCCGGATCATTGGCGAGTTTTGCATCCGGTATTACCAGGGTGCCACCGACGGCTAACATACCGAATATGTCATACACCGACAAATCAAAACTCAACGAAGATACCGCGAGCAATTTATCGTGCGCGGTTATCCCGTAAAGTTTAGAGACGTGAGTCAGGGTATTAACGGCGGCCTCATGGCTAATCATAACGCCCTTGGGAACGCCAGTTGAGCCTGATGTAAATATGACGTACGCCAGCGCGCTTGTATCAGCTGATATTTTGGGGATTGGCAGATCCTTGTTTACCGTATCAGCCACATCAACTTCAACATTATCAATTGTTTCTGGAAAGTGTAATTTTTCAGAAAAATTTAATTTGGTTACAACTTTGGTGCAGCGGCTCTGCTCGAGAATTTGCAGCTGTCTTGAATGGGGAAGATCTATATCAATAGGCAAGTAAACACCACCGGCCATTAAAATACCCAGCGAAGCAATAATTTGCTCCGGGCATTTATCCATAACAATTGCCACTATATCGCCTTGTTGGAAATTTTGACGTGGCAGCTGGTGCGCCAGATTGACGGCTTGCGTTAACAGTTGCCCGTAAGTAAGGCTTAGTTTTGCTGTTTCGACTGCTATGGCATAAGGATTTTTTTGCGCAAAATTCAAAAATCCCTCGTGCAAATATTGTTTGGGTAGCTCTGCCTGAGTGTTGTTAATGGCGTTACGTTTTTCGAGTTGCGGTAGCGGAATGTGGATTGGGTTAGTTAGCTCCCAGGTCGCTTCATCATTGGCCAGTGATTCTAAAAAATTGCCATAAGCACTAAACATTTCATCAAGCACACCTTGAGGAAATACTTCTTCAACGGCATCCCAGTTAAATACCAGGCCATTTTTATCTTCCATCACTTGGTTATCAAGCCAAACTTGTGGCGTTTGGCTGATTCCGTAAATCAATTTACCAAAAGATTCTATTAATCCGGAGTCGTCACCTTCGGCAGAATTTAACACCAGGCAGCTAGTAAACACCACGGGCATTGCAGCCTGCAAACTATAACCTTTGCGCTTGGACCACTCGCGCATAACTTCAACACCACTGACTAAGTGATGTTGAAAATCTTGCATAAATTGGCGTTGTATATCTGCTGCGCGTTGTTTAAAAGGTTTGGCAACGCGCAAATCCACTTCCAATAAGGTGAGTGAAGTAAAATCACCCACCAATTTATAAACATCGGGATGCATCGGCAAACGGTTGAAAAAAGTCATGTTTAACGTGAAGTGCGATTGCTTACTCCACAGCGCTAAAATTTCACTAAATGCACTGAGCAAAAGACAGGATGGGGTAATCCCCAATCGTGACCCGCGATTTTTTAACCTAGCCCACTGTTCATTGGTTAAACGAAACCTTCTACGAGTAAACTTGTGCTGATGATTAACATTAATGTTTGAACTAATCGGTAACACTGGTGCGTCGGGAAGATTATCAATTTTACTCCACCAGTAATTTTTATCGCGTAGATAGAGTGCAGAGTTACGCAGGCCGCGTTCAGCTAAAACATAATCACGATAGCTTATGGAAATACCAGGCAGTACTGCCTGAGCATTTTCATATAATTCATTCCACTCTCTGCACAGTGAATAAATGCTCCAGGCATCAAGATTAATGAAGTCCCAGCTAAAATATAAACGTATAGTATCCGTAGATAAAATTGCTGCGCGAATGTCAAATAACGGCCATTGATCTGCGGGCATCACTTGATGCGACATTGCTTCACGAATCGCTATTAATTCTTGCTCGGCCCTTAGTGTCGAGAGATGACTAAAGTCGAATGTGGGTATTTTGTACTGGGGTACCTTTTCCAAAATAATTTGTTGGCCATCTTCATTGACTATAGCGCGGAGCATGGCGTGCCTTTCAATCAAACTACCGAGCGCGGCATTAAATTTTTGCAAATTTAAATTACTGCAATTCAATTCATAATAATAATGGGTTGCAACGTTACCAAACTCAATGCCTTTATTACGGCCGATCCAATAGGCGTGTTGCACATCAGATAATGGAAATGGAACAAACACATTTTCGTTATCCGCTTCCAGCTTCGGCCATTCGAATTTTTCTTCGGTGCTGCTTGATGTTTTTAAGGCTACCAATAAGTCATTTTTATATTCACGCAACTTAAGCTTCAGTGCATCGTTCAAAACACCTGCTGGTGCGTTAATGCGCAATGAGTCACCTTCCGCCCAGATAGAAATGTTAAGTTCAGCGAGTTGCACTAAAAATAATTCAATAGATTCTACTTTTCCGTTCATGAGATAACTCCCCCTCTACATTGAGGTTTCAAATTGATGAGTAGTAAATGGCCTATAGTTGGTGGTGGCTGCATCACTATTCAGCAATTTCGCTACATGAATAACGTTGGGAGTGCGTAGAAAAGTGTGATGGCTGCCCGGCACAGAATGACTAAAAACCGAACCAGTTGTTAGTTCAGACCATCCCCAATCAGGCGCTGTTGCGCAGGGGTGATCGGCAAACTCTGTGACAATACCTTCCAGTGCTCTAATCACGACAATGTCTGCTTTAATTGGTTTTGGAAAATAGTTTCGGATTGCCGTCACGTTGGCATTAAAGACTTGATAAATCGGCAACAGTTGTGTTGCATCTAATGTCGTGTTGGTTATAGGTGTGCTAAGTGAACTATGCTCCGCAATGTGCTCATTAAAGATGGTAACGATTGCAATAAAATTCTTGGTTATATTGTCAGCGTTTGAGTAACAATTTTCTATTTTTTGCACGGGCAAGTTCAACCCAAGGTCTTCAAAAAAACCTTTTAGCATATCTATTTCATCTATTTTTTTATGTTGCATAGGCGCTGGTGAGTCGAGCATTATTAATTGCGCAACCGTATGGCCTTGCTCTTCCAATTGTGATGCCAGTTCAAACGCAATAGCACCGCCGGACGACCATCCTACTAAATGATAAGGCCCAACTTTTTGGCGATCACGAATTTTTTTAAGAGTAAATGCGGCAATTTTTTCCACACTATCGAAGGTACCCTTTGCTATATCCTCAACAAATGCAGGTATGGCATAACAGGGGCAATTTAATATTTCGCCTAATGGGTAATAGCCTACGACTTGGCCACCCCCTGGTGGAATAAAGTGAAGTGTATTGCCATTTTTTATTTTATTAAGTGCAATATAATAATTTTTTGATTCGCCTTTATGTAACGACAAAACCCGTAAAGCAATATTTTCTATGGTTCTCGCTTCCCATATATCTGCCAACGATAAGATTACGCCAAGATTTTCCTGAACCACGGATAAGCTTCTTACCGCATCAAATGAATTACCACCCACCTCGAAGAAATCTTGATTAACACCGGCTAGTGACGGATTGATAATTGCTTGCCAAATGTTCAACAACTCCATTTCAATCGGTGTGCGCGGCGCAATAACTTGCTCGCTATTTAGCGATTTTTCTGAGCCTGCCAGCGGATGTTGTATAAGCGATTTTCTATCAATTTTTCCGTTACTGGTAATGGGTAGCGCGTTTAAAAATGCCCAACCGGTGGGTATCATGTACGACGGCAATTTTTCTGCTAAGGTTTCTTTTAATAGAGAGATTTGCTCGTTCATATCGCAAGTTGTTAGAGCAACAGTTTTACCTATAACGATTTCATCCATCACGAGATAGGCCACTAGCTGGCGATCTCTTCTGGATTTTTGCACTGTAGTTTCAGTTACTTTATTTTCAACTGCTAATACCGCAACGTCTTTAACCTGGCCAATATTTCTGATGGCAGATTCCACTTCACCCAATTCAATACGATGTCCTTGAATTTTGACCTGGTTATCACTACGGCCCATAAATTCAATATTGCCATCGCTTAAAAAGCGGCCGAGATCACCTGTTTTATATAAATACTCACCAGTTTTCGCATCAATAACGAAACTCATTTTCGTTTTTTCACTATCTTTCCAATATCCTTTCGCTAAGCCAATACCACTTATATATAAATCACCCATTGTCCATGTGGGGACATCGCGGCCGAGACTGTCACGTATTTTCCAACCTTGATTCGGTAGTGCTTTACCGTAAGGAATGCTTATCCATTTTTCATCGACACTCTCAATAGGATAATAAATGGACCAAATCGACGCCTCTGTAGCACCACCAAGGCTGACAATTTTTGCCTGTGGCGCTATTTTTTTTATCAGCGCCGGTAGCTCAACGGGAATCCAATCGCCGCTCATCATGATGAGACGCAAGGATGGGAAAGTGACATTTTGTCGGAGGGCAGTTTCCACTAATAAACTCATCAGTGGCGGAGCAGAATTCCAAATCGTAATTTTTCTGTCGTTTATTAATGTTACCCAGTGCGCTGGGTTAAAGGCAGATTCAGGGCTTGGATAAACGAGTGTTGCACCTGCGCTAATTGCACCAAAAACATCGTATACAGAAAGGTCAAAACTATATGAGGATACACCTAAAATAATATCGTTTTTGTTAACTGCAAATAATGTATTAATGGCAAGGATAGTATTAATAGCACCTATGTGATCAATCATGACTCCTTTCGGAGCGCCGGTTGAGCCAGAAGTGTAAATAACATAGGCTAAGTCATTGGGTGAAACATCTTTTTGATAAATATCTTTGTTAGCTAGTGGAAGCCTATCAACATATATAGGCGTGACATTTCCTGGCCAGTTTAACTTGTCGGCATATTTTGTATGGGTTAAAACTATTTTGGTTGCCGTATTGTTGATTAAATATTCAATCCTTTCACTCGGTAGCTTTGGCTCGAAGGGCACATAAGCTGCACCGCTACACAAAATCCCAAGCGTTGCAGCAATTAAATATTGGTCGCGATCCATCATTATGGCGACCAGCTCATTGGGTTTTAAATCATAGGGTGTGAGTGCATTAACAACTGTCGCTAGATGCTTGCGCAATAAGCCGTAGGTGTATTCGCTGCCATCGCAATAGATCGCAATGCTTTCATCTTTACAGATATTTTTATCCAAAATATTTCTGTGAATTAGTTTATTTTTCGCATCAATTTTTATTGGGATGTTGCTAATGGGAGCAGAAGATTTCTTAGCAATAGCTGCTGATTTTTGCTGCCATGCGAGCAAATCTGTTGCTAAATGTGTGAGCAGCTGATGATATGCATCCCACATTTGATTAATCATTCCCGCAGGAAAAAATTCTTCCAATAAATCCCACGCGTAATATAGGCTGCCATCATCAATTTCCCAGAATTGATGATCAAGCATTGTTTGCGAAGTTTCCAAACAAGAAAAATCAGGTTTCCGGTAACCACCCATGAATAGCGCGCTGCCGATAACAAATGGGCATGGCACACTACCAAACTCGCCTTTTAAACGATTAAAAGCCTGCATAACTTGCATTCCGCCCCATTGCCGATGATCGGAATCGCGCAAAATTTGTTGCTGAATTTGCAAGGCTTTTTCGCAGTAAGTGGTGTCGTCACGCAAATCAATTTCGAGCGGATAAAGCGATGCAAAATTACCGACCAGGCTTCGCATTTGCGAATGTATAGGTAGCCTGCGCGTAACCATATTACTTAAAATAAAATGGCGCGATCCGCTCCAGCGGGAAATAATTTCGGCGTAGGCGGTGATGATTGCATTAGTCGGAGTAACCCCAAATTGACCCGCATGGGTTTTGAACTGGGTCCATTGCTCTGCTGTTAAGGCGTTTCCCCTGCGTTGTAATTTTGAGCGGCAGCGACGGTTAACGCCTGCTATTAACGGAATTGCGGGCGGTTCTGGTAAACCAGGCAATCGCGATAGCCAGTAGTCTTTAGCTCTTTGGCCCTCTGGCAAGTCAGCAAGTTTACGAAGTCCCAATACTGCGTCGCGGAATGACAATTCAAGCGGGGGAAGATCTAAATGAATATTTTCATACAGAGCATCAATTTCGCGCTGTATTAAGGACGCGCCAAAGCCGTCGGTGTAAAAATTATTCTGGTTGCTATGAACTCTATATTTATTCTTACCTTTGTCCAACCAAATAGAGACTTCGATTTCAAACCAGGGCCAACAATTTAATGGCAATTCCTTGCGCATGTAATTTTGCCTGCGAGACAAGAGATTTATTTGCGCATCCTCAAATGAGGACGCAGTTAAATCGTTTATTTTTAAACTAACATAGGGAAGATTTTTTAACGCTTTTAGCTGTTTATCATGAGTAATTATGACAGCTTCACCTTTGTGGCGGCGCAAAGCTTTATTCATCGCAAATTCGTAACGGCCAATATCCATATCATCAAGATCTTGCTCGCAGTAATAATGTGGCCTTACCTGGAACTCCATAAAAGAGTTATCAGCCATATAAAAAGCTTCTTGTAAATCTGCAAGAGGGAATGGCTCATATAAATTTTCCCTGTCAGGCACTATTTGAAACTCTGTCCGCTCCTGACTGTTAAGGTCACTTAAGATTTCAACTAACGTGGATTTGTGGGCTTTGAGCTTAAGTTTAATGTCCGTTGTTAAAACCCCTTGTGGAGCTCTAACCGAAAGTTCGCCATTTTTCAATTCAAGACTGACATTGAGCGACATTAACGTTTCCATTAATTCATTAATGTTCATATTAAAAACTCCTCAATGTTTTCATCGTTATGATCTGTATTGGTAGCATGATCCTTATTTTCAGTTGAACTACCACTCATTAAACGTTGCAACAATAATTGGTTATAAAGATGCTCAACAATCGCTAAAACGTTACCGCCACCCAATAATATTTCCACAGGCACATCAATTTTTAATTGCTTTTTAAATCTATTGCGTAAATCCATTGCGGTTAAAGAGTCCATTCCCAATTCGCTGAGCAACATGTCTTTGAAACTTAGCCTGGTCTCAAACAGCGATTTAATATTTATTTTCAATACATCAACTAATTGCCAGCGCAAGTACATCATCAGCAGCTCTTGAATTTCTGACTTGGATGCTGTGTGTGGAATCGAGCAAACATCTTCTGTTCCTACATAAGGATATTCGGCTACTTCTGTCGAGATACTGGTGGGTGCCAATGCATTGGAGACCAATACTTTTTCAAAATAATGACCATTACTTTGCGCAGATATGATGCTTTGATATTTGCATTGTTCGATAGTGGGATCGACTCTATGGTCACTAAATGCTGCAAATCCGCATTCCGTCAGCAAGTCACTCCATGCGGCAGGTGACAATAATGGAGAGTTTGCTATACGCCATTTCAAGTCAGTGCTTAACCACCAACCGGCAAGCAACCCAAAGGTTAAGGTTAGATAATTTTTCCGTTGTGTTAATTCATTCAATACAATCAGCGCATCTTTTTTCATCAACCATTTGATATTTGCCAAGGTTTCCTTCAATGCTGGAGTCGCATGCAGAACATTGGATGCTATGACTATATCAAAACTGGTTTTTTCATAATCTTGTGTGGCCGGATGATGGCCAACGTCAAGTAAAGAAAATTTTACGAAGGGATAGGTTTCTTCATAATGCAACCTTCCATATTGTAAAAAGGCATTTGATATGTCGGTGTATAGATATTCAACACGCAGCTCGGGGAATATGTGAAGAAATGCTTTAATCTTTTCCAGGACCACGTGACTGGTACTTCCAGTACCTGCGCCAACTTCTAATATCCGTATTATTTTTTCATTGGTGATATTTTTAGAAATGGATTTCAGTGCACTGCAGACAACCTCAGCAGTTTGGGCATTAAAATATTTCGATAAATAGCCATCCTTATAAACACCTTCTACCAGGTGCATTGACATGTCTGGAAATATAATTTCAGTTGAATTTATTTCTCCTGACAATATTTTTTGTAAGTTCGCACCACACTGCCAGGTTATTGCTAATTCCGGCTCCAACCATGGATAGCGGCTAAGCATCTTGTTCATTTCCATCTGCATGTCTGACCATGAAACATCAGTCACCGAGGTAAAATTAAAGGCCATTACACTTTCAGATCTTTGTAGTAATCCCTCCGACTCCAGCATATGGAGTGCTGAAATAACAAACTTTTCATGCGATGCATCGGCAATAAGAATATGCTTTAAACTATCTTCAGCGATATACTTCTCATTATTTAACATTAAGTTAAAAGTCTTTAAGATGAGTTTCGCGGAAAACTTATCAAGGAACCTATGACTCTCGAAAAACAGATCAAGATCGTAATCAATGCCTTTAAATTTATAATGATATTGGTCTTTCCAATCTGGTGTAACTTGAGTTACATTTTTTGCGACGCATTCCCTAACTCCAGAATCAAAGCCGATAGTGGTTAAAACATCCTTACGTGCTTTAAATGGAATTATTTGTGTGAACGGAGAACTCAAACTTTGCTTGATAATAGCGACGCATTCGCTTTCACTTATAGATTCAATACCTTGTGCTGCCAGGCGATCACGATATTGTTTTGTGGAAACCACTCCGACATCGCCGCAATACCCCCAATTGATTATTTTTATGGGTATAGATTGTGCTTTAGCAAGTGATAGCCCGAATGCATCCTCAAATGCACTGGCAGCTACGTAATTTGCCTGGCCCTTATTGGCAAGAATAGAGTTCGCTGATGAAAAGAATGCAATAAAGTCGGGGTTCATACTGCTAACGGAGGTGAATAAATTTATTGACGCTTCAAGTTTTGACGTCATAACAGAATTCAATTTTTCCTCAGTTAACAAGTTCATCGAACTGTCGTTTAATACCAATGCGGAATGAAACACACCATTTAGTTTGCCATAGGTTTGGGTGGCAAGTTCAATCGCTGCTTGCATTTCCAGAGGAATACTTGCATCTGTTTTTATATAGAGAACATTTCCGCCATAGCTTTCTATTTGCTGTATTTTTTTATTTATTTCATCGTTTGGTGATCGCCTGCCAAGCCAAACAAGTTTTGCATTAAAGTGTGTTGCCAGATATTTACTCAGCGAAAATCCTATGCCCCCTGCCCCGCCGAGTATTAAGTAAACTCCTTCAGGTTTAAACGATATTTTATTGGCGTCGTTGAATTTCACACTATGGAAGCTGCGTTGGTAAATAGCGTTATTTCTGACCGCAATTTCGCTATTCAGCGCTCTGCTAATATTTACAATATGCTTTGCATTTTCTTTGTTTTGATCTGACTTGTATTCGGGATAGAGATCAGAGCCGCGATCAAATTGCGCGCCATCCACATCGATGTTGATCAAGGACATAAGTGGGTATTCTTTGGCGAATACCTTTGCTGCACCTACCACCGGAGCACCCCATGGATTCAAACACTTATCCCGAGGAGCATTCATGGTTTTATTAGTTATAATTTTTAATGTAATTTCAGAATCGGTTAGATTAAAACTAATAAGTGATTTACATAATTGGACAAAGTGATTGATTCCCAGTGTTTTGGTGCTATTAATAAATTCAATATTATTGATCGCTTCCAATATATTGCTATCTTTAACATAACCGCCCATATAAATAATGGAGTCAATTAGCATGGATGAATGAATCGCGGCAGCCAGGTTTTTTTGTGTGTAGTCTGTTACATAAAAATCAATTGCCGGATCTGTTGCTAACCTCTTATCCGCGCTAACAAGAATGACATTGTCACGATTAAGCACTGCTTTCGTTGCGATTGCCAAAGCACAGGAATCCTGTGTACAGAAAATAATAGTGTAGCCGCTGTGGTCACCTACTTTCCTATTCGTGCTACCTGCGTTATCCGTTACCAGATCACGAATATCGACTTCCAGCAGCTGTTGTGTAAAGCAAAAGTCAATGTCGTGCGCTACATTATAGTTCGTCTCAAATATGGCCGATTTTAAAATTGTTTTTAATTTTAGGCCGGATATTTTACCTACTTCATGGTTGGCTTCATCGAGTATTAATAAATTAAACTCAAAAACATTTTTGCTTTCGGTAATTTCTGTAACAACAAAACACTCGGTGGGTATTTCAGCGGTAAATTCAATTTTGGTAATTTCGAAGGGCAATGGAATACTATGATTTTTCTTTTCATGCGGAAGCAAGGACAATGCCGATTGAAAAATGCAATCCAGCGCGCGTATTTTAACGAAATTAAATTTTTCTTTGTTTAAATTAGCAAGCTTAATTTTCGCGGTTGCTTTGTTTTCTAATCTACTAGTTGAAATAACCCCTTGAAACGCCGGGCCGTAACAAAATCCAATTTCACTTATTTTACTGTAGAAAGTATCTGCATTTATTGCATTACTCTCGCGGTGAGAGATTTCAGTCAAATTATGATGGGTTACTCCAGGTATCTCGGTAAGCCGAATAGCACCTTTGGCATTAAGATTCCATGATGGAGAGTTAGTCCGTTTAATATCACGGCTTACTTGATTATCTGTGCTGCCGTCTGCGCTATTTTCTATGTCGCAACTGGATGACCATACTTCAAAGGTATATGTTTCCACATCATCATTCTTTTTAACGACAGTTTGCAATCCAATAGTATTTTCAATGAGCAAAGGTCGTAAAAAAACAACGTCAGAAATAATGATACTTTTGCCTTCCCCGTCTTCAATGCAGGCTTCTTTGGCAGCAGAAAATGCCATGGAGATAAAAGCAGCACCCGGCATAACCGCTTTGCTCATTACTTTGTGATCTGTGAGCAGCTCTAGCTCATCAATAGTGTATTCGGAGAAGAAATAAGCTTCATTCTTTTCTTTCCCGGCAATACTGAGACGGCGCCCCAAGAGTGTTTCTGAACAATCTGATATGGATAGCAAAGATTTGATATTGCTTGCTTGTTGCGCATTATTATTTGCTGAACTAGACGATGAATTGCCTGATGAAATCCAATAGGGCAAGCCTTCAAATTTTCTAATCGGTAACTCTGATTTTTGGCGCGCTATTTTTTCAAATATTTCCAATTTTTCCAAGTTGATAGGAATGCCTGCAGTGAAAAGATTCGCTACCAAATTCAGGATATTTTTAAATTCTGGTGTTCCTTGTTTTAAAGAGTTCAGGATATTTACAAGTTTAAGGTTTGCATGGCGCTTTATAAGCGCGCTCAACACAGTTGCTGAACCTATTTCCACCCACAGATTTATGCCAAGGGTTGTAGCGCATGCTATTCCACCTGAGAAATTTACTGGCTTGCGAATGTGATCTACCCAATAATGTGCATTGCAGTTTTTTTCGGAGAAAAGCTCACCCGTCACATTGGAAATCAGAGGTATTTCAGGCGCATTGAATTTTATAGCTGATATTTTTTCATAAAATTCAGTTTGTACGACTTCCATCAGGGACGAGTGGAATGCTTGGGAAACATTTAGTAATTTGCTTTCAATATTATTATCGTCAAGTAACTGCTTACATTTTTTTAAATCTTCGAGATTACCGGATACGACTGTATTATCAGGGGCGTTTATTGCTGCAATGTCCAGATTTAAGCTATTCTCTGCAATAAACTGACTCACTTTGTTACTGCTTGCAAATATTGCAAGCATGCCGCCAGATTCATTTACTGAGCCCATTAGTCGCCCGCGGTCAGAAATTATTTTTACCGCATCATTGAGATTGATAACCTTTGCCAGGCATGCCGCAACCAGCTCACCGATGCTATGCCCAATCATTAGCTCTGGTGTTATGCCAATATCCATTAGGGTTTTCGCTAAAGCGTATTCAAGCGTAAAGATTGCGGGCTGTGAAAATTCGGTTTTGTTTAGCTGTTCCGCGTTACCGCTATTAATCAGAGAGTAAATGCTTATGCCTATTAAGGGTTCAAACAAGGCGTCGCATCGCATAAAGAATTTGCGAAATGGCGGTAAGGTATTAAATAGTTCAGCACCCATGCCAAGATACTGTGATCCCTGGCCGGTAAACATAAAACCGATTTTTAAGGGTGCTTGTGGATGCATGCCAGGCACTGATTTTTTCAAAGATAGGAGTTCTAGCAAATCATTTTCATTTTCACCGACAAACGCTTCCCGGTGACGCAGGGTTGTTTGCATTGTGTTGGCGGTAGTAATGAAATCAGGTAACAAAACACTTCTGGATTTAAGTAATTCTATGTAACTATTTTTTAGATCATTTAATTGTGTTGGTGAGTGTGCGGATAAGCATAATAAATATGGTCTTGGTGCCAAGTTTAATTCCGGTTTTGCATCATTAACCTTTGTCGCAGCCGCTTCCTCTAAAATCATGTGGCAATTAACCCCGCCGAAGCCGAAGCTACTAATGCCTGCACGCAAGGGAATTTCGCAGCCATCAATATCTTTAAGCCGATTCCATTCTTTCACTTCTTTTAATATAGAAAATGGCGTTTTTTCTAACTTAATACGGGAATTTAAGATTTTAAAATTGGAGTTGCCAGGTATTTGTTTGTATTTCAATGCGAGCAATGTTTTTATACATCCTGCTATACCTGCTGCAGCTTCCAGGTGGCCAATGTTTGTTTTTACCGCACTGATTGCGCAATAGTTGTTTTCCAGCTGAACTCCTTCTTTTTTTGCTACACCGTTGAACGCGCGTGTTAATCCTAAAATTTCAATCGGATCACCTAAGGGTGTGCCGGTGCCGTGCGCTTCAATAAAGCCAATTGTTGATGGAAGCATTTCAGCATCTTTTAACGCTGCCGAGATTACTTTGGATTGCGAGAGCGCGCTTGGTGCAGTAATTGATCTTGCTCTGCCGCCATGATTTACCGCAGATCCTTTAATGACGCCCCAAATATTATCTTTATCTGCTATAGCTTTTTTTAAGGGTTTTAGAAAAATAAATCCTCCACCCTCGCCGCGGACATATCCGTCGGCTGCCTCATCAAATGTTTTACAGGAGCCGGTGGGAGACAGCATTCCAACCTTACTAAAGCGAATAAATGTTGTGGGCGTTGCTAAAATACTGACTCCACCAGCTAAGGCTGCTTCACACTCACCATTATTAATTGCATTAATTGCCTGATGAATGCTGACCAGGGATCCGGCACATGCTGAGTCTACGGCGATACTTGGCCCAAAAAAATTGAAAAAATATGAAATTCTATTGGGAACTATGGTGTTGTGTATTCCTGTTGCTGAATGCCCTTCTATTGTTGGGCAATTTTTTTCCTGGAGCTCTTTGTAATCGAAAGTGGATACTCCAACAAACACACCTATATCCTTACCCGATAATTGCTCGTGGACATAACCGGCATTATCGATACACTGCCATGCAAGCTCTAAGGCGAGTCGCTGTTGCGGATCCATTTGTTCTGCTTCGCGCGGCGATATGCCAAAGAATGAGGCATCAAAGATTTCTGCCCCATCAATAAACCCGCCCCACTTACTATTTGTTTTATTTTCGCCTTGGGTGGGCTCGCCATAAAAATCCTGCCAATTCCAACGTGCAATTGGGATTTCCTTAACGCTATTAACGCCTTGCATTAGGTTTTGCCAAAATTCCTGATAAGAATTTGCTCCGGGAAATTTGCAAGAAAGCCCTACAATGGCTATGTTTTTCATGGCTACTCCTCAAGGGATAAGCAAGCGATTTTTTCTACTTAATCTAACTAAAGTTCGTAAATGTAAGGTGTAACAATAAAAAATAGTGCGCATCAACGTTTCGTAAATGAAACGTCAGCACGTCGATTTTTTGCGTAGTTAGGCGTAAAGAATTATCAAACGATACAAATGCCCACTAGATTGCACGAGCAAAAAATCACTTCTTCTCGCAGCGAGCAATTCAAAATGGTGAGGAATTATTTTCAATAAAAAAGAATACTGCTTGGAAAATTGCTAGATGTTTGCCGGGCATCGCTGGCTCTACGCCATTATACGAATATCTCTGGATAGATGAGCTTCGCTGGTCACCTCTCCTTTTTTTCCCACCCCGTACTAAGTCTCTATTACATATTCAAGGCGCCGAAAATTTTCAAATATTGTAATTTTCGACGCCTAAAGCGTGGAATTTATGTCACATTTTGTTTTCAAAATGGTCCGCTCAACTCAACTTTTGTTGCGCAACCCAGACTCACGACCATAAGCACTAAAAATCAGAAGAATTATTTCCTATGGAATTAACGACTTCTGTTTAGGGTTTAACAGATGAGAAAACTTACAGTAAAAATTATACAAAAAAATCTTCACCCAGCAGTGAGGAGCGCGATATTTTGAATAAAAAAATACCCTCCTTCATTGCTATAAGCATATTAAAGGCATATAGATTGCGCGATTAAACGTTAATTATTTTAAAATATTTTTAATACGCTACCGCCCTACAATTTCTTGCATAGCTAAGAAGACATCATCTCGATTTTTTCGCTGCTAATCCGCTGACCCTAAGAAGCCAAGCGGAATACAACAAGCAGAAGAGTGTAAAACACATAGCCAATATGGTGAATCTTCCATGTTCTCTTACGAAAACTATTATTCTAAATTAGCGCAACATCCAAAGGCTTAACAAATACTAACGGAGTCTAGATAGTGTTGTAAAGCACCAAAGCAATAATATTGCATTGTCGCATCAATTAATATTTATCCGAAAAATAATTATTTTGTTACAAAATGTAATACTGTAAATAAAAATTAACGCTAAAATATTTATGGTGATAATATTATTTTACGCAGAAAAATTGCTTCAATAAGTACGTGATTTTAACTAGTATTTTTTGTGTATATAAAAAAATAAAAAATGCACAAATTTATATATAATTTACGCAGAATTATTCATAGCAATAGCCTCGCAATATCTTGTCGTTTATTGTCCTGTTATGCATACATCCACGGCCGGCATTGAATTTATCTTTTTTTTCTAGCCTGATAATCCACTATTGTTAATGAGGGATAAAAGGATGAACAAATGGTTTCTTATTTATTGCAAACCCAAGCAGGAAACACGCGCCGAAATTAATTTATCCAGGCAGGGATTTACTGTTTTTAGACCTAGTGTCCAGGTTATAAATCAAAAACCTGGCTATGAAAATTCAGCTGTATGTGAATCATTATTTCCGCGATACCTTTTTGTTCAAGTAGATCCGGACATCAAATCAATAGCTCCTATTGTATCTACCCTGGGGGTTTCATGCTTTGTGAAATTTGGCGACAGGTACGCTATTGCGTCTGAAGCATTGATAAGTGAAATAAAATCCAACATAGGTAATAAGTCAGTTTTAGTTGGCAGCAGTGAGGCAATTAAAAAAGGTGACGAAATTTATGTAGACGGCCATGGATTTGATCAAGTGAAAGCCATTTATTGCAATCCATGTGGAAACATGCGTGCAATTATTTTGCTAAATATATTAGGAAAAGAGGCCAGAATAATTGTTCCGAATGAATGTATGTCAAAAATTCTATATTAGATATTTCTTAAATTTTTTATTTAGAACTTTAATAAAATAATAGATATCAATAATTTTGAAAACCTGCGGCCCTTACAATTTAATTCATTCCTCTCTTACACCTAAGGATTATAGAAAAACCAACTTATTCAAACTTCATGCATAACTGAAAATGCAGAAAATTGCCCCCAGCATAAGTGCTTCGTAGCTAATACAATTATTGTTAAGGTGCTGTTATTATCTGCGACTAATGCACTATTATGAGCACCTTATTACGACACTGGTTATTGTAATTATGCATTTGAAAAAATCACCACCTTAACGCAGCTCTTCAGGCCTCAATCAACCAGTTTTTATCCGTTTATCATTCTGCTCAGACCACAGCGAAATATATTTACAAATGTTATTCGGTTTAACGACAACAACTGCAACCAATAACCTTCGCTATTTTTTTCTACACTTATACTTATTTAGACAGGCAATAATAATGACCATCAAATCACTACTGGCAGCAACGGTATTTGGATATTTACTCGCCGCTTGCCAATCATCGACTATTTTAAAAAATCAGAAAATAGCTGGAGAGCAACTGTTGCGTAATGATTATGTAAGCAGTATTGATGAACTTAGGCACCAGTATTTTGTTTATTTGCCGAGGGGTTACCATGACCAACCCGCTAAAAAATGGCCGGTAATGTTATTTTTACATGGTAACGGTGAGCGTGGTAACGGCAGAGACGAGTTGGATTACGTATTGACACACGGCCCCCTGTACGAAGCCTGGGTACAGAAGAAAAACTTGCCGTTCATTATAATTTCGCCACAATTACCGATGTTTGGCATGGACAAAAAGGGAATTTCCTATATTGATAATCGGACACCTGCACAAATACCCCAGCGCCTGCTACAAGGTGCACCAGCACGCGAACCTTTCATTGCCACCAAAGGTTCTCTACAACCTGGAGAATTAATCACCGATATGCAAAATGTTCCACTGCTTTTGCCCGAAGGCTGGGAGAAGGTTGAACGAGATTTATTAAAAATATTAGCAAACGTGCAACGAGATTATTCTACCGATGCTGCGCGGATTTATTTAACTGGTCTGAGTTATGGTGGCTTTGGTACATGGTATGTGGCGAGCAGATATCCGCATTTATTTGCGGCTATTGCACCGGTGGTAGGCTGGGGGCATCCCGATTTAATGGCGCCTATCGCACAACATAGAGTTCCTGTGTGGGCATTTGCGGGCGGCCGCGACACGTCAGTCGATAAAAAATTCTTTTATGCAGGACTTAATAAGTTGGAGGAGCTGGGTCATCCAGATGTGCGCTTTACAGTTGAAGAAGATATGGCACATGATGCTTGGAAACGTGTGTATGCAGGTGAAGATTTGTATCAATGGTTATTGACGCACACTAAAAAACAATAATACCTTCTGTTTTGAAAAGACATCCCGGGCGACGCAAATGTGAATTATCAGTTTTATCAAATCTGTAAGACACATTTGCATCGCTTTAGAGAACTTAATGTGTAGCTGGCTTGATGACGCGTTGCATCAATAAATCGGTGTAAGCGATGCCTATCGCTGAGGCAATAAAAGCCATGTGAATGATGGTTTGCCACATAACCCCAGTCTCGGTGATATGCGCATCCGCCGACCCCATGTTACCCGCCTCAATGAAAGTTTTGAGTAGATGGATAGATGATATCCCGATAATTGCCATAGCTAATTTTACTTTCAACACTGTGGCATTTACATGACTTAACCATTCAGGTTGATCCGGGTGACCATTCAAGTTTAAGCGCGATACAAACGTTTCATAACCACCCACAATAACCATGACCAATAGGTTAGAAATCATGACCACATCAATTAAACCCAGCACGCTGAGCATGACTGTTTGCTCGTTAAAATTAGCGGCGTCGGTAATTAAGTGAAAAAGCTCTATAATAAAAAGTACAACATAAACACATTGCGCCACAATCAATCCCAAATAAAGTGGGAGCTGCAGCCAGCGGGAGTTGAAAATTAACTTGGGGATGAACCCGGTTTTAGTTGTTGATGGTTCTAACATGGACTATTCCTATGCAATACAAAATGGCGGCTATAGTAGCGGCTTATTGAGCGATTTACTATCTGCTACTTGTCGCCCCCAGGTCGCATAGTGAGCAGGGTAATCACATACCATTTTTTCCACAGATTGGTGGCAACATCAATAGCTTTGGTGCATTTTGACATTTGTCACTTTTAGCTCATGACTTTCATAGGTGGATTATTATTAAGCTGATGGAGGATAATGCATACACTCGAATTACTACAGCTAACCTGATAAGGGTTATTGACTCATTAGTTGTTGACTCCCTGGAATCATTGACGCTTTGCTTTGAGGCTCCCCCATGAAAACTTGCGGCTCGCCACTCTTTTTAGAGCGGCCCTGGATTTGGCTTATTTTTAGCCTTTATTTTTTTGTGCCCATGTATTACATGGAGCCTAATATTTTCCACTACATTCTTCTTACTGCTGCTTATATTAGTTTTGTGATCTTATACGTTCGTGCAACAAGAATGAAAACCAGCCTTGTCTGGAGACCAATCGTAGCTATCATAGCTATCGCATTTATGGTTACAACTATATCCCCTGGGTCAAGTTCAATTTTTCCTTATGTGGGATTTTTAATTGGCTTTACTTACAGTACTCGCCTCTATCTCTTATTACTCAGCAGTATGATAATCGGCATCATTGGTTTGCACTTCTACTTTAACTACCCAGTGCCCTATTTTGCATTACCGGCTATTTCTGGAATAGTGACCATTAGTTTATGGGGTTATATCGAACGGATTAGTATGGCGGGCAAAATGCGCTGGCTGCAAAGCCGACAGGAAATTCAACAACTGGCGGTAATTGCTGAACGTGAACGTATTGCTCGCGATTTGCACGATATTTTAGGCCACACACTTTCCTCTATAGCATTGAAAGCTGAGCTTGCTGAGAAGCTACTTGAGCAAAATAAAATGCAGGATGTACAACAGCACCTTTCTGAATTACACCATATTGCACGCGAAAGTTTAAGCCTGGTTCGTCAAACGGTATCGGGTTATAAGCATCGCGGCCTCTCAGGCGAAGTAATTCAATTATGTGATAAGTTGCGGCAAAACGGATTTTCTGTTGATATAAATGGTGAAATACCCACACTCACAGCTCGGGCTGAAACGGCATTAATATTGGCATTAACTGAACTCACGACGAATGTTTTACGCCACAGCAAAGGAAACCATTGTCAGCTTTCTTTTAACGTGTCAGATGAAAATATTATTATTAGTTTGCATGATAATGGCTGTATTAAATCCATCACGCCCGGCAACGGTTTAAACGGGATTCAAGAACGATTGCATGCACTTGCAGGCGATATTAGCGCACAAATTTCTCATGGTTGCCGATTTGATATTACCTTACCCGCTCATGAATTAACTCAGGCTACCTAACCATGAAAATTTTGTTAGCGGAAGATCAAGCCATGGTGCGTGGTGCACTTGCTGCACTGCTCGGCATGGAGCCTAATTTTGATATTACTCAAGCAGAAGATGGTGACAAAGCCTGGCTGCTGCTGAAGCAAAATAGCTATGATATTTTGTTAACCGATATTGAAATGCCTGGGCGGTCCGGGCTGGAATTAGCGCAATGGTTAATCCAACAAAAATCAGTAACAAAAATAATTATTATTACTACGTTCGGACGCTCCGGATATATTCGTCGTGCAATTGATATGGGTGTTTCAGGCTTTCTATTAAAAGATGCGCCCTCTGAGCAACTTATCTCGGCTATCTACCGCATTATGGATGGCAAACGTGTTATTGATGGCGAGTTAGCCATGATGGCGCTAGGAGAGACTGATCCGCTTAACGATAAAGAGCGGCGCGCATTGCGACTCGCATCGGATGGAAAAACAACTGCTGAAATTGCGAACACGTTGCATTTATCTGAAGGTACTGTACGCAATTATTTATCTGAAGCTATTTCAAAATTAAATGCTGCAAACCGAGTCGATGCCGCACGTATTGCACGACAAAAAGGTTGGATTTAAAAATATCCAAGTCGCTATCTTCAAAAACCTTTATAGCTAACAGGTGATTAATGAAATGGCGGAAAGGAAAGCGGTTTAGCGCATTGCGGCCTGAGGGCATCTACAAACGGAGATTTTAAGCAAATTGCTTTGCGTGAATCCAGACGCAACGACGTAAAATCATAGGGATGGTATTCCTTAAAAAGCTTGGCAAGATCTCCATTTTGTTGCATTTTTTCAAGTCCCAGCTGCAAACGCATCGCCAGCTTGGGCTCGGTCTTACTAACATACAAATAAGTGGGAAATTCGTAATAGATAAGTAGCTTGTCGTCTATTGCCAAAAAGGGATAACGCGATTTTTTTTCCTGATGGATTAAAAAAATTTCATTAATTCCCAGCGCAATGCAATCAAACCGCTTGAATCCCAACATATCAAACAGACTGGAAAAATTAGGGCTTAAAATGGGATTTATATTATTGTGCTGATATATAGTTACATCGTCCCAGCTAACTGCTTGTCCTATTTTTAAAGAGTCAAGTGCATTAAGTTTTAACACTTCATTAAACTTATTCGGCGCATCCTTATTAATAAGGCAAACCCTAAAGCCTAACAAGCCATGCATTATATCAATCGGTATAGGTATCACATTCGCGTTGGCAACAGTGGTGCCTGGCGATACCCATGCAATATTAATAAGTTTGCCCTCATTAATTAAATGCGCCCAACGCTGTTGACCTGTATCACTCCCCCGATAGGGAATAGTTTGATAATCACCAAATTCTTTGCGAGTAAGCTCCATCACACGATGGATGAGTTCGAATTTGTAGATTTCCAAATTATGTCGCTCTGCAGGATCCCTGTAACGAATAATCATTTTGCTTTCATTCACGAGCGACTTTGCGTAGCCTTTTTCCAACGCAAAAGATGGTTGAGTTAAAACAAAAAATATTGCTCCCACCCACAATTGAAATAGCAAGCTTATGAAAAATTTTAATTGAGAAAGAGTTGACGTCATCAAAACCTTATAAGGAATAATTCCTTGCCAGTTAATGGGGATATGCTAACAATAGAGTAGAACTTAAGTCATAAAACAGTAATCAAGTTTGCGACTCTGCGTCTATATTTTCTTTTGAAGAAGCAGTATTTTTTGTCGATCGGATCTTTGCATCCTCCGAATAAGCCGTTATAACTTGCATGAAAATTGATAATAGCGCAGGGAAACGGCTTGCAAGCACGCCGCCTATAATCGCTATGGAAGCGACTACAAATGGCGACTGGCCAGACAGGCTCTCAATAACTTTAGAAAAATTTAAAACTGCCGTATCAGGATTCGGGCCTGATTGTTGCCGAGCTTGCTGGGTATTGCGACTAAACGCTTTAACAAACGTAAATATGAGCATAGGTACAAAGAAAATTACACCCAATACAATAGGACCCCATGTCGGTCCGAGATAAATGGAAATGCCGTGATAAAAGCCAATACTTATCCATATCAAGCCAATAATAGTAGTTGCCAGCAACAGTACCAAGCCAATAATTAGAGCGCGTAACTCTTGCAGCTGATCGCTAAAGTTGAACATATTTTTTCGTCTCACTGGTTTTAAGCGCCAACTTCATTGAGCAGCATGCTATCTTTTAAAAATATATGATTTTAAAACACATAGCTTTAAAATGCTGGAAATTTAAAATGCATAACTGATTTATAGCAAACATGTACAATTATACAAGCCTCATCATCACCTGACTTACCCCTTTTTAGGTACACATAGGGATCAATAAGCTTTTTAAAATTTTGCCGTATGCTATCACTTACTTGACTATAACTTAACAAAACAAGGTAAAGCTCATGAACCAAACTGAAAAAATTCGTCAGATGCCTGAGTACATTGCATTAACGCAGGCACGCAAAAAAATCGTATGGCCACTGTCTATTGCAACCATTGTGGCCTATTTTGCGCTTATCCTCACTATTGCATTCGCACCACAGGTTTTGGGTAATGCAGTTGGCGATGGCGTAACTTCGATTGGTATTATTTTGGGGCTGGGAATTATTTTTTTGTGTTTGGTGATAACGGGTATTTACGTTGCTTATGCTAACCGCGTAATCGAACCCCTAACTCGTGCCATTGTACGAAAAGCAGGAGAGCTATAATGAAACTAAACGCTCTACTTGCTTTGTTGCTAACTGGTTTTACCTCGAGCGCCGCGGCAGATTCCGCATCTAAAGCGGAGATCAACATCACCGCAATAGTGATGTTCCTGGCGTTTGTTATTGTCACACTGGGCATTACCTACTGGGCCGCACGCCGCACTAAAACTACAGCAGATTTTTATGCCGCAGGCGGTGGTATTACTGGATTTCAAAATGGTTTAGCGATTGCTGGCGACTACATGTCAGCTGCATCTTTTTTGGGAATAGCGGGCTTGGTTTACATTTCTGGCTTTGATGGTTTAATTTACGCGATTGGATTTTTAGTAGGCTGGCCATTAGTTCTATTACTCATTGCAGAACCACTACGTAATTTAGGCAAATATACTTTTGCTGATGTAGCCTCATTTCGCTTGCAACAAAAACCTATTCGAATCCTTGCCGCCAGCGGTTCACTGGTAACAGTCATTTTCTATTTAATTGCACAATTAGTTGGTGCAGGGAAAATCATTGAGCATTTGTTTGGTTTGCAATATGAAACAGCTGTTATTAGCGTGGGTATATTAATGACGCTTTACGTAACTTTTGGTGGAATGCTTGCCACCACATGGGTGCAATTAATTAAAGCGGTATTATTACTTTCTGGCGCTAGCTTAATGGCCTTCCTGGTGTTATATCACTTTAGCTTTAGTTTTGAAGCCATGTTCGCCGAAGCGGTAAAAGTTCATACCAAGGGTATAGCCATAATGGCTCCGATTACCCAGACACCTGACGTCATTTCTGCTATATCCGCCATATCACTCGGCATGGCATTGATGTTTGGCACTGCTGGATTACCACATATATTGATGCGTTTTTTCACTGTCCGCGATGCCGTTCAAGCACGTCGCTCGGTACTTTATGCCACCGGATTTATTGGTTATTTTTACATACTTACTTTTATTATTGGCTTCGGTGCAATCGTATTGCTGGCCACTAACCCCGATTATTTTTCTGATGGAAAATTAATTGGCGGCACCAACATGGTTGCGATTCGTTTAGCTCATGCGTTGGGTGGCGATATTTTATTAGGGTTTATTTCTGCAGTAGCTTTTGCAACAATTCTAGCCGTAGTATCAGGCTTAACCCTGGCAGGTTCGAGTGCAATTTCTCATGACCTGTACGCCACCCTCGTATTAAAAGGTGAACGCAATGAGAAAAAAGAAATTCTCGCTTCACGTATTGCTACTGTTTGTCTCGGTGTTATTGCAGTTTTACTCGGCATAGTGTTTGAAAATCAAAACGTAGCCTTCATGGTAGGATTGGCATTTTGTGTTGCTGCCAGCGCGAATTTTCCGATTTTATTGCTCTCCATGTACTGGCGTAAACTCACGACGCGCGGTGCAGTTATAGGTGGGTCTATTGGCTTGCTTACAGCATTGGTGTTGGTGGTGCTGGGTCCTACCGTATGGGTAGATGTTTTTCACAACGAAAAAGCTTATTTTCCATTTAAAAATCCGGCTATTTTTTCCATCACCATTGCATTTATCGGCATCTGGGTATTCTCACGACTGGATAAATCTGCGCGCGCAAAAGCTGAAGAGATTGCATTCGATACGCAATTTGTACGGTCACAAACAGGAATAGGTGCAAGTGAAGCTGCAGATCATTAAACAAAATCGAGCGGCGCTTGACTAAGATAAATACATTGCTAGCACTATAAATTTTTGAGGCTCAATATTATGATTTTATTTTTAATAGTGATAATTATGATTATTGCAACAATTATTTTGACTTATTCGCACGTAAAAAACTTATCGTTAAAAATTGATTCGTTAAAAATGCAAGTTGATACGTTGGAAAAAAAACTTGAAGAAAAAACTATTAATTAAATTATCAGGCGCTGGAATCAGCGCCTGGATTTTTGCGCTACACAGATTGAAAAATTATTTTGTAATCATTAAAAATCAGGCTTACAAACTTGTTTAACTTTTTTACCTGTCTTGGGGTGTTTAAATTCCAGCTCAGTCGCATGCAACAATAAACGTGGGGCTTGTTTAAAAGTCACCTCATCGCCATAAAACTCACACCCTAGAATAGGGTGACCGAGTGCCTGCATATGTAAACGCAATTGATGTGATCGACCAGTAATGGGATGCAGCAAAACACGAGTCGTTTGGGTGGTCTCGTCTCGTGAAAGCACTTTGAATTCTGTCACTGAGGCTTTTCCTGTAATTGCACAGATTTTATATTTAGGGCGATTCTCCATATCTGCCGCAATTGGGAAATCAATCACACCTTTATCATCTTTTATTAAACCATTTACCACTGCGGTGTAAGTTTTATTTACCGTGCGCGCTTGAAATTGTTTGCTAATATGCGACAAAGCTCCCTGATGTAAAGGCATTACCAATAAGCCAGACGTATCAAAATCAAGACGATGGACAATAGCTGCACCGGGATAAATCTTGTGTAAGCGCACTATCACCGAATCATTATTCTGTGGGTGGCGGCCAGGAACGCTCAGAAGCCGTGAAGGTTTATTAATAATAATAAACTCGGAGTCGCGGTGCAGAATAACCACTTCCTCCAGACAGCGCGGCAATATGGTTAAATCATTAATATCAGGGGACATAAAATACTCTCATTTTTGAGCAGGTATGATACCAGTGGTGCCGCAATCTATAACCAAAAGTAAGCAATTTAGTCCGAAATATTGGTTCCGCCAGGCAGGTTTGTACAGTAGTCTAGTTCGCAAACATCCCCGAAGTTCGGCGCTGAAGCAGCTTGGCTTACTCGCGATTATGAGTTAATTGGTGTATTCTGCGCGCCTATTTTTTAAAGCATTTCAGGCATTTTAAGAATGCTGCCACAAGGTACTAGGCCCATGTACATTTACGACGAATATGACAACAGTATATTACAGCAACGTGTAGCACAGTTTCGTGACCAAACCGAACGCTTCCTTGCAGGTGATTTAAAACCTGAGGAGTTTCAACCGCTACGCCTCCAAAATGGTCTTTACGTACAGCGTTTGGCACCCATGCTT
Organism: Pseudomonadota bacterium; assembly: GCA_040386215.1. Lineage (GTDB taxonomy): Bacteria > Pseudomonadota > Gammaproteobacteria > Pseudomonadales > Cellvibrionaceae > Cellvibrio. The sequence continues at coordinate 83,443 of JAZKFX010000036.1, forward strand.
CGAATTAACGTCCCATACGGGATGCTAAACAGCGCCCAAATTCGTCGTCTGGCGCATATCTGCCGCCATTACGATCGCGGTTACTGTCATGTGAGCACTCGACAAAATATTCAATTCAATTGGCCAGATTTAACCGAAGTGCCCGATATTTTGGCTGAACTTGCCGAAGTTCAAATGCACGGCACCCAATCTAGCGGCAATTGCATTCGCAACACTACTTCCGATCAATTTGCCGGTATTGCTGAGGATGAGATCGTAGATCCCCGCCCCTATTGCGAAATCATTCGTCAGTGGTCAAGCTTTCACCCGGAATTCGCATTTTTACCGCGTAAATTTAAGATAGCGGTAACCGGCTCGGAGCATGACCGCGCTGCGGTACAAGTACACGATATCGGCCTGCAAGTTTTGTTAAATGAAAAAGGTCAAGTTGGCTTCAAAGTCTATGTGGGCGGAGGCTTGGGCCGCACGCCGGTAATAGGTAGCGTCATTCGCGAATTCTTGCCTGAAGAAGACTTGCTATCCTATCTTGAAGCGATTTTACGGGTATACAACCTTTCGGGTCGTCGCGACAATAAATACAAGGCACGCATCAAAATTTTAGTACGTGCGCTAACTCCTGAAGTGTTCGCGCAGAAAGTAGAAGCCGAGTGGGAGCATTTAAAAGAGGGTTACAATAAATTAACGCAAGCTGAGATTGAGCGCGCCAAAGGCTTCTTTACGGCACCGGCCTACGAAAGCATTGATAATACCGCAGCTCAAACAGTTGTCGATGCACTCGCGGCAACCAACATTGCCTTTAGCAAATGGCTGCAACGCAATGTTCGCAGCCATCGAATTGCAGGTTACGCCGCAGTAACACTTTCACTCAAACCTACCGGCGTTGCTCCCGGGGATATCACTGATAGCCAATTGGAAATGATTGCCAACCTCGCAGATGAATATAGTTTTAGCGAAGCACGGACGACGCATGAACAAAATATAGTATTGGCAGATGTGAAAAAGACTGATCTTTTTCCTCTTTGGCAAAAAGCTAAAACAGCCGGCTTTGCAACGCCTAATATCGGCACTATCACCGATATTATTTGCTGTCCTGGCGGAGATTTTTGTTCACTCGCCAACGCTAAATCCATTCCCATCGCTGAAGCGATTCAACGTCAATTTGAAGATTTGGATTACGTGTACGATTTAGGCGATATCGATCTTAATATTTCTGGGTGCATGAATGCATGTGGCCATCACCACGTTGGTCATATCGGCATTTTAGGTGTGGATAAATCTGGCAAGGAATTTTATCAAGTTTCGCTTGGCGGCAATGCTAGCAATGACGCTTCACTTGGCGACGTGCTTGGCCCTTCTTTCGGTGCTGACGACATGCCAGATGTTATCCAAAAACTGGTGAATGTGTATGTGGAAAACCGCAACACTGAAGAGTTATTCATTGATACTTATCGCCGCATTGGTGCCACTCCGTTTAAGGAGAAAGTTTATGCTAAAAAATAATGGCGACATGATCATTAAAAACGGATTGATTGCTGAAAATAATTGGCAATTTATTGCTAAATCAGAAAGCGATGCCGCAGCAATCGAGATACCTGTTGGCCAAATTATTGTTCCGCTCAATGTATGGCTAGCTCAAAAGAATGCCTTGCAAGCACGCACAGATATCGGCGTATGGCTAGATAGTGATGAAACCGCTGAGCAATTGGGTGATGACGCTAAAAAGTTACCGCTTATTGGCGTTAACTTTCCAGGCTTTATGGATGGTCGTGCATTTTCGACTGCACGCTTGTTGCGTGAACGCTACGGCTTTACTGGCGAGCTACGCGCAGTCGGTAATTTTATTCGCGACCAGCTCTGCTATTTGCGCCGCTGCGGCGTAAATTCATTTGCTTTTAGTAATACAGAAATAAATTTAGATGCAGCATTAAAATCTCTGCAAGATTTTAATGAATATTATCAAGCATCTGTAGATCAGCCTTTACCGCTGTTTAGACGAAGAGCTTAAAAATTTTAAACAAACAGCAATAAAAAAGCCGCTAACAACAGCGGCTTTTTTTATTTTTCGAAGTTGGGTACGGTTATTTGCTGAAAAAATTTCTAATTTGTTCGGCCTCTGCCAAAGTATCTTGCTTGCCTAATGCCATTAGTTCTGAAATAAATTCAGTAGAAAATAAAAGATAGCTCGCTGCAGTTGCACCCCCACCACTCGCGGTAGCACCAATGGCTCGCAAAAAGAAACGCAAACTTTTGGGTAAGTAGCGAATATTTCTACCCGCTATAGCATCTAAAGGACTCGAAGGTGAAACTATCATGTTTTCAACTGGGCGCAATTTTAAGCCTGCCTCCACCAGGGTTTCCGGAGGAATCAATTTAATTAACTCATTCATGCGCTCAAGATGCTCAATGTCCCCTTCGAGTGAATCCACAAACGCGCTGTTAAATAAATGGCCAACTATCTGCCCCATGGAAGGCGAATGTTTTACTGGCAAGCGCTTTTTCGTTTTGGATACCCTTTTATTGCCGCTCACGCCCACTACAAACAATGATTCAGCGCCTAAATGTAATGCCGGACTAATAGGTGCTAACTGCCGCAAAGCGCCATCACCAAAATATTCGCGACTGATCCGAACCGCCGGAAATATAGTAGGAATTGCCGAGGACGCAATAAGATGTTCCAGCCGAATTGTGGTAGGTACACCGCTACGTCGATAACGGTTCCATCCCAACATTTTTGCATGACCCTGAAAAAAACTAACAGTATGGCCCGAGGTATACCCCATGGCCGATACGCTCACGGCCAATAGTTTTCCAGAGTCAATTGATTTTTGAATATTATCGAATTGAATACGAGAGCCTAATAGATTCCACAGCGGTGAGTTATCTAAAAGTGACAAAGGTCGCTGACGCCCTACACCCTGATTAAACAGTGATAGCCCCAACAAACCCAAACCCCTTAGCAAATCGCTCCAGCCATAAAGATAGACTTGACCTATCTCTAAATTGCTCCACATGTGCGCCAAAGCATGAACCGATTCTCTAAAAGTGCCGGGGTGCGCAGCAAGAGCGAGCGCGTTAATCGCACCAGCAGATGTACCGCAAATTATCGGAAATGGGTTATCAATTTCGGGAGGTAAAATTTCTGCAAGCGCTTGCAGCACACCCACTTGATAAGCGGCGCGCGCACCGCCACCAGACAAAATTAAGGCTCTTTTCATAACAACAAACCAAATAAGTGATGGCTATTAAATTGTTTTCACCATCAACAAAGAACCATCTACACCTACCACTAATGCCCGACTTGCAATCGAAATGGGTTCGGCAGTTGTTACAGCTAACCGTGCCTGCCACTCAATTCCGGAGTAGGACACGCGCCCATGTTCATGTGTGATAGTAAAAGTAACCGGTAAACTTTTACCGATCATATCGCTGCTGGTATCAGGGCCGCCCCCGGAATTCTGAAAACGTTTTAAAGGTTTCCAAAGTCCTGCCGCACTTATTATTGCTAGCACGCTTACCATTAACAGTTCAATATCCCAGCCATGGATTAGGTTGAATGTTATTAATAATCCAGTGGCAATACAGCCCAATGCAATAAATATCAAAGGACCGCTCATTCCCAACACACCTAATTCCAGCAACAAACAAACACAAGCCATTGCGTAAAGTAAATGATCATGATGTTGCGAAAAGTGCTCTAACAATGTGTTCATACAAAAATCCGTATAGGGAAAATTATGGATGAAGATGAATAGCCGATGAAACAGCCATAGCTTGCACTACTGTACTAGCAATATTTTCACTGGTTTTGCCATCAGTAAGTACCACGGTGCTCTCGTGTGCAATGGCTTTATGCGCTGCTATAGCATTCTGCGCCAAGGTTAGAGCAACGGCATTTTTACCTTCTATGGTTGAGGCTGATTTGCCGATAGTTGTTAAAGCTTCCGCCTCAGCGATAGCCACTAACCGAATAGCTTCAGCTTTACCCGTGGCTTGAAGAATTTGCGCTTCTCTGCTTGCTTCTGCTTCTAATACCTGCTCAGCTTTAGCGGCTTCAGCATCCAGGACACGGGCTTGTTTTTGACCTTCAGCGGTAGTTATGGCCGCTATTTTTACACCTTCTGCGGTTAAAATCGCGGAGCGTTTTTGCCGCTCTGCAGTCATTTGCTTTTCCATATCCTCTTTAATAGAAGGTGGAATTGCTATCTCCAGCAATTCAAAACGTAACACAATTAAACCCCATGGCTGGGTAGCATCCTGCATAGCGTCTTGAATTTTTGCATTTATCGCAGCGCGATTTTGAAAACAATCATCCAACTCCATAGAGCCTATAGCATTGCGCATAGAAGTCATGGCCAGCTGGGTACAAGCAAGCTTGTAGTCAGTGATGTTGTTAGTGGCCGCAGCGGCATCAATCACTTTGATAAACAGTACTCCATCAATCATTAGCGCAATGTTGTCTTTGGTAATGGCCGACTGTTGTGGAATAACTAATGTTTGTTCCTTTAAATTCCTATCGGCAGCAATAGACTCGATATAGGGAACAATAAAATTTAATCCTGAACTTAAGGTTTTGGTGTACTTACCAAAACGATAAATAACATAACCGCGATTTTGCGGCACAAAATGAATGCCTTTTTTTAGTGTGTATATCAATACGAGAGCAATCCATACCGCAGGACTTGAAAGCAAACCAATAAGAGAATCCATATTTTTTTCCTAAGTTAAATTGAATTATTTTTTGCAATTTCTTTATCACGTAATTCGCGGCGTAAAATTTTACCCACATTTGATTTTGGTAATTCCTGACAAAACTCAACAAGGTGGGGAACCTTGTACGCAGTCAACTTCACTTTTGCAAAATCACGTATTTGTTGCACGGTTAAATCAGAGTTCGAAGCTACCACAAATGCCTTTACTGTTTCACTGCCCTCTTTATCGGGTACACCTATGACGGCTGCTTCAACAATATCGGGATGGCTACTTAATACATCTTCCACTTCATTAGGATAGACTTTAAAGCCAGAAACATTAATCATATCTTTTTTGCGGTCAACAATTTTAATATAACCATCCGCCGCAATAGTGGCGATATCACCGCTTTTAAACCATCCCTCCGCATCAATCACTTCCGCAGTTGCATCCGGGCGTTGCCAATAACCCTTCATCACCTGGGGTCCACGAATACATAACTCGCCCGCCTCACCGACTGGCAAACTTTGTCCGTGTTCATCAATCACTTTACATTCTGTGTCGATTAAAGGGTTACCCACAGTGCCCAATTGGACGGCATCGAATGGATTAATTGACACTACGGGTGAAGTTTCTGTTAAGCCATAACCTTCGCTAATGGGACAACCTGTTAGTTTCTGCCATCGTATAGCAGTGTCTGTTGTTAAGGCTATTCCGCCCGATGCCGTTAAACGCATATGGCTAAAATCAAGTTTTTTGAATTCTTCGTTGCGTAATAATGCGTTAAATAAAGTATTTAAACCAACAAATAAAGTGAAAGGTTTATTTTTAAGAGCGGTAAGGAATCCGGGGATATCGCGCGGATTAGGAATTAACAAACTATGATTACCAAGCGTAACTGCTGAGGTGCAGTGAAGCGTATATGAATAAATATGGTATAACGGTAATGGCGCAATTAAAAATTCAAGTTTTTTACGAAATATGTTTTTCATATGCTCATTAACCTGGAGCATGTTAGCAATCAAATTGCGATGAGTGAGCATAGCGCCTTTCGAGACACCCGTTGTGCCACCGGTGTATTGCAACACTGCGATATCATTCGCTGAAATTAATGTTGGCTGCCACGGCTTTTCCGTTGCGGCTAAAACAGCGCGAAAACTTGTTTGGTGCGAAAATGAAAATGCTGGCACTATTTTTTTAATATATTTCACAACAAAATTTATTAACAATCGCTTTACTGGCGGATGCAAATCTGCAAGCTCGGTCACTATGACAAGTTCAACGGATGTTTCACTAATAACAGTTGCAGCATTATGTGCAATGTTAGCTAAAACAACTAAAGCTTTTGCACCAGAATCATTTAACTGATGCTTTAATTCGTGTGCGGTATACAGAGGGTTGGTGTTAACCACAACCATACCAGCGCGCATCGCACCAAACATAGCTACAGGATATTGCAAAATATTGGGGAGCTGTATTGCAATACGGTCACCCGGTTTTAGATTAGTTTGATGTTGTAAATATGCGGCAAATTTTGCTGAGAGGTGATCCATTTCACGAAAAGTGAGGGTGTGCTCCATGCAACTAAACATGGGGCAATCAGCGTATTCCTTGCATGCTTTCGCAAACATTTCCGGAATAGTTTGTTCATAATGTAGCGCCATGGCGTTAACTCCAGTTTCATTTATGCTTTATTTAAGTTTTAGAATGTTAATACATCCAGGTTATAAATACATTTACAACCTTTTTATTTTATCTCACTCAGTTTTTTCATTTAATGAAAGGAAAAATCATCTGCAGCAAGACTCATTAAGTTATCACAACCAGAATTAATAGTTATCCTCAATGTCGCAGTACGCGGTAACAACCGTTCAAAATAAAATCGTGCCGTTTCCAGTTTGGCTCTATAAAAAGCCGGTTCGCTAGTCCCCTGTGCTAAAGCATCCAATGCTGTTTTGGCAGCGCGCCCCCAAAAGTATCCGATTAGGATATAACCGCTATACATTAGATAATCCACGGATGCTGCACCGACCTCATCGAGATTCTCGTCAGCGCGTTCACTTATTTTTGCGGTCAAAGTAAACCATTCTTTGAGTAGTTTAGACAAAGATTCGATGTATGGCAGCAATTCTGCATAGCCGACTGCCTCCTCACAAAAATGTTCAATGCAACTTGTGAAATTTTTCAGTGGCTGACCACCCGATAAAAGGATTTTTCTACCTAACAAATCCAGCGCCTGAATACCGGTAGTACCTTCGTAAAGAGAAGCTATTCGCGCATCTCGCACATTTTGCTCAACGCCCCACTCGCGGATATAACCGTGCCCACCAAAACATTGCAACGCTAGGTTAGCGGATTCAAAACCTACCTCAGTCATAAATCCCTTGGCTACGGGCGTTAATAAACTCAGCATATCGGTAGCGGTTTGTTTTATGTCTGGATCCTGGCTGCGCTCAGTAATATCGATTTGCTTCGCCGTGAAGTAGGCTAGCATGCGCATGCCTTCACTAAACGCTTTTTGCGTTAATAACATACGTCGCACATCCGGGTGAACAATAATGGGATCAGCGATGTCATCAGGATTTTTAGCGCCAGTGGGCGAGCGCATTTGTAACCGCTCGCGTGCGTAAGCTAAGGACTTTTGAAAACCCATCTCGGAATGCGCTAAACCTTGCATCGCGGCACCCAAACGCGCGAGATTCATAAAAGTGAACATAAGGTTTAATCCTTTATTCTCCTTCCCTAATAAAGTACCGATTGCCCCATCAAAATTTAACGCGCAGGTGGCATTGCCATGAATGCCCATTTTGTGTTCCAACGAGCCGCAACTGACCCGATTGCGCTCACCAATTGAATTATTCGGAGCGCTATCAATGAGATATTTGGGAACGATAAAAAGTGATAAGCCTTTGGTGCCTTGAGGCGCACCCGCGATCCGCGCCAAAACAATATGCACAATATTCTCTGCGAGATCATGATCACCGGAGGATATAAAAATTTTGCTGCCGGTAAGCGCATAGCTGCCGTCAGGAAGCAGCGATGCTTTGGTATTAAGCAAACCTAAATCGGTACCGCAATGGGCTTCGGTTAAACACATGGTACCAGTCCATTCACCGGATATCAGTTGCGGTAAATAAGCTTGCTTTTGTGCGGCTGACCCATGCATTTCGATGGTGTGCATGGCGCCTTGTGACAACCCTGGGTACATAGTCCATGCGTAATTCGCACTTGCCAAAAGCTCATTAACAACCACACCGAGCGATTGCAACAAACCCTGCCCACCAAATTCGTTTGAGCGGGAAAGTGCAGGCCAACCCGCATCACAAAACTGCCGATACGCCGCTTTGAAACCGCTGGGAGTAAAGACTTGACCATCCACTAACTGACAGCCCTCAATATCGCCAACCGCCGAAAGTGGGGCAAGTATTTCTTCAGAAAAGCGGGCGCTTTCTTGCAAGAGTGCACTGACGAGATTAGGATCTAAATCTGCACAATAGTTTTTGCAGTGTTGGGCATAATTCAACACTTCAAACAATGCAAATTCAATATCTCTGAGTGGTGCTGTAAAATTACTCATCCTTAATTACCTTATTAATATAATTTATCTGGCGAGCGTTTTTCTGGCCAGAGAATAAATGATTGTTAAGCGGCAGAGGGCTTATCCAAGTCAAAATTTTATTGTCATTTAAGTATATTTTGACTCTGCGTTAAACAACAAAGCTTAAGCAACAGTTTTAAACAGTGGCCGCAATAACATTAGTAGGTCAGCTATAACAGCCGCTGTAAATCCCCAAATCTCATAGCCTTGATAAGCATAGGCCGGCATGTGAGACTGTAGATCATTATGTTCAAATATATCTGTGCGGATTTGTAACCCCGCTATAAATTGTTCAAGTGGCACCATAAATAAAGAATCCAATTCGGCGGGATTAGGTGCAAAACCATAACCTGCGGGAATGTAAGCCACAAACGGAGTCACCAAGGTGCCATTGCGAGTTTGACGCTCAGGCAGCACCCCTAACACCTCAATAAGATGCGGCGGCAAGCCTATTTCTTCGTGGGTTTCACGCAACGCACTTTTCAAAAGCGTAGTATCTTCCGGTTCCCACATACCACCTGGAAAACATACTTCTCCCGCATGATAGGTCAGATGTTTTGCGCGCAACGTAAATATTATTTGCGGTGATGCTTCATCTGTAATTAACACCATCACCGCAGCTTGTCGCGCAAACTGGTCCGATTGCGTCAACAGCACTGTTTGCGGCGCTAAAGCGTCAGCAATGCCGGACCACAAACGTTTGTTCATTGGGTATCACCTCAACTCCTGCAGCAATTCACTAAAGCACAATAACTAAATAACTCTTACTGAGATAACTCGTTCAATTTTAGTTAAGGCTGCGATGACTGCCGAAGAGGGTGCCTGTTCAACATCAATAATATTGTAGGCTACTTCGCCACGACTTTTATTAACCATATCAACTACGTTAACTTTGTTATCCGCCAAAACTGACAACAGGTTCCCTAGCACACCTGAAACATTATCATTGGAAAAAGTAATACGGGCACCTGTACCGGGATTACGGCCCATATGCACTGCAGGAAAATTAACCGAATTCTTAATGTTGCCATTTTCAAGATAATCCATCAGTTGATCTGCTGCCATAATGGCACAGTTTTCTTCTGCTTCTTCAGTGCTGGCGCCTATATGTGGCATGGCATAAACATCTTTACGATTGAGAAGAATCGGCTCTGGAAAGTCACAAATATATTTGCCCAGATGACCTGCATTCAAACTATCAACGACTGCATGCGCGTCAACTATAGCTTCGCGGGCGAAATTAAGAAGCACTGCACCTTTTCTGATAATTTTTAACGTATCGACATTAATCATATGCTTGGTTGCATCAATAGCAGGAACATGTAACGTTATGTAGTCAGCTGAAGCTAACAATGATTGCAAGTTTTCCATTTTTGCAACCTGGTTGGGCAAACGCCACGCAGCATCTACTGACAACGCAGGGTCAAAGCCTATGACATTCATTCCCAAGGCAAGGGCAGCATCCGCAATCATTGAACCAATAGCACCTAGACCTACAATACCTAAAGTTTTACCTTGCAACTCGTAGCCCGCAAAATTAGATTTTTCTTTCTCTAATAGCTTGGACATTTCATCTGCATCCGTCATATGAGTTAAGCCTTGAACATACTCGAGGCCCTGCAAAATTCCGCGCGATCCCAATAGCATTCCCGCCAACACTAATTCCTTTACTGCATTTGCGTTAGCACCGGGAGAGTTGAACACCACAACTCCGAGCTTGGTATATTCAGCAACAGGTACATTATTGGTACCCGCTCCCGCACGAGCAACTGCCTTGACGCTGGACGGTAATGCCTCTCCTTGCAACTTGTGGCTGCGTAAAATATAGGCATCAGGTGATGTAAGATCACTCTCCACTTGGTATTTTTCACGAGAAAAACGGCTTAAACCTTTGTCTGAGATTTGGTTATAAGTTTTAACTTTAAACATAGCTCTTTCCTAACAAACGAGGAGTTTGAATGAATCGATTCATGAGAAAAGGCCGCGGGAATACACAGCCTGAATTTTTTAAAGATGGGCAGTAAATTAAGCGATAACAGACTGCTGATATGCCCATGTCAACCAAGGTAGCAATGCTTTCAAGTCCGCAGCTTCAACCGTTGCACCGCACCAAATTCGCAGCCCTGCTGGCGCATCGCGATAAGCTCCAATGTCGTAAGCGGCACCAGCCTTATCTAATAACTTAATCATATTTTTAACTTGGTCAGCATTTGCTTTCAAAGTAAAACAGACGCTGGTATTAGAAAGTGTTTCCGTTGTTTGCGCCAGAAAATCAATCCAGTCATTTTCGGCAACAAACTTTTGAAGTACCGCTAAATTAGTATTGGAACGCGCAATAGTTTCTTTTACCCCACCTATAGCGCGCACCCAATCAAGCGCATCCAGATAATCTGCAACCGCCAACATAGATGGCGTATTAATCGTTTCACCTTTGAAAAGACCTTCAACTAACTTACCCCCACTCGTCATACGAAACAGTTTTGGCATAGCCCAGGCTGGCTTGTAAGACTCTAACCGCTCGACGGCTCTAGGCCCCAAAATTAACATGCCATGAGCGCCTTCACCGCCAAGCACTTTCTGCCAGCTAAAAGTAATAACGTCTAATTTTTCCCAAGGCAATTCCATAGCGAATACTGCAGAAGTAGCATCACAAATAGTTAAGCCTTTACGGTTTGCAGGAATCCAATCGCCATTGGGTACTTTTACTCCAGAGGTAGTGCCGTTCCAGGTAAAAATAACGTCGTTATCAAAGTTCACTTTAGCCAAATCGGGCAGTAATCCATAGTCAGCTTCATGTGCATTTACTTTTAACTTTAATTCTTTGGTAGCATCGCTCAACCATCCATTCCCGAAAGATTCCCACTGCAGGATATCTACACCACGCTCACCCAGCAATGACCACATTGCCATTTCAACCGCTCCGGTATCCGAACCGGGTACTACGCCTACACGGTATCCAGCCGGCAAACCCAACAACTCAGCGGTATCTTCACAAGCACGCTGCAAAGCAGCCTTACCAATAGTTGAACGGTGCGAACGGCCTAGGGTAGAAATATCTAACTGGTCCAAACTATAACCTGGACGCTTGCTACAAGGCCCAGATGAAAAATTAGGATTGCCAGGCTTTTGTTGCGGTTGAATGTGTTGTGATGATTGAGTGGCTTGAACTTGCATGTTAATCCTCAACTAAATAGTAAAAATGACACACCAACAGGAAACATAAGTGCGCTTAAAAAGGATGGGGCTCTGCAAAATACCTATAGCAGCAGAATAAACCCGAAAAATTTGAGGCCGATTATGCCAGCTATAAGCCAAATAACCTAGCCGTGAAAAACAGCAAAGCAAGAATTGTAATAAGTAAAATCAAGGGCAAAAAAAAGCCCCTTACAAACGTAAAGGGCTAAAGGGAAACGTTGATGAATCAACCAAACATCAACGTTGAGAGACAATCATCAGTTGCGGCCGAGCAAAAATGCTAATTGGCGCAGCAAAAATCAGACAAGTTTACTTTAAATAAAAATGACAGCGCTGTCAACAATCAAGCGCGACAGATTTAAGAATAGATCTATGAATCAGACTCTGATCGTTTGATTAATTTTTAATTGTTTTCCGTGGGCTCAGGCTTTATTTCGCCACAGTTACTGGAGAGCCACTTACCCGATTGTTGAGCGCTGTAAGTTTGGGTGCGACCGCCAATCGTTGTGGTGAATGTAGCCTTGCCTGTATAGGCCTTGGGACTTTGAAAGGTAATGATGCTCTCCCCTTGTGAAGGCGGGGTACCCTTACAGGCATAAGATACCTTAATAACCTTAGCCGACATTTGAGTCAGCTTATGCTCGCATCCGTCACTTATTTCTGGTAACTCACCGCGATCAACTTCTTCTTGCGTCACACATTCCTTTACAACAGTGCCATCCTTCAAAATTTGCATTCCTTTAGTCGCCATATCTAAACTAGTGTCCGTGGAATTAATGCCTTGCTCAGCCATCATCCCTTCGATCATTTGTTGTTGTTCAGGAGGTAAATTTTCAAATTGTTTTTTCATAGCCTCCAAGCCTTTGGCCAATTGCTCTTGCTGAGATTTCTGTTCAGCACTGGCACCAGCCCCATCCATTTTAATTGTGTATTCCCATAAGCCAGGTTTCATATCGATATTAACAGCTTGCGCATTAACACTTATGATCGAAGTGCAAACGAAACCAGCCAAAAGATAAATTTTCATAAGATTATTTCCGATGTGAGATTAATTCGATAAGACAACTATATATACACCGACAGTGAATTTATACAATTTAAGAAATTTGCTCATTCAATACCAGCTGGCATAAGTGTTGCTAAATTAAACTTTGCGGAAAGAAGGCACGTGTATTTTAATATTTTTAGCAAGAACGACCCAACTTAGGACATAAAATGAAAAGCAATAGTCATACAATTGCACAAACCAACATTCAAAGTGCACCAAGTACTGACAAAACAAATACCCTGGATGCAATGTTTACTAGCCTGTTTCGTCAGCGCCACGATGCTTTGGTCCTTATCAAACAATTAATCCAAATGATTAAATCCGTACAACGCCATAGGGCAATGAGCATGGGCCTGCTGGGTGGTAACTGTGATTTTCGCGATGACCTTTCAAAAATGCAGTATCAGTTAGCTAATCGTTTTCAATTATTTATGGCATTCGCAAACCAAATGAAAGAGTTCTTATCGACTCGCGATCACGAAAATTTGCGCAATGCATGGCTTACGATTAGCCACGACTGGCAGCAAGATTCTGTTATTGATAACTACGAACTTCACTGTCACCTTATTGAACATCTCTTAACGCTCGTTGCCCGGCTGGCTAAACACTTAGAAGAGCCAATGAGCACCCTAATGAGCGCCGAAGTTAAAACAACACCAACAAATGGCACAAAAATCATTAAAACAAACCGGGTTAAACAGTTAGAGGTATTACATTTTTCAACTCGTCTTATGCCTGCTGTTGCCGAGCAAATTGGTCGCATCCGCGCTTTAGCAACCTACGTAGCAGCATTAGGCTATTGCGATACTGATTATGCCAGCAAGCTACGCTACGTTATTCAGTGCACCAAAGTAAATAATGAAAAATTACGTCACCAAGCCAAGCGCATGGAAAGCATAATAAATAAGGATTCTCCATTGCTTAACCCTCTAAAAAGTTATGAAATAAAATTGACCTTTTTATTAAATATGATTGAACAGGATGTGTTAAAAGATGATGGCATGACTACCGCTGACAGCAATAGATTGTACGAAATCACGACTAATATCATTGATATGTATTTGCACATTGTAGATGAAGGAGTGCTAATACTTGAACGCTGGCATCAAGATGAAATTGAAGACTGGTTAACACTTGTCATCTAATAGCAAAACAAATTAGCAATGACTTGCCTTAAAATTTACAAGACCTACAATACAACACTTTAATAAAGTAGGCAGTTGCAAATGCGAACCCATTTTCTTATAGCTGTTTTTTTGTTCCATACCGCCATTGCAATTGCAGAGAATAACTCAGCTAATCTATCGAATGAACAAAAATGCATGGAAGCAACCGTGGCTGGCGCCGACGAGTCGATGACAATTAGAACGTTGAAAGAGGCCTGCAATTTAGTAGTGCAACAGGGAATAAATACCGAAAATAACCCTGGCAATCCTATAAATAGTACACCCGACAATCAGACTTCAACTCCGGAAAATGCGCTACAGGTAGAAAACACACCTGTTTCACTACCCACTATTACAAAAAATAATGCAGATGCACCACAAGTAGGTCTACTTAAAAATCGTTTAACGATAGAAGCATTAAATCGCTCCAATCGTTTTATTCTTATGCCGCACAAACGCAACTACCTTTTACCTGCTAGTTACACCAATAAACCTAACGAAGAGCCCTATCACAAAGCTGATACAACATTTACCAATTTAAATCACACTGAAGCCGAATTACAGTTAAGTGTAAAAATTCTACTGCATGAAAATCTCATTGATAATAATGGACACTTATATTTGGGATATACCAATCATTCCTTATGGCAGGTGTATAACCGCAACTTATCTGCCCCGTTTCGCGAAAGTGATCATGAGCCAGAATTAATATTAACCTTTACCAATAATTGGGAGATTTTAGGTTTTAATAATGCAGTTAACGAAATTATTATTAATCACGAATCAAATGGACAAACCGGCCTCCTATCACGCAGCTGGAACCGTATTATGTTCACTTCGGTATTCGAAAAAGGTGATTTTACTTTTACTATTAATCCTTGGTATCGACTACCAGAAAGCCGTCAGGAATATCCGGGGGACCCGCGGGGCGATGACAATCCAGACATCTCAAAATATATGGGGCATGGAGAGTTATCGGCAGCTTATAAATATAAATCAAATATTTTTAACATTCAGATACGCCATAATCTAGACAGCGACTACGGTGCGGTAGAGCTCGGCTGGACATTCCCCGTAACAAAAAATATACGTGGAATCATTAACTATTTTGATGGCTATGGACATAGCCTTATCGACTACAATGTACATCAACGGAATATAGGTTTAGGAATTATTTTCACTGATTTGTTCTAGTCGCAACATGCAGATGAAAATTTATCCGTGACACCAAAGTGCGATTAATTTGCGTATTTCTTCAGAGGCGACGGGAGATGCTTCAATAATATTAAATCCAGTCCAATGTTTACCATCCAAATCTGCAGGACGCTTCCACAAGCAATCGACGCTAAGACGTAATACTTGATTATCCGCAGGCATATGCATATCGACTTCATATAGCTTGTCCTCCTCAAGTGCTATGTCACCAACAATCATCAATCCTTTCACATGAATATTAACCAGTCGTCCAAGATAAATATCGCGCAAACTATCATAGACATCAACATCACAGTGGATGATATGACGCTCTAATGAGCGATCGTTATCATGCGCAGACAATTCACCCATTCGACACTTCCGTTAAATTATTCATTCGATCATTCAGTGTTTGATAGATATTTTCTAACGCGCGTTCAAAGAAAGGTTTGGTACTACCAGTAATAACCCGCGCTTTGCCTGCGATCATCTCACGAGCCAATTGTAAACCTGCGACTAATGATACTTTCCTGCCTTGTTGATCTACCATCATATAATGATTAGTTTTTTGATTGAACCAAGCCACTTTTAATCGTCTGCCACCCTCAAATTCAAACCAGGTTCCAAACTCAATCATTTTCAAACTATCGACAATTTTAGTTTCTTCTACTGTTTGCGGTTCCGCGATTATATCTGACTGACCTGCTTTTTCTGCGGCCATACTTTCCAATTTAGTGCGCATGGGCTCTGGAGCAGCCTCCGCCTTACGGCTTTGTAATGCCATTTTTTGCAGCGCTAAAACTGCATCCAAAAGCTTTCTGCCTTTTGCCGGTTCATAACCAATAGTTTCAAACCCCTGCTCTAAAATTGAAATTAACGCGGTCTGCTTTTCTATCTGGGAAACTTTGTCAATTTGCAAAGTTTTCGGTTCAAGAGTCCACAACAAATCATCAATTGCATTAACCGCACGTACCCAGGAGTCAGAGTTTTCTCCATAACGTAGTAACAAAAATGACAAATAATCAGACCAGGGTTGCAGTAATAACAATAGTATGGCTGATGGCATTTCACGACCATCAGTGCGACTGCGCACAGCTAAATTAACTAACATTTTCGCTTCACGCAATTTCTCTTCGCCTTGCGCTTTTTCCAACGCGCGGCGCTCCATCAATTCCTGGCGACGCGCCACATTATGTGTGTAAGCATTAAATTCAATTAGTAATTCTGCAAAAAGGCGTACATCATTTTTAAATTGTTCTAACAAACGAAATACAGTAACTTTGATTTTAGTAAATATATCAAATTGGTCTTTACCATCATTACCTACCCAACGAATTCCTGATTCCGCCAAACTATTTAGCAACACCCGCGCCGGATGTTCCGGCTGTTCAAAAAAGTTTTTATCGATAAATGCAATTTTCAGAAATGGTGTATGCAAATAACTCAGCAATGCTTTTACCGAATCAGGTAAATGTTCATCAGACAGCATATATTCAAACAGCATACCCACCAAATCAATGGTTTTCATATCGTCGGCTTCAACCGCACCATTTTCATTTTCGTTGGCGATTTGTTGCATCATTTGTTGGCTAACTTGATGCACAGGTTGTGGCACGAGAGCCAAAACACTCCCCGCAACATGACCTTCAAATGCTTGATGTGTGGCGGTGTAGGCGCGCTCCTGCATGCCATCTATAACATTGACTAACTGTTGATTGCTGTATACAAGTAAAGGTTGCGGGGTAGACACTACCCTCCCCGGTAAATTACTGGCAACTCGACCAACTGCAGAAAAGTTAGCAGCAGCAACCGGCGCCGCAGTGGGACCGGATTCAGAAGGTATAGAGTGTTGCTGGGTAATGTGCGTCTGCAATAAACGTATCGCATTCAATAAGGTGCTTTGGTACTGAGCGTCATTATGACTTAAAGTACCATCTAATAAGCGGTCACTTACATGGCGCTGATCCTCATTCATTAATGAAGAATCAGTGGTTGGTTGAACATCCAGAGAATCACCTCCACGCTCAGCTGCATTACCTCTAGAATCAGACTCATTGCCAGGCGTAAAACGCAATTCAGGGAGAAGATTTTGCTCAATCAGATAGTGATTTATCTCTTCGTAAAGACCTTTTAACTGGCTAACAACCTCTTGATCAAAAATTTTATAACCAATTAATTTTATTTTTGTATCCACATCCAAACTAGATAATACCTTACGCAAAGCTTCGCAAAATTGCACCGGGCTGGCTGGATTATTGCGATCATAAAGCCTTTCGCCATCATTTAGTAACGCCAGACGCTGTTGCACAAACCACAAATATTCTGCAAAAGAGTTCTCTGCGCGATGAGCTATGGAAGTAATGGCAATTGTTTCTTCGAGATCTGAATGCTCAACCAGCGACAATATATCACTAGTAAAACGCTCCTCACCTGTTAGCGTATTTAACGTTTTATTTTTAAATTTAACGAAGCCGTTAGCCAAGTGCTGGCTGAACTCCTGCTCTGCCGGCTCTTGCACCGCAATAATAAGATTTTTTACTTCTAGCAGGGCTACTTGTTCTTTATTCGACTTTGCGCGATCTGCATGCTCTAAAATTTGTGCCGCCCACAGCCGCCAGAAATTAGGGAACACGCGTAACGCAAAGCCACGCGTTAAGTCGCGGCAACGTTTCAAATGCTCGATGACTGTTTGTTCTGTCATGCGTGCCACAGTATGACTCATAGAGTTACCTGCACTAAAAGCCCCTTGTTTAATTGCATATTTTTCAATTTTTTTATCCGTAACATTCATTTTCCTACCATCCAACTGTGAATAACCTTTCAATTTGCACACATTGATGTAAATAATATTTAATCAATGGCGCATAAGCTTGCCGAGATTCTATCACTTTCTGCCAAATTGGACACAGAATGACTTATGCATCTGTTGTTCCAAACCATAAAAATAATAATTGATGCGCCACACATCCATAAAAGCAACCTATGATCAGAACCAGCAACGCACCAAATAATCTCACAATAGCATCTACAGCACCAATTTGGGGCTCACCCAAACCTGAAAACCTCGGTTGAAACAAGCCCTAACCAACGCCAGGCATAGAACTTTAAATAAAATCTCTGTTAAACAAACTTGGTACCTAAATTGCCTGCATTCTAATGTTCACGAGTAAACACTGATCCGCACTCTGGGTGGTTTAGACTATTCGACAGTTTATAAAATAGAAAGCTAGGGTTCCGATTGTTTTGTGAAACAAAATAGTGACTGGTCCGAGAGCTTTCGACCCCAGCGGCCTGACATACATTTCAATCAGGCCAATGACGGTTACACGGCGGGATAAAAGCCCGGGAGATGACGGCCTAAAAGCCTGTTTGCAAACCTTACACTGACTTAATTAACTTAAGTCAAATTTGAATGCCGAACAGATTTAATTGCCAGAGTGCTCTCAATCCCGATAATAGAAACCGTTGTAACCAAATAACCGCTGGAGGTTTACCATGCTGCATGTCGTTGCCGTCATTTTAGAAAAAAAAATATTCACAAACCGCCTACTTATAAAATTACTTCTTACCTTAAGTCTTTCACTCTCAACAGCATTTGCTTCTGCCGAACCCTTCAAGGTCTGCTGGTCGATTTACGTCGGCTGGATGCCATGGGGCTATGCTGCAGAACAAAAAATTATCGACAAGTGGGCAAAAAAATACGGCATCGAAATTAAAGTCGTGCAAATTAACGACTATGTTGAATCTATCAATCAATATACCGCAGGACAATTTGACGCTTGCGCCATGACAAATATGGATGCGCTAACAATTCCCGCAGCGGGAGGTGTAGATAGCACAGCATTAATCGTTGGTGATTTTTCCAATGGCAACGATGGTATTGTACTGAAGGGCAATAACAAAACACTTAAAGATATAAAAGGCCAAAATATAAATTTAGTTGAATTAAGCGTGTCCCATTATTTACTCGCACGCGCACTGGAATCGATTAATTTAAAAGAGACTGATGTAAAAGTTGTAAATACTTCTGATGCCGATATGGTCGCAGTTTATAGCACTAAAAATGTAACAGCGATTACTACTTGGAATCCTTTGCTCAGTGAAATTTTAAGACAACCCAAAAGTACAAAAGTTTTTGACTCAGCACAAATCCCCGGTGAAATTATGGATTTATTTGTAATCAATACTGCAACGCTGAAAAAAAATCCTGCACTAGGCAAAGCATTGGTGGGCGCCTGGTATGAAATTATGGGTTTAATGAGCGCCCAAGATAAAAATGCTACTGCAGCTCGCACCGCTATGGCGACCGCATCAAGTACTGACTTAGCCGGTTTCGAATCACAACTTAAAACCACCAAAATGTTTTACACTCCCGCATCTGCCGTTGAATTTGTTAAAAGCGATGCACTCTTAAATACCATGAAAAAAGTCGCTGAGTTTTCTTTTGCTCATGGATTGTTAGGTGATGGCGCCCCAGACGCAACCTATATAGGTGTTGAAGGTGCAAAAGGCGTGTATGGCAACAGCAAAAATGTTAAATTACGTTTTGATACTACTTACATGCAAATGGCTGCAGACGGAAAACTATAATAAAATTTAAAAGAAGCCCGAACATTAAAAAACATGTACGCAATCAAATCTGTTTGTGGATTTAAAAATTTCGAAAAAAACAAACAGATTTGACTCAAGAGTCAAGCTAATGAAACGTCTAATAAATCTAGCGCCGTCAAGATCTACGCAATGGCTATTAGGGCTTGCCCCTTTTGTTATCATTTTAATGTTGTATATATTCGCTGCTGATGCGCGTCATATAGAAAACCCGAGCGATAAATTGTTGCCTAGCTTCATGCAAATGGGTGCTACGCTAAATACTTATGTGTTAGAGCCAAGCAAACGCACCGGGGAATATCTTTTTTGGGTCGATACGCTTAGCAGCTTAAAGCGCCTCCTACTCGGCATTAGTATAGCCGCCGTTATAGGTTTTTTATTTGGCTTATTTACTGGTGCCATACCTATAGTGAATGCGCCATTAGCGCCTTTAATTACCATAATTTCGTTGGTGCCGCCCATGGCACTCTTGCCCATATTATTTATTGTTTTTGGGCTGGATGAATTATCGAAAGTCGCGCTAATTGTAATCGGAGTTGCACCTTTTATTGCACGCGACATTCAACGGTGCACGCAAGAAATCCCTCAGGAACAAATTATAAAAGCGCAAACCCTAGGTGCTTCCACCTGGCAAATTTTAGTACGTATTTTAATACCACAATTATTACCCAGACTTATTAATGCGGTACGTTTGTCGCTTGGCTCAGGTTGGTTATTCTTAATCGCATCCGAAGCCATTGCTGCTACTGATGGGCTCGGTTACCGAATATTTTTAGTGCGCAGGTATATGTCAATGGATGTGATATTGCCCTATGTAGCATGGATTACTTTACTTGCTTTTATTTTGGATTGGTTATTAAACAAGATCAGTCACAAATTATTCGTATGGCATTATCAGGGGAAAAAATAGCATGTCAAACATTGTACCCCTTATTGCGCAACCAAGTTATCCCATGCTTCAAGTAAAAAACTTATGGAAAAAATATGGCAACAATGTAGTTTTAGAAGGCTTAAATATTAGCGTCAATGCTGGTGAATTTATTACCATGGTTGGTACGTCCGGCTGCGGGAAAAGCACCTTCTTGAAAATGTTGTTGGGAATGGAAGAACCTACTTCAGGAAAACTATTATTAGATAACAAACCTATTCCCAATGAACCCGATCAATCCCGAGGTATAGTGTTCCAACAGTATTCGGTATTTCCACACTTAACAGTTTTGGAAAATGTAATCCTTGCGCGTGAGTTTGAAAGCTCAGCTCTATTTGGAAAACTATTTGGAAATGCCAAACAAAAAGTGGTAGAAGAAGCAAAATTATTGCTTGAATCCGTTGGCCTATTAACTGCGATTAATCGCTATCCACATGAATTATCCGGCGGCATGAAACAGCGCTTGGCGATTACCCAGGCGCTCATTCGCAAGCCGCGAATTTTATTACTCGATGAGCCCTTTGGCGCGCTTGATCCTGGCATCCGCTCTGATATGCATCAATTAATTTTGAAACTCTGGCGCGAACACAATCTCACTGTGTTTATGGTAACTCATGATTTAAGTGAAGGATTTTATTTAGGCACTCGGCTATGGGTATTCGATAAATTGCGTCGCGACCCCCATTCACCTGACGCCTACGGTGCAAGCATTACCTTTGATTTACCCATTACACGTAACAAAATAATGCCTGCAGAATTGCAAGCGACACAACTGCAAGAAGTTTAATTATGAATCCTTATTTTTACGCTACCGAAATGCCCGGCAATGGCCATTGGTCTCTGGAAGTTCGCCGCGGTGTGCAAATGAAAATTACCGACCTCGAAGGCGGAGCCAATGTCGGTATGTTGTTTTATAATCCGCGAAATTTACTGGAGCGTTACAACGCACCCGATACACTTAAGTGTCAACATACATTTAAATTACAACACGGCAATTGTTTGTACTCTGATATGGGACGAATTTTTGCGTCCATTACTGAGGACTTTTCGGCAAACGGTGAGGGCAACTGGCACGATACTATTTGCGGTAATAGTTACGCAGCCCAGATAGAAAAAAAATGGGGGCCACGCGATTATCAAAAAGATCGCAATCAGTGGTTACAAAATGGTACCGATGCGTTTTTAGTGGAGCTAACAAAATACGGATTGAATCGCGCCGATATGGCCGCTAATATTAATTGGTTTAGCAAAGTTATTGCTGACGAAAAAGGTGATATCCACCTTGACACTAAAAATCATGCTGCTGGCAATAGCGTCACACTACGCTTTGAAATGGATACTCTTTTACTACTGCATACTTGCCCCCACCCGCTAAATACATCTAGTACCTACCCGTTCAAACCAGTGCAAATTGAACTCAGTACAGCAGACACTGTAACTGACGATGATTATTGCAAAAATTTTCGTCCGGAAAATCGCCGCGGCTTCGACAATAATGCACTCTATTATCTTGCCGCAAATTAAGGGAAAACTTTCTATGTCACACTCTGAACAAACGATACTGGTTGAAAGCAAACTTGAAACGAAAAATATTATCGCTCGCCATCATGTTTCGGCAGGTGATTACTTTCTCGGCCGAATACAACAAGGCCAAACTTTTCGCATTGTTGACATCGAAGGCAATCAAGCTGCGGATGTGCTCTTTTACAACGCTAAAGACCCTAGCGAACGCTACAGTGCAATGGATACCATTCGTAGCCAAGGTAACGTGTATTTAACCACTGGCACAAAATTAATATCAAACATTCAGCGTGAACTGCTAGAAATTGTTGCCGACACCTGCGGCCGCCATGACACGCTCGGTGGGGCCTGCGCAACAGAAAGTAATAGCGTTCGCTACAGCCTTGAAAAACGTTGCATGCACGCCTGTCGCGATAGTTGGATGTTAGCAATAGCCGAGCATCCGGAATTCAATATCAGTAAACGCGACATCACCCACAATATTAATTTTTTTATGAATGTTCCAGTAACCAGCGAGGGCGGTCTTACCTTTGAAGATGGCATCTCGGCACCGGGTAAGTACGTGGAGTTAACGGCGAAGATGGATGTCATTATATTAATTTCTAATTGTCCACAATTAAACAATCCTTGTAACGGTTACAACCCCACACCGATTGAAGTCTTAGTGTGGAATTAGGTAAAGTTCATTAATATATAAATTAAAATGTCTTCAGAGGACGACCTCTGTCGTATTAACCTACAGGACGACCTGTCGGAGCTACAATGTTTTCCAAAGTTCTTATCGCCAATCGCGGAGCAATTGCCACCCGCATAATTCGCACACTCAAAAAATTAGATATTACTTCCGTTGCCGTCTATGCAGAATCCGATGCAGACAGCTTGCATGTGCGCCTTGCCGATGAAGCTTATTGTTTGGGTGAAGGTGCTGCGGCGAATACCTATTTAGATCGCAACAAAATAATCGCCATTGCGCAAAATGCGGGAGCGCAAGCGATTCATCCCGGGTACGGTTTTTTAAGTGAAAATGCAAATTTTGTTACCGAATGCGAAGCCGCTGGTTTAGTTTTCATTGGCCCAACTGCTGAACAAATGCTGACTTTTGGCCTAAAACACAAAGCGCGACAGCTTGCCCAAGCCGCGAATGTTCCACTCTGCCCCGGTACTGATTTATTAACTGACATACATGATGCCACTGACGCTGCACTAAAAATTGGCTACCCCGTTATGCTAAAAAGCACTGCCGGCGGTGGCGGTATTGGTATGCAGCTATGCAACAGTGAAGCTGAATTGTTAGCAGCGTTTGACAGCGTCAAGCGCTTGGGGAAAAGTAACTTTTCCGATGACGGTGTATTTTTAGAAAAATTTATTGCTGCAGCGCGCCACATTGAAGTGCAAATATTTGGTGATGGCAAAGGAACTGCAGTTGCAATCGGTGACCGCGACTGCTCCAGCCAACGCCGAAACCAAAAAGTTGTTGAAGAATGCCCTGCACCTAACTTACCAGAAAGCCAACGTCAGGTTATGCAGCAAACCGCAGAAAAGTTATTAGCATCTGTTAATTATCGCAATGCTGGTACCGTTGAGTTTATTTACGACACCAAAGAAAATAAATTTTATTTTCTTGAAGTGAATACGCGTTTGCAAGTGGAGCACGGTGTCACCGAAGCAGTATACGGCATCGATTTGGTTGAGTGGATGTTACGCCAAGCCGCAGATGATCTCGATGATATTATAAGCTTACGCGCTGCTTTAACGCCAAAGGGCCATGCCATTCAGGTGCGCGTTTATGCCGAGGATCCATTCCGCGATTTTCAGCCTTGTGCAGGCCTATTAAGCAAAGTTAATTGGCCCACCGAAAAAAAATATTTGCGGATTGACCATTGGATCGAGAGTGGCATTGAGATACCTGCATTTTTTGACCCTATGCTTGCGAAAGTCATAGTACATAGCAACTCACGCGAGCAAACCTTAGTAGAACTTGCCAATGCACTAAACGAAACCGAACTCTACGGAATTGAAACAAACCTGGAATATTTGCGCGCTTTATTAAAAGACGAAACATTAATAACGGGCAACATGACCACGCGCTACTTAAATCAGTTCAACTACCAACCAGCCCGCATTGACGTGCTGCAAGGTGGAACTCAAACTACCCTTCAGGATTATCCCGGACGCAGTGGTTATTGGCACGTAGGCGTGCCACCTTCCGGGGCGTTTGACAATTATTCATTTCGTTTAGGTAACCGTTTACTCAACAATGAAGAAACTGCTGCGGGTTTAGAGGTTACGCTGCAAGGTCCCACTCTAAAATTTAGTCGCGACACAAAAATTGTTTTAACGGGTGCAACTATTGATGCAAAATTGGATGGTATTGCTTTAACTAACAATAACATTATTGCAATCAAATCCGGACAACAGTTACACCTTGGTCGCGTTACAGCGACAGGCGCTCGTGCTTATTTGTGTGTTGCAGGGGGCATTCAATGCCCGGATTATTTAGGCGCAAAATCTACGTTTACCTTAGGGCAATTTGGCGGCCACAATGGCCGTGCGTTGCGCGCAGGTGACGTAATTAAGCTTCACCCGCAGGCATGTAACCCAAATATAAATGCCGTTGTATTACCTGAGTTTTTAAAACCCGTGATTGATAATCTTTGGCAATTACGTGTTATCTATGGGCCGCACGGCGCACCTGATTTTTTTACCGCTGCAGACATCAATACTTTTTTCAATCACCAATGGGAAGTGCATTACAACTCCAGCCGCACTGGCATTCGTTTGATAGGACCAAAACCAGCATGGGCACGCACTTCTGGTGGCGAAGCCGGAATGCATCCTTCGAATATTCACGATAATGCCTATGCATTTGGCACTGTTGATTTCACGGGTGATATGCCGGTTATTCTCGGCCCTGATGGCCCCTCGCTCGGCGGCTTTGTTTGTCCGGCGACAGTCATCAGTGCCGATTTATGGAAGTTGGGACAATTGCGCGCTGGCGATAAAATTCACTTTATTTCAGTTTCAATTAATGATGCCGTAAAAATTGAAGCAGTCCAAAACCATAATTTAAAAAATTTAACTTCAGAAAATACTCAGTGGTCAGAAAGCTCATTCACTTCACCTATAGTAGCAAAATTGCCCAGAGCAACTTACGGTGAAGATATTATCTACCGCACCGCTGGGGATCATTTTTTGTTGGTGGAGTATGGTGAACTTGAACTGGATATTAAATTGCGTTTTCGCGCTCATGCATTAATGCAATGGTTGCAAAAAAATACCATTATCGGATTACGCGAACTAACGCCAGGCATTCGCTCTTTACAAGTGCATTACGACAGCCAGGCATTATCGCTAAAAGATTTGCTCACTCATTTACAACTGGGCGAACAACAATTGATGCAACAACTTGCACAACTGAGTGTGCCTTCACGGATTGTGCATTTACCGCTAAGTTGGGATGACGAAGCCTGTCAACAAGCCATTCAAAAATATGTTCAGTCGGTGCGGACTAATGCACCATGGTGCCCGAGTAATCTGGAGTTTATTCGTAGAATTAACGGCATGCACTCGATTCAAGATGTTAAAGATATTGTATTTAATGCATCTTATCTGGTGATGGGTTTAGGCGATGTCTATTTGGGAGCTCCCGTTGCAACACCTATCGACCCACGCCACCGTTTAGTTACTACAAAATATAATCCGGCGCGCACCTGGACAGCAGAAAATTCTGTCGGCATCGGCGGCTCTTATATGTGCGTATACGGCATGGAAGGCCCCGGTGGTTATCAGTTTGTCGGCCGCACCTTACAAATGTGGAATCGCTATCGCAAAACCGCAGAATTCAAACAGCCCTGGCTGTTAAACTTTTTTGATCAAATTCGCTTTTATGAAGTGAGTAGTGAAGAACTGAAAAAAATACGGCTTGATTTTCCTCAAGGTCGCTACGCCATAACAATTGAAGAAAGCCAATTTAATTTAAATGAGTACGAACAGTTTATTGCGCGGAACACCGAATCCATCGCGCAATTTACTCAGCAGCGCGAATGTGCGTTTGCTGAAGAATTAGCGCGCTGGCACATCAACGGTCAATTTAATTACGAACAAGCAGAAATTGTAGAACAGACTGATGAAATCACTATCGCCGAAAATGCCATACGTGTGGACAGTTCCGTATCCGGCAGTGTGTGGCAAACCTCAGTTATCATTGGACAGAAAGTATATGCGGGCGATATATTGTTAGTATTGGAGTCCATGAAAATGGAAATTAATATTACAGCACCCTGCGCGGGCACCGTAATGCAGATTTTAAAAATGGAAGGGGCGCGAGTGCAGGCAGGGCAAACACTCATCGTGCTGGAATAATCGCAGAGGCTCTTACCCTAAATTATTTCAGGATTTATAAGAGCCTACTCTGATTTATGAAAACCCACTTTTACTTTTCAGATATATCTTTTTAGGCAGGTATGGTTCTATCCGCCGCCCATAATCTTAATTGACTAATCTGCTCCGCCATTACTACCGACAGCGGACTAGTACCAACAATTTCCTGCACTAAAATATCTGTGGACATTTTTTTTGCTTGCGCGGCAGCAGTGTACATAGCGGCCACTATGGCTTGTTCAATTTCAGAACCAGAGAAACCTTCGCTTGCGATTGCGCATTTTTCCAGATCAATTTCAGCAGCAATCAAATTGCGCTTATTGAGATGAATAGTAAAAATATCTTTGCGTATGTCCGCATCAGGAAGGTCAACAAAAAATATTTCATCGAGCCGGCCTTTACGAATTAATTCGGGTGGAAGTTTTGCGATATTGTTACTGGTAGCAACAATAAATACTTTGGTGCGTCGCTCTGCCATCCAGGTTAATAACGTCCCTAATAAACGTTGCGATACACCATTGTCATTACCATCCTGTGCCATGCCTTTTTCAATTTCATCCAACCATAACACACAGGGCGACATAGCATCCGCAAGTTTTAATGCTTCACGCAAATTGCGTTCCGTTTCACCGTGGAATTTGTTGTAGAGTGCACCTACATCCAGACGCAACAGTGCCATGCCCCATAAACCGGCAACGGCTTTTGCTGCAAGACTTTTACCACCGCCTTGCACGCCTAATAACAAAATGCCTTTTGGCATATCCAATTTATTTTCTTCTTTAAGAAATGCGTCCCGCCGCGCGATTAACCAGCTTTTTAAATTGCGTAACCCTCCTACTTGTGAGAAATCCTGTACTTGATGCTCAAAACTCATTACGCCTTCCATGTCTAATAAGGCAAATTTTGCTTTGTTAATTGCGAGTACGTCCACATCAGATAATTCACCATCCGCCCAAATCGCAATGCGCACCAAACGACGCACATCGCTTACACTTAAACCTTGTAAGTTATTGAGCATTTTTTTAAGCGTAACATTGTCTGTTTTCACGCGCGCGCCACCATTGCGATCAGACCATTCTTTAGCTTCTTCGCGCAATATTTCCATAATTTTATCGTCGCTTGGCAAGGAAAGCGTATAGGCACTGCTATAACGCGTTAACTCAGGGGGCAAGCGCAATTGATAGCTTAAAAATACCAATGTGTGTGGCACAGCAAAATGATTCAATGCTATATCTTTTAACAAGCGCACGACTTGCGGTTGCTCAACAAGGAAGGGATGAATATCACACAAGGCATAAATGCCCGGTTGTGTATGAGTTTTTATATGTTTTAAAGCTTCTTCAGCTTGATTAAATTCGCTACCCTTAGCTACCAATTGCGGGCCAAAGTTAATGCGAGTTATGCCTTCCGTAACCGACCAGCGATGTAAATCTCTTCCCTGCTTATTAGCAACTTGCATTAATACATCAAGTGCTTTTTTTTCTTCAAACGTTTCAATCACTACCAGTGGAATCCGTGAATCCAACAATAATTTTAATTCTGTAACGTCCTGCACAAGCGCCTCACATTTAAAAGTTATTAGAATGAGAATAGGTAAGAATAGTCCATGTATAGAAATAGCAACCACGCAAAAAAGTAAAAATGGTATTCATCTAAAAATAGCAAACTTATTGGTGAATGACCAAACTTAAATTTTTAGTTACAATTGACCCAGAGTTATTGTTTGCTTAACTGAGGTTTTTTCGCTATGCGCCAACTCACCGCTATTGATCAATTTATTATTCGCGCTGACCGCGCTCTGCGTACGCTGGCTGCCGGGCAACAAATGGCTGATCGTTTATCTCCGGCAAAAGGTATCGTTGAAGCCCAGCTATCCTTAGAGGAAACACGCCATGCCGCCAGCCTAATGCGTGTTAATCATACCGGTGAAGTTTGCGCACAAGCGCTGTACCAAGGCCAGGCAATGACTGCGAAGTTACCTCAGGTACGAGTGGAAATGGAAAAAGCGGCCGCAGAAGAGATTGATCATCTTGTCTGGTGCCAAGAGCGACTGGATGCATTGAATAGCCACACTAGTTATCTAAATCCGCTTTGGTACACTATGTCCTTTGCGATAGGTGCCGGTGCAGGACTGGTAAGCGATAAAGTCAGTTTAGGATTTGTAGCGGCCACTGAAGAACAAGTTTGCAATCATCTGCGCAATCATTTGGAGGAATTACCAACACAAGATTTAAAAAGCCGGGCGGTAGTGACGCAGATGCTGCGCGACGAAGCACGTCATGCAGACATGGCGTTATCGGCGGGTGGCATGCGCTTTCCCGCACCAGTCAAAAGCTTAATGACCTTGGTCTCCAAAGTGATGACAAAATCCAGTTATCGAATTTAGATCATCTGCGCAGCAACAATAAATGTTAAATACAACCTTTATGCCTCACGGATTTCATAGGCATGAGTTATTACTACCCCTGCCGCCTCCAACATAATGGATGCCGAACAATATTTAGTCGCGGACAATTCTACCGCGCGCTTCACTTGTGGATCCTTTAATGCTTTGCCCGTTACGATAAAGTTCATGTGAATTTTAGTAAACGGCGATGGCACACCTTCCGCGCGTTCGGCTTGCAATTCACAGCGACAATCAGTCACCGCCTGCCGCGCTTTGGTCAGAATACTCATTACATCAAATGACGAACACCCTCCCAAACCCAATAACAGCATTTCCATGGGACGAACTCCGGTATTGCGCCCACCGTGATCGGCGGGGCCATCCATCAATACCGTATGCCCGCTACCGGACTCACCTAAAAACTGCGCGCCGTCTATCCACTTAACTATTGCTTGCATAGAAACCTCATGTAATGAATTAATAAACTGGTGTAAGATTATCACAGCTATAGTAAAAATCGATATTGTCACCTAAAGCAACACTACTCACAAAATTACTATTTTTTTATAGACAAGTTCGATATCTAAGCTTATAACGAAGCACGAAGACAATGCTGAACTGGCAGGTTCCTCATTCCCAAGCCATAATAAGATTATTTTTAGCTACAACTTTATTTTAGGAGCAACACCTTGGTCTCAGTCTCCCTAACACCACACATAAAAAATGTGGACGAGTTCCTTATCCACTGTCATCGCCGCCGCTATCCAGCTAAAAGCACCATTATTTATGCCGGCGATAAAAGCGATTCTCTGTATTACATCGTTAAGGGTTCGGTAACTGTTTTAATTGAAGATGATGACGGTCATGAAATGATTGTTGCTTACCTCAATGACGGCGACTTTTTCGGCGAAATGGGATTGTTTGACGATAAGGATTCCCGCAGTGCCTGGGTAAGAGCTAAAACTGAATGTGAAGTAGCAGAAATTAGCTATGCGAAATTTCAGGAGATCTCAGAGCTGCACCCTGAATTTCTGTTTGCCCTAGGCATTCAAATGGCACGTCGTTTACGTGCGACGACTCGTAAAGTAGGTGATCTTGCGTTCCTTGACGTGACTGGACGCGTAGCACGCACACTTTTGGAGCTCTGCAAAGAGCCGGATGCGATGACTCATCCCGACGGCATGCAAATAAAAATTACTCGTCAGGAAATTGGCCGCATTGTTGGCTGCTCACGCGAGATGGTTGGCCGTGTACTTAAAACTTTGGAAGAACAAGGTTTAGTCATGGTGAAAGGTAAAACAATGGTGGTTTTTGGTACACGTTAGTTTATATTTAATAAAAGATCGCCGAATAAAAAAAGCCCGCTGACTTCGCGGGCTTTTTATTTTAATTGAACTTAATGAAAAAATTCACGCAGCGCTGCTCCCGGGTCATCCACTCGCATAAACGCCTCGCCCACCAAAAAGGCATTTACTTGTTTGGCACGCATGGCTTGCACGTCAGCCGGAGCTAAAATTCCACTTTCAGTCACTACAATACGTTCCCTTCCAATTCTGTCGAGTAGCTTATAAGTTGTTTCAAGGGTAACGTCAAACGTATGCAGGTTGCGATTATTGATACCAATTAATTTATTAGGCAGTTCTAACGCAATATCCAATTCTTTTTCATCATGCACTTCAACCAATACATCCAAGCCTATGGCTTGCGCTAAGCTATTCAATTCTTTTAGCTTGGCAGTCTCCAAAGCAGACACAATAAGTAAAACACAATCTGCACCCATCGCACGCGCTTCATAAATATGATATTCATCAACTAGAAAATCTTTGCGAATAACCGGCAAACTGACTGCTGCGCGGGCCTGCTGTAAATAAACATCGGCACCTTGAAAAAAATCAATATCCGTTAACACCGATAAGCAAGCGGCTCCACCCAACTCATAAGAGCGTGCTAATTCGGCGGGAACAAAGTGTTCACGAATAACCCCTTTACTGGGAGATGCTTTTTTAATTTCGGCAATAACCGCTGATTTACCTAGCGCAATTTTTTGTTCAATAGCATTTACAAAACCGCGTGTCGATGACTGTTCTGCGGCGCGGATTTTTAAATCTGCCAATGATGTATGTTGTTTACGTGCGGCAATTTCCTGCCACTTACGAGCAATAATATTGCGCAATACCGTGGGTGTTTCAGACATTATTATTTCTCTAAAATATTATATTTAGCAGTTGAAAAAAGCGTCGCTATTTTGCCACGTAGATAGCAGCAATTAACTAGAGATTACGAATTATAAATTTGCGTAAATGCGGCGAGTTCACGAATTTTTTCAGCTGCCAAACCACTGCCAATTGCATCGCGCGCCATTTCTACGCCATCGTTTAAGTCGACCGCTACTCCGCTTACATAAATTGCCGCGCCGGCATTAAGTGCAATAATATCAGCAGCTTTTTGTGCATGCTGCCCGCGGCGTTTACCTAATGCATCAAAAATTAGATCCAGTGATTCCTGGGCACTTTTTACGCTCAAGCCAATAAGACTTCTTGAATCTATGCCAAATTCTTCGGGAGTAATTGTGTACTCTCGTATCACTCCATTTTTTAGCTCTGCGACATGTGTTACCGTGGCTACACTAATTTCATCCAAACCGTCTTTAGCGTGAACTACCATAACATGCTCACTGCCCAAGCGACCCAACACCTCGGCCATTGGTTTACAAAGCGCACCATTGAACACTCCAATCACCTGACGTTTCACCTTGGCAGGATTAGTTAGCGGGCCCAGCATATTAAAAATAGTGCGTAAGGCTAATTCTTTACGTGGGCCAATAGCATGTTTCATTGCACTGTGATGAGCAGGTGCAAACATAAAGCCTACGCCAATTTCTTTAACGCAAAGTGCAACTTGCTCTGGTGTGATATCTAATTTAATTCCAGCAGCTTCGAGTACATCAGCGCTGCCAGTGGAGCTGGAAACTGAACGATTGCCGTGTTTTGCGACGCGACCACCCGCTGCTGCCACCACAAATGCGCTTGCAGTAGACACATTAAATAAATTGGCACCATCACCGCCCGTACCACAGGTATCCACCAAATATTCAACATTAATATCAACTTTTGTCGCTAACTCTCGCATGACCATGGCAGCGCCAGTAATTTCATCCAGCGATTCACCTTTCATACGCAAAGCCACCAGGAGCCCGCCGATCTGGGCGGGTGTTGCGGCACCGGTCATAACTTCACGCATCACCGAAATCATTTCATCGGTACTAAGATCAATTCGAGATACTACTTTATTTAATGCTTTTTGAATGTCCATGGTATTCACACGTTGATGTTGTAATTGAGTTGTATTTCATCGCCATGCATCCCACGAAAACCCCAATTGCACGCAGGGCTTTCGTAGATACATATTTCGATATCTATAGTATCTATATTTAATTGGTTTTTAATTCTTTCAAATAGCGAGCGAATTAAGTTTTTCTTTGCCACCACCGAGCGGCCTTCAATCATAGTAATTTCAATAATGGTATATGCATCGGTTCTACCCGCCGGCATAAACATATCATCTTGCTCCAGTGTAATAAAACGATGAGCACGCTTGTCCGCAGGAAATTGGAGCGCATCCATCACACAAGAATGAATAACGTCAGACAGTTTTTTCTTAATAGGGTCTAAATTTTTTCTAATCCCATAAACTTTAATTTGCGGCATTTATTTACCTTGCAAAAAGTTTCGCAACATATCATGCCCATGCTCAGTGAGTATGGATTCAGGATGGAATTGCACACCTTCTACAGCTAGCGTCTTGTGTTTAACACCCATAATTTCTGCCATGCTGCCATCTTCATTCTGTGTCCATGCTGTAATTTCTAAACAATCAGGAAGAGAATTTTTTTCAATAACTAGAGAATGATAGCGCGTTGCCTGAAAGGGATTTTTTAAACCGCTAAACACACCTTTATTGTTGTGATAAATAGGCGAAGTTTTGCCATGCATAACAAAGGGAGCACGAATAACATTACCGCCGAATGCTTGACCAATACTTTGATGGCCCAAACACACACCAAGCAACGGGATTTTCCCCGCAAAGGTTTTTATGGCTGCAACCGAAACGCCAGCTTCATTGGGCGTGCATGGACCAGGCGAAACAACAATTTTTTCAGGCGCCAAGGCAATAATGTCTTCGATAGTGATTTCGTCGTTGCGCACCACCTTCATTTCAGCACCCAGCTCGCCAAAATATTGCACAAGGTTGTAGGTAAAGGAATCGTAATTATCAATCATTAAAATCATTTTTCATCACCAACTTTATTTGCGCCAACCATTTCTACTGCGCGAAATATAGCACGTGCTTTATTCATAGTTTCTTTCCACTCCAACGCGGGAATAGAATCTGTCACTACACCCCCACCCGCTTGTACATAAAGCTTGCCATTTTTAATCACAGCAGTACGAATGGCAATTGCAGTATCCATATTGCCATTCCAGGAAATATAACCAACAGCGCCGCCATAAATTCCGCGCTTTTCCGTTTCTATTTCATCAATAATTTCCATTGCGCGAATTTTTGGTGCGCCAGATAAAGTTCCTGCTGGCAATGCTGCGCGCAACACATCCATTGCTTTTAAACCGTCTTTAAGTTGCCCGGTAACATTAGAAGTAATGTGCATAACGTGCGAGTAACGTTCTACGACCATTTTGTCAGTGAGTTTTACACTGCCGATTTTGCTAACCCGACCGACATCATTACGACCCAAATCAATCAACATTAAATGCTCTGCAATTTCTTTCGGATCATTTACCAGTTCGAGCTCCAACGCTTTATCTTCTTCTGGTGTGTGTCCGCGCCGACGCGTTCCAGCAATCGGCCTAACTGTCACTTCACCATTCTCCAGGCGCGCTAAAATTTCTGGACTCGAACCAACCACATAGTGGTCGCCCATATTCATAAAATACATGTAAGGGGATGGATTTAAATTCCGCAATGCACGGTATAAATTTAACGGCTCAGCATCGAAATCAATCGACATCCGCTGTGATGGCACCACCTGCATAATATCGCCGGATAAAGTGTATTGTTTAATTTTTTCCACTGCACTTTTATAACCGGCTTCGCCCATATGCGACGTAAATTGCAACTCTTTGCTACCATTCACTTGTAAACTTATAGGTGCAATAGTCGGTGTGGTCTGCCTAATCTGTTGCGCTAATTCATCCAATCGTGCAATTGCTTTTGCATAAGCACTTTCAACTTCTGGATTCGCATGGATGACGAAAATTAACTTACCAGCAAGATTGTCAAATACCAATACCTCATCAGACACACACAACAAAATATCTGGAGTACCAATGACATCCTTTGGCGTAGTCGCTTTTAAATGCGGCTCCACATAGCGTGCGCAGTCGTAAGCAAAATAGCCCACCAGTCCACCGGTAAAACGCGGCAAACCGGGTAACTCTGGAGCGCGGTAGCGCTGCTTGAATTCTTCTACAAAACTCAACGCATCAGCGCGTGTGTGACGCTCAACAATTTCACCATCACGCTCCACCTGAATCTGTTCACCGTAAGCTTTTAGCAGCGTGCGTGCAGGCAGGCCGATCATTGAATAGCGTCCCCATTTTTCACCGCCCTGCACAGATTCAAATAAATACGAGTAAGGCCCACAGGCCAATTTCAAGTATGAGGAAAGCGGTGTATCCAGATCGGCCAAGACTTCACGCATTACAGGTATACGGTTGTAACCCTGGCGGGCCAACTCGGAAAATTGTTCAGGTGTCATGTTTTTACCTTTTGCGGCCGCCAAAGCTGGTTGACTAGCCTTCTTACATTATTTTTCTGAATACCCCTACTGCTGCGGCAATAGGGGAACCGAAAGCGAATATCGGGAAGCCCCATTCTATTGAAATTGAGAGGCAAAGAGGGTTAGTGACGCCATCGAGCGAAGGGGGTAAGGCACTCTATGAAATAAACCAGTGAGTGATGCACGAGGACAGTCCTAAATTGATGTGGGTGAAGTGTACTGAATTAATACTAAAATGCCTACCCTGAATTTAGCCGGGATTTAAAATTAAACTGCCGCCAATTCGGCACGCATTGCCAGGATGACTTCCTGATAACTAGGCGCGTTAAATATGGCAGAACCAGCCACAAAAGTATCTGCACCAGCTTGAGCAATATCGCGAATGTTAGTAAGCCCTACCCCGCCATCCACTTCAAGTCGAATAGCAAAACCACTGGCATCAATTAAGGCACGTGCTTCGCGAATCTTGACGAGCGTATGTGGAATAAATGCTTGCCCACCAAATCCCGGGTTGACTGACATCAGTAACAACATATCGAGCTTGTTCATGACATGTTGAATGTGCGTAAGTGAACTGGCAGGGTTTAATACCAACCCTGCTTTGCAACCTTTGTCTTTTATTAATTGCAGCGAGCGATCTACGTGTCGCGAAGCTTCTGGATGAAAACTAATGTAAGTGGCACCAGCATCAGCAAATTGCACGATTAATTCATCTACCGGTTCAACCATCAAATGCACATCAATCGGCGCGCTGATTCCGTACTTCCGTAGGGCTTTACAAACCATGGGGCCAATGGTGAGATTCGGCACATAGTGATTATCCATCACGTCAAAGTGAATGAAATCTCCACCAGCCGCCAGCACCGCACTTGCCTCTTCACCTAAACGCGCAAAATCTGCCGATAAAATGGAAGGCGCTATTTTAAAGTCGCGCTTATGATTGGACGCATTTGTAGCCTTGTTATTGTTTATATCCCTCAAGTTTTCCATATAAGCTCCGATGACCAGATTAGGAAATTAAAAAGCATTGTAGTGAGATACATAACTACAAGGCAACGAGAGAAATAAAGAGCTATGCATAACATCCACAAAAAGAAACCAATCCTCCAACTTATTCTAGTCCTCTCACTAGGGTTACAGGGAAATTGCCTTGTTGCCCAAGAATCTATTCCGACACCTGAAGCAACGATTCCCACACCTGAAGAACCTATGTCCACGCCTGCAGCTTCAATATCCAACCAGCCAGAATCTGGATCCAATGTCGCATCAGGTGAAAAATCAATTTTTGCTTCTGGTCCCGACCGCGACAACGCGTTGCTTGCACTCGAATTACCCACCGAAGCTCAATGGCTGGAGACCTCTCAGGAAAAAATAATTGCCCTTTTCAAGGCAGGGGAAACACGCAAAACCCTAGGGTCATTACTCATTCTTCACGCGCCGGAACTGCCGCAATTATGGCCAGCCCCACTGGAGAATCTTCGCCGCAATCTTCCTATTTATGGCTGGGACACAATGGCTGTTCCATTGCCAAGCCTGGATATCAGCCAATCATCCACGCGGGAATTAACCGTTACAACCAGTATCGCGCAATCTTCCAGTCAGGCTGTGCCCGGTGTTAGTCAGCAAATCTTTTTATCAGCTCGCACACAATTGATTAATGAACGTGTTACTGCTGCGATCACATTGCTGAGAAAAATTGGGCAACCCAATCTTGTTGTGCTGGTGGACAATAGCTCCGCGCCAGATAGCCTGCTGGAACTTTCTAAAAACACCATTCAAGCGGCAATTTTAGTGAATTTGCAAAACCATGAGCCGTTAACACAGGGGCAATTGGCTGCTATGTTTTCGAATGCCAATTTACCAGTGCTAGATGTTTTTTTTGGAACTGACGATAAATATCAAATTGAAGTGCGGCGCTTGCACCAAGCGGAAGCCATGCGTAAAAATCTTAAAAGTTATCACCAGCTCATTTTGCCACCAGAAAATATTGCTGCCGTAAATAATAAACAAAGCTTTTGGTTAAAAAAGGTGCGTGGATTTATTAACAAAACATTATTGAAGCCAGTCTCGAGCAAATAAAACTATAATTTTTGAAGCATGAAAAATGTTAAAGATATACAAACCAATAATAAAAAAGGGCTGCCCCTCTGGAGGACAGCCCTTATGTCGCAGGTTCTTCCAGAACCCTCAAATACTCCTTTTATTCCTTTTAAATCGACAGCTCTGCATCATGCACAGCTCCACTATCCCTAGTGACAATTAGCGCCCTCAAAAAACATCAAGCATTGCCAAACTACTTTTGTATATTAGTCGCATCCATTGACCTTACCTGGCCGACAAACATTCCTAGAGGACCTCCTTGTTGAAGTCATTGTCCGGCAAAGCCAATAACCAAAATAGTCGCAATAAACGCTTATCTTTGTAAGACATTCCCCACAAGTAGGGGCCGATATTATCAGGGTGTATAAATATAACTATCTAATCACTGACAAGGCGGCTTTCATCCAAAAATTTATGTAAAGCCCCTATTTCAGGGGGGCAGCAAGCACGTGTTGCTAAATAATGAAGATTAAATAATTGAAAATAATTTAATAAGACTGCACTATTATTCTGCTCATCAATCAATTCCAAACACAACGCAGCTGCTTCAGCGGTAGACAAATAACTATCCTGATGTGATTTACGCACTGTGTAGCTTTTTACATAATCACCCAGCAACACATCAGATAAAGAAATACATGCCACATCATCGAGCCAACGACTCAAATGAAACATTCTTCCACTTTGCTTCCAGGTTCCATCCAATAAAATAAACGTTGGGATACTTTTATTACTGGGAATTTTATTAACAATTTTACGATTAACTTTTTCTTCATTAATCACATTCGGATCTGGATTTGAATTTGCGGGAAATACAATAAAACACTGCCGGCTTTTATCACTCAACAAATCCAACAGCTCTTTCGCAGGTTCAGTGCGGCTCCAGCAAAATACATGTGTTTGCTCTGGCAATACATCCGCAATTAAACGCCCTGTATTGGTTGGTTTAAACACTTCAATTCGATGCATCAGCAAAATAAATTCGCACCTGGATTGCAATCTGGGACGCCAAGCACACAAGCAAGCAAAACTTGCCATTTGACAAAGATCACACCGTATAACGGACTTACCGCGTGCTAAAAAAGGAGTTGTGGACTCCGCCAAACATTGCGCACGCACGAGATGAAATTGATTCGTGGATAAATTCATTAAAAACTCAAAATTCTTGGAAAATACAGCCAATTTAGCATTTAAAAACTAATTAAAAATAATACTTAAGAAAAAAATAACATTTCATGACCATTCCAACTTCCAAGCTGTTCAAAAGATTAACTCGAAAACCTTGTCACTAACGTCACATAAAGTTGAAATTCAGTCCGATTCTTTGTATTTCTTTACAAAAAAGCAGGGCTAAAATCACGAAATACTGTTTAATACGCCAAAAAATGGCGCAATAAACAACAATTTTTCATCTATTTTTTCTTCCACCTATGAGTGAGCATTGCGCTCTAACTTATTGTACTTAAAGTATTTTTTTAAGGATCAAAGAATCAAAGAATAATTTCCTAGCTCAATTTTGCTCAAAAAACAAGCTAGGCAGAGACAATTTGAGCCTTTAAAATGGCCTCATGAGCACATATCTGGAAGGAATTGATTGGGCACTATTGCATATCACGAAAATGAACGGTCTTTCGAGCAGTGCAGTTAAACACAGAGGAACCTTTATGGACACCCGAAAGCGAATAGCAACAAAGCGATTAACTATTACAAAAGTTTTTTTTGTTGCATTATTAATTGTGTGTTGCTCTGGTTTACTTGTTCGCAGCGCTCCTATTAGCCAACTTGAACAGGTAATCACCAACGGTGAATTAAGAGTAATTTCACGCAATGGCCCCACCACCTTTTATGAGGGCGCCAACGGTTTAACGGGATTCGAATACACTTTATTACAAAATTTCGCGCAATCTTTAGGTGTAAAACTGGTCATTTTGGATGATGACAATACAGTTAAAGGACGTTTTAAAATTGATACCAATACCTTCGACTTAGCCAGCGCCAGCATGGCTGCAAAGCTGGGTTCGACGCAACATTTGCGCTTTACCGCACCTTATATGGAAGTTACACAGCAACTCATTTACAACACAACTCATACTGCACCGGCCAATATCACCGATTTGTTTAACAAAAATATTGTAGTGCTCGCAAATTCAACACAACGCGAACAACTACTCGACTTACAACACTCTGTTCCGGAACTACGCTGGACAGAAGTTGAAGACATAGAAATAATTGATTTGCTCGATATGGTGGAACAAGGTACAGCAGACTATGCAGTGGTTGACTCGGCAATGTATGCACTCTACCGCTATTCCTATCCCCATACACAATTTGCACTAAACCTTAACTCACCGCAACCTATCGCATGGGCCTTCACACAGTCGCGTGATAACAGTCTCTTTGATGCTGCGCAAAAACATTTGGCTGAGATTCGCCAAAATGGGTTACTTGCCCAAATAACTGCACGTTTTTTTGATCAGTTTGAACCACTCGAAACCGTAACAAGCGGCGATGCGATGATGTTTTCTTATCGTATAGAGAAACGCTTACCGCTGTGGGAAGAGGCTATTAAAACAGCTGCAAGTGAATACGGGCTGGATTGGAAATTACTCGCAGCAACTGGCTATCAAGAATCACATTGGGATCCGCAAGCAGAGTCTGTAACAGGCGTGCGCGGTTTTATGATGCTAACTCTGGATACCGCAAAAGAGCTCGGCGTAAGTGACCGGGAAGATCCTAACCAGAGTATAAAGGGCGGTGCAAAATATATTAAAAATTTGGAAGAGCGCTTACCAGAAAGAATAGTTGGTGAAGATCGCTTATACATGACGCTAGCAGCGTACAATTTAGGATTGGGACATTTAGAGGATGCTAGAGTATTAACTGAAAAAATGGGCGGTAATCCTAATTTGTGGGCAGACGTCAGCCACTATTTCCCACTATTAGCTAAGCATCAATATTATAGTACCGCTAAACATGGCTATGCGCGTGGTTGGGAACCAGTAACCTACGTACAAAATATTATTAATTACCAAAAAATTCTTACGTGGCATGAACAGCATGAACAATTTCGTTTAGCAACATTGAATGTCAATCTGGATATTGATGCAAATTCAGTATCAACCCAATCTACTGCTAGCGAAAAATTAAGTAGGAATAACCTGGATAAATCATTATCTTTATCTATTTTATAAATTTATAAAACCAGAACAGGTATTCAATTTTATTTCGTTATTTTACTAGTGTGTGTTTTTGCTTTATTTTGTTTAACCTCTTCCCTGCGACGCTGAAAAAAATTACTTAGCTGTTGTTGACAGTCTGCAGCACAAATGCCCCCGCTGTATAGCAAGCGATGATTGAAATACTCGCTTTCCAATAACCGACTTTTACTTTGAATCGCACCCGCTTTAGGCTCCGTGGTGCCGTACACCAAACGCGCTATGCGTGCATGAACCAAGGCGCCCACGCACATAGTACAGGGTTCAAGCGTTACATAAAGTGTTGCGCCGACTAAACGGTAATTTTGTTCATTTAACGCTGCCATACGCAGCGCAACTATCTCAGCATGAGCAGTCGGATCATGACGACTTATTGGCTGATTAAAACCTTCGCCTATCATTTTATCATTGCGCACAATGACTGCGCCAACAGGCACCTCATCAAGCAACTGACCTTGCTCGGCCAATTGAATTGCATAACGCATCCATCGCTCATCATTTATGTATATATCTGTTTCAAGCACGGGTATTACTCTTTATTTAATCTCATTACATTTAGTAGCAAAGAATGCAATCTCTTCCGTTGATAGCTCCCGAATAAATTGAAAGCGCGGAATAGTTTTACCTTCAACAGTCAATGTTTCCATAAACATGCTCAGGGGTCTAACCCACCATGAATAATCATCGTATAGACATTGATAAACTACCAGCGCCTCACGTGTTTCGCTATGACAGGCGACTTGAAAAACATAATAGTCGTTGCCTTTGTAATGACTATACAACCCTTTGTGTAACATTATTTTCTCTATCTCGATAAAATTTAAATCACGCCCGTTTTTTTTAAGAGATCAATTTCAGTTGGGGATAAATTTAAAATGTTTGCCAAAATATCCTGAGTATGGCTACCCACTTCCAAGCCTGGCCAATCTGTGCGACCAGGTGTTTCAGAAAGTTTTGGTAAAATGGCGGGGATTTTTAATGGCTTACCATTAATTTCTACTTGTTCAAACATGCCACGGGAGTTGAAATGCGGGTCAGCAAACATATCTTCTACGTTATAAATAGGGCCACCGGGCACGCGAGCATCATCTAGTAATTGTAAAATTTCATCTGAATCTTTGCTTAGACACCAGGTTGCAAGTATATGATCAATTTCAGCTTCGTGAATAACCCTCCCCGAATTATTGGCCATGCGTAGGTCAATCGCCATTTCTGGATGACCGGCAACTTCCATTAACCGTTGAAAAATTGAATCGCCGTTTCCCCCAATTACGACATATTTTTTATTTTTGCAGCGATAAGTATTAGTGGGCACGATACCGGTAACAGTAGTGCCCGACGGCTGACGAATAACTCCAGCACCATCAAACTCCGGCACAACAGCTTCCATCAAATTAAACATGGCTTCATAGAGCGCAACATCCACCACTTGGCCTTGACCACCACCTTCAGCTGAACCATTACGCTCGCGCTCAAGTAGCGCGAGCGTAATGCCAAGAGCGGCATGAATTCCAGCAATGGTATCGCCAATACTTAAATTAGGGCGCACTGGTGCCTGTTCTGGAAAACCATTCACAAAACGAAATCCGCTCATACCTTCGCAGACGGATGCAAATCCTGGCTTGTTTGCATAAGGCCCGGTTTGTCCATAACCAGAAATACGTGCATAAACGCACTTCGGATTTGTTTTTTTTATTTCATCTGGCCCCAAGCCCCATTCCTCCATAACACCTGGACGAAAATTCTCAATCACAACATCTGCAGTATCAATTAATTGCCGCGCAATGCGTTGACCTTCAATTTTTTTCAAGTCGAGTGTAATGCTTTTTTTATTACGACCCAGACTTCGCCACCAAAATGATGTGCCATCTTCTAAAACACGCCACCCCCGAATAGGGTCGCCGGTTTCCGGTGGTTCAATTTTAATAAGTTCAGCACCAAAGTATGCAAGCATGCAACCAGCAAAAGGCCCAGCCAACAACTGTCCAACTTCGATGATTCGGATTCCATCCAGAGGGCGACGCTTAAAATTCGAGGGTAATATCTTTTCTTGCATAACTTTATTTTTTAACCAAATCAAATACCTCGCTGCAAAACAGCGAGATATATTTTTATTCCAGAAACCTGTTGCGTGGCAAGTCACGAAGATTCAATCCTCGCCAATGATTAAAATGAATTACGTCTAAGGCTCTAGCCGTTCGATTTTCCACATGCCATCTCCACCGAGGTTATATTGAAATCGATCATGCAATCTATTAGCGCCACCTTGCCAAAATTCAATTTGATGCGGTTTTACACGGAAGCCACCCCAAAAATCAGGTAAGGGAATTTCACCTTTGGCAAATTTATTTTTCATCGCTTCAAATTGCTGCATTAACACCGCACGCGAAGAGATTGGGCGACTTTGCTGTGAAGCCCAAGCGCCTAACTGACTATCACGTGGGCGAGTGATGAAATATTTTAAAACTTCAGTCTTGGATAGTGGTTCTACAACACCGCAAATTTTTATCTGGCGCTCTAAAAAATGCCATGGAAAGTGCAAGCTTACTTTAGGGTTTTGCTTTAACTCTTGCGCTTTACGACTGCGCAGATTGGTGTAAAACACAAAGCCTTTTTCATCGACACCCTTTAATAATACAATGCGTTGTGATGGCTGACCGCTGGCATCCACCGTAGCAAGGGTCATGGCATTTGGATCAGGAATATCTGCGGCGATGGTTTGTGTCATCCAGCGATTAAATTGTTCAAATGGATTTGCAGCCAGATCTACCAAGTCCAATCCTCCGCGCAAATATTCGCGGCGCAAATTTTCTAAATCTAATGTCATCAGTCTCTCCCGATTAACCATGCTTGCATACTAATGCCCACCGACAAAAAAGACACTGCTTCACGGTGCCCTAAATTGGAGATTTTTTTGTATTGGCCTAAACAACTCTCATTATTGGTCCACATAATTGTGCCAAACTTGCTCCTGCAACCTATGAAAGCACTTACCTCCTGTGAAAATTATACTACGTATGAAAATTTCATAATTCAAGCTATTGATTTTTAAAATATAATAGCCTTTATTGTTAACTTATTTTGTCTTATAAGATTAAATCTATAGGTACTAGATTAACTACCAGCTAAACTATTAGGCAATTAAAATACATGTTTATACGCCAATTGGTTACCTAAAGTTATGGTCTATTGGCTAACTTAAATCGTATTACATTTAAAGCTGTTTTAGCTTGCTCACTGGCCTACAATATTGTTTATGAAATCATCAGAATTGATCGTTGGTATTATTCTCGCTGGAGGCCTTGCGCGTCGGATGGGAGGCGGTGATAAATGTTTACTACCGCTGGGGGGCAAAACTCTCTTGCAGCGCACAATTGAACGTGCTCAACCTCAGGTCTCGCAGTTGTTGCTTAACGCTAATGGAAGCAGTTTGCGTTTTGCGCGTACTCGCTTGCCTGTTCTCGCTGACCAATTTCCAAATAATCTTGGCCCACTTGCGGGTGTTCACGCGGGCCTATCCTGGATGATTGCCAAGGCTACAAATCAAGAATGGCTAATGAGTTTTGCGTCGGATACACCTTTCTTCCCGTTGGATGTCGTCAGCAAATTGGCTGTACACACGGTGACATCACCATTAAAGTCTGGAAATGCGCCTCTAATTATCGCTAGCTCGAATTTACAAATTCACCCAGTGTTTTCTCTATGGCATATTTCTTTGCTTCCTAAACTTACATCACAGCTGCAAACTGGTGAAATACCGCGATTGCAAGAATGGGTAAAACAACATAAACCTCAGTATGTGGATTTTGTTGTAAAAGACTACGATCCATTTTTTAACATCAATTCTCCGCAAGATCTTTATACAGCAGAACCCTTGGTGTCATTAGTGAAATAAGCCATTAATGATTACCGCACGCCTTTACCAGAGAAAAAATATGTTTTTTTGGCGCCAACTATGCTTAATGCAATTTTTTATTTTACTAGCATTCTTTTTATTTATGGGATTAACTCCTGCACCCGAAACTTATGCTCCCACATTCAACGATAAATTTATGCACTTTAGTGGCTACTTTATTGCGGCCTTCTCCATTAGCTTTGCCTATCCCCAAAGAAGTATTGGGCATAAAGCTATTTTTCTGATTGTATTTTCGATCGCTATCGAAATTGGGCAATATTTCATGCCACCGCGCGCTTTTGATTTATTGGATATTTGCGCGAACTCAGCAGGAGTTCTAACAGGCCTTGCAGTTGTAACCGTATTAGCAAAAAAAATATTCTGGTTTAAAAAATTCTTATATTTAGCTCTGCAATAACTTTGTTAATTATCCAATTGCGTCATTAAAGAATGGAAACTAACTAAATCCAGATCGTAACCCGTGCAGCGCGCGTTTAGTTGTGTAAAAATGCGGGCTTGCTTGTGTAGCGAAAACATACTGTTCCATTTACTTAACAACACTGGGGAATCCCATGAGCCTATTACTGGTCGCCGATATTGGCGGCACCAACGGACGTTTTGGTCTGGTTGAATATGAAGCAAACAAGGCAGGAAAAGTTGATTACACCGCGCATCGGCAAATCACTCTTAGATGCGCGAATTATTCCGATATGGCAAGCATGATAAAAGCTTGTTGCGCAGAATTTGATGTAGACATACCTAAATATGCCTGTCTGGCAATTGCCGGCCCCATTGAGAATGGCCATGCATCTATTACAAATTTGAAATGGAAGTTTTCTATAGAAGCGCTACGCGATCAACTGCGTATGAACACATTACATGTCATTAATGACTTTGCTGCTCTGGCTTACGCTGTACCTTTTTTACAAGATAACGAGTTCGTTACTCTCTACGCCTCCGCAACCAGCCCTAACGCACCTATAGTCGTTATGGGACCTGGCACCGGCTTTGGCATGGCCGCATTGGT
Organism: Pseudomonadota bacterium; assembly: GCA_040386215.1. GTDB lineage: Bacteria > Pseudomonadota > Gammaproteobacteria > Pseudomonadales > Cellvibrionaceae > Cellvibrio. Next base: position 128,190 of record JAZKFX010000036.1, read on the forward strand.
TCCCAACCGAGGTAGTTGGGAGATCATCCCAACTGAAGGTGGTCACGCCAGTTTCGCGCCTACCAACGAAAAAGAACTCGCTATCAAAGCGTTTTTGTTAAAAGAGCAAAACCATGTGTCGGTAGAAAACATTTTATCCGGAGCGGGATTAGTTAATTTATATCGTGCCTTGGCACATGAAGCAGGCATAGTGGCGGCAGACTATTCTCCTGCAGATGTCAGCAATAAAGGGATAGCGAATGAAGATCCTATTTGTCGCGCCGCTGTGATTACCTTTTGTGATGTATTAGGGGAAGTCGCTGGCGATAAGGCACTTTCCCTGGGAGCAAAAGGCGGAGTTGTTATAGGTGGGGGGATTACACCCAAGCTAATGAACTTGTTAACTGAATCGCACTTTTTAGAGCGCTATAAAAATAAAGGCCCTATGGCCGGTTACGTCAGTGATATTTCAATTAAATTGATTATTAATGACAAGGCCGCATTAGTAGGTTCAGCGGCATGGCTAATAAGCAAAACACCCTCTCTTAAAAGCGTTTGACAATACAGTCTGCCTCAATAAAAAATGCACCCAAGGGTGCATTTTTTATTGCTAAAACAGCAAGCTTGTATTTACTAGCGTTCAGGCGCCAAACCCGTTGATTGGCGAAGAATAATGCTCGAACTTAACATGCTGGCCGGCAGTTGCACTGCCTTGCCCTTAAGTTGTTTCAAAAGCAAATCCGTGGCCTTTTTGGCCATTTGTTGGATTGGTTGCCTGATGGTAGTCAATGCAGGCCAAATTTGATGCGCCACTGACGTATCATCAAACCCAGCCACCGATAACTCACCAGGTATCTTAATTCCCATCTGATGGGCGACCATCATTACACCTGCAGCCATCTCATCATTAGCAGCAAAAATGGCGGTGGGCCGAGGCGTTTTTTGTAACAAACTGCGTGCACATAGCTCTCCCGATTCAAAAGAGTTATATCCTTGTGCGATTATATCCGCATCAATGGGTATATTATTTTCAATAAGTCCCGCTTTGTATCCTTCAAAACGCAAAGTAACAGCGCGATGATCTGGATGTCCGCAGATAAAACCAATGTAGTTATGGCCCAATGCTATAAGGTGGCAAGTCATATCATAAGTGGCTTCGCGATCATTGGTTTCCACGTATGGGGATAATGATTTATTTTCTGTAGGAGCAACTCGCACAAAAGGAACTGACAACGACTTGAGTGCCTGAAGTAAAGGAATGTTGTCAGAAATCGGCGGAGTTAACATGACGCCATCAATGCGCTTATTCCTGATGAGTTCTGATACCTCATGAGCAAGATTTACATCTTGATGATTGCAAGGGTGAACAATCAGTTCATAACCTTGTGGCCGGCACACGTCTAGTACCCCTTCTTGAATATCCAATACATAATGTGCAGAGGGTATCCCGTATAACAAACCGAGCAAATAAGATCGGTTACCAGCCAAACTTCGCGCCGACATATTGGGTCGGTAATCTAATTGCGCGCTCGCTGTGGTGACTCTTTCCCGCATTGCCGGGCGCACATTAGGCTCATTATTAAGCACTCGAGATACCGTTTTTATCGAAACACCCGCTAATGCTGCTACATCATCAATTGTCGCTTTAGACACCTAATACCGCCTATATGAATAAGTAAATGCCCATAAAATGTAACTCACCTACCCAATTCAATGTAGATGGAGTTAACCGCCGCTGTACTTTGTATCTTTGCAGCTTGCGCGAGCAACAAACTATATGACAGTAAAGCCAGCTTGAATTATAGTACCGCGCACTTGCAAGGGGGCTCGTCAGAAGCTGATGCAAGCATACTAGAGACAAAACGATTAATAACAAAGACAACGAGGTACAAAATGGCAAGTATTCCGCAGAGTCCAACCGCTAACTCAGAGGCCAGCAATTCCACATCGAATGGTGGCCTGGTTCTGGCAGTAATTTATATCACTGTGCTTTTTTTCATTTGGGCATTCGTTACCAACCTGATCGATCCGCTGGTTGCCAACACCAAAAAAGTATTTACCTTGACCGATGCTGAAACCCAGCTCAACCAATTTGCGTTTTTTATCGCCTACGGCGTTATGTCAATTCCTGCTGCATTTTACCTTTCAAGAAAAGGCTATGCGAATTCTATTATCCTGGGTTTGCTGGGAATTATTGCAGGTTGCTTGATTGCTTTCTCCACCACTTTCACCAACAGCTTTATGACCATTTTGTTTGGTTTGTTTGTCGCGGCTTCTGGTATTACTCTGCTGCAAGTTGCTGCCAACCCTCTGATCGCTTCGATGGGCGATCCAAAAGGTGCAGCATTTCGCTTAAATCTTTCCCAGTCATTTAACTCAATGGGCGCATTTATTGGCGGTATTTTCGGCGCTAAATATTTGTTGGATGGCGAACTCTTTGTAAAAGACGCTGTTGTGACCGAAGAAATGAAAGCGACTGGATTATCATTCGTAACTTCGACTTACCTTTATCTTGCAGGTGCTCTTGCCTTATTTACTTTAGCTGTGTTTTTAGTACGCAAAACCATTGCTGCTCACGCGCCAAAAGTATCTGGGCATTCCGAGTCACCTTTTGCTGCATTAAAATCTAAATGGGCTAATTTAGGTGCGATTGCTATTTTCCTTTATGTCGGTGCAGAAGTTTGCGTTATCTCTGGCATGATCTTTTTCCTTGAGCAACCAGAAATTCTTAATGTCTCGTCACAAGTTGCCGGTTATATAGCCCCCTTCTTTATGTTATTCGCGATGGCGGGTCGTTTTATGGGTTCTGCGTTACTGCGTTTCTACAGCGCAACTTCCATGCTTATTCTTGTAGCGGTAGGAGCAGTAATTTTAACGTTGGTGGTTATCCTCACTTATCAATTGCCAGCCTCCCCTATCGGCGGTTCAGTGAATATTGGTGATTGGGCTGCGCCTTTAACTCTCGGTTTTATTCCTGGTATGGCAGCAGTATTAATCGGCTTGTTTAACTCAATTATGTTCCCTACCATTTTCACCTTAACCCTTGAGCGTTCTACTGCACCAGCATCTGCAACTTCCGGATTAATGTGTATGGCAATTTGCGGTGGTGGCTTCATCTCTGTGTTCTACGGTTTTACAGTTGACCAGTTTTTGGCGCACCTCCCTGTTGGCGCACGTTCACTGGCTTTTGTAGTTCCATTGGCATGCTACCTTTATGTATTGTGGTTTGCATTTGCCGCTAAAAAGGCAGCTACCCATGTAATTCAGGAAGGCGTAGTAGCTTCACACTAGACTCACTTAATCAGTCCGCACAATCAATTTGTGCGGATATAAGATGAAAATATAGGAAGCACAGCGTATAAAAGTACATGTATAAATAAAGCGTAAATAAAAAGTACAAACATAAAAAAGCCCGACTTCCATAACAGAATCGGGCTTTTTTATTATGGAGGAGAATTACAACAGTAAACGCCTGACATCTGCTACTGCAGCAACCAGGAAAGTAAAAAAGCGCCCTGCATCAGCACCGTTTACCGCACGATGATCGTAAGATAAAGATAAAGGCAGCATATTGCGCGGTAAAAATTCTTTACCGTTCCAGACTGGTTTCATTTGCGCTCGGGATACACCTAATATCGCCACCTCTGGAGTATTAACAATAGGAGTAAAACCATTTCCACCCATCGCACCCAGACTGGAAATAGTGAAGCAGCCACCTTGCATATCCGTAGGCATTAATTTGCCGTCGCGAGCCTTTTTCGCCATAGCATTAATTTCATCAGTTAATTCCCACAAGCCTTTCTTGTCGACATTGCGAATGACGGGGACCATCAAGCCGTTTGGCGTATCGACAGCAATACCTATGTGAACGTATTTCTTGTGCACCATGGTTTCGCCATCGTCATGCAAGGACACGTTAAACGTAGGCTCTGCAATCAACGCAGCGGCGCAAGCTTTTAACAAAAATGGTAGTGGAGTTAGTTTGCTGCCACGCTTCTCTGCTTCAGCTTTTAAACCATTGCGGAATAGCTCCAAATCAGTGATGTCTGCATCATCCCACTGAGTTACGTGGGGCACATTCAACCAATTACGGGTCATATTGGCCGCTGTGATTTTTTTAACTTTGCTCATTTTGACCAGCTCAATCTCACCGAACTTGGCAAAATCAACCGCAGGTACTCGCGGAATACCTGAACCACCACCAACAGACGCACCTGTTTGAGCTGCTGCAACAATCGGTTTGACGTAATTACGGACATCATCTTTTAGTAAGCGATCACGCGGGCCTGAGCCCTTCACCTTGCCCAGATCTACACCTAACTGACGTGCCATTTTCCGCACAGCGGGGCCTGCATAAACGTCCCCGGTTTGCACTATATCTTCGACTACGGTGGCTTTTGCCGCTACTGCCTGGACTACCGGCGCTGCTTCAGTTTTAGCAGGTGCAGCAGCGGAAGGTGCTGCCATAGGTACTGCAGCTGCGCCAGCTGCAGTAGCCAGAATTCCAATTAACGAACCTTGCGAAACTTTATCTCCTAACTTTACGGAGATGCTAACGACTTTACCGGCGGCTGGCGCAGGAATTTCCATGGAAGCTTTATCAGTTTCCAACACAATTAACGAGTCACCCTCGGCAACTTCGTCGCCAACTTTTACGCAAACTTCTATAACTTCAACACCCTCAGCACCGCCAATATCAGGCACGGGCACTTTCATTTCAGAGGCGACTGGAACTTGTACATGCGCAACCGGCGCAGGCGCAGCAGCGACCGGTGCGGGAGCAGGTGCAGGAGCTGGAGCTGGAGCCGCAGCAAGTCCCTCAGCCTCAACTTCTACCAGTGAATCGCCCTGAGAAACCTTATCCCCCAGCTTAACTTTAATGGCCGTAACTTTACCCGCAGCACTGGCAGGAATTTCCATTGAAGCCTTGTCTGTTTCTAAAACCACAATAGAATCTTCAAGGGCGATCATATCGCCAACCTTTACGGTGATTTCAATAACTTCAACGCCTTCGGCGCCGCCCATATCTGGAACTTTAATTGCTTGAATTGCCACTGTTGTGCCTCGCTAGTCTTTGCTTTTTACTAAAAGCTTGAGTCTGATCAATCGTATTCAATACAAATTAGGTTGCGCTAAATACAAATCCGCCCTCTTTATGGGAGGGCGATGGTTTTAAACACTCATTGGATCCGCTTTCTCTGGATCAATACCAAACTTCTTAATCGCCTTAGCGACCACGTCTGGCTTAATCTTACCTTGATCCGCTAAAGATTTAAGTGCAGCAATCACAACAAAATAACGGTTAACCTCAAAGAAATGACGCAACTTGGTACGAGTATCACTGCGGCCAAAACCTTCAGTGCCCAGTACGCTGTAGGCACCGGGGATATAGCTGCGCAATTGCTCTGAATAGGTTTTCAGATGATCAGTTGAAATAATGAACGGTCCATCACGGCCTTCCAGCACTTGCGTAAGATAGGGTTTGCGCGGTGAAGAAGTTGGATTCAACATATTCCAACGCGAAGCGCGCTGACCATCGCGGGTCAATTCGTTCACGCTGGTGACACTCCAAACATCAGCTTCTACATCAAAATCTTTGCGCAGAATTTCAGCGGCAAAACGGACTTCACGCAAAATCGTACCCGCACCCATCAATTGCACACGGTTCTTAGCTTTGCCAGTACCTTGCTCTAGCAAGTAAATACCTTTGATGATGCCGTCTGCTGTACCTTCTTGCATATCCGGATGAGTGTAGTTTTCGTTCATCAAGGTAATGTAGTAGAAACAATTTTCTTTGTCATGGTACATGCGCTTGATGCCGTCCTGAATTATCACCGCTAACTCATATGAGTATGTGGGATCATAAGTCCGGCAATTAGGAATGGTATTAGCCAATACGTGACTGTGGCCATCCTGATGTTGCAAACCCTCACCATTCAAACTGGTACGACCTGCAGTGGCACCCAGCATAAAACCACGCGCCTGTGAGTCACCCGCAGCCCACGCCAAATCGCCAATGCGTTGGAAACCAAACATCGAATAGTAAATATAAAATGGAATTAATGGCACATTGTGATTGCTATAGGACGTTGCCGCCGCAATCCATGAAGACATCGAGCCGGCTTCGTTAATACCCTCTTCCAGAATCTGGCCAGTAGTTGATTCCTTATAGGACATCATTTGGCCATCATCATGTGGTTTGTATTTTGGCTCTTCAGCAGAGTAAATACCGATTTGCTTAAACATACCTTCCATACCGAAGGTGCGCGCTTCATCAGGCACTATAGGTACAATTTGCTTGCCGATATTTTTGTCTTTTACTAATGAAGACAAAATACGCACAAAAGCCATAGTAGTTGAGTTTTCACGCTCGCCTGTACCTTTCAATTGCGCGGCAAATGCTTCTAATTCCGGGGTTTGTAACGCAGTAAAATCAGCTTTACGTGATGGCAAATATCCGTTCAAAGCGGCGCGACGAGCGCGCATATAAATCATTTCTGGCGCGTCTTCAGAAGGACGATAATAAGGAAGTTTAGGTAAATCGTCGTCGCTAACAGGAATGCCAAAACGATCGCGGAAGATACGCAGACTTTCTACATCAAGCGATTTCACCGAGTGGGTTTTGTTAATAGCCTCACCCGAACTACCCATACCGTAACCTTTTACAGTTTGCGCCAGGATAACAGTCGGTTTGTCTTTGGTATTTACCGCATTGTAATACGCGTTATACACCTTATGCGCATCGTGACCACCGCGCGCTAGATAGAGAATATCCTGATCCGACATGTCTTTGACCAACTCCAACAATTCTGGATATTTACCAAAGAAATGCTCGCGAGTATAAGCACCACCATTCGCTTTGTAGTTTTGCATCTCGCCATCGACAACTTCATTCATGCGTTGTTGCAACAAACCGGTTTTGTCTCTTGCGAGCAAATCATCCCAACCGCGGCCCCAAAGCACTTTGACTACATTCCAGCCAGCGCCACGGAATACGCCTTCAAGCTCTTGCACAATTTTGCTATTACCGCGCACCGGACCATCAAGACGCTGCAAGTTACAGTTAATTACGAAAATAAGGTTGTCGAGCTTTTCGCGACCAGCCAATGCTATCGCACCCAGGCTTTCTGGCTCATCGCACTCGCCATCGCCCAAAAATGCCCAGACTTTACGATCACCAATATCAACCAAGCCACGCGCATTCATATAACGCATTACATGTGCTTGATAAATAGCTTTAATAGGACCAAGGCCCATAGAAACGGTAGGGAACTGCCAGTAATCCGGCATCAACCAAGGATGCGGATAAGAGGAGAGACCGCCACCATCAACTTCGCGACGGAAGTTGTCGAGATGCGATTCATCCAGACGACCTTCAACAAACGAGCGAGCGTACATACCCGGAGATACGTGGCCTTGAAAATAAACTAAATCGCCTGGTTTATCACCGTCATTACCACGGAAAAAATGGTTAAAACCTACATCATATAAGGTCGCAGAAGAGGCAAAAGAAGCAATATGGCCGCCCAGACCCTCATCATTATCATTAGCCCGCATCACCATGGCCATGGCATTCCAACGCACGATAGAACGAATTTTACGCTCAAGCGCTACATCGCCAGGTGCTGTGATTTCCTGATCAACTGAAATAGTGTTGCGATAAGGAGTTTGAATAGATGAGGGCTGGTCGATGCCTTTATTCACGGCCGACTCAGAAAGCGCTTTGAGCAAATAAACCGCACGGTCTCTACCGCCGTGACGAACAACGGATTCTAAAGCATCCAGCCACTCTTTGGTTTCGATGGCATCGATATCTTGTAGCATTCAAATTTCCTCAGCCATGCGCATAATGCGCAAATAAACATAGCAACAGATTGTATTAATATAGGTCTGTCACATAAATTAGGGTTCGCATTATTACCCAAATTTTTACGATTCCCAAGCGATTAAGGAAGAAAAAATGGAATAATTCCTGCAATAGTGCACCAAAAAATAGCATTACGGATATAAATACCCTGATTGTTTTTGCTGATAATCTGCCACATTTTGGATAAATTCAAAATCTTTTAGATTTTCAATTTTATCCGTTGATAACCACAACCGCCGATTCTTCTGCAAAAAAAACGCTTCGTAATAAGCACGCAAAGACTCTGGAGTAATTTTATTCACTGCAATAGCTAAATCTTGATCGCGCAGAAATTTTTTATCATTAAACAAAATACCCTGCCAATATTTATCAGCTTGCACGGTTAAGGATGCCGGAACTTCGCGCAACTGCGATAACAAACTCTCTTTATTCTGTGCAAAATTTTCGGTTAAATTTATCGACGCATTAGCTAAAAATGAATTTATTTCACCAATAAGTTCAGCGCCAGAATTTCCAGGCGATTGCACTAGAAACACACTTGACTCTACATTTTTAAGCGGCACAGATAAAAGCTCTGCAACATAACCCAATGGCTTCTCCGCACGCAACTGATTGTAAAACTTAGGCTGTAGAATCTGGTTAAGCAACATTGTATGTGCGGCGTCATCCAAAGAAGGCGATTGTGCCTGCACATATAAAGCAACGGCATGGTCTTTATACTCAAGCGGATAAATATAAAGCCAGGATTTATTATTTTTATTTTCTGAACGCAACACTTTCACCAATTGCGGCAAACGACTGGACTGCCTTTTTATCAACTGATGCTCCATTAGAGCAGCGAATTTAATAGCGTCTTGCGAATATACATTGCCATACAGCAGCGCTTCAATCTTTGCTCCACTTAATAATTTGACGCTAAACTTCTTAAATGATTCGAATGACGTTTGCAATAAAGTATCTGCATATTCTTGAGAACTCCAATAGGGCATGTATTGAAAGCGCGGAATCTTTTTTACAAGCACTTCGTAAGGGAATTTTTTATCTTCATTTTGCCACTCACGCAGCAAATCACCTTTAATTTTTTCAAATCGATCTTGAGTAAAATTAACTTGCGCAATGGTATAAATAATTTTATTCAACAGTAAATTTTGTTTATCGGTATAGCCCGCCAGATACATATCAAAGCCACGCGCATTAGCTTTAATAAAAAAAGTTAAGCCCGCAAAATTTGCGGCGGAAGTGTACTTGCCGAGCTGATCCATCACCAAAGCTGCAAATAATTGTGTGCGCGCAGAATTTTCCAGGGAATTATTCAATAGCGGTAATTTGAAGCGAACATTAAGCTCTGCTTTAGGCGAACGATAGTATTGATCCTGCAAGAACCACACCTTAAAATTTTCATTATTTATTAACAATGAAGGGGCCGTGGTGGATGCGATATTATCTGGCGTCAGTACCATTAAGGGCGGTTTGATGGCAGTATTCTTGGGAATAAAAATATTGCGCTCCGATAAAAACAATTTCTGTTGATAAGCAGATTTTAACTCTAATATCTCAGGAATGAACGCTTTAAAGTTATAGGGCGTATGGTAATAAGCAGTAATACCTGCAACGCTTTCTGCTGGCACAACGATTTCAGGAGTACTTAACACAATCATTGCATTATCTTTACGTAAATAGGTCATTGCTTTTTTGATTAAGTTTTCATCAAAACGACTATAGGTAAATGGCCCCCTTAATACATCTTCAGCAGGATAATCATGCATAGCTTGCGAAAGTTTGGCAACAGTTTCAATAGTTTCCAATTTTTCCGGAAAGCGAAATTCCAGCTCAGCCATTTGTTTCATTTCATTAAAACGCCAATCTACAACACCGCGCGCACTCATTATTTTTATATTTTCAAATAATGCCGACACAATTTGATCTTTGGCTTTTACACCTGCATTCGTTAGAGTTAACGAAACTCTAAACAAACTATCTTGCTGGCCGATCAATACTTCGCCTGCTGCCAACTCTTCAGCCCACCCCAAACTTTTTAATAAAGATAAAAGGCTGCCGGGTGATTCACCGCCGAGTAGATGTGCTAAATAATTCCACGGCTTGGTTTGATAGTAGGAGGCATAACGGGGAACAGGAAAAACTATAGTTAATTTACGCGCTTCTTGAGCCGATTGAATATTAACGCTACTTGGCAATACGCCTTCAGGAAACAGCTTATGGTAAACATTTGCTACCTCCCTATTATGATTAGGGATTTGCGCGAAGCGCGTCTCAACCATTTTTTGTAAGTTATTTAACGAGTAATTACCAACAATTACCAATGTCATCATATTGGCAGAATAATAAGTTTGATAAAAACTTATTAAATCATCGCGAACATTATCTTCTTCTCTGTCCGCCAGGGTTTCCAAATTACCTAAAGAAAAAGTGGCTGCAGGGTGCTCTACATTAAATAAACTACGGTAAACATCCCACTCACGCAGTTCACCATTACTGATACCGGCAAGGTACTCCGCATTCACACTATTTCTTTCTTGCTCCACGTAATTCGCATTGAATAAGGGCGCAATAAAAAATTGCGCAAAGCGATCAAGTGCAGGCTCAAGATAAGCATTGTCAATATCGAAGAAATAATTGCTATTTTCCTGAGCCGTATGCGCATTAACGTCGCCGCCATGTTGACTAATAAATTGTTGGTATTCACCAATAGCAGGGTATTTTTCAGTACCTGACAATAGCATGTGCTCGAGCAAATGCGCTAAACCAGGCCGTTCTCTGGGGTTTTGATTGCTACCTACTTTTATGTTTAATGCAGCTGCTGATTTTTCAACCCGCGCATCCGAAATAAGCAACACTTTTAAAGAATTGCTCAGCGTAAGGTAACGATAATCACGTGGATCATTGTCACTTTTTATAAGGGTAGAAATTTTCGCGGCTGAAGACTGTTGCGCCTGTACCGGATAAATACAAGCGACCAACACCAACATCAAAAAATATTGCCACCGAAAAATAATATTTAGCATTGCGAAAAAACCCATCATTTTTGCAGACCAACAAACACAGCCTTCAACCAAACCGGTGATAAAAGCACGCACTTTTTCGGGAAAATTTATCAATAATGAAACGAAAAATAAAATAGCGATAGCTCAATTGCTTCACGCACGATAATCTCACTCAAATATAAATAGAATTAATGAAGCTGAAGGGCAACTATCGTTTACAAATGAGGTAGTAATACACCCCGTTCTGCATATAAAACCCTTGGATAACTTGTCCTGTAATTTGCGCAAATGAAACAAAATCTTTCAGTGAACCTGAATCAGTGGCCAACACACGTAACAATTCGCCCACGCTTAATTCGCGTAAGGCTTGCTTGGCTTTTAGCAAAGGTAAGGGACAGTTCAAACCGCAAGCATCCATTTCTGCAGCAACAACCTGCGTTAATACGTTTGCGTCGATCAAAGCAATTAAAGCTTGCGGAACTTCTGCTACGCTGGATTCTGCTTTCAAGATGATAGTTTCAATTAAGGCAGTCTTGTACTCCAATTCTAGGGAATACATTGTTGTTATCAATTCGCCACCAATACTCCGATGGTAGCTGCCGAACTAACTATAAAAAAAATAATCGAAGAGCCAACCGGCATAGCCATTGCTCACTAAAACCGCTAGAGTGCATCGCGCAACTAACACGGCAGCAATGAGGCACTATTGGACCAGTACTAAGCCGGTACTAAGCCGGCTCTAAGATAGCCAGCTAAATCCCAACTTGCAAATTGCTATTCAGGAGTTTTATTTATTGTGAACCGTCTAATCCATCAGCTAGTTATTGCCCTCAGTCTTGCATTACCTGCCAGAGCAACTTTAGCCGAAGTGGAACTTCCTGTATTAGGAGATACGAGTTCCGCAATGGTATCGCCCGTCCAGGAAAAAATCCTGGGTCAACGCTATTTGAAATTGTATCGCAGTCAAGTACCCACGTCTTCTGATCCGCTGGTAATCGACTATATAGAACAACTTATTAACCAACTCCTACCTTACAGCCAACTCGATGATAAACACATCGATCTGGTCATGGTTAAAAATGATACGCTCAACGCTTTCGCCATTCCCGGCGGTATCATGGGGGTTCATACCGGTATATTCAATTACGCGAAAACAGAAAATCAATTGGCCGCAATTATAGCCCACGAAATGGGCCACCTAAGCCAACGCCATTATGCACGTATGCTTGAACAAAGAAAAAATGCGATGGTGCCGATGTTGGCGGGAATGATTGCAGGCTTAGCCCTCCTGGCGAACAGTCATAGCGACTCAGGTATGGCAGTTATGATGGGCACCCAGGGACTTACCCAGGCAGCTGCACTAAGTTTTAGCCGTGAAAATGAGCAAGAAGCAGATCGCATCGGCATGCAAACCATGATTGAGGCAAAGCTCGACCCCTACGCAGCGTCCGACATGTTTGAAGAAATGCTGCATCTCAGCAGCGGCTCACGTCGTCCGCCCGAATATCTGCTTACCCACCCGGTTACAGAACGACGTGTCGCCGACTCACGCAACCGCGCAATGCAATACATTAAAAAACCTTATCCCGATAATATCGAATTTCAGCTAATGCGGTCACGCATTCGCTTTGAGCTTGAACAAACACCACAAATCGCCGTAAAACGTTTCAAAAGTGAAGTTGATGGCGAAAGTATTTCACCTGACGCAAGCCGCTATGGGTTAGCGCTCGCCTACTCGCAAATAGGCCAATACGATGCCGCACATGCGGCCTTACAACCGCTATTAGATAAGGACCCGAAACGCATCACCTACCTGATAATGAATGCCGATATCGATATCGCCGCCGAGCGCTATAAACCAGCATTAGAATTACTCGAAACTCAACTTAAACTTAATCCTGATAACTATCCCTTAACGATTCGTTACGCTGAAGCATTAATGAAGTCCGGCCTCTATGCTAAATCCGCTGAATTGCTTGAGCGTTACTCACGCAAACGTAAGGACGATGACTATGTTTGGTATTTGTTAGCGGAAGTGAATGGTTTAAATGGCAATATTCTTGGTGTGCACGAAGCGCGCGCCGAATATTTTATCGCCAACGGTATTTACGACAAGGCGCAAATTCAAATTCGCAATGCACTTAAGCTCGCTAAAGGCAGCTTTCAACGAACTGCTATTTTGGAAGAGCGGTTGAAATATGTGGAGCGGGAAATGCAGGAGATGCGGTACTAAATAACGTAACTTTTAAATGCTGTGTAAATTTATTTTCAGTAAGGGATTCGATATAGCTTATACGATGTTGATAATGCGACGGAACAAGTCATAAACATTGATAGCATAAAAAAATGTTAAAGATTTTTTTATGCTTAGGGTGAGTTAGTTGTTATTGATGTTTTCCGCTTGCGCGTTTCCGAACATTATCGTAATTGCTTCAATCGACTTAACTAAACCCCCATATATCCCCATCTTGCCATGCTCGCGGGCTTTCGGATCCGACTTATGCCTTTAGGCTGTAGGTTGCCAATAAAATATGGTAACTTTAGCGCCCCATTTTTCCAGTCCAGAGATTACCTATAATCGCTGCGACAACTCGCCCATTATTGGAGCCCGACCATGGCCGTAAATCGTTCTGATATTGCAAAACTCGCCGTGTTGGCGCGCATCGCCATTTCCGATGATGCCGCCGATGAAGTGGCAGACCGTATTTCTACGGTGCTCGCCTTGGTCGACCAATTACAGGCCGTTAATACCGACGGTGTATTACCCATGGCGCATCCTCTGGATGCGGTGCAGCGCTTGCGTGCTGATGTGGTTACTGAGCCAAACCAACGCGAGCTGTTTCAATCCATAGCTCCGGCAGTTCAAGATGGTCTGTTTCTTGTACCCCAGGTAATTGAATAATTAGGGCATTGAATAACCAGGCTTCATTATATGTAGGGCGCTGCTTGCCGCGCCCAGTTGTTAACGAGTAGAGGGCGCAGCAAGCAGCGTCCCTACAGATAAATACCAAAGCCTTTGTCGTCATCGATCAGGAATTTTTGAATGCACCAGTTAACCATCGCCGAGCTCGTAAAAGGCCTGCGCCGCAAGGATTTTTCCAGCACGGAAGTGACTCAACATTATCTCGAACGCATCGCGCGGCTAGATAAAACCTATAACTCTTACATCACCGTAACGCCGGCATTAGCGTTAGCACAAGCGGCACAGGCGGATAAACGTCTCGCCGCTGGCAACGCCCCTGCCCTGTGTGGCGTGCCCATTGCTCATAAAGATATTTTTTGTACTATGGGTGTGCGCACCAGTTGCGGCTCGAAAATGCTCGATAATTTTATTGCCCCCTACAACGCAACCATTGTTGATAATTATCTAGACTCAGGCGTGGTAATGCTGGGTAAAACCAACATGGATGAATTCGCTATGGGCTCATCCAATGAAACCAGCTACTACGGCCCGGTTAAAAATCCCTGGGCGACTGACTGCGTACCCGGCGGATCCTCCGGTGGTTCGGCCGCCGCAGTAGCGGCTCATCTAGCGCCAGCGGCAACAGCTTCTGACACCGGTGGTTCTATTCGCCAGCCAGCGGCACATTGCGGGCTAACCGGTATCAAACCCACTTATGGTCGCGTGTCGCGCTGGGGCATGATCGCCTTCGCATCCAGCCTCGACCAAGCCGGAACACTGACCCGCACTGCCGAAGATGCCGCGCTTATGTTGAATGACATGGCCAGCTTTGATAATAAAGATTCAACCAGTGTAGAGCGCGATGTTCCTGATTACACCGCAACATTAAACAATTCACTGAAAGGTTTAAAAATCGGTGTACCTAAAGAATATTTTGGCGAGGGTTTAAATCCAGAAACCGCAGCTCATGTTGAAGCTGCAATTAGAGTTTACGAAAGTCTGGGCGCAACTATTCACAGCATCAGCCTGCCGCACACAAACTTATCCGTACCCGCTTATTACGTCATAGCGCCAGCTGAATGTTCTGCTAACTTGTCACGGATGGACGGCGTGCGTTTCGGGCATCGCTGTGATAATCCAAAAGATTTAAACGATCTGTATATGCGTTCACGCAGTGAAGGTTTTGGCGATGAAGTGAAGCGCCGAATTCTGGTGGGTGCCTATGCGCTCTCTGCCGGTTACTACGATGCTTACTACAGCAAAGCGCAAAAAGTTCGCCGTTTAATAAAACAAGATTTTGTCGATGCATTTACGCAAGTCGATATCATCATTGGCCCAACATCGCCGTCACCTGCGTTTAAATTTGGTGCAAAATCGAAAGACCCGGTGGCCATGTATCTGGAAGATATTTACACTATCGCCACCAATCTGGCGGGCTTACCCGGCATATCAATTCCCTGTGGATTAGTGGACAACAAACCTGTTGGCTTGCAATTGATCGGCAATTTTTTTGCCGAAGCGCAATTATTAAATGTCGCTCATCAATTTCAACTAGCCACCAATTTCCACCAGCAAACCGCACCGAATATTGATTAACTTTTCAGGGAGTCGTCATCCGCGCGCGGCGAGGATCCAGCTCTTAATACATGACATTGATAAAGCTGGATCCCCGCTAGCGCGAGGATGACGGCAGAAACAAACTGAAACAGTTTAGCGAGAAAAACATCATGCAATGGGAAACCGTTATCGGCTTGGAAGTTCACGTACAACTGGCCACCAAAACAAAAATATTTTCCGGCGCGAGCACAGCATTTGGTGCAGAACCTAATACCCAGGCTTGCGCAATTGATTTAGCTTTGCCCGGAACTTTACCGGTCGCCAACGAACAAGCATTTCGCTACGCCGTTATGTTTGGTTTGGCCGTGAATGCAGAAATTGGCAAGCGCTCCGTATTTGAACGTAAAAATTATTTTTATCCGGATTTACCTAAAGGTTATCAAACCACACAACTCGCCGAGCCCATTGTTGGCCCGGGTTATGTGGACTTGGAACTAGGCGAAGGCAGAACTAAACGTGTTCGCATTCACCATGCGCATTTGGAAGAGGATGCCGGAAAATCACTGCACGAAGATTTTGCGGGCATGAGCGGCATAGATTTAAATCGCGCCGGAACACCGCTTATTGAAGTGGTTACCGAACCGGACATGCGCACTGCCGAAGAAGCTGTCGCATTTGCCAAAAAATTGCATTCCATTGTAACGGCTATAGAAATTTGCGACGGAGAAATGTCACAAGGCTCCATGCGTTTCGACGTAAATATTTCTGTACGCCCACGCGGTCAAGAAAAACTCGGCACGCGCACTGAAACCAAAAATTTAAATTCTTTTAAGTTTATGGAAGAATGTATTGCGCTTGAAGTAGAACGGCAGATTGATGTGCTTGAAGACGGCGGCACCATTAAACAAGAAACGCGTCTTTACAATGGCGACACCAAAAAAGCGCGCTCTATGCGCAGCAAAGAAGACAGCAACGATTATCGCTACTTTCCCTGCCCGGATTTATTGCCAGTAATTATTGATGATGAATATATCGCCTCAGTACGCAAACAAATGCCAGAGCTACCTGAGGCAAAACGCGCGCGCTTTGTGAAAGATTTCGGCTTAAGCGATTACGATGCTGGCCAAATTACCATGGACAAATTCACCGCTGCATTTTTTGAAAAAGCCGCAAATATTTCCGGCGAAGCAAAACTGGTTGCCAACTGGATCATGGCTGATTTGGGCGCTTATTTAAATCGCAGCGAACAACGCATTGATCAATCACCGGTAACACCGGAATTATTATCCGGTTTAGTGGTACGCATTAAAGACGGTACCTTATCCAGCAAAATCGCCAAGCAAGTATTTGAAGCCATTTGCAATGGCGAGGGCGATGCCGATACCGTTATTGAAACCAAAGGTTTAAAACAAGTTTCCGATACGGGCGCACTGGAAAAAATTATTGATGACATACTCGCAGCAAATGCAGCACAAGTAGAAGGCTACCGCGCTGCAGATGAAGCCAAACGCGCAAAAATGCTGGGCTTCTTTGTCGGTCAGGCGATGAAAGCCAGTAAAGGTCAGGCGAATCCGCAGGCGTTGAATGAATTATTGTTAAAAAAATTGAACGGCTAATTAGAAACCTATATCCCATCTACACATTTAGCCTGGGACTGGAAAAATAATTTTAGGAGAAATCTAAAATGAGCTTACGTAAAGACAAAGAAAAAGTACTGGGTGAAATATTTGATGATGCCCGCATCGCCACTTTTTTAAACTTCATTGCACCTGCTGGCGTTAATGCAGACTTCCACTTACTGGAAAAAGCTTATCGCGGTATGCGCGGTGAGAATTTCGCCACTTTTGTAAAACTGTTTGTAGAAGCAGGCAAAGATGTCAATGCGATTGGCCCTGAGGGAAAAACATTTTTGCAAATGATTAAAACGCATCGACTATCGGACGAATTTGTATTGGCGCTTGAAAAAGCAGGCGCAAAGTAGTTTGCACAAATCCACATTGAGTCTTTTACTCTCCGTTTCACTAAGCATTTTAATCATCATGTTTGGTGTATTCGGAGCAAGCATAGAACCCATACTTGAATTTAACCGCACCAAAATTGTAGAAGGCGAATACTGGCGTCTCTTTACAGGCAATCTTGTTCACTATGGTTTTGCACATCTGGCAATGAATATAGCGGCGTTTTTAATAATAGCTATTTCGTTATTACGCGAAGTATCTTTAAAAATTTATATTCCCTTATTGATCAGTTGCGCGATGGCCGTAGGTATAGGGACCTTATTGTGGAATCCGGAATTGGTTTTTTATCGCGGCTTATCCGGTGTAATTCACGGTTTGATTGTGGCAGGTTTGTTGTTGAATAGTTTCCGCAATCGCTGGTTGAGCTATTTATTTGTAGGGCTGGTATTTGCAAAAATATTTCATGAGCATCAAGCAGACTTTCAAGAAAATCAATTACAAACATTAATACCGGTACCTGTGGCGATAGATTCACATTGGTATGGCGCGCTCGCCGGCTTGATTTACATGGGTGTGTTAATGGCGTTACAAAAAATCAAAAAATGTCCTTAAGCTTCATCAATACCTAAACCTCATCATCTTCATCCCCTAACACCATATTGCCGCCAGACTCTTTTGCGAGACGCACTAATCTTGTTGCCTTTTTTATTTGCGCATCAATACCATTCTCCATTTGGTTAGTTACGCCAGCGCTGAAACAAAAATTCTGCTCTTCACCATTAAGAGTACAGGTTTCAGTGGATAAAATTTGCCGCACGCGGCTGATAAACTCTATTGCCTTTTCATTATCCAGCCCGGATAAAAGCACAAAAAATTCATCGCCATCGCCGCGACAAAGTAAAAAGCGATCAAGCATATTATTCAGGCCTTTGGCGACATGCTTCATCGCAAAATCACCCCATTCGTACCCGTATTGATCGTTTATCTGGCGGAAATTATCGACACTAAAAACTACCAAAGCTATGGGTAAGGATTTCTCTTGGGCACTGTGACAAATATCCCGCGCCACATTAAAAAAATGATGGCGATGAAATAAACCCGTTAGATGATCGCGTTGTGCAGTATCCGTAATTTTTTCGACCAACTCCAAATATTCAAGATTATGAATAATTCGGCAATAAAATTCCTCAGGATGAAATGGTTTGCGCAGAAAATCATTAGCGCCATGCTTAATAAATTTTGCGGACAGTGCCTCATTACTTTCGCCAGACACACCAATCATAATTAAATTAGTTTTGTCATAGGTGTAACGGACATTTTTTACCAATTCAAAACCGTCCATGCGCGGCATATTGTAGTCAGTAATCAATAATTTAATATCCGGGTTTTCCAGCAATACTTTTATGGCATCAACACCATTAACAGCTTCTTTCACTTGAAATAAATGGCGCCTTAATAGCTCGCACATATGTTTCAGTGATACATCTGAATCGTCTACCACCAATACTTTTATCTGTTGATTTTTTTCTAAACGCTGCACCATACCGAGTGCCTGGTTGTAAGCAAAACGGCCTTCTTTAGTCACATAATCCACTATGCCTTTATTGAACAACAGCTCGCGGTGCGCCTCATCATAAGTGCCGGTTAATACAATAGTTGGAAGGTTTTTGGCGAGCACATAATCTACAGTTTCGCCATTAGGGGCATCGGGCAAATGAATATCCACTAGTGCGGCAAAAATATCGCTATGCTCAGCCATCAGCAATTTAGCCTGCGCCATGCTTGCGGCAAAGACGGGCTGATATTGGGGATACTGCCCGACCAAGTGCCGCAATACCTTCATCACCATATCGCTATCTTCGACAATAAGAATTTTTCTCATGAGGGATTACTCACCGAATCACAATAATGATTTAGTGAGTGTAGACAACCTTTTACAAAACGCTCTAATCTGATATTTGTACGCAAACAAGCTTAAGCTGCGAACTTCCGACCTAGCAATATCGGTAAAGAATAAAAATATTGCTGCCAGGTGCTAGTGCAGCCAGTAGCAAAATAAACGACGAACCATTCAGGCTCAATAGATGCAAAAAATCAGGTGAGGTTTCAGGCAGCAGCAGGCGCTTTATTATGTTCGCGAACGGATTCATAAACAGCAGCGGTAACGATAATAACCCCGCCAATCAAGGTGGAAAATTCAGGCACACTATGCAGAAAAAGCACACCATAGATCACACCGTACACGGGCTGCATACAAGCAACCAAACCTACCGTTTTTGCTTTAAGAAAACGCAACGCATAACCAAACAAGGTATGTGAAAAAGCCGTAAAAACAAAACCGAGAATTAGCAGTAGCCACCAATCATTGAGCGCCGGGACGTGTGTGGAAGTCAGCAGCACGGGGGTCATTAACAATGCGACCACCAGTACTTGATAACTCAGTGAGCGCGCGGCAGATTGACCGCTAAACCAATGCGCTAACAGTAAATTACGTAAGGCAAAGGTAAACGCTGACAGCACTCCCCAAAGCACACCCTGAGTCATGTTGTTGGCTAAATCAAACTCAGGAACGAGAAGAAAAACTCCAACAAAAACCACAGCGCCTACGACAACATCGCGCCAATCAATGCGAACTCTTTTCAGCAACGGTTCCATAAATACCGTCATCACCGGGTAAACATAAAGTGAAAGCATACCTATGGCAATATTGGCGACTTGCATCGAATGGAAGTAGGTAATCCAATGCACGCACAGCAAAGCACCGAGTGTAGCCATGCGCACATAATCACGCGCAGATCCTAAACTAATGCCACCTTCGCGCCACCCAACCCATAAAAACAAAGCCGCAGCTGCGATCCAAGTGCGATAACCGGTGATGTCCCAAGCGGGCAAAGCTATTACTTGAGAAAACAAGCCAGTGGCAGCCATCATAAAGGCACCAACGTGCAATACGATTAACGCCGATTTTGACGATGACATACCTTTCCATTTCACTTTTTATCAAAATAACTGTTTGCTCGACGCAGCTAATCCTTGCGCAATGTTTAGATCTAGCGCGGACGTCCGCCCGAACGATTCCCGCTACGGTTACCGGTGCGACTAGTCCGCGCACCTGATGGACGACTGCGATCATCGCGCGAGCTTTGGGGTGCTGGCGGTAATTCAGGTGGTGTCAGTAACAAATACTCGGGAGGTTGCTCGCATTTAATTTCAGTGCCTAACAATCTGCCAATGGGTTCCAGCAGCATGGCATCATCTTCACAAGCAAAGCTAATCGAGGTGCCTAATTTACCAGCGCGACCGGTACGACCAATGCGGTGAACATAATCTTCCGGCTCTTCCGGCAAGGTAAAATTCACCACGTGGCTGATGCCGCTAATATGGATGCCGCGCCCGGCGACATCGGTTGCCACGAGCACTTTAATTTCACCACTTTTAAAAGCATCTAATGTCGATACGCGTTTGTTCTGCGCAATTTCACCTGATAACAAACCGGCATTAACACCGTGACGCTGCAACTTTTCTTGCAGATCGCGGCATTCATCGCGACGATTGGCAAATACAATCATGCTCTCCGCATGTTCTTGTTGAATAAGGTTGTAGAGAAGCGTGTATTTTTCTTCTGTGGAAACCAGATAAATGTGTTGATCAACCGAATCGGTGGCCACACTTTCTGGTTGAATATCGATAGTAACGGGCTGGAATGTCCATTGCTCAACAAGATTGCGGACATCGTCGGTAAAGGTGGCAGAGAAAAATAAGGTCTGGCGATCTTCACGTTTCGGCAGCTGACGCACAATTTGGCGGACCTGAGGAATAAAACCCATATCCAACATGCGGTCGGCTTCATCGATAACGAGCACTTCGATCTGATCCAGATACACATCTTTATTGCCACAAAAATCCAATAAACGACCCGGTGTCGCCACCAGAATATCGACCAGATCATCGTGTAAATGACGTTGTTGCTTGGTGTAATCCATACCACCCACTAAGGTATGAATTTTTAAATCAGTGTACTTACACAGCAATTTTGCGTCGCTGGCAATTTGAATAACAAGCTCGCGTGTGGGGGCGATAATCAATGCACGCGCTTCGCCTGCGTAACGTTTTTCGGCAATAGGATTTTTTAACAAATCATCAATAATGGCTGTTAAAAAAGCGGCAGTTTTGCCTGTACCTGTCTGCGCTTTACCCACCACATCCTGACCGCGTAAAGCGTAAGGCAGGGACTGCGCTTGAATGGGCGAACAATATTTAAAATCTAAATCGGCAATCGCATGCAGCAATTCGTCAGCCATATCGAAATCGCAGAAACGAGTTTTACCTGGAACCGCTTCAACAATAAAGGAAGCAGGATCCCAAGGTACTGCAGGAACAGTATTTTTAGGTGGGCGAACTGAAGTACGTTCTGCAGCTTGAGCAGAACGATTGGATTTATGTTGTGGTTTTTTATGCTCGCGGCTCACATGGCTTTTTTCGCCCTGAGGTTGCGCGGAGTGTTTAGAAGTCGCCGATTTAGAGTGTTTAGGATTTGCCTGCGCAGCATCCTTGGGCCGAGTGCCCGGCGACTGGACCTGAGGCTGTTGCGATTGCGCCCCTGGCGAAGTTTGCACTGTCCCGGAGCCGAGAATTTTTTTGAAAAATTTGCCGATCAAGATCATTTACCTACTGAATAAAAATTGCGCGAGTATACCTTATTCGCTAAACAAAATGGGCTTATACCTCTGGCTTAACTAAACTGATCACCCTAAAATCACGCTTAAAATCTCCCTGGAGCCGCAAATGCGCATTCATTCATTACAACACGTTGCCTTTGAAGACACCGGCAGCATCTTTCAAGATTTAATTTCTCAGGGTCACACCCTGACCACCACCCATTGCTATAACGGCGAACCGGCGCCTGAGTTAAACGAGTTTGAAGTATTGATTATTATGGGCGGCCCAATGGGCGTTTATGATGAGGATGAATACCCATGGCTAGCAGCGGAAAAAGCATTTATATCGGCCAGTATTACCGCTGGTAAAAAAGTGCTGGGTATCTGCCTTGGTGCACAACTTATTGCTTGTGTGCTCGGCGCCAAAGTTACGCGAAATACTCACCGTGAAATTGGTTGGTATCCCATCACCCTAAATGCTTCTGCGCTTGAACATCCTATTGCAGATATTTTGGCAGATTGTGGCGAAGTTTTTCATTGGCATGGCGATACGTTTGCATTACCCAAGGGAGCAAGGCTTATCGCCAGCAGCGCAGCCTGCACAAATCAAGCCTATGTTATTGATGAGCAAATTTATGCATTTCAATTTCATTTGGAAACAACCAGGGCTTCAGCAAGTGCACTCATTGAAAATTGCGCAGAAGATTTAGACAACTCAATCTACGTGCAAACCGCTGAAGAAATCTTGCGGGACACAGACAAATTCACTGCTATTAATAAGGCAATGAGTCGTGTATTAGAAAAGGTATTGCAATAAAACTAAGCAACAACACCAAAAAAATGTCCGACAACTCCGGTCATTAACATTGCCAAAGCTCCCCAGAGCACTACCCGTATAGATCCTTGCAAAAGGTTGGCACCGCCAACTTTTGCAGCCAGGCCGCCCAATAAAGCTAAGGCCAATAGCGAAACAATTACCGTCGCGGGAATTAAAAAATCGCGTGAAATAAAAATATTTTGCGCGGCGAGAACAACAATCATAAGCGGAATCAGCGCGCCAACTGCGAAGGTTGCAGCAGATGACACTGCAGCCTGTAATGGACGTGCAGCCATAAAATCAATAATTCCCAATTCATCTCGCGCATGTGACCCTAATGCATCATGAGCGGTTAATTGCGCAGCAACTTTGTATGCAAGCTCACGATCAATGCCACGCTTTACATATATTTCTGTTAGCTCGCGTAATTCTGCTTCGGGCTCTGCCTCCAATTCAGCTCTTTCACGAGCTAAATCTGCAGTTTCTGTATCGGCTTGCGAACGCACGGAAACATATTCACCAGCCGCCATAGAAACTGCACCCGCTACCAAACCGGCAATTCCCGTTAACAACACCACCTGAAGTTCGGCCTGGGCCGCAGCTACACCCATGATTAAACTGGCAGTGGATATTATTCCATCGTTCGCGCCCAATACAGATGCACGCAACCAACCTATATGGTGAACTTTATGAAATTCGCCGTGACGCATAATGGAATCCGTTATTTATTGAGGAATTACACTTTTAAAGGCAAGAAACATAACAACAGCAACGGCACTTTACCGTATTTAACTATTTAAGTTAATTTTGCTACAGCTGACTTTACTGCAATTAACTTTCACTGAATACCCATTCATTTAAATGACCCTTGCAAAAATTTGCTACTCAATGCAGCTTCCACCACATGAGCTAAACGATTTATTTCTTGTTCCCGTAATATATCCACCGCAATTGCTGTTGTCAGATTTACACCTGCCCACTCCAGTATTTTTATACATGCATCGGGAGCATCAAACAAACCGTGCAGATAAGTTCCCAAAATTTGATCATCAGCACTAACAGCACCATCGGCTAGTAATTGATTCTCGCTCGTAAAATAGACTGCCGGCTTGGTTAATCCCTTGCCTTTGCTAATACCACAATGAATTTCGTAACCGGAAACGGGCGTGGATTTATCCCATAAAAAACCTTGTTGCTGACGCAATATTTTCTCGGCGGTTAGGGTAGTTTCTATGGCTAACAAACCTAACCCCGAAGACTCACCGGCAGCATCTTCGATACCTAAAGGATCAAAAATTTTTTCTCCCAACATTTGCATACCGCCACAAATACCGATTAGCTTGCCACCGTAGCGCAAGTGCCGCTTGATATCCTCATCCCATTTTTGTTCGCGCAAAAATTGCAAATCAGCGCGTACATTTTTACTGCCGGGAATAATAATTAAATCGCACGGTGGAATTTTTTGTTGCGGGCCAACCCATTCAAAGTGAACGTCAGGATTAAGGCGAAGTGAATCCATATCCGTGTGATTAGAAATTCGCGGTAGCGCAAGTGCAGCGACGCGAAACCCGTTGGCTTTTTGTTGCTGATTTGGCGTGAGTGCGTCTTCCGCATCTAAAGACAAGCCCTGAATATAAGGAATAACACCCAGAACAGGTTTACCGGTTTTTTTCTCTAGCCAATCAAGACCAGACTGCAATAGACTCATATCGCCGCGAAAACGATTAATAACAAAACCTATCACGCGGTTTTGTTCGGATGTGCTCAATAAATCCAGCGTACCCACTAAATGAGCGAACACACCACCGCGATCAATATCCGCAATAATAATCACTGGGCAATCGACTGCTTCAGCAAAACCCATGTTGGCAATGTCGCGGTCTCGCAAATTAATTTCTGCGGGGCTACCTGCACCTTCCACCACAATCACATCATATTGTGTTTGCAACCGGCCATAGGATTCGAGCACCGCTTGCATAGCGTGAGTTTTATAATCGTGATAGACCACGGCATCCATATTACTCACTGCTTTACCGTGAATAATAATTTGCGCTTTGGTATCGCTGGTGGGTTTTATTAGAATAGGGTTCATATCCGTATGCGGTTTCAAACCGGCAGCCTGAGCTTGCAAGGCTTGTGCGCGACCTATTTCACCACCGTCTGCGGTCACCGCAGAGTTGAGAGCCATATTCTGTGGCTTAAAAGGCACCACTGAAATGCCGCGATTTTTATAGATGCGGCACAGCGCAGCAACCAGTGTTGTTTTACCGGCATCTGAGGTAGTGCCTTGAATCATTATTGTTTTAGACATAAGGATTTCTCATCACCACTTTCTCTTTACCAGTCTCGCCTCACCATTCGATGCCTTTCTGCGCTTTAATACCACTTTCAAAAGCATGCTTAATCGCTTTAACTTCGCTAAATGTATCCGCCAAATCTTGCAAATATTGTTTTGCGCCACGCCCGGTGATAATTACGTTTTGATTAATGGGGCGATTTTGAATAGCGGCGATGACTTTTTCTTTATCCAAATATTTATAGTTCAGCATATAAGTTAATTCATCCAACAATACCAAATGAATTTCCGGATCACTAAATACATGTTCACATTCAGCCCAGGCCTTCTCAGCAGCAGCTTTATCCTGCTCAGCATTTTGGGTTTCCCAGGTAAAGCCCGTGCCCATCACAAAGTATTCCAGCCTGGCATTCTCGCCGCGAAAAATACTTTCCGTTAAAAAATTTTTTTCACCGCATTCCCAAGTGCCTTTAATAAATTGCACAATCGCTACTTTATAGCCATGCCCCAGGCAACGCAACGCAGTACCGAAACCAGAACTACTTTTGCCTTTGCCATCGCCAGTTAATACAATCACCACTCCGCGATCTTCCGTGGCACGAGCAATTTTTGCATCGACAATTTCCTTGCGTTGTTGCATGCGCTCTTGATGACGCTCTTGTTTGCGATCAGATTTTTCATCAGTCATAGATATTCTCCAGCGATAAAAACCGAGGGCGCGGCAAGCAGCGCCCCTACATTAAAAAATGATTTCGAATAATCATAAACGTTTTTGCCAAGCTATATTTTGGCGATAATTTTCCGCCACACACATCTATCCGTAGGGGCGCCGCTTGCCGCGCCCAAAACATATTGTGCCAACAATGTGTTTTAAAGAAAGGTTACATCGACTGTTGAATCAAAAAAGGGCGCAGCAAGCGGCGCCCCTACGGTTAAAAATTGATGCCGGCGTGTGCAGTGTAGGTGCGTTCTGGTTGCGGGTACTGATATTTGCCTGACCAGCTGGTACCTTGATAATCTGCATATCTCTCGCCGGTGATATTTTTTACGCGGAAACCTAATTCAACATTATTAATATCCCACAAGATATTAATATTAAATAAAGTAAGCGCATCCACCTTAGCCACACTATTGGCATTATCGCCTACGCGAAAACGCTCACCCGTATAATTCGCATCAAAAGCAAGAGTAACATTTTTCACCAAATTGAATACCAAACCAATATTGCCAGTATCTTTTGCAACAAAAGGCACGTCTTTGTTTTTAAAATTTCCTGAGCTTAAAGTGGCATCCGTATAAGTATAATTTCCCCGCAAGCTGATTTGCTCACTCAACTGCACATCGCCATCGAATATAAAACCCTGGCGTTCGGATGTCGGCAAATTAATATTAGCGCCATAAGCACCCGCTATTGGGTCATACATAATTTCATTATCGAGCACCATATGATAGATGCTGTACCTGACACTCGCCGTTTTTTCTGACCAGGCAACACCAGCTTCTTGCGATTTACTCGTTTGTACTTTTAGAAAATCTACCCCTGGCAACACATAACCATTTTCATCCGCATTGGCAAAACGAAAGCCGTCAGCCAAACGCGCAAAAACTCGCCATGCCGAATCAATTTGATAATTGATACCCAGCTCGCCTGAGTTAAGACTATCGCTGTGGCGATTGCTTAACGCAAGGTTTCTATCGTCAACGTTGGAATGCCGCATACCACCCGTTACCGTTGCTTTTTGCGTGAAGGGATAAATTATTTGCCCATAATAACCATCAACTTTCTGGTTAATATCCATATAGCCATCCTGAGTCACATAGTCTGCATCTACCTTGTCGTAACCCAGAGTAATCACAGAATTACCATTCACGGTAGCGATACTCCCTACGAAACGCGGGGTAATACTTTTTACCTTCATGTTGTAACCATTAGCGAAATTATAATCATCATACAAATAATTTCCCGTCTCATCGCGATCGGTATATTCTCCCAATAACTTCCAATTATTAAGCAGATCAACCTCACCACCAATACGTTTTAAATCTGTATCTTGATCGGAAAAATCATTAGGTGTATTAGTATGGCGCGGATCAATAGCGACATCATCATCTTCGATTAAATAGCCTGGCAAGCGTAAGTCATCATTAATGCGCTGCTGTTCAATAAACACTTTTCCCGCTGCAAAATCAAAACCAATATTACCCAACACGTTGGTCGCTGCAGATTGATTATTATCGCGATAATTATCGGCATTGCGCTTCTGCGCGCTAAAGCTATAACTCAAACCACTGACAAAACCCTGACTAATTCTTGCGGTATAATTTTCTAAATTATGAGAGCCTTTGTCAGCGCTGATAGAACCTATTATTTCGCCAGCTTGCGCTTTACGCGTAATAATATTAATCACACCACCTATAGCTTGATCGCCATAAAGTACACCGGCACTGCCCTGGATTATTTCAACCCGCTCAATATCTTTTAATGCCACTGTATTTAATGCGGGGCCAGCAAGGCTGGGGTTATTCAGCTTGCGCCCATCCACTAACACCAAAGTATTGTTCGCCGCATTGCCACCAAAACCGTGCATGGAGACAGTGACATTGCGGCCGCCGCTACCATCAGTATCTTGAATTTGAATACCCGCTTGCATCCGCAAAACTTCAGCAATATTGGCGGCACCACTCACGCGAATTTGCTCTGCATCTATCACAGTAATTTGCGCAGCAACAGGCATTTGCGGGCCTTCACTACGAGTAGCACTGACATAGACAGTGTCGATTTTTTCATCGGCAGCAAATACAAGAGTTGTTAAAGGCAGGGATAAAAGCGTGACACTAACGCCGGTTAAAGCGCCTGTTATAAATTCGGTTAAAGCAGTTTTTTTTGTAGACATAAGATCCTCAATCCAAAGCGGGATGAGGGAGGGGGGAGTGAAAAAAATGCGTACAATCTCAGGCAGCAACGCCATACAAAACACAGAATTTCCACTGATGTTGCCCTCCGCGACATCGTGAATAAACGTTTTTGAGGCTGGTATCGGACTCATGCATTCACTGTAAAAAATCAGGTGCATTTACCGTTGCGGGGGCAGTGTTGGCTTTGCTAACTTTCGTAGCGCACCTACTTCCCATTTAATTTGACGTTAACCTTAGCCGTGACAACTTTAGTTGTTACAACTGTAGCTGCTATAAAAACTAGATGCAGCTATTAGCGCGCCAAACACCTCAGGTGCGCAAGGTACGGGGTTGCGCGAAATGAGTCAAGTAGAAACCGCACCAATCCATTTCACCACCGGTAACGCTCCTTCATAATCCCCTACCTCAATTCTGGTAGTGCTTGCAAAATCAATGTGCAACTGTTTAAACAAATTCGCGTTGCGCCAATCTATTTGTAAAATATGTGCGAGTATCACTCTAATCACACCGCCGTGGCAGACGATAAGCGTATGCTGACCGGAATCTTTTGTTATTAAATTTTGCCAAGCGCCTATAACACGTTCGGCAAAAGTTGCCAAAGTTTCTCCCTCGGGTGGGTGGGTTAAAAAAGGCGATGCCCAAAAAGCTTCGAGCTGCTGCCATTGGCTATCCATCGCGGCAAACGGAATTCCATCCCATGCACCAAAGTGCATTTCTTTTAGTTGCGGGTCTAGCTGTAAAGGAATTTGATATTTTTCAGAAAATTCCCGGGCAGCAATAGCACAGCGAAGCAAGGGTGATGCCGCAATATTATCTATAACAAACTCTGCGTGAACTTTTTCGATAGCATTTTCCAGTTGACCGCGACCCTGTAGGCTGAGTACAACATCCGTATTTCCGTAAAGAGCTGCCTCACCTTCCACTTTTCCATGGCGTAATAGCGTAAATATTTTATTTTTCATTCTTGAGAACCAAAGGCAAACCGGCCGCGACAAAAAAGACTTGATCAGCAATGTGTGCAATTTTTTGATTAAGGCGGCCCGCCTCATCAACAAATTTTCGGCTAATATTTCCCATAGGGATAATGCCCAAGCCCACTTCATTAGCAACAAATATTATGTGAGCGCTAGAGTTATGCGAAACTGTCACTAGTTGTTGAAATAACTCATCAAAATTTTGTTCAGGGAAATTGAACAATTGATTATTTAACCAGAGCGTTAAACAATCCACCAAAATAGTTTGTTGCTTATTACCTTCCTCGGCTAATACTGACATCAGATCTAAGGGAGCTTCACGCACAGGCCACTCACCGGGGCGATTATGTTGGTGATGAGCGATGCGTTCGGCCATTTCATTGTCCGATACAGTAGCGGTAGCAACGTACAAAACAAGTGACTGATTGTCACTCGCCAACTGCTGAGCGAAATTTGATTTCCCAGAGCGAGCACCACCCAAAACCAGCGTAATCATAATACTAAAACTCTACCCGAATACTTAACAATAATAATAGGGCGTAAATAATCAGCTCGGTAACTTGTTGAGCAGCACCCAAGCAATCGCCGGTATAGCCACCAATCTGCTTTATAAAATAAAACTTGCACGCATAGCGAACCAATATTAAAAGAACACACAACAGTAATGCGCTTTGCCAGGTCAAGAATAAAAATGTCGGCAGACTAGTTGTCAGTAAAATTAACAGATCGGTTTTCGATTGATTATTAGCAAGCGGTTTACTTTTACTGTTATCAATATTCGTTACATAGCTCATATCAAAAATTAAACTGGCTGCCAGAGTGCGTGAGAGCACGTAGGCGATCAGGATGCTCAACGCAAGATGGCTATTTTCTAATAGCAGTAGATATTTACCCATCAATGCCATAATTAAAATTACAGCGCCGTAAGTACCGACACGACTATCCTTCATAATATCCAGTTTTTTTTCTATGCTGTAGCCGCCACCAAAACCGTCCGCTGTATCCGCTAAACCATCTTCATGAAATGCGCCAGTCAACAGCAGGCTAAACGTCATGGCGAACCAAAGGCTGACATTGATCGAAAAAAATAAATCCATCACGCAAAAAACAATAGCTACCAGACCGCCCAGGAGCCAGCCCGCTAAGGTGAAATAACGACTGGAGCGATTTAAATTTTCCGACGAATAGGAAACCCATGCAGGCATGGGGATGCGGCTAAAAAAACCTAGGGCCAGAAAAAATAAATTGAGCTGATATTTTATAACTGTCATTTTTAAACTTTAACACCTGCACTTGCGAAAGTAGCCATATCATTATAAAAACCAATGGCGGATTTAATCAGCGGCAATGCCAGTGCCGCGCCAGTGCCCTCGCCCAAACGCAAACCTAAATGTAATAAAGGCTTTGCCTTAAGCATAGATAACATAAGCTGATGGCCAGCCTCTTCTGACTGATGAGCAAAAACCATATAGTCGCGCGCACTCGAATTAAATTGCACAGCAAGTAATGCCGCAGCGGTCACAATAAAACCATCAACTACAATTATTTTTCCCGCCTGAGCAGTGGCAAGCATAGCACCACAAATTTGTGCAATTTCAAAACCACCGACTTCGGCAATAATATTAAGGGGAGATTTATCATTAATGCGTGAGACGGCTTGCGTCACCAGGGCGATTTTTTTTGCTAGTTGTTCCGGGTTGATACCCGTGCCCAAACCGGCACAGTTGACAACCGGTGCACCGCTTAATGCAGCGAGTATTGCCGCTGCAGAGCTGGAATTAGCAATACCCATTTCACCAAAGGCCAGCAAGTTTGAGCCATTGGCAATTTCCCTTTGTGCTAAGCGCGCGCCCAATGTTAAAGCCTGCGTAGCCTGAGCGAGTGTCATAGCTGCCTGTTGTGAAAAATTGAGTGTGCCTGCCGCAATACGTTGATTAATTAAATTAGCAGGCGGCGGCGTAATTTCAAATTTAATTCCAGCATCAATAACTTTTAGCGGCAAGTCATTGCTGCGACAAAAACAATTGATGGCCGCACCACCCGCTAAAAAATTCAACACCATTTGTTGTGTCACTGCACTGGGTGCGATGCTAATACCTTCGTCAGCAATACCGTGATCGCCAGCAAATACCAGCATCAGTGGCCGCGTAATCGCAAGCGTTTCCGTTCTCTGAATTAAGGCAATTTGTAACGCTAAATCCTCTAACTGACCTAGTGCACCCAGGGGTTTGGTTTTTTGGTTAATATTATTGAGAATTTTTTCTTGTATTGAATAGTCAATTGGAGTGATATGCCATTGTATGGTCATTTTTTTTGCTCTAAATAATAATATTTTTCGAAAATTTAACAGCAAAACATTGCCGCACTCTGGAATAGTCAGTTCAATGTTAATCCAAACCGAATGGATAATTATTGATTACGTCTGGCTGATACCTGCTGAGGATTCTGATGGTGTGTGCTACTTTTCCGGTTTACGTTTTACATAAACTGTTTTAAGTACACGAGCGACCAGGTGCCCTTGTGCATCAATAATGTTGACAGCAAACTCTGGTAAATATTTTTCACCGAACGCGGTCTTTTCACGAACCTCGCTCAATACACTATCACTCAAAATAAATTTCGCTGTCACTACCCCACGACCGGGAGTAATGAAATCAATGCCTGCCTTTTTGTCCCACACGAAATAATTTCGTCCCAAATTCTGCATTAACATTAACATATACCAGGGATCGGTCATGGAAAATAAATTGCCGCCGAAGTGCGTTCCTACGTAATTACGATTAAACCAACGCAATTTTAGCGCTACGTCTATTTCACGAAAGTCCTCACTGATATAAGTAACCCGAATTGAATTAAAAAAGAAGGGTGGCCATAAATTAATAAGTATGCGAAAAGTTGATGATTTCATAGTTAGAATATTCTCATCCTGGGAATAATAAGCACTCCATCTTCGCGGCAGTCAACATGGGTACTAACGCCATATACCGCAGAAATGTTTTCTGGTGTTAATACCTTTATCGGTTCACCTTCAGCCACAACCTTTCCTTGATGCAGCAAAATCAAACGCGAACAGAAACGCGCAGCCAAGCTTAAATCATGCAACGCAGCTATAACAGCGCCACCGCTTTTTGCTTGCGCTTGTAACAATTCCATTACATGCAGCTGATGGTAGAGATCAAGTGAAGCTATAGGCTCATCGGCGAGAATTAATTGCGGGCTTCCTGCAAACACGCGCGCTAGTAATGTGCGCTGTAATTCTCCACCGGATAATTCAGTAATGGGACGATCCGCTAGTAGATGCACATCGGTCATGTGCATCGCATTGTCTATTGCAATCTCATCATCTACAGTGGCCTGGAGTACATTGCCGTTCCATGGTGAACGGCCAAGAGCCACTAAATTTTTTACGCTGAGCGGCCACACCGGTGTTTCGTGTTGTGCCAAATACGCCATAAAGCGTGCGCGTTGTAGCGGTAAAATTTTGCTGATGGCTGAGCTACATTCATTGATACATAATTCTACGTCGCCAGTTTGTGGCTTTTTTAAACCGGCCAGCACGCGCAGTAGTGAGCTTTTACCCGCTCCATTAGGACCAATTAACCCCACAAATTCATTTTTTTGAACAGTGACATCGACATTATCAATCACTATTTTTTTGCCGAGTGTTAGTTGCAAGGCTTTAGCGGAAAGTAAATTATTTTCACCTAAGCTAATTTTTTCAAGTGAATGATTTTGTTCTGCTAATGACATCATGGTTTAGATCCAGCGCGAGCGCGTTTTTAAAATTAGCATCAGAAAAAATGGCCCGCCTAATAATGAAGTCACCACACCTAATTTTAATTCACGAGCGACATCCAATTGCCGCACAAAAATGTCCGCCAACAAAACTAATAAAGCACCCCCAAGTGCGCTAACCAATAGTAAGCGCCCTGGTTTATAACCCACCAGAGGGCGCAACAAATGTGGTACCACTAGGCCAACAAAGCCGATGCTCCCACTGACCGCTACACTTGCACCCACGCACAGAGCCAAACCAACAAACAATATATTGCGCTCACGCTGCGGGTGAAAACCTAAAGATGTCGCCGTCTCTTCACCCAAACTTAATGCATTTAAAAAACGGTAGCGACTCAACAATAAAAACCATCCGATAAAAATAAACGGGGCGGCAATATAGACATGATGAATGTTACGATTAGCCAATGAACCCATTAGCCAAAATACAATTTCCTGCAAGGCAAATAAACTGGGCGCAAAATTTAAGGCGACCGCAATCATTGCACCGGTAATTGCGTTAATGGCAACGCCGGCAAGAATCAATGACAAAACACTGCTACCAGATCCCGCCAATAAATAAACCAATAACAACGCAATAAATGCACCCGCAATTGCTGCGCCCGGCAACCAATACCACGCACTTGCAGCAAAACCAAAATACAACACAATCACTGCACCCAGAGCCGCGCCACTGGAAACACCTAATATACCCGGCTCGGCGAGAGGGTTGCGCAATAAACCTTGCATAGCGGCGCCAGCCAAACCCAGCGAACCACCTACCAATAGTGCAAGCACAACGCGCGGCAACCGAATATCCCATACTACGGTTTGGTGCAGTGATTCATTGCCTTGGTATAAATCTTTGCTAGCCTGCATTATCGAAATAGCCTGGTTACCAATACTAAGCGACGCTAAGAAAGCCATAACAACGGCAAGCAACAGTGAAATAATTAAGTATAAAAATGTATTTTTTTGCACACTAGGCCCTGTAAATTATATTGCGGTGTAATAATTAATGTGTGTCACATATTATTTTCGTATCATCTCGCCCAGCAGAATAACGATTTCATATGCGCTCTAAAATTCTTTAACCTGTGTCCGCAGTTCTTTAATCACATCGGCTAATACTGGTGCGCTACACACTGACAAAGATGATGGCAGCGCAATGATACGAGTATTATTTTTTTGCAATGCGGGATGCTTTATATATTCACGCGCGAGTGAGAATGCTTCTATGTCTGACGACTCCACTATAATCACTTGCGGACGAGCAAGAATTAATTCTTCAAGATCAATTTGTTTAAAACCGGTGATATTTTTATCTAATGCCAAATTGTGAATACCCGCGTGCTGCATTAACTCATTTTCCAGCGTCTCTGCACCGACCACAACGCCGTTTGATGAATACCAAAAAGCATTAATTTTACCTTTTTGTTTGCGTTGCTCCGCATTTAATAACATGAGTTGCTGTTCAATGCTGCGAGCCATTGCTTCGGCCCCATTGCCATTGCCAACCAATTTTCCAAAGTAACGAATGTGTGCCGTAATATCGCTAATACTGCGCGGCAGGGCTAATACTTCCACACGAAACTTAAGTTGTTTTAATAAGGTCACCAGTTCCGCCGAACTAAATTCCCCGGCAAGAATTAAATCGGGATTCCGCGGCACTATATCTTCTGCTAAACCGCGGTTTAAAAAAAGACCTTTAGTTTGCTCAGCAAACGGAGAGAATTGTGGATTAGCGGATAAATAATAAACTGAATCAATGCGTGAATGCTCAACCAAGGCTAACAGCAAACCATCTAAACATAAATTAATCGATACTATTTTCAGTGACGATGAAGATAATTGTTGTGGTGATGCTGGTGGCGATACTTGAGATGGATGTTCTGTAGCTTGTGCCGCAGACATTAACAGCAACGCAGCTATTGCGATAAGCGATATCAAACTACGCATAGTCATACTCGAAAAATCTGCGCCGAGCCTACCCAGGACTTGGGAAAGCAAGTAATAGGAAAGCAAAACAGATCAGTAATTATTAAAATTACAACGAAAATATTACAACGGATTCAGCCAGGCCGCACCGCGCACGCCACTGGAATCACCGTGTATCGCGGGCACTATGGGTGTGTCACATTCGCGACCAAACACATAATTGCCCAACAGCTTGGGCACCGCTGTATAAATGTCAGCAATATTAGAAGCACCGCCGCCAAGCACAATAATATCGGGGTCCATAATATTGATAATGGCTGCCAGACCACGTGCTAACTGATCAAAATAAACATCCATCACTTTGCGCGCAATAACATCGCCCTGCCTTGCAACTTCGGCAATTTCATTGCCCTTCAATTGTTTGCCAGACGCTAACTGGTAAGAGCGGCATAATCCGGTGCCTGATAAAAAAGTTTCCTGGCAACCCGCTTTACCGCAATAGCAAGGCCGCGCCGCTAATTCCCTATCGCTCGTCCAGGGCAATGGATTGTGTCCCCATTCACCGGCAACGCCGTTAGGGCCCACTATTGGTTTGCCTTGGTAGGCGAGGCCTGCACCACAACCTGTCCCAATAATGCCAGCAAAAACCAATTCATAACCTCGACCTGCGCCATCGGTTGCTTCGGAAACAGCAAGGCAATTAGCATCATTGGTAACCTTTACCGCGCGCCCTAAATGTAGCGACAGGTCTTTTTGAAAGGGTTGGCCATTGAGCCAGGTAGAGTTGGCGTTTTTTACACAGCCCGTTTTACGGGACACAGTACCGGGAATACCAATACCAACAGGTAAGTTGCCCTGCCCTGCAGCGGCCTCAGCTGCGACCACCAAGCCTGCAATATCGCGCAGCGTCGCAGCATAATCGTCTCGCACCGTAGGAATTCGCGTGCGAAATAATTCCTGGCTATCGCCATTTAATAAAATCACTTCAGTCTTGGTACCGCCAAGATCAATTCCGATACGAAAATCTGTCATGCGCAGTCCCATTAGAAAAAGTGGATGATTATAGGTTTGCACTTAAGAGGAGGCAAATTAAGGTTTGCCAAATAGCCATTTAATTCAATTGGGCTACACTCAAATGAACACGACTACTTGATACCCGATACTCAACTAACCCAGCTTAGGCAAGCTCATGAATATTGACCGCAGGCGCTTTAGCCGTATCGATTTTGATGCCCGGGTAGAACTTGTACAGGGTGAGAATCATTGGCAAGCTCAATTACTGGATATCTCCCTGAAGGGCGTGTCACTCGCCAAATTGGGCTTATATCAAGTGCAAGTAAACGCGCCCCTGCTAGTGAAAATTATTTTATCGGATCAGAGCTCCATTGCTATGTCCACGCAGCTAATTCAGCAATCCATAGAGCAGTTGCGCCTTGCTTGTCTCACCATTGACATGCACAGCGTAGGTCATTTACGTCGACTTATTGAATTAAATCTCGGGGACGCGGAAGCCGCGGAGCGTGAACTATGGGAACTGTTGAGCGATGAAAAAACAATGTAAATGAAATGCAACCAGCTCACCCAATAACGAATATCCAGCACACTTTAAAGGAGTCACCATGACTGATAATGACGAACGTAGAGAATATACTCGGCATCCTTTACGCGTTTTTGCTGAATTAGATAACTCTAACGAAAAATGTGCAGCGCACGTATTAGATATTTCGGCACAAGGTGCACGCATTGCCCTACTGGATGAAAATAACTTTGCCGCTGGCGACACGGTACGATTTAATATTGAATTACCCGCCGATAGAAATCCCGAAGGAATACCCGTTTATCTACATCTTAATGGCATCATTGCTCATCGCCATCAACATATTCTGGGAATTTTCTACCAACCGGCATCGGATCTGGACGCTGAACTATTGCAATATTTGCTGAATAATTTTGAATAGTTATATGGAATTGATAACTACATGGAATTAATAGCTACATGGAATTAATAGTTACACGGTTTAATAGTTACATGACATTTAATAGTTACATGGCATTTTTGGTGTATACATTATGTTTATCACTAACTTTTATTGTCAGAACTTGCTGCGCATTTTAATTTATCTCGCTATTTTTATTTATGCAATCATCGCCAATCCCGTCAATGCCAACAGCCCCTTCCTGGTTATTCCCCAATCAGAATCTCATGATAGCGCAACAGCCAATTATTACCCGGAAAAATTATTAAAGTTAGCGCTGCAAAAAACTGAAGCCAGCGATGGAAAAGTCGAAGTGCGATTTTACCCTGCAGTGATTGGACGCAACCGTTCACGCGTTATTTTAATGAACAAACAAGGCTTGGATGTTATCTGGAGCTCATCTAACCACCATCGCGAAGAACAATTACTTGCCGTAAAATTTAATTTGTATAAGGGCCTAAGTGAATACAAAATTTTACTTATTCGTACGGAAGATCAAAAACAGTTTTCCGAAATAAAGACACTAGACGATTTACGTCATCTTAAAGCAGGC
This sequence comes from Pseudomonadota bacterium, assembly GCA_040386215.1. Lineage (GTDB taxonomy): Bacteria > Pseudomonadota > Gammaproteobacteria > Pseudomonadales > Cellvibrionaceae > Cellvibrio. The sequence goes on from JAZKFX010000036.1 coordinate 165,357, forward strand.
ACTGGTACACATTGGCAAGACACACAGGTATTAACGTTCAATGATATGCGCTTTGTAACTTCGTGGGACTACGAACCCATGTTTAAAATGTTGGCGGCAAAACGTTTTGATTACATGGTGCGTAGCGCACATGAAGTCTGGAGCGAAGTAACCCGACACAGCGAATTCCCACTAATGGCAGAACAAACATTGTTGCTTCACTACCATCAGCCTGTGTATTATTTTGTGCACAAAGAAAACACCGTTTTGGCAGAACGCATTCTTCGCGGATTAAATTTAGCACAAGCCGATGGCAGCCTGGACGCACTATTAAACAGCGTGCCCGGCTTCAAAATAGCAGCTGAAGAAATACATAATAAACAACGTCGAATACTTGAGCTGGAAAATCCTGAACAATAAAAAAGTTATATAGTGTTATTAAGGCTTACAGTGCATCCAGAGCCTCTTGCAAACTTTTTACAGCAACAACTTCAATCCCTGGATATTTTTCCCGCGGAGCGTTAGCGTAGGGAACTATAGCTTTTTTGAAACCGTGTTTGGCCGCCTCACGTAAACGCTCTTGCCCACTTGGCACGGGACGAATTTCTCCTGACAATCCAACCTCACCAAACACCATTAAATCTTGCGGTAATATAAGATTGCGAAAACTCGACACAATTGCCAATAACACCGCTAAATCTGCACTGGTTTCCATTACTCGAACACCACCAACCACGTTCACAAAGACATCCTGATCGCCCATCATTATGCCGCCATGACGATGCAATACCGCGAGCAACATCGACAATCGATTTTGATCAGTGCCCACCGCAACCCGACGTGGATTACCTAAATGACTATCATCTACCAAGGCTTGAATTTCTATTAGCAGTGGACGTGTGCCCTCCCACATTACCATTACCACAGAACCCGATGCCGGATCTTCTGCGCGCTGTAAAAAAATCGCCGATGGATTATTGACCTCGCGCATACCCTGCTCAGTCATTGCAAAAACGCCGAGTTCATTCACCGCACCAAAACGATTTTTACTGCCGCGCAATGTGCGAAAGCGCGAGTCATTATCGCCTTCTAATAATATTGAACAATCAATCATATGCTCTAACACTTTAGGGCCGGCAAGCGATCCATCTTTCGTGACATGCCCGACTAAAATCACCACAGTGCCGGTTTGTTTAGCAAAACGCGTTAGGTAAGCTGCGCTTTCACGCACCTGCGATACCGACCCAGGCGCTGAAGAAATATCTTCCATGTGTACAACTTGAATCGAATCTACCACCATCACCTTAGGGGCAATTTTTTGCGCAATAGCACAAATCGCTTCGACACTGGTTTCACTCAACATTTGTAATCTATCAGTAGGCAAACCTAACCGCTGTGCGCGCATGGCAACCTGCTGCAAAGATTCTTCGCCAGTCACATAAAGTGCTGCCATATTTCCCGCTAAAAAACACAAGGTTTGCAATAACAAAGTGCTCTTGCCAGCACCAGGATTACCGCCAATTAACACCACCGAACCAGGGACAAAACCACCACCCAATACGCGATCAAATTCACCCGCACCACTGGTAAAGCGCGGCACATCATGCAATGAAATTTCTGCCAGCGTTTGTACATTATTACCGCTCGCGCCACCGCTATAGCCTTCAAATTTTGCGGCGCGGTTTGCCGGAGTGGGGCCCAGGCGAACTTCCTGCATACTATTCCAGGCACCGCATTCGGCACACTGCCCCTGCCATTTTTTTGCATCTGCGCCGCATTCATTACAAACAAAAGCGCTTTTATTTTTTGTGTTCACAATATTCTCTTTTTAGATTTCAACAGTTACTCAAACTTATTTTTCATCGGTGAGTTTTAAGTAAATTCCCAAACCTACCAACATTGCCACTGCCGCAAGCAACATAAGTACACCCGATATTAAGTGATCCGGTCCACCAAGTAAGGATTTAAACATTAACAATAAAGATTCAATTGACACAGCGATCACAATAGCCGACATAAACCGACTAATCGTACGGCGAGTAGAGCCTTCGTTGTGAATATCTTTATGGAGCAAGACTTCCTCTTCAAGAATTGTTTTACCCAAATCAAAAATCGCAAGCCCCAAGGTGATAAGAATCACCGTACCAAATATTTGTATAGGCGCATTGATGTGCTCATTGACTACTTGAAGCATAGCGGCACCTGCTTCATACAATAATAATCCAGCAACCAGTACTAACATCACGCCAATGATGGCATACACAATTTGAAACACGGGATGCACTCGACGACGGAAATCGTCGCCATTTAAAAAGGTAATCAATTTTTCCAGGTTAAAATTAATGACCAAAAAACCAGTTTTATCATCTACCGTTGTGTAACGCTGCACCGCAGAAATGGCCAGTTGATGTGTAGCATTTGAAAGATAAGGTGCAGTAACGGTAGACACTTTGTCATTGTTGACGGCACTGGTGTAATAGGCACGATTACTACGATCAGAATGCAAACCTGGCTCAGTGCGCTTGGAATCATCTGTACCAGGAGCCGAAGCAGAAATAGTTTTTTGCAAGCCGTGTTCATCGAGACAATAGAGCAGCTCCACGAAGGGATAGGATTGATGCAAACGGTTCACGGTTTTTTTAAGTTGGTCCGGGTCGGTTTCCAGTTTGCGCGGCATCAGCGCAGTGACTATAGAAGCGAGCAGACGATCAATTTGCGGTTGGTACTCGTCGTATTTACGTAACAGATACAAATAATTGCGGGGTGTCATAGTTAAATCTCAAAAAGGGAAAGGTACAACAAAGCGAATGGCATAGGTGCTGAGTTAGGAGTAACGCAGCACCTCATAAAAAGTTATTGCACATAATACACAAGCTATAGAATTGTTGCTGCAAGCAAAAAACCGAACAAAAATAAAACTAAACCCTATAAAAAGAAACCCCCGACCAAAGCCGGGGGTTTTTCAAACAACAGGATGAAAGCAAAAATTAGGCTTCAATAATTAGGGCTTCATAATTAGGGCTTCATAATTAGGGCTTCATAATTAGCGCTTCATAATTAGGGAGTTTCAATATTTGCAGGTGCCATTGCTCCTACATTAACTTTCCCAGCACCCAATATAAAGCTCGCCACTTGTGTTTGCAGCTCACCGGTAACCTGGATTTGAAGAGCGCTGGCAGCCGCAGGGCGCAGCAAGGAAACATGGTCACCTTCAGACATTTTCACAAAGCCGATATAACCGTTCTCAGCGCCCAGCTGTGTTTCACCGACACCAAGTGTGGTAGCACCCAACAAACGCGCAAGTGCCTCTGTACCCGCTAAAGGTGCACTGCTCACCCTATTGGAAATCACTTGATCATTTTTAATTTGCTGCAAGAGCACTGGCACACCCTGGGTGGCGAGTGTTTGCGCAAAATTGACTATATCAGCTGAATCCAACGTGCTTTGCGCAGCATAAACAAACTTCTCATAAGTACTGGTGCCGACCTTAACGTCTTTAGCCGCTAAACCCGCATTAATAATGGGGCCGAATGTTGGAGAATTAGTAATGATATGGGCAACCTGTGAGCCCGCCGCCGCAATGACTACACCGCGAATGGGATTGAGATTTGACGGTAAACCCACCAAAGCATCATTTGCTATAGCTGACTGATTCACCGAGGTAAAGGTGCTGCCGATGATGCCGCCAAGGGATGAACCCACTACATAGACTTTGTTAAGATCCAGGCTAACGCCCAAGCCGAGAAGAAAATCTGCATTGATGCCTTTCAAGCTGGCATTCAGATTTAACAAATCAATCACACCCTCACGATTGTTATCGCGAGTATTAGCGAGGTAGCCAAGATTAGTAAATTGCGCACCTGAACCATCGCGAGCTGTAGGTGCTGCAAAATTCATTTCTGCCGGAGCGCCGCCTGGGCCTGCCACATTGAAGTGACGTTCATGCGGTGCATTATCCCCATACTCTGTGGCAAACGAAATAATTTGACTGTGCTCGACGTTCAACGCTTTCACAAGTGCACTATTTGCCGGTACACCATGAAGTGGCAAATCAATCGCAACAGTGGCAACACACTGACTCGCCAGGGTATGGGCAAGCCCTAATACCGAGGTGCGGTCACTGGTAATTCCATGAACATAAATAACCACCGGATAACCTGAAGCACCAAAGATTTGCTCACAAGTTGCCGAGGGTGCGCTGACAAACCCTGGCACTATGTTCTTTTCTGGCAAAGTAACTTGCAAGGGGATGGTTTCATCAGAAGTTTTAGCGGCAAAGGGAAAACGATAGGTAACATTAAGAGCACCACTCACATCTGCAGGAACCGTCTTACCTAGAGCAGTGGCCAGAGCAGTATTAGGTGTCCAGTTCCTGGTCAGGTAAGCGCCAAAAGGCAAGCCGCCGGGAGCGGTTTGATAGTAAGGTAACTTAATATAGCCGGTGTAAAGCTTGCCAACGCCACCAACTACAGCACCTGCTGTAAGCACAGTAAAATCAATACCCGTATCCGGTGAAATACTTAATGGACGTTGCTTGGGCGTTGATAATAAACCGGCTGCATCCAGCTGAACTGCGTTGGTAACCGCAGTCGGTGCGGCCACACCTGCGGCTATTTGCAAACCAGCCACAACGGCCCTGGGTGAAGCCATTGCAATTAACGGAGATTGTGGGTCAGTAGTGGTAAAGGTATAGCTCAACACCAACTTATCAATTGCGACCGCTGCAGTCGTATTGGTTGCTGCGGCTAAAAACCCACCGGCCAATTTTTCCCAGCCCAGTATTGCAGTGCGAACCGGCAATAACGAATCAAGTGTTAAATAACTCTCATCATGCAATGCGTTATACGTCCAGGAGCGAGTCAGCGCCACACCTGCAGCATCTTTAATCCCATTGGTTAAAAACACCAGATACTTGGTTTTAGATTTGAGCGGTGCTGTAGGGCGAATACGCACCACATTATTAGTACCACCATCCAGCGAGACGACTTGCGTATCAAATTTCGCAGCGCCCGTGGGCGGGACCAGCCCGATGATGTTGGCCGGATTAAGTGCGTCTTTGCCATCGGTATTCACTTCAACTAAAAATACAGTCTGCATCGGCAATACGGTAGCAGGATTAACACTGCCTTGAATCATCACGTCAAAATAAGCTGAGGTTGAAAAACCGTCCATCATATTTAATGCTGAACGCACTGCATCAGTGGCTTCACCTACGTCAGCAGTACCATCCGTGGTAGCGGCCTTCGCAAAAATAATATCGGTATTAAAAGGTAAATCAGCAACAACCGGGTCAAAACGCGGATAGGTGCCAGGCACAAACGCAGTCGCAGGAGCAGGCGGTGGAGCGGTTTTCTTGTCATCACCACCACAACCCTGCAATACGAATCCAAACGACAACAGAGTTAAGGGTAAGAGAAACATTTTTCTATTATTTTTCATAAGTAAGCACCTAGTAGTTAGTCCATCACAGCGGGTCATTGTAAACAGCTTTTATCTTTTTTGCGTCTATTGTCATTAGCATTATTGTCCCGATCCTGATTAATGCGTGATCGCCACAATATTAATTGCGCGTCTATAACTTGCGCTCCCTTGACGATAGCATTTTACGAAAGAAACGACCACAAAACGCTAGGTGTACGTTAAAGGACTTAACTCTTTTTTTCATTACAAACCAGATCCTATATCGAAAAAAAAATATACAAAATATAGCGATAGACTATGCATATGCTAACGTCAGTAGAGGTGTTTACTTTCCGTAAAGCTAAATATAAGTGAGGCGCGCTATGGTCGATGACCTAAGCGATTTTTATGCGAATTTAAAAGACATTACCGAAACGACTTTTCCAAAAACATGTTCAACCTGCGGTACGACTTATCAAAACTCAGCCGATTTCCTTGCCAAAACTTTAACAGTTTATGGTGGAAAAAGTGGGCTGAAGAGAGCTTTAGACGACAACGACCAACCCATTATCGAACTCTATCGCAATTGCTCCTGCGGCTCCACCCTAATGAATTTTTTTTCCGATCGCAGGGATAACAGCGAAAAAGGGAATAAACGGCGTGAAGTTTTTGCAAGATTATTACTCCAACTTGAGCAAAAAGGGGTAACTCGGGCAGAAGGCAGGAAAGAAATTTTAAAATTACTAAAAGGCGAAGAAAGTGAATTACTAAAATCTTATGGCTTACTGCCAAGGCTTCAAAAACTGCAAAATTAAAATGCAAATTCACTTGGATGATGACTGTAAATGATGGAAAAAAAATTACTGATCGTTGATGACGAAGAAAACATACTACATTCATTACGTCGACTTTTTCGCCGCGAGCCATATGAAATTTTAATTGCACATTCCGCACAAGAAGGATTGGATATACTTACCAATGAGCAAATTTCTGTCATTTTATCTGACCAACGTATGCCGGGAATGATTGGTTCAGAATTTTTAAAAATAGTGAAAGAAAAACATCCAAACACCATACGCATTATTATGAGCGGCTACACCGAACTTGAAAGTATCACGTCCGCCATAAACGACGGCGCGATCTATAAATTTCTCTTAAAGCCCTGGGATGATGAAAAGCTGTTAACTCATATCCGTGAAGCTTTCTCGCATCAAGAATTGAAAATAAATAATATTAAGCTAAGCGACGAAGTAAAAAAGTTGAATGGCATACTCGAAGAGAACTTAAAGGAAGAAAAACTTAAAAACGAATTCAATTACAGAACACTCATTCTGGCACAACAACTACTGGACAAAATACCCATGGCAGTATTTGGAGTATCCACTGATGGTTTAATCGTGATGGCAAATCAGCACGCAAAATTGTTAACCCAACGGGAGGACATTATTGGCAACCAAGCGGATGCAATATTTCCAGAAAACATGTGTATCGCCATGTTTGAAGACAATAAAACAATTGAACAAGAAATTGAATGGCCCGAGTTAAACAGAATAGCCAGGGTAACGCCGATCAATAACTCACTGAGTAATTGTATTTGCGTTTCAATACTTCCACAGCGATAAGTACAGGATTTAACACTATGGCCACGGTAGAACAAACTCTGATCGATCACCTTAAAAAAATGCCGCCTCTCAACGCCGCACTACAAAATACCTTAACACTACTAAACGCACAAACCAGTGACTATAAAAAAATAAGCAGCGCTATTTTGCAAGATCCGGTACTGACTGGCCGCGTTTTACAGATTGCCAATTCTTCATTTTATGGTTCACAGAGACGTGTAACAGACCTCAATATAGCCTGCACTATGCTGGGCATGGAAACACTCCGCGGTCTTGTCTACACCTTAATTTTACTCACCAAATTTCGCACCGGCCCCGAGCACAGCGTCATTGATTACAACAATCTTTGGAAATACTGCTTACGCGTAGCCTGTCTGGTAAAAACCTTGGCAAAAGAACAAAAACTTGATTCCAGTATTGCATTTACTACCGGGCTATTTCACTGCATGGATCTCATTATTCAAGATTACTTTTACAGAGAAACCCTAATGCAACGAATCGCCACACAGTCTGGAACAATCAATAGTTCATCCACTTTGATAGCAACCATAATTGATACTGAGCACTGGAACCTCATCGCCATACTGCTAGAGTTTTGGAAATTTCCGCCTACCATAGTCGATGTGTTTAAAAAAGATAACTCCACTCAAGCCCAGCAATATCACGAAAGAATTATAGAGTGCACATCATTCATAAAAAAAATAGCCAATGTCGAAATTTCATCCCTACCTACAGAATCTGACAACATGGTTGAAATGAAATTAATATCCTTAATCCCGACAAGCGACCTTCTTTATGTAGAACTCGAAGCTCTACTTTTCCATTAGTCAGAATATATTCATTTGCTATCAGGGTAAACGAAAGGCAATCACATGAGTCAAGAAGTTGTTAACAATATAGCTGCCAATACCACAGAAAACCCTGAGGCCATAGGGAATATTCTGTTTGTGGACGATGAAGAAAACGTTCTCACCTCGCTACGTCGGTTAATGCGTAAACAACCTGTTAACAGTTTTTTTGCCATGAGCGCCCAGGCAGGTCTTGAACTATTAGCAACGCAGCACATAGACGTGATTATTTCAGATATGCGTATGCCCAACATGGACGGAGCCGAATTCCTTGCAAATTGCAAGGAAAAATGGCCCGACACTGTGCGTATTTTACTAACCGGTCACTCCGATATAACAGCCACTATTAAAGCATTAAATAAAGGCGGAATTTATCGCTATCTGAATAAGCCATGGGATGACGATGAACTAGTTGCAGCTATCATGCACGGCTTACAAATTACACAGCTTGAAAAAGAAAAAGCTGAACTGTTAAAGATAACTCAAGAGCAAAACGAAAAATTATCCAGATTTAATGAAGAATTAGAATCCAGAGTAAAGGCAAGAACTGAAGAAATAACGCAAACGGCAGACATGCTTGACTTGGTCTACCAACAACTAAAAGATAGCTACAGTAACTTTGTAAAATTATTTTCATCGGTTATTGCAAGCCGCAAATACTTGGATAAGACACAGACTAAACGTGTTGCTGAACTTGCGAAAAAATTAGCTATCTCATTAAAACTGTCTGAAGATGAAGTCAATCAAATTTATTTTTCCGGGCTACTAATTGATTTAGGTAAATTAAATTTAGCAGACGATATATTGAAAATACCTGAAGAAAATCTCACACCGGAGCAACAAAAAAATTTAGCACAACACACGCTACTAGCCGACATTACTTTATCCGCGATGCCTGAACTGGAAATAACTGGAAAAATTATTCGCGATCACATGGAAGCTATTGATGGTTCAGGCTTTCCAGGGCAACTAAAAGGCAACGCTATTAGCAGGGGTTCGCGGATATTACGTGTCGCAAGAGATTTTGTTGGCCTGCAATCAGGTCTAATGAAAGAGGTTTGCGTTGACTCAGTGAATGCATTTAATACCATCAAATCGCATGCGGGAAAGATATACGATCCTTTTGTAGTAAAAGCGCTTGAACCCTTAAGCAATGAGTTTGATCTTGGCGAGGCGCTCCCCCATGAAGTAAAAATGAATCCAGTTCACTTGGTTTCCGGCTTAGTCGTATCACGCGACATCTACAATACCACGGGAATACTAATGATCTCCAAAAATTTTAGATTAACGAATAGTATCATTGAAAAGTTAGTATCGATTAATGCCATGCACGATAACACCTTAAAAGTGTTTGTTTATAAAGAGGAGCAAAACAAGCCATGACTACAATCGCATTCATAGATGACGAGTTGAATGTGCTTAACGCCATTACTCGTATGCTGCGTAAGAGTGGCTGGAAACTATTGGTTTTCACTTCGCCAGAAGAAGCCGCTCAAGAATTAAAATTTGTTGAAAATCTCAATATTGTGGTTTCGGATTACCGCATGCCAGGAATGGACGGGGTTACTTTATTAAACGCAATAAAATCGCTTCACCCAAAAGCACTACGCATAATATTAAGTGGACACGCAGATTTACAAACTGTCTTACTTGCCGTTAATCAAGCAGAAATTTATCGATTCATTACCAAGCCCTGGGTAGATGAAGAGCTATTAGTAACGCTACAAAAAGCAGTGGAGCACCAATCACTTCTGGATGAAAATCTGAAACTATCACAGATGGTGCGCCAACAAAAAAATAAAATTCAATACCAACTCACGGAATTAAAGCGACTCGAACTAGACAGCCCTGGCATTACTCAAGTTGATTTAACTGAGGATGGCTATATTGATTTATCAAGCGACTTCTCACTATTAGATAAAAGCCATGACTAAAAGCATACCTGTATATTCCGAGCACGACTATATAAAAAAATTTGAGAATCCGCTACTGAGGCGTCAACTTCTTAAGCATCTGGCACCTCACTATAAAGACATGGAGAGCCTGGACGAATTTTTAAAAGCGGTTGACGCAACCTATCAAATCGCAGAAAGAGATCGAGCTTTAATAAATCATTCATTGATTGCGGTATCAGAAGAGTTAACCAGTCGTAATACCGTACTCTTAAAAGAAAAAGAAGAACAAAAAATATTAATTAAAAAGCTGGAAGAAGCTCACAACCAGCTTTTACAATCAGAAAAGATGGCATCAATCGGACAGCTCGCCGCAGGAGTTGCGCACGAAATAAATAATCCCATTGGCTATGTCTCATCCAACATTACTACTTTGCGAAATTATATTGATGATTTGTTTACACTAATCACCAGCTATGCCGCACAGGAAAAAGAATTTCCCGTTGCTATCGCCAATCACTTTAAAAACTTGCGAGAAAAATTAGACGTCGAATATTTGCAACAGGACATTCAAGCTATATTTACAGAGTCTAGCGAGGGAATAACAAAAGTTAAAAAAATAGTTCAGGACTTAAAAGACTTTTCTCGCGTAGACAGTATTGAAAACTGGACTCCTTCAGATATTCATCAAGGCATTGATTCCGCGCTCAACATCGCTGCGAATGAAATAAAATACAGCGCGCAGGTAACCAAAGAATACGGTGCTATAGACTACGTCGAATGTATTTTATCGCAATTGAATCAGGTTTTTCTCAACTTGATTATTAATGCCACCCATGCCTTTGAAAAGAATAAAACAGGCACCATCCACATCAAGACAGGGCAAATTGACCAAACCGTATTTATTGAAATAGCAGATAACGGTTGCGGAATTCCCGCCGAAAATATCACCAAAATTTTTGACCCGTTTTTCACAACTAAACCCGTAGGTGTGGGTACCGGGCTTGGATTATCAATCTCTTATGGCATCATTAATAAACATGGTGGAAATATAACCGTTAACAGCACGCCGTACCACGGCACTTGCTTCAGAATCGAATTACCCGTTCACCACGAAAAAATAGAACAAAAATAAATAATGGTATACAAATAGTTGTGGAGTTAAGGCGCATGCGACTGGGCATTGGACAACGACTCAATATCACATTGGTTTCTGTTTTTATCTTTTTCTGCATAATTTTCATGGCCATCAATATATTTTATTTTCTTAAAATATCAAAAGAATCTTTTGAAAAAAAAATAAATGAATTCTCCGATTTTTCCGCCCAAAGCAACTCAGAAAACATATGGAACTTCGACACTCAAAATATAGATACATTCACCCGCAGCGCCTCTAGCGAAGAGGGTTTAATAGGAATAGTGTTCGAATCGGCTAGTTTTAATCAAGAGCCGGGAGATCATATTTTTTACGGGTTTGTTTCTGGAAAAATTATCGATATAAAATCCGGCAATATAGACAAAATCGCGCCCGATAAAAACTTGTATTCTCACCATTTACAGCGAAACATAACCCACAACGGCAATAGTATTGGCAAGGTATATCTTTACTTTTCTGATGAATATATCTATACAAATGCAATTAATCACAGCGGGATATTTGTATTAGGTTTAGTCATTTTTGTGTTGCTTTACTCTGTCACTATCTATTTATTGATAAAAAGACAATTATTAAATCCACTAAAAAACATCCACAGGTTGGCGCTCGGCGTAAGTGGATTTACTTTTTATCTCAACGAAAGCGTATCACAAGAACGCTGGTCCAATGTTCAACAATTATTATCTGCGGAAAAAATTAATCAAAAAAATATTGTCATGGAAAAACGTAATGATGAGCTAAGTGATTTCATGGAGACATTTTTCAGCGTACTCACCGGGTTCGAACTTGTAATAAGTCAGCTTTCGCAATACTCGGCGCAATTGCAAACCATGAACGAAGAGCTGGAAACAAGAATTGCCAGTAGAACTGCAGAATTGGAAGACTCACACAAAAAAGTATTCGAGTCACTTCACACATTACAACAAACCAAGAGCCAACTCGCGCAACAAGAAAAATTGGCATCTATTGGCCAATTGGCTGCGGGTGTAGCGCACGAAATAAACAACCCTATTGGCTACGTAGGCAGCAATATAAACCGTTTGGCGGACTATTTTGATGATATGAAACTTTTACTGGGCGCGATGGAAAATATGATAGCACTTACGCCAGCAGAATCTGCATCCAATATTCAATCTGAGCTTGCAAAAATTAAACATAAAATCGATTATAATTTTTTGATGGAAGACGTAAGTTCGGTAATATCAGAAAGCCAGGAGGGGGTTAGTCGAATTAAGGATATTGTGCAAAGCCTTAAAGATTTTTCACACAATACCGATGATCAAAATTTTACCGAGACAGATATCAATGCAGCTATTAAAACCACCTTAAAAGTCATCAATAACGAATTAAAATATACTTGTGACGTTATTCTGGACTTACAACTTGAAAGGCTTGTCACAGCAAATCTCGGGCAAATCCATCAAGTTATCTCCAATCTAATCGTTAATGCTTCACATGCGATAAAGGCTACTAACGTTCGTGGCCAGCTAACAATACTGACGTATAGTGATGATGATTTTGTGTATGTCAAAATTTCCGATACCGGCGGTGGAATACCGGAGGCAATACATTCTAAAATATTTGATCCATTTTTTACCACTAAACCTATTGGTCAAGGCACTGGTCTTGGTTTAAATATTTGCTACGATATCATTGTTAATAAACATCGTGGCGAGCTTAGCTTTACCAGCAAATTGAATATAGGGACAACTTTTACCATTAAGTTGCCGCTAACTATTGGGCGCTCAACATAATACAAAATGTGTTATAGAAACTTTTTACATGGATAGCAAAGCGTTCTCTGCATAGCTTCTTTTACACCGCGATATCAACCAAATTTCCTTTTGCCTCTAACCAGGTTTTTCTATCGCCAGCACGTTTTTTATTAAGCAACATATCCATAATTTGTAGAGTATCGTCATCTGCGTCAATGGTAAGCTGGACTAAACGACGAGTATCTCGCGCCATGGTGGTTTCCCGCAATTGTAGTGGATTCATTTCACCTAAACCTTTAAAACGCTGCACGTTTACTTTGCCTTTTTTGTTTTCCGCAATGATACGATTGAGTACGCCTTGTTTTTCACTTTCATCAAGTGCGTAATAAACGTCCTTGCCAATGTCGATACGATATAGCGGCGGCATAGCAACATAAATATAACCGCTGCGAACTAATATCGGGAAATGTCTAATGAATAATGCACACAATAACGTTGCAATGTGTAAGCCGTCCGAGTCAGCATCGGCAAGAATACAAATTTTGTGATAGCGCAATTCGCTCAGATCTTCACTGCCCGGATCCATGCCTATGGCAACAGAAATATCGTGCACTTCCTGGCTCGCTAAAATTTCTGATGAATCGACTTCCCAAGTATTTAAAATTTTTCCTCGCAACGGCATGATCGCTTGAAATTCACGGTCGCGCGCTTGTTTGGCAGAGCCGCCAGCAGAATCACCTTCTACTAAAAACAATTCACTGAGCGCCGGCTCACCACTGGAACAATCGGCTAGTTTTCCAGGTAATGCAGGGCCTTGTGTTATTTTTTTACGCGCAACTTTTTTACTGGAACGAACGCGTTTTTGCGCGTTGTTAATACAGAAGTCCGCTATTTTGTCACCATCCTCTGTATGTTGGTTTAACCAAAGTGCAAATGCATCTTTAGCGACACCTGAAATAAATGGTGCGGCCTCACGCGATGTTAACCGCTCTTTGGTCTGGCCGGAAAATTGCGGATCTGACAATTTATAAGAAAGTACAAAGCAACAGCTATTCCATAAATCTTCCGGGGCCAGCTTTATACCGCGCGGAATTAAATTACGAAACTCACAATAATCGCGAATCGCATCCAGCAAACCTGTGCGGAAACCATTGACGTGGGTTCCGCCCTGCGCAGTAGGAATTAAGTTAACGTAACTTTCCTGTATTAACTCGCCACCTTCAGGCAACCATTGCACGGCCCAATTTACTGCTGCGGTAGTCGCGCTAAAATCGCCAACAAAAGGCTGCGTTGGTAAAGTCTCCCAACCCTGGGTTGCGCCAGCTAAATAATCTTTTAAGCCATCTTCATAAAACCACTCATCTTTCTCGCCGGTTTGCTCATCGAGAAAAGTAACATGCAATCCGGAACACAAAACTGCTTTTGCGCGCAATATGTGTCGCAGGCGACTCACAGAAAATTTTGGCGAATCAAAATAGATTGGATTCGGTAAAAATTTAACGCTGGTACCGGTCTGCCGTTTTGGGCAAGTGTCGATAATTTCCAAATCGCTCGCTTTATCACCATTAGCAAAGCCCATGCGATAAACATTGCCATCACGTTTAATAGTTACTTCTAATTTATCGGACAGTGCATTTACAACCGAGACACCAACACCGTGTAACCCACCGGAAAACTGATAATTTTTATTAGAAAATTTTCCGCCCGCATGCAGTGTGCAAAGAATAACTTCTACACCTGGCTTACCTTGTTCCGGGTGCATGTCTACCGGCATGCCGCGACCATCATCAGTGACTGTGACTGACTGATCTTTATGCAAAATAACTTCAATGGTTTTAGCGTGGCCGGCAAGTGCTTCATCCACTGAGTTATCAATAATTTCTTGCGCAAGATGATTAGGTCTTGTGGTTTCGGTGTACATTCCCGGACGTTTTTTTACCGGATCTAAACCGGTGAGTACTTCAATGTCTTCTGCAGAATAATTTGCCATAAATAATTTTTCTTATAAGTGATGAGTTATCAATAAAACGAAAATATTAAATTAAACACCTCGCCGCAAGTGAAATATATTTTTGTTCCAAGAAAATATACTTCGTGACAAGCCACTAGGAATTTAACCAAAATTAGCAATTATCATTTTCAGCTAAAAAATTTAAAGCCTTATCTAAATATTTTTCAAAGCCTTGAAATGCGTGATCCCCCCCCTCTTCGACTGTTTGCCTACAGCCTGCATATTTTTGCACGGCTTGGCGATAATCAAGTACCTCGTCACCAGTTTGCACCAATAACCAATAATTATTAAGACGCGTTGGTTGAATGCTAGCTGATTTTATTTCATCAATGTGCTGCGTTGTTAAACGATAGACCTCATCATTATGGTAGCTTTTGAGATCAACACACAAATAATTAGGCATAAACTCACTGGGATGCGTTGACGGATTGATTAACAATGCTCGCAGGTTATATTTTTCAACTAACCATGTCGCCCAGAAGCCACCAAGCGAACTGCCCATTAAATATACAGCCCGAGGTAACAGCGACTCCACCAATTGCTCGAGTTGAATGCGAGTTTGCTCAGGATACGGCGTTAACTGCGGGCAGTAATAGTTAACTTCAGGGTGATGCGTTGCCAACCAGGCCTGCGTTTGCTGAGCTTTATACGAGAGTGGGGAACTTAGAAAACCGTGAATATAAATAAGTGCGGACATAAATCTAACTAGCAACTTTTAAATAAACTGTGTGGGGAAACAGGCGATGTGAAGAAATAGGTTATGTGTGGGCAAAATAGTATTTCAACAGGCAGCTAATAGCCAGCCGATTTATAATCAATCACATATTCTTTGCCTGAAACACGCTCCACGCCGGTAGCGAAGCTGCCATCATCATGCAAATCATACCAGCGGTAGCCAGGCATTAACGTATCTACCGTAAAATCATTACACTTCGGTTTAAATTGTACACAAGTGGAAGGTGTGGCAATTAAAGCTACTTTATTACGCTGATCGTAAAACTCCTGGTGCACATGCCCCCAAGCTACAGCCTTAACTTGAGGATGTTGATCGAGCACAGCAAAAAAAGCATCGGCGTTACGCAAAATATATTGATCAATCCACTCACTACCCATTAATACCGGCTGATGATGCAACATGACAATAATATATTTAGTGGGGTTATCGCTGAGCACCTGACTCAAAAAATCTAACTCGCTCAAAGCAAAATTACCATGAACTTTTTCAGGAACAACAGAATTCAACAGTACAATCAACCAATTACCCTGGACGACTGTTCGAGCTTCTGGCGGATGGGGAACATTTAAAGCAGCCATGATAGGTACGGAGTCATGGTTACCGGGCAACCAAGCCAATGGCTCAGAAAAATACTGGCGAACAATGGAGATGAAGCGGCGATAACAGGTATCGTGGCCCGCACTGGCAATATCACCAGTACACACCAGATAATTAAAAGCTGATTCTTTTTCCGCGATGAGGGTCAATACATCGTGCAAACTTTGGTCAGTGTTTAAACCCAATAACGCTTCACTGCTCAGCGCACCGAGGTGGCAATCACTGATTTGGATGAGTCGCTTAGGTTTGTTCATCGTTTTATTCACAACAGCGTCCATCTCGCAGTAACGCATCCTTATTAAGGTTGAAAAGAGGGTTTACTTATAACAACGATATACGCTAAATGGGTTTTCTTCCACCCTCTTAGGTACCTAAATCTGTCTTTTATAGCAAATTTAGAGGAAAAAACACCAGAACTGTGAAGCAGAATAGATTGTGCAAACAAAGGAGTGTTTAACCGAATGGATAAAATGAAAAGATGACTGGATAAATAACAACATGAAGCCGCGAAATTTGGGGACTCCAATTGACGAGACTTCGCGGGTAAGCATTTTTTTATTAATGAAGGACCAATAAATCAGCGGGCGTTTTATCAAACAGGCAACGTAAATCCAATACCGGATAAAGACTATCCTGATCTTTAAATGCGGCATGCGAAAGCAATCTCCAGGCCGTATCCAATTCTGTAATTGGAACGCTTTGCTGCGGTTTCACTGGCATTAGTTTAGGTATTCCTTGTAAAAAAATTGCACCGAAATGAATTTCACCCTGGAGATTTTCATAGGCAATTATCGCTACCATTTGCTCACCCTCAGCCATAGGGATACGACGGCGCTCAGTCAAACTGTATAAATCTAACATGGGAATAAAATGGTCACGCCACTGAAAACCCTTTTCACAGTATGCCGGCAAGCCTGGTAATGTAATGCTGGTTTTAATGTATTCAATATATTTTAATTCGTATTGACCAATAGCTACCGATGCACCATGCCCTATCGGCAGCACCCATGCCCCAAGCTCTGTCGCGTTGGCAGCCATAACATTCACAGATTCAATTTCGCTTTTCATTAACCAGCTCCCAACAAAGCAGATGCCGTACCAGGCTGCGAGATTAACTTGGCACCGCGAAGACGCAACAATGCAATTAAAGCAACTGTAGAGCTTAAACCCACTGCACGGTTATCGATGATTGCAAATTCAGTAAAGGGCTGCTTACGGCTACGCATGCTCGGAGGTACCACATGTAAGACCAATCCTGCGGTATTTTGCTTCGTCAGCTCATGGCAACAAACACCAAACAAAATATTTTGCGCGTTGAATAACACAATGGACGTGTTCTCGGGATTCATTGATGGTTGCAATTGCAACGATTTATTTAAACAAAAGATTGAATAATATTGCTGTTCAAACTCCAGATACCCACAATCAAAGGGAGACTGAGGTTGCGCAACGAGCTGTAGCGCAGACACCAGTGAAATAATCTCGGCACTGGAAATCAATAGGCTTATCTCACCGCAATCTATTAACACTAACTCAGACGTGAGTAACTTGGCTTGTGGTGCCACTGCGAGGGGCTTTTTATCCGGCAAAGCATTGTCCAATAAAAAATCATCAATTGAAGTCATATATGAACAGTATCCTGTATATGGCGTAGCAATTCTTCTTCAGAAAAAGGCTTATTTAAATAAGTATCAACTCCGGCTGCGCTAGCCAAACTGCGATGCTTTTCAGTGTTGCGCGAGGTGATCATAATGACTGGAATATGTTTAGTGTGCTCACTAGCACGCACGTGCGCAGTGAACTCCAGACCATTCATACGAGGCATTTCCATATCCACCAGAATAATACTAGGCATTTTTTCAGCCAGAACTTCTATTGCTTCAAAACCATCTTTTGCGGTGCGCACATCCATACCAATATCATTTACAAATTGCGCTAATGATCGCCGCGTACTTAGCGAGTCATCCACCACCAATGCCAGGGGTCTGGCATCATTTTTTTGTTGACTGAGCTGCATAGCATCGAGCATCCACTGATTGTTGTTCATACCTGACTGCAGTAAATTCAAGGCTAACTGTTGCACATCCACCACTGGTGCAACTTCTCCATCACCTAAAATAGTTGCACCGATAATGCCTGGAATAACCGGAGTCAAGGATGACAGTGGCTTGATAACTATTTCACGACTGGCTGAAACACGCTCAACCAATACGCCAACATATTGACCAGTCAAACCTTCAATAACTAATAACGCACTAGCATGAGCAGTATTGATATTAACCGCATTAGGTAAATGCGCTAATTGCGCAATATGGAAAACTTCAATTTCTTTATTGTTAAATTGATAAAAAATTTGTTGGCCGCGTGTTGATAAATCCGTTTCATTTAAATATAACAATTGCTCAACACCGCGGGCTGAAATAGCAAGGCGATGATCACCGCTCATCACTAATAATCCATGCTCGGCAATCATGGTCATAGGCAAGCGAATGGTAAATTCACATCCTGTTCGCTGATTATCGTTTAGGTTATTGCTAACTGCGGAGCGGCTATCGACACTAATTCGCCCTTTTAATTCAGCAACGCGATCCGCCACCATATCCAAACCTATGCCACGACCTGACGTTTGACTTACCTGATCACGGGTCGAAAAACCTGCGGTAAAAATTAATTGTTTTAGCCAAAGCTCAATGACTTCTTCACTCGCATTTACCGGCGCGGTTAATGAAAGCTCCATGGCTTTTGCGGCAATACGGTTGTGATCTAAACCCGAACCGTCATCAGCGACTTGAATTAAAATAGATTGACCTTGCGCGCGGAAACGTAGCTCTACAATTCCCTCCGCCGACTTGCCCTGAGCCAGACGCCGATCCGGGTCCTCGACACCGTGATCAACCGCATTGCGTAATAAATGCATCAAGGGGTCAATCAATTCGTGCAACACTCGACTGTCAATCATTGTCGCACCGCCAACAATGACCAGCCGAGCACTTTTCCCCGTCAAACGGCACGCTTGACGTACACAACGTTGAAATCGCGGCTCCATGGTGTTTGCTGGCACCATGCGCATTTCTAATAAATGATTTTGGCTCTCGCGATTAGTTACCTGTTGCTCGTAGGTGAGATCTTCAAGCTTGCGCAATTGCCCGTGAGTTTGTTGAATTGCATCGCGCGTATCAAGGGCGAACTCTTGTAACTGATGAAAAAAGCTGTGTAGTTCGTTATATCGATCCAACTCCAGAGGATCTAAACCGTCTTCATTTTTTGTACGCATGCGATTATTAAACAGTTCTCGTACTTCAATTAAGTGACCAAACTCTTCCGTTAGATTAGTCAGCTTATGATGCAGCTGTCCAATGTGAAGCATTTGCTGCTTCACATCTTGCACTTGAGTTTGTAAACGATTTGTTGCGATAGCACTTTCACCGGCCAACCGTAACAAATCCTGCGCAGTTTCTTCTTTAACTCGCAGCTGTGTAGCAATCGCCTCTTGTAAGCTGGAAGCTTGGCTCGGAGGAATCGAAGTTTCAGACGCAGGTTCTGTTATTATTTTCGCTTCAACATCATTCACATTTTCATTAAATTGAGCGGCTACCGGCTGACGCGGATCAGTAGTGTTTATTGCAAGTATTTCGTCATTTACTTCCGGTAAAGTGTGAATACTATCTTCACTTGGCAAACCAAAATCATGAATACTGTGATAGGCATCCAGCACCTGTTGCATTACCCTTAACTCAAAGTCACCTACCGATTCTCCACTCAACAAACTATCCATCATGGCCGCAAGGGTATCAGCAACATCAATCAATAAATTTTTCAAACTTAAGGTCAAGGACCCATCATGGCGTGAGATTTCCTCCAACAAATCTTCACAATAATGCATAAAATTTGCCAAACCATTAATGCCCACAACGTTCGCGGAACCTTTGATTGTATGCGCAATACGTTGCGCATTGGCCAAGGCAGATTTATCTTGTGCCCTGTTAAACTTTTCTATTTGCTCCGCAAAACTACTTACCTGTAAAGGCATCTCCAGCATCAACCCTTCGAATAATTCCGGATTGATATCATCACTGAAACGAAGCGAAAGCAATGCCGCGTCCGCAATCAAAGGAAGCCGGACGCTATCATCAGAAGCTAAAATTTCAGTGCTCGATAGCTTATCGCACAACGCATGGTGTAGTTCATTTGCCAATGGCATGGGCCATGCGGCATTGGCCAAGAATTCAATAATGCTGGCTATGGCGGCGGGGGTGACGCTCTCTTCTGTTAATTGGTGCAAATAATCTAAAAAATAAACAGTCCACGAATCGATTAATAATGCTTGCTCATTATCAACCCCTTGTTCGGCCGCAGCCAATAATTCAAAATTATCGTGCAAGCAACGCCAGGCATCCATTAACCCCATCAAACCCATTAATTCAGCCGCACCAGAAAAATTTCCCGCCAACTCAGCTAGCTCACTCAAGCGTTCGCTGTCACAGCTAAGTTGGGCACTATTATCCAGTGAAAATTCTAACTGTCCCTGTAATTCGCCAGTGAGAAATTCAAGTAGCTCCTGCTGCTCGCGCGATAAAGATTTTGTATTCATTGAATATTTCTCTGGATACAGAATGGCTAATCCACCATTCTAATTTTTAGCGATTCCAGTTGTGATCCAGCACTAGGCACTCAGTGCTTGATTAACCATAAGCGGCGGACTAACGACTGACTGCTGCGATACCACAGTTCTTGAATCCAATAGAAATTCTGGCAGGGTAAATATATTTACGCGCTCAACCAACAAACGAGCACATAACTTTAGTTCATCAGTTTGTTCGCGCTGTTCTGCCAATTGTTGATGCGTTTTTTCGGTAGACTCGGTAATCTTGCCCGCGCGATCACGCATGCGGTTAGCCATGGTGGCTTGATTGATTGAACTCACTGCAATGGATTTTACATGGTTTACCAATTGACGAGTGGCCGCTTCTGTTTCCTGCATACGTTGGCCAGAATCTTCAGCAAGCTTTGTACCTTCTGCCACTTGCGTAATTAATTTGTTCATGATGTTAACTGTATCGGATGTTTCTACACGAATATTATTTACCATCGCCGAAATTTCAGAGGTAGCACCACGCGCATTTTCAGCAAGACGTTGAACCTCTTCCGCCACCACCGCAAAACCTTTACCGGCTTCACCCGCAGACGCAGCATGCATACTTGCATTGAGTGCCAGGATGTGAGTACGTTCAGCGATAGTATTAATTAGATTGACGATACTGGTGATTTCTTGCGAGCGGTCGCCCAAGCGTTTAATACGTTTTTCAGTTTCTGAAATGGTGCCGCGAATTGTCTGAATACCTTCTACAGTTTGAGTTACTGACTGTTGGGCTTTTAGGGTATAGTCAATTGCTGCTGTGGCGATATGGTTCGCGCTGCGCGCTTCCTTGGCAATATCACTCATCGTTTTAGCTGATTGATCCAACGCGCTCACTGTCTCAGCAACCTGGATACGCTCTTCTTCTGCGACCACCACCACTACTTCCGATTGCGATTGTAAGCGATCTGAAATTGCGTTAATTTTTTCCGAAAATTCTTTTACTTGATACAAGGTACGTGCGGTTTCAGAAGTTAATAAATTCACCGCATCAGAAACAATACCTGTTACGTCAGAAGAAACAGGCACTTTAATGGTTAAGTCTTTTTTGGCAATCATTGCCAAGGCTCGAATCAAACCAATAATGGAAGTATTGAGTGTTTCATTTTCGCGCGATTGTTCAGAGAGAACTTTAATACGTTCGTCAAGTAAGCGATTAAACGCACGCCCTAAAGTCCCTAGCTCATCATCGGCTTTAACCACTACACGTGCATTATCATTACCACGATTCAACTGCGAAATAATAGATTGCATGTGCCACAGAGGTATAACAATACTACGATAAATAAGAAACAACCCAAGTGTCGTGCCGACGGCGGTAAGAAACATTACCAGTGCAAACATGGTTTGCGCTATTTTCAAATCACTTTCTGCCACAGCAATACGCTTCACAACGCTGGCATCTATTATGTTGCGATAATCCTGTAAAGCAGAATTGACACTCGCTACTGATCCACTCAGCTCCAACTTCAAATTTTCTTTATCAACTCCATTTTGTTCCGCCACGTTTTGCTGGCCTAATAGCTCAGTAACTTTGATAAGCTTCGCATCCAGCAACTTCATCGAATTTTTGATTTTATTTAGGGAATTAGTATTGACATAACGTCGATTCATTGTGCCTAGCTTTGTTATTAACTCATTGATTTGTTGCTTAGAAGTTTTATAGACTGAAAGCTGCTGCTCATCCCCAGTGTCAATGTATAATGGTGCCGCGGATAAAATTTTAATATTAGCGCCTAAGCCTGCTGTAACTAACTGATCAACTGTTTTTAAATTAGCATTTGCTTCAACAACGATTTGCTCTGACGCGATCTGCGCATAATAAGCGACCCCCATCAGCAAAAACCCCGCAACCAAACCAATCATTAAACTGCTAATTTTGTGAGAGATTTTAATTCCCGATAACTTATTCATTGCCTAACTCCAAATTTTTTTCTCAGCGTTACTATAGGTTTATGCTTTTCTAACAAAATATTTCGGACATAACCGTTAAAATAACATTTATTAAATAGCTGCAATTTCACTATTCATTATCTTAGCCGCGGTCAAATGCATTTGTTTTCTATCCTGAGATGCAATTCCAACTAACTGCTGGCCAAGAGTTTCACCATTCAACAAATGCCACAATTTACCTTCAGAAAAATATAAATGTTTAACCAAAGATCGCAAGGTTACATTTTCCGGAGGAGCCGCCTTTTCCGCCCTGTCCTGCTCGCACAAGGAGAGCGAAATCGGTAAAGCATCAACTAACAAACCTACAGATTTATCTCCCTTGCCTACCGAAAAAATAAACTGCTTTTTCGGCAATGGATAGCCCAAAACAGTGTAGATCTGATAAATAGGGGTCAATGCACCGCGAATATTGCTTAAACCAACAAGTGCTTTCGGTGAGTTAGGTATGGCGGCTATAGACGTTTCTATAAACACCGCACAAAAAAAGCGGGAGTGAACAACGAAATTATATTGGCCTATAGCAAATGCAAAATATTGCTCCAGCACAGATTCAGGATCAACATTTTCTTTATTATCGAGAAATTCCTTATCAAGCGCCAAGTGTTTCAATTTCCCCAGCGCATTGATAAGATTTAATTCAAGTGCATTTTCATTCACAAATTTTTTATACCTTTTAAGAAATCTATGATTCGATTGTCTTATTACTCAATTTATAACGCAGCAATAGTGTCAAGTATTTGATCTTGAGTGTAGGGCTTACTAATCATTGCTTTTCCGCCCTGCAATTCACCCCAGACACGATCTGCTCGTTGATTTTTACTGGTAACAAATACCACGGGAATACTAGCCAGATCTTTGTCATTGACGATATTACGACAGGCTTCAAAACCATCAACGCCCTCCATTACTACATCCATCAATATCACATCTGGACGATAGGTCTTGGCTTTATCATAAGCATCCTGACCATTAGTTGCAGTAATAACCTGATAGCCAGCATCAGAGACAATATCTTTTAAATTCTTTAAATCTACCGGTGAGTCATCTACGATCATGATGCGATTGGGTTTCATTGGTTTTTCTCCATGTTTTTGTTTAGGTGTTTTTGAGTAATTTCAGTAAATTCATTATGGTTAATCGGTTTAGTGAGGTAAGTATCACAGCCGGCAAGAACACCTTTTAATTTATCAAAACTGGAAGATCTACTGGTAAGCATTACCACAGGAGTCTTTTTATTTAGCCTGGAGCGGCGAATATTTTTGCACACACTGTAGCCATCCATACCCGGCATAACCACATCTAAAAATATAACATCATACTGCTCTTCTTCTGCAGCTTTAACTGCGGCCTCACCATCAGCAACCAAATTTAATTTGGCATCCATAATGTCAAACTCAATTTTAAGTTGGCGACGCACTGCCAAACTATCATCTGCCACTAAGACACGAATCGTTTTTTGAGTATTCACATCTTGTTGTTTTGCGCGCGTGGTAGCGTTGATTGCTTTAATATTTTTTAATGTTGTAGAGCACGGCTCTAACTCAGAACCAATTGCAAATTCAGGATAGTAATGAAGATGCCTGATAGTATAGCTATCCAATACTTGTAACATTTTTGCAGGATTGATTGGCCAGGATATTGTAAATTCAGACCCTGCTGCTGTGGTGGGAGTAACATTACTAATTTTTAATACAGGCCTTCGCTCTTTTATATTAATAGAGCTAGCAATACCTTGCCAACAGCGAACTGCAGCAGCGCTATTCACATTGACAACCTGTATATCCGCTGCCTTAACTTCGGCCAAATCACTCATCGAACTATTTTCATCGACGGCAATAAGTTTATAACAACGCTGACGGTAACGAGTAATGTTAAAAATTCTGCTTAAGATTTTCAGGTCAGCTTCGCTTACGCCCACGACGGCAACTACAAATATTTTACTTGATTGTTTTACGGAAGAAGCTTGAGCGGCCATGGTGTGAAACCCTCGTTATGAAAAAGACAAACGTAATTTCCACTCACTTCATAGTGAAATTATCGATGTCATTCAGAATTGCTAAAAACTAGTAAAGAATGCTAAAACTTTTAAGAAACCACTTTGAAGTCTTGGCGCATAAAACAACAACCAGTCAGTATCTAATTGTTATTGTAAATGAGTTTAGATCAGTACGTGACCCAAGCAATGCTTATTTATAAACCCTTAGCATGCCTGTCGCATGAAATCAGCTCACAAAAAAAATCAAATGCCAATAAATGCGACACAAAATAATGCATCAGGCGCCATTATTTAAAAAATAAATTTTATGATTTTTAAAAATTACATGTATTTCAGCACGTTATAAATATAATTTCAGATTTTTTTGTGCATATTAAATTTATTTTTAAAAAAACTCGTTACATTTTAAAAATGAATTTTTTTTAAAACATATGATTATTTAGTCTATATCATCATTTAATCTATCAGGAAAGCATTTGAATAACCAGAACGAATACTCTAGAATTTAAAATTGTAAATTCATGTATACCATCGCACAGTTGCTCAAATGAAAATTTGTGCGCCATTTCGCAGCAATAATAAAGAGGCAGTTTTTATGGAAATGGAAGCAAGCTATAACTGGTTTCTCGTGATTTTATCTTTTTTAGTCTCTGTGTTTGGTTCTTTCACCGGGTTACAAATAACAAATGGAATGAAGGCATCAAAAAATGAGCCTTCAATGTTATGGATAATATTGGCTGCCGTTTCATTAGGAGGTGGCGCCATTTGGACCATGCATTTTATTGGCATGCTCGCGTTTCAAATCCCTATGGATATTGGTTACACACCCGGCCTAACCTTTCTGTCACTGATGATTGCAATCATTGGGGTGGGAATTGGAATTTATATTTCAGTTAGCGGCCATCTATCAATCCCTCGCTTATTAGGCGCAGGAATGTTTACTGGCCTGGCAGTAGCCAGCATGCATTACATTGGCATGAAAGCGATGGTGATGCCTGGGGCCAGCATGGCCTATGATAAAACTTTAGTAGGGGTTTCCATTGCAATTGCAATTGTCGCTGCCACAGTTGCACTCTGGCTGGCAGTAAATTTAAAAGGCACACTGATTATGCTATGTAGTGCAGTCGTTATGGCGATAGCTGTTTGCGGCATGCATTACACGGGTATGGCAGCGATGTTAATGGCTCACAATCACGACACTGAATCTCTTGTTATTGAAAACTCTATGACACCCATGACCATGGGTTTATTTATTTTCTGCGCCAGTATGTTGTTGCTCGTCATTTGCTTAATCATGTCACTCAATCAACTTAGTCATCGTATGGAAGATGAATTGGGTGAGACTGAAAGAGCATAGCTTGTACAGTATTGAAGGGTGAGGCATTGAATTTAGATTTGAAGCAACACCTTTTTTAATATTTTCTGGTTTTAACTTGCACTTAATATCAAATTAAGAAGGAGTCGCTTTTGAAAATATTACTGTTTGCCTCCGCCTATAACGGAATGTGTCAAAGAATGCATCGTGAGCTTGAAGCTGATAACCATCAGATTTCCATCGAGCTGTCAGCAGATCAGCAACAAATGAACGATGCAGTTAATCAATTCCAACCCAATCTTATTATTTGCCCATTCCTCAAACATCGCGTGCCAGAAAATATCTGGCGAAAAAATCTCTGTTTAATCGTACACCCTGGCATCGAAGGTGATCGCGGGCCATCTTCCCTGGACTGGGCAATCACTACACAACACGCTCACTGGGGCGTCACCGTATTGCAAGCTAACACCGAAATGGATGCAGGTGATATTTGGGCAACAGAAAATTTCCCCGTGCGCAATGCCGCCAAGGCGAGCATCTATCGCCGCGATGTAATCTCAACTGCCGTAAAATTAGTAAAGCAAATTTTACTGAATGCAATTCACAAACCAGACTTTTTTCCACGCACACTCGATTACAACAATCCGTCAGTGAAAGGTCAGCTCATGCCTCTCATGCGCCAGGATTCACGAACCATAGTTTGGGACAAAGACAACACCGCTACCATTGTGACTAAAATAAACGCTGCAGATAGTTTCCCCGGTGTGTTAGATACTATCGCAGGTAATGCAGTTTATTTATACGGTGCACGTGCCGAATACAGTTTATATAAAGCAACCGCCGGCGAACTTGTTGGCTATCGGGATGGTGCAGTATGTTTCGCTACAATTGATGGCAGTGTTTGGGTTCGACAAATGAAAATGGCCACTCAGGGCGATAGAGTATTTTTTAAACTTCCAGCACTACAGGTTATCACCCAGCAATTTTCTAACCCTGAGCAATACTCTCACTTAACCCTACTGCCGTCGCGAATACAAAATGATATTAGCGTTGAGATTAACAAAGCTGTTGCTTATTTACGATTTGATTTTTACAACGGCGCAATGAACACTGAGCAATGCGTTGAATTGCTCAGCACCTTGCGCAATTTACGTGAGCGAACTGATATACGAGTAATAGCCCTTTTAGGTGGTGAAGATTTTTGGAGTAATGGAATTCACCTTAACTGCATTGAAGCTAGCTCAGACCCGGCTCGTGAATCCTGGCGAAACATCAATGCCATTGACGATCTAGTCCAGGAAATTATAACCATGACAGATAAGCTCACAGTCGCAGCATTAAATAATAATGCTGGAGCCGGCGGCGCCATTGTGCCCTTGGCATGCGATGTAATTTGTGCACGTAATGGCGTGGTGCTCAATCCGCATTACTTAACCATGGGGCTTTACGGTTCCGAATATTGGACTTATTTACTTCCTAAACGTGTAGGCCAAACAAAAGCACTGGAACTCATCGAAGGCTGTATGCCCTTGCTCGCTAGTAAAGCAAAAGAAATAGGATTAGTAGATAAGGTATTTGCCGAAGATTGGGACTATTACCATCAAGCGTTACAGCTTGAGTGTGAAGAATTGGCAAGCGACAATTTTTTCTTTCCATTACTGAAACAGAAGAAACAGCAACGTATTGCAGATGAAGCTATTCAACCGCTACAAACATACCGAGCTAATGAGCTGCATTCTATGAAGGCAACTTTCGATAATCCGCAGAGTAATTATCATTCGCTACGCTATAATTTTGTATATAAAATTAGTTGCGGCAGAACACCGGCGCGCCTTACTTACAAAGAAGAAAAGTTGGTACAGGTTGCATAAGTTATTTAATTAGTACAAAAAATCTAAAAAAAGCTCGCGTACATTTTACGCGAGCTTTTTTTTAAATTCTTATTTAAGAAGGGGCATAACCTTGGTAATAGCATATCCCTGCTTTAAACAAAGACTTAACCATTCTCCCAAAAACTGATTGATTTGTAGCTTTTCATCGCATTGATACATTGAACGATTGGGATAATCGTAACGAGGACGTAAGCGTTTATGCCCTTCCCAAGCCAAAACTTCTGCTAATTCTGCATCGTGATACATTCGTACAGTCAAGCTTGGCATCTGCAACCAAGTCGAACCTACGGCATATCTTGCTATCTGTGTTAACTGTAAAGTCGTAGTGTAAGGGGAACGTTCAATGACATGCATTTTATGCAGCCACTCCTGAGTACCATGACTCACTGCAAACTCCCGCCAATCTCCCTCACTAGGCAGCAATTTTTTTAACCGCGCAAAATTTGCTTCACATTCAGCCATTTGCAAGGGCAAATTGACTTTGTACCTTACCTTCGGGCGAACGTAAAAATCATTTAACAAAGGCGCACGCATTTTTAACATGGCAAATTTTCTTAATATTTAGACCAATAAATCAAAGGTGAGATGGTAAATTCAACCATCAACCCACCCTTGAAGTGTTAGCCAGTAAAGAGATTAAGTCAATCACTCGCCACAATTATTATATACGCAGCGTTGCACGGTTAAGTTGTAACCACTGCAAACAAATTAACGCTGCTGCGTTATTAAAACGGCCTTTTAATAACTCAGAAAACACTTCATCAGCCGCAAGCACGTGAACCCGAATATCCTCTCCCTCTTCAGACAATCCATATACTCCCCCGGCATGGGTTAAATCACACAGACCGCAATACAAGTGTATTTTTTCATTGCTACCACCGGGGCTAGGTAAAAAATTACATATATGTAGCAGTTTATCAGGCGTTATATTAGCTTCTTCAATAAGCTCTCTGCGGGCAACGTCTTCTGGTAACTCACCATTTTCCAGTATTCCCGCAACAACTTCGTAGCACCAGGGCCCATTGGGTTCGGCCATTGCACCTATACGAAACTGCTCAATCATCCCAATTAAATCATGCATCGGGTCATAAAGTATTACGGCCACAGCTTCACCGCGAACAAATAATTCGCGCCCAATTTCCTTGCCCCAGCCACCAGCAAATAATTTATGTTGCAGAACTATTTTTTCTGCGCGAAAAAAACGTTTATATAATTCTTCGCGGCGAATAATTTTGACATCATCGCCATTAAATTGTGGATTTTTCATCATAAAAATTAGCTACACCTTATGATAAATTTCTGCGCCCTGAGCCAAAAATTCTTTAGATTTTTGTTTCATTTCTGCTTCAACATCAATCATTTTTATTACTTGATCTTCACCCATGGAAGAGATATCTGCGCCTTGCTTAGCTACGTAATCACGCACATCCTGGGTGATTTTCATTGAACAAAATTTGGGCCCGCACATTGAGCAAAAATGTGCAACTTTTGCAGATTCTTTCGGCAGGGTTTCGTCGTGATAAGAGCGCGCAGTGTCCGGATCCAGCCCCAAATTAAATTGGTCCTCCCAACGAAACTCAAAACGTGCTTTTGATAACGCATTGTCGCGCAGTTGCGCGCCTGGATGACCTTTCGCTAAATCTGCTGCGTGAGCTGCAATTTTATAAGTAATAATTCCAACTTTTACATCATCTTTATTCGGCAAACCCAAATGCTCTTTGGGCGTGACATAACACAACATTGCACAACCATACCAACCAATCATGGCCGCACCAATGCCAGAAGTAATGTGATCATAACCTGGCGCAATGTCAGTTGTTAAAGGGCCGAGCGTATAGAAAGGCGCCTCATCACAAACTTCTAATTGTTTTTCCATATTTTCTTTAATCAAATGCATAGGCACATGACCCGGACCTTCGATCATTACCTGGACATCATGTTTCCACGCAATTTTCGTCAACTCACCCAGGGTTTCTAACTCGCCAAATTGTGCAGCGTCATTTGCATCAGCTATAGAGCCAGGACGTAAACCATCACCGAGCGAAAATGAAACATCATAGGCTTTCATAATTTCACAAATATCATCGAAATGCGTGTACAGAAAATTTTCTTTGTGATGCGATAAACACCATTTCGCCATGATCGAACCACCGCGCGACACAATTCCCGTCACGCGCTTGGCGGTGAGCGGCACATAACGCAGAAGCACTCCCGCATGAATTGTAAAATAATCCACACCTTGCTCAGCTTGCTCTATTAATGTATCGCGAAAAATTTCCCACGTTAAATTTTCCGCAATACCATCTACTTTTTCCAGTGCTTGATAAATTGGCACTGTGCCAATCGGTACATGAGAGTTACGAATAATCCATTCGCGGGTTTCGTGAATATTTTTACCGGTGGACAAATCCATCACCGTATCTGCACCCCAACGCGCGCCCCAAGTTAGCTTTTCAACTTCTTCTTCAATGGACGAACCTAATGCAGAATTACCAATATTACCGTTAATTTTTACCAGAAAATTACGACCGATAATCATTGGCTCTAATTCGGGGTGATTAATATTGGCAGGAATGATGGCACGTCCCCGCGCCACTTCATCGCGAACAAATTCTGGAGTAATTTCATCGGGAATACTCGCACCGAAACTCATCCCCTGATGCTGCTGCCCTAATGCTTTATATTGGGTGTCCATTCCCAGTTCGCGCGCTTGTGCCAATGCCATATTTTCGCGAATAGCGATGTATTCCATTTCAGGAGTGATAATGCCGCGTTTAGCATAGTGCATTTGCGACACATTCATACCCGCTTTTGCGCGACGCGCTTGACGAGTTAAATTAAAACGTAAGTGTGCAAGCTTTGGATCGTTCAGGCGCTCACTGGTAAATACTGAATCGCTATCTGTTAAAATTTCAGTATCATTCCGCTCTTCAATCCATGCGCTTCGAACAGATTGCAAGCCAGCACGCAGATCAATCGCTATCGTCGGATCAGTATAAGGGCCAGATGTATCATATACGCGCACCGGCGGATTTTTCTCGCCACCTAAATCTGTATGAGTGTCCGCGAGCAGAACTTCACGCATGGGGACGCGAATGTCGGGACGCGAGCCTTCCACATAAATTTTTTTCGATCCGGTAAAAGGTTGTACGGATGCTTTGTCAACTTCTGCAGTTTGACTCAGAATTTTTTCTACGCTGCTGTTCATGGGATGTCCCCCTTTTAATGATAATGCGGAATCAATTAATAAAATTGATGGAAATGATGCACAGGGCCAGCGCCCTGCCCAATATTTAATTTGTGAGCTTGTAATAAAGCCTTGTGTAGATAATCTTTTGCTTGTGCTACAGAGTCATGCAAACTTAAATTTTTCGCTAAGCCCGCAGTAATTGCCGCAGCTAAAGTACAGCCAGTACCGTGAGTATTTTTTGTGTTGATGCGTGGCGCACTAAATAAAAATTGTTCATTGGTTGTAAACAAAAAATCATTCGCCTCTACGCCTTGCGCATGGCCACCTTTCATTAAAACAGCCTGCGCGCCCATAGCTAGAAGTTGTTCTGCCTGCTGCTGTATTTGCGCTTCAGTTTGTGCCACAGATGCATTTAATAAAGCGGCAGCCTCTAACAAATTAGGAGTAATAATAATCGCGCGCGGGATTAGCTTGTTGATTAAAACAGTGATTGCACTGTTCGCCAACAAACGATCACCGCTGGTGGCCACCATAACGGGATCAAGTACCAGTGGAATTTCAGGGTAACTATTTAACATATTTACTACCGCTTCAATAATTTCTGCCGTAGCCAACATTCCTGTTTTTATTGCGCCGACCTGAATATCGGTGAGCACAGAATTAATTTGTGCCGCTACAAATTCGGGAACAATCGGCAATACGCCTTGTACTCCCAAAGTATTTTGCGCGGTCAGAGAAGTAATAGCACTGCAACCATAAACGCCTAACGCAGCAAAGGCTTTTAGATCCGCTTGAATTCCTGCGCCTCCCCCGCTATCGCTACCTGCAATGGTTAGCGCAATGGGAGTTAGTGCCTTGGACGATATATTATTGATGGGCATTTAATTTCCGCAACAAAATGGCGCGGATTGAGAGATGCGGGCAGTAGCCGCGAGGTGAAAGCTCTCGTTCCCTACGCCGGTACTAACCGGATCAGGTCGACGGGTATATCTCAGCTCAAATATTGAGCACCCCGACAAGGTGGCTTGCAGTCTAGTGAATTTAGCATTGGCTGTAAAGAAAAAGGCCGAACAAATTTGTCCGGCCTTTTTAATTAGTCTATAAACGTTTATTTCAAATTAAAAACGATAGACGACACCCGCAAATAACCCTTGAACATCATCATCGCGCCCAGGGGCATCAGACAGATCTTTATAGCTCTGATATTCAACGCGTATAGCAAATTGTTCATTAAGGTTAACTTTAGCTCCAGCTCCCCAGAAAGGTGTGTTGCCCGTTTCATCTTTAACTCGAACGCCTGCAATAGAGCCGGTATTGTTGCTATCGTAACGCGCATAACCAAAGCGACCATAAATACCGAACCATTCACCAAGCGGAATAGTACCTATTGCACTAAAAGTAATCGCGTTTGATTCTTGCTTGATACTGGCAGAA
This sequence comes from Pseudomonadota bacterium, assembly GCA_040386215.1. Classification (GTDB taxonomy): domain Bacteria; phylum Pseudomonadota; class Gammaproteobacteria; order Pseudomonadales; family Cellvibrionaceae; genus Cellvibrio. Next base: position 197,729 of record JAZKFX010000036.1, read on the forward strand.
CTATCATTAGACTCAAAAATAGTACCGAAACTGGTGTAACCCAACTCTAACCCAAAATTTTGATTGAAGTCATAGCCAACTTCTATTTTAGGGCCATTATCAGAATTTTCGCAGTTGGTAATATGGTCACAATATTTTTTGGCTTCAGTGCGGCCATAATCAATGCCTGCAGTAAAGCCATTCACGTCTGCAACTGCCGTCGACACGTAGCTTAACGTAGAAAGAGTTGCACAAAGTGCGCCCAAGTAAAAATTTTGTTTAAACATAATAATACACTCCAGTGAAACGGCACTAACATTAGCACCGGTAGTTTACATGTGACAAAAATCATCACACAGGTAAAAAAAACTAATTGATAAAACACACCACATACTTTCTTCCAGTTTTTTAAAACCTATTGAGTAAAATGAAGGAGAATGCATTCATAATATTACTCAACATGTGATCAGATACTTAAGACAACAAGCGTAGGTTAAGGGCTAAGTGCATCACTGTATGTGCGGCAGCTAACCTTATTGAGCAGTTTTGGGGCGCGCAAGGATGTCGAGCCTTAATTATGCCAACCATTTTTTTATAAATTTAGTCTTATGCTTTTTATGCCAATTGAAATTAAAGATTGCAGGGTTTTCTATAAAAAAAATATTCCGTATGAACAGTAAGTTTTATTGTTAGTTAAAATATTATGGAAATTAATTATCAAATAATAAATTTAATAATTAATTTTTCATCTAGCAATGATAAGGTTAGGAATTATTATAGACTGAGCACAAAAAAATAATTTATCAAGATCTGGCTGTAAAGAAGCCTCATCAAAACTGAACCTTAGATTCGTGATGACTCAATAAAACCTCCTCAATTCCACGTTCACAATACAACTGTAAAGGACTGCATCTCCTCCTCTAAACGTATCAACCTAAGACCCCGATCAGCGTGGCTAATAGTCAAAGTTGTAACAAAGCATAATGCCTGCTTACATTTGTAACTTCACCGCCGCTGGACAAATAGCTACTCTTTCCGCCATTCAGTAGATGGCAAAGCTCGACCGCGTAGGGCCAACCCGCTACACTCAGCTTTTCTCGACAATGAATCTTTTTCAGTTGATATTACGTCTAAGCTATTGCGTATAATGTCGCGCTCTTTTTTGCCATTACCATTTTGGATACTTTTTACTCTGGGACACTTTATGAAGAAGTCTAAGCTTTACTTAATTATTGGTTTATTATCTCTCTCGCCTCTAGGTGCGAGCGCCAATAGCCTGCAAGATATTTACAAGCTTGCGCTTGAAAATGATGCGCAATTAAAGGCTGATAAAGCAGGTTACGGGGCCGGTAGAGAAAATGACAATATTGCTCTTGCAGACCTACTGCCGCAGATTAATGCGGATTACACCTACTCAGATGGTGAGACCGAGACAACAGATAATTTAATACCTCTCGCCCTGAAAAATACCAGCAAGTCCAAAACCTGGCGTGCTTCGTTGACTCAACCTTTGTTTAATATGTCTGCCTGGTACACTTATAAACAAGGTCAAAAATTGAGTGCCCAGGCCGAAGCACAATTTGGTGCAGATCAACAAAGTTTAATTGTTCGTGTGGCACAGGCCTACTTCAACGTATTGCGCGCGGTCGATAAACTTGAGGCAACTCTGGCTGAAGAGGATGCATTAACCCATCAACTCGATCAAACCAAACAACGTTTTGACGTAGGTTTGATTGCAATGACCGAAGTCCATGAAGCACAAGCCGCGTTTGATAGCGCGACGGCCGCCGCATTGGAGGCTCGTGGCAGTTTGGGTATTAGTTTTGAAGCCCTGGAAGTATTAACCGGTAAAGCAGAGGATCAAATTGCACCACTCTCAGACAAGTTTCCTGTAGCTAACCCAACACCAGCAGATCGAGCTGAATGGGTAAGCTTCTCCATTAAAAACAATTACGCACTTAAAGTTGCCCAATTGCGTGCACGCGCTGCAGAAGCAAGCGCAGACGCGACACGCGCTGGTCACTACCCAACAGTAGGCGCTACTTTGGCTTACAACAAATCAGACAGTGAGGGCGACAAAGAATTTCCTGCTGTCGGCCTTTTTGATGAGACCAATGAAGGTAGCTCGATAAGTGTTGGAGTAAACATACCTATATTTAGTGGTGGCAGGACTTCGAGTAGAACCCGTCAAGCAGTTGCGCTAGAGTTGCAAGCTCAGGAGCAATTTAATAGCACGCAACGTAGCACAATTCAAAATACTCGGGGCTTACATTTAACGGTAGAAACTGACGTAGCGCGCATACAAGCTCGCAAACAAGCCGTTATATCGAACCAAAGCGCGTTAGATGCAACACAGTCCGGGTACGATGTAGGTACACGCAATTTGGTCGAAGTGCTGTTAGCTCAACGCAATCTTTATCAAGCCCGCCGCGATTATTCTGACGCGCTTTTCGATTACATTATCAATAGCGTAAAACTACGTGAAGTGGCTGGAATGTTAACGCCGGCAGATGTGCAAGAGATTGATAAGTGGTTACAAATTGGCTCTGATGTAAGTAGAAATAAGTACGAAAAATAGATGTAATTCCTAATAAAAAATGCCGCATTGCGCGGCATTTTTTATTTTATAAACATATTAATTGAATTCAACGCTTTTTCCAGAGCTCCTCGATTCTCGTTTGCTACCCTTAAAGCAGCTATTCCACGCCGATCTCTTTCTGTATCGTCCAATGCAAGCAGGCGTATTTGCTCTGCCAATTCATCAGCTGCGCTGACGAGAGTTAAAGCACCAGCTTCCTGCAACAAACGCGATACTTCCGCAAAATTAAAAACATGCTGACCACTTAACAATGGCAGCTGCCATACAGCAGGCTCGATAAAATTATGGCCACCATTGGGTACTAAACTTCCACCGACAAATGCAATATCACTCGCACCAAACATTAATAATAATTCGCCCATAGTATCGCCAACAATAATATCGGTAGCGGTGCTTGCGTCCCCAAGGCTTCTTTTAGCAACATTAAAACCTCGGCTCACACATAAATTATGCACGCTATTGAATCGTTCCGGATGTCGCGGCACCAGCACCAACAATAGCTTTTTTAGGTCTGACTTTACTTGTCTAAATGCTTCAAGGATAACTTCATCTTCTCCCGGATGTGTACTGGCGGCAAGCCATATAATACGCTCGCCGTTGTTATTCCATTGCTGTTTCAACTGCGCGGCTTGCTGTCGCAACGCATCAGTCAACACCAAATCAAATTTAATATTCCCCGTTACCTGTGTATTTTTTGCCGGCAAACCCAAATTATTAAAGCGTGCAGCATCCTCCTTATTTTGTACCAACACCAAACTCAAATTTTGCAACATCGGGCGAGTAAGCCCTGAAAACTTTTGGTAGCCACGTGCAGATTTTTTCGACATACGGCCATTCACCAGGACCACTGGAATATTTCGCTTGGCACAGGCTGCAATAGTATTGGGCCACAACTCGGTTTCCATAATCAGTAATAATGAAGGCTTTATACGTTGTAAAAAGCGTGCGATCACATCCGGTAAATCATAGGGAGCATACACATGGAATACGCTGTCACCCAACATTGCCCGTACGCGATCCGAGCCAGTAGGTGTGGTAGTCGTAACGACTAGCTGCAAAGCAGAATTGGTTTGTAACTGTTTAATTATTGGCAGCGCAGCAATAAATTCACCGACCGAAACAGTGTGCACCCAAACAATTTTTTTAATCCTGGACGAATCACGTTCAGCCTTAGCTAAGGCATGGAAAAATCCAAAGCGCTCTGACCAACGCCTTGCATAGGCAGGAGCAGCGAAGGCGCGCCACAATAAGCGTAATAAAATAAAAGGTATAGCCAAATAAAAAACCGAGGTATAGATGAAACGCATGAATTACCAGCCCATATTTACTTTAGAACAGTGGTCAACACAGTAATGTCAGCATTGCTAAAACACCTGGTAACACTTTTGATTTTGCTTAGGTTGTATTGTATTGGAGGTTTTATATTGTGGTAGTTTTATTTAATAATTTTCTATAGATCGATGATTTTTAAATCGTAATGGTCAAAAAATCCTAGACAAATAATGGAAGAGTTGGCGCACTAAAATTAATCAGGTTGGGGAATATATCCGTAAAATTATTTCCCGGTACTCCATACCAATTTGCCAGGGTTGCTGCATATTGGTCCATACTGGTAGTAGGAATAACTCTCCCCTCACCTATATCGTCATTACTGCCAATTTGCAGGCTGGGCATGGTGCCGATAATGTCCCCTCCGGCAACTGCCCCGCCCATAATCATTTGATGACTACCCCACCCATGGTCGGTCCCATCACCATTGCTGGTTAAGGTCCGACCAAAATCAGACGCGGTAAAAGTAGTTACCTTATCGGCAACCCCTAGTTCGACTGTCGCGTCGTAGAAAGCGTTGAGCCCCTCACTCAATTGTTGGAGTAGCTTAATGTGGCGATTAAGTTGATCTCCGTGGGTATCATAGTCACCTATGCCAATAAAAAAAGTTTGTCTCGTCATTTTTAAAGAATTGCGCGCAGCAATTACATTAGCGACCATTTTTAAACTTGTCGCTAAATTATTATTAGCGGGAAATACCGTAGTGATAGCTGGCTGTGTTTCGATGGCAAGCTTAACTTCATCGGCCAAATTCCAGGCTCGCTGTTGAGTACGGGAAAATTCGCGCTGGAAAATATTATTATGCGATTGCGATAGCAATTGTTGATAAGTTTGAGCACGTAGTCTTTCACGATCATCAGTGCTATTTTTTTTGAGATAACCCAAATCCTTTACCCCATTTTGGTCTACCGAATAGGGAATAATATCGCCCGCTGTTTGCCATAAATTTGAACCGCTTAAGGAAATATTCATCGACAGATTTTGGTTAGTATTAGCCGTACTCATAAGCTCAGCCGCACGCCCCATCCAGCCACTACGCTGCGAAGTTGATTGCAAGCTTTGCATAAAAGTTTGTTGATCATTATGGGAAAATAATTGTGGGGGCAAGGCTACAGAGCGACTGTTATATGCCGTTTTACTCGTCGGTTGAATCAAGGAACCCACATTAGCTAACAAAGATAATTTTTTATTATCGAATAACTTTTTTACACCCGTCATGGATGGATGCAAACCATAACTAACACCGGAATTTGTCGTTGGCGTTATAGGCAATAACGTCGATTTATCTATGGCTAAGGTTTTACGCGTTGTTAGATAATGCTCATGCTCAGTGGTTGAGGATGGAACAATCATATTGAATGCATCGTTACCCCCCAATAAAAAAACACACACCAGCGCCTTATAATCATCGCCAGGAACTACCAAAGCCTGAGCCATTTGCAAGCGTGCCATGGTGGCGTAAAGCGCACTACTACTCAATGCAACGCCACCTATACTGCGCAAAAAATGCCGACGATTAATACTATCTTGCGTTTTATTTTTCATATCATCACCGTTGCACAGCATATTCAGGGGAGGCAGCCACTAAAAATAGTGCTTCATAAACCATTATTTCTTTTTCAATATTATTGCTAACAGGCAAACTATTTAGATAAGTCAAAAGAATTTGCTGCATTTCAGCTGACATTTGATTTGCCATCAATAACAAATTTAAGTAATCAATGAGCTGTGCACGTTGAGCTGCTAATGCTTTTGCTTTATTAAAATTCATACGCGGGGGAAAAAGATCCCAATCAGCATCAAAATCTTTTGCAAACGAGGTATTGCTGCTATCCGTCCAAAAACTAAACCAAGTCATTGCATTCGTTTTCGCAACGGTAAAACTCTCCGTCAGAATTTGAAATTCCGGAGAGACCAAATTAGCGGTTTTAATTGCACCGGGTTGCTGGTAATCGGGGCGATAAAAATTAAATACAGAATTGGAGCCAAATGGTCTCTGCCCCATTTCACGTCCCGTTCCATAAAAACGTAAGCGTGGTGGCGAGATGTAACCAGCGGCATTTTTTGCAGGCACACCTTGCGCATGAAACGCTCGCCAAATAGCCGAAAACTGTAAAATGGGTTCGCGCAGTTTTCCAAAAGTATCAGGCATAGTTTTGTAGCCATTTTGTGCTTCGTCATCCAATAAAATGGCTTTTATGACTGCTTTCAGGTCACCTTTCACCCCCATTCCATTATCGTTAAATATGCTTGCAACGCGACTCACATAAGCGGAAGAGGGATTGCTGGTAACAAGACGCTGAATTAATTGTTTGCTAATAAAAGGTGCAATATTATTGTGCGCAAATAATATATCCAATGCAGCATCAATGTCTTGCTGCGGGGTTTTCCCTGCTGAAATAATTTTATTGCCAAATAATATTTTCTCAGCTGTATCATGGTATGCAGGAAAAGCTTTCATTGGCAAAATTTCACTTGCACCAGAATCCGTCCACTCCCACCAATTAGTAATCGTGGCCAAATTCCATCCGGTAAATACTCGTGCTAATGCTTTAATAGTATTCTGATCATAGGTAGGTATTGGTAGATTTTTATCATCCAATTTAACCGTGCCATCAAGATTAAGCTCAACCAGACCTATCGAAAATAATTGCATAAGTTCACGTGCAAAATTTTCATCAGGGCGAATATTTTTTTCGGCGTTAGCTTTTTCGTTGCGCACCATGTTGAGATATTCACCCATCATAGGGTTGAGAGTTACTTCTTCCAGCAAATCCCGGTAATTGCCAAACGCATGACTGGCTAGAATATCGTTATAGTGAGCTATGCCACGCGAATCATTGAATAAAGCATCGGCGACGTTGGAGATCACCAAAATCTGGCTTAATGCATAGGCTACACGTTGGCGCAGTTGATCCTTGCCCCATATATTAATTTCCCAAAAAATATCACTGCGCTGTACTTCACGCTGCCATGCTTCCGTATCAATATCTTTGGTCGGTACGGGTACGAGACTAACTTGTTCGTAGCGCTTCAGAAGTAACTCCAAGTGCAAGTTTTTAGGTTCAACAAATTGTTCTTCTAACCAAGCCTCCTTACCCACCAGGGTTAAATGATCTATCTCCTTTAGGGTAGGACCAAATGTTGCCTGTGTTAAAAAACGCACTGCCTCTGCTGCTTTGGCATGAGCATCTGTGCCTTTTGCCGGAAGCTCTGGATCTGCGGTGAGATCGGGTGCAAGAACTTTTTGCGAGACAGCGACACTGCCCGTCGAAGACGATTGTGCCGCGCTGCCGTTGATCGAGCTGCTACTGATCATGCTGCTAGCAGGGCTATTGTGCGCTGCGGATGCGACACTTGATGCACCTGGCAAAGTGGGTTTTGAAGAGGATCCCCCACCGCAAGCAGTTATCAGGAGGACAGCGCTCAACCAGCATCCGTTTATCAACGAAGCAGCAAAGCAAGGATTATGTTTCATTTTTATCTCGCAAATAACATGTCGATTCAGTATAGCTTTCAGGTGGAATTACGCGACTGGCTTGCCATTCTTTACACTTGATGAATTAACCACCCCGCAACCCGCAGCGAGCTATGTTTTTGTTTCAAAATTTACTCTGCGGCATGCTAAAGGAGGTAGCGATGTAACTTATTTTAATAAAATGTTATCTACATAAATATCTTGAGCTATTGCTAGCCGTGTTGAAAAAATGACTAGCGATGTAATTGCGTCCATTTCCAGCTCCCGTGTCGAAGGGGCCTGCTGAATTGCAGCAACCGGGATTTCTATGTGGTTCCAGCCATGGGTGATATGTAATTTTTTATTAAAGCGATCAGTCCGATCATTATTCCCCAACTCATGCTTCAGATCGCTAATGCGAATCACTAAATCAATAGACTGGCTTTCCGGATTATATAAATCGAATGAAAGCGTAGCGTAGCCCTGCCACGAATTATAAAACTCAGTGAACGCAACGCCTGCATATTTTTCAGTATTTAAATGTACTTTGAGCGAGTAGTCACCCGAGTTATTTGTTGTCTTAATGCGCTCAACATTACCCTTCCATCCATGCGCATCAATAGACGATTCGAAATTCGCAAGTATTGGAAAGTTTGTTTGTGCATGAAGTTGTGCCCATGCTGCAAAAAATACTTTTGTCACTGGCGGCATCAACAACGCTAAAGCCAATACACGCCCCGCCCAAACCCACAGACTACTTTTTTGTAACCACAACAATGCCAGCCAGGTCGCGGCGACGTCGTTAAGTAAATCTTGCCAATTACCCTCACGACCGGTCTGCGCTTGAACAAGCTCAATAGCACCACCCACCGCACCAGCAATCAGCGTTATAACGATAAAAGGTTGCCAGCCAGCAATATCAAATTTCGTACGCGCTACTACCACTATCCCGGCAAAAAAAATAATATGGCCACAATCCCATAGCGAGCGAAATAGTGGTGCGGAGTAAGGGCTGGGACCACCGATAAAGAAGAAAGGAAATATTGCCAATAACAATAAACCAACCAAAAGCATCGCCTGACGCTTGGATGCGATAGATAACATCATAGATATCACTTATTGTCCTGTATAAAATCTGAAATTTCGCATATTCAGTCACCAATTTCTGATAATCGACTCGCATTAATCTGGTGATTGGGGAAAAACCTGGCAATTGGGAAAAAGCGTAACACCCTATTACATGCTTATGGCATTCAACAGCACAGCATATTAGCCGCGGAAAACTAAATAGCCTATTATTAGTCAGACTTACTTCTGGCATGAATGTGTATTGATGGCATACACTTAATAAACCTAAAAATGAGGTGTCACATGAACAAGCTAATTTCTCGCCTGCTAAAAGCGACCTTACTAATTGCCATGAGTAGTAGCGCGGTAATATCCATCGCCACTACTCATGCACAATCTATTATCAAACCTGAACCTACCACTGCAACAACCTACACAGTAAAACCAGACTACAGAAAATGTGCTTATCCCATGTGTGGCGGATGGTTTTTAACACCCGTAAACCAATATTCATTGCAGGTGGAAAGTGAAGACGAAGCCTATCAGAACTCATCATTGCTACCGAACAGTATTTATGTAGCTTCCATTAACTACCGGGCCTTAGGGTTAAAGCCTGCGCAAATTCATGAATTAGAAGCTGCCATGCGCGCCGAGCAAGCGCTTTTACGCGGCAGTATTAACACCGGCACCTTTACGGCCATCAGCCCAAGTAACACCAAAACCCTTGCGGCGAACGGCGCATGGACAGGTGCTAATAAAACTGTAGCGCTTGGCCCTTATTTAAAAGTCGCTAGCTCCGGCATTATCTGTATCACTACACCCTGCCCTTATTACAAGGCAAGTTTGATCAACAGCTTATATTCAACCAGTGTCCATGAGCTAACCTTTGCAAAAGCTGAACTAACCCGCGAACAAGAGGCATCAGCCTGGCAATCAGTGGCTAGCGATGGCCTGGTTATGACAGGCGTTCGTTATGAATCACAGGGGCAAGTGGGAACTGGTGCAGGCATCAGCGCAACCAAAGTATTTTTTGCGTTCCCTGCAAAAATGTAATTCCTGGATTATTAAAATGGCTCCACATGAAAATGTGCGAGCCATTTTTTTTACGCGTTTTTTGATAGTTAACTCAGTAAAAAATTCACTACACCGATAGCCCCATACCGTTAAATTGCTTCGCAAGATTAGTGGCATAGTTATCGGTCATACCGCTGATATAATCAATCACTGCCATCAAGGCAAGGTATCTATAATTTTTTTCCTTTTTATTGACGCAAGGGTGAAAATTATTATCGCCAATTAACGCCATCACACGATTATCTTTATAAGTCATCTGTTTCGGATCACCCAGCGAAGCATCTACTGCACTGCAAACCGCACTCAATAACGTGGCGATAGTAGCGTAAGCACCAATTTCCAATTCAACGCGTTTGGAATGATTGAAAATTTTTCGTTTCGCCAAATCTTTTGCGGCCTGCACAGCAGTCATAACTTTTGTGTCACACAAGGATATTAAATCACCTTCAATATCACCGCGTAAAAATGCTTGTTGATTTTGAATAAAGGCATGAGTACCGGCTTGAATGAAAGCATCGATAACTTTACCCCTTACTATCGCGGGCTTACGACCATCGTTAACTTTCTTAAGCGTGTGTTCTAAATCTGCAAGCTGCGGGGAGTCATCGATAACGGGACGAAGTATGTCGTAAATTTCTTGCCAATTAAGAATGCCCATTTCCAAACCATCTTCCAGATCGATGATGCCGTAGCAAAAATCATCTGCAGCTTCCATTAAATACACTAACGGATGGCGGCAATACCAATCTTTTCCTTTAGCAATCAAGCCGGTTTTATCGGCGATTTCGTGAAAATAATGCAGCTCGGATTGAAACACGCCGTATTTATTATTTTTCGGCCGTTGGTTTAACAGGGTGGCCGATGAGCACCAAGGATATTTCATCGAGGCAGCAAGCGTGGCGTAAGTTAAACGCATGCCTTCATGGTATTGGTGATATTCCGATGTGGTCAAAACACGTAAACCCTGCGCGTTCCCCTCAAACACACGGATATCATCGCGCTCATCCGGCGTTAATCCATCTAAATATTGCGCCCCTTCTTTTTGAAACCAATTGCGAATGGCATCTTCGCCGGTATGGCCGAACGGTGGGTTACCTATATCGTGAGCAAGGCAAGTAGCCTGCACTATGTCGCCAATATCCGTTGGCCAAAAGTTGGCTGGCAAATCGCCATTATCTCTTAAGGCTTGGCCCACCCGGATGCCCAATGTTCGACCCACACAAGCAACTTCCAAACTGTGCGTCATACGGTTATGAACATGATCATTGGTTGCCATAGGATGCACTTGCGTCTTGCGTGCAAGCCTGCGGAAGGAACCTGAAAAAATAATTTTGTCGTGATCCGAATGAAACGGCGAGCGCCCTTCTTCACTTTTTGCAGGACGATTTCCCAAGCGCTCAGCGCAAAGGAGTTGGTTCCAGTTCATGGTCATAAATACATCCAGATAAAAATAATTGCTTAATTTAATTGAGCTCAATGCAACACAAGACAAGATAGAAATGACTCTAAGCTTAATGCCTAAAGAAATTACCACACAGTGGATGTGATGGATATTTAGATAGATCGCATATTAAATAAAAACCAACTTATAACGCACCACTTTAGGCCTTCGGCGAAAGCTGACCGCACGAATTCAGCGCAACGCTTAAACTGACATAATTCTAAAACTTACATTCATACCAACATCAAAAACACCAACCTATTGATTTTAATAATAATTAAATGTCAATAACAGACTGCATATTCATCTGGCACGGTTTCTGCTCAAGGAAAAATACAATCTTGTATTCAAGATGCAATTACTTTCCAGGCGATTACCAAACAGGACAAATGATGACACTAACGCTCGGTTGGACCATTAGTGAATGGTTGAATGCTTATCGCAACCAAGACATTTCTGCACGCGAGCTACTGCATAGCTTACGCAATAGTCTGGATACCACGGATTCGGCCTGGATTTATATCTGCTCGCCAACAGAGCTGGATGCACAACTTGATGCACTGGAAGCCAGACCTGAAGCACTTTCTTTACCTTTGTATGGCGTCCCCTATGTAGTAAAAGACAATATCGACGTAGCGAACATTCCCACGACTGCTGCATGCCCGACATTTACCTACGTTCCTACGAGCGACGCGACCACCATAGCCAAACTTCGCGCTGCCGGGGCAATTGTGCTGGCAAAAACTAACCTCGATCAATTTGCGACTGGCCTTGTGGGCACGCGTTCGCCCTATGGCAGTGTGCCCAACTCTTTTAAAGCCGATTACGTTTCAGGCGGTTCAAGCTCTGGCTCGGCAACCAGTGTAGCGCGCGGTTTGGTGCCTTTTAGCCTAGGTACAGATACCGCCGGTTCTGGTCGAGTACCCGCCGGTTTCAACAATATTGTGGGACTCAAACCTTCCAAAGGGCGCTTCAGCACACGCGGCGTAGTACCAGCATGCCGCAGTCTTGATTGCGTTTCCATATTGGCTCTCACAGTGGACGATGCAGAACTTATCGCAAAAATTCTTGAAGGTTTTGACGCAGCAGATAGTTACTCACGCATCCCCGCAATCCATTCAAATTACTTTTCAACAAAGCCGCGCTTTGGTATTCCATCGACACCTGATTGGTTTGGCGATAGCGAATCAGAAGCAGCCTGGAAATTAACGCTCGATAATATGAGCGCATTGAACGTTGAACTTGTCAGCATAGATTTCACCCCTATGTTTACGCTCGCACAATTATTGTATGGCGGCCCCTGGGTAGCAGAGCGCCATGCAGCCATTACAAATTTTATGCGGGAACACGCGCATGATATGAATGATGTGGTGCGGGGCATCATCGAAAAAGCTACAAATTTTTCAGCGACGGATGCATTTATTGCCGAATATAAGCGCGCCGATTTAGCGCGAGAAATACAAACATTAATGCAAACTGTAGATGCGCTTTTAGTTCCCACGTCGCCGCGTTTACCGACCATCAATGAAGTGAATGCAGATCCTATTGTGGTCAATAGCCAACTGGGCACTTACACCAACTTTGTTAATCTTGCGGATTGCTCCGCATTGGCTTTGCCGGCCGTCATGCGCGCAGACGGATTACCTTTTGGTATTACCCTGATTGCGCCTGCCTGGCAAGATGCGGCATTAATTAAATTTGGAAAAATGTGGCAAGCCAATACGGATTTAAATTTAGGCGCGACCAATCGTAAATCGCCGACTATTTTTACCAAAAGTATTGCACCTGAAGGCTACGTACGCCTTGCCGTCGTTGGCGCACACTTAATGGGGATGCCACTTAATGCGCAGCTCATCGAACGCAAAGCATTATTTGTTGAAAGCACCTTCACAGCCAGCAATTACCGTTTATTTGCACTGCCCAACACCACCCCACCAAAACCCGGATTAATTCGCGGTGAAGAAAATTCATCGGGAGCAGAAATTATTGTGGAATTGTGGGACCTCCCCTTACAAAATTTTGGCAGCTTTGTTGCGTTAATTCCTGCACCGCTCGGGATAGGCACACTCAAATTGCACGATGGTCGCGAAGTAAAAGGTTTTATTTGTGAAGGCACCGCGGTGAAAGAAGCAACAGACATTACGCATTTAGGTGGATGGCGCGCTTACATAACATCGCTACAAAAATAATTAACCTCACCCCGGCCCTCTCCTTAAAAAGGAGAGGGAGCTAATCTCCCCTGATAAGGAGAGAGAGTTAACTCCTCCCCCTGCCAAGGGGGAGGTCGGGAGGGGGTAAATCGCATCGGAGAAGAAAATGTTTCATACAGTGTTAATTGCAAATCGCGGCGAAATCGCCGTTCGTATCGCCAAGACGCTAAAGAAAATGGGCGTAAAATCAGTTGCCGTTTATTCCGATGCGGATCGTAATTCTGCTCACGTTAGCGCATGTGATCTTGCTGTGTGTATAGGTGGCAATACCGCTGCCGAAAGTTATCTTCAAGTTGATAAAATTTTAGCAGCCGCACGCGAAACAGGTGCGCAAGCCATTATTCCCGGTTACGGATTTCTCTCCGAAAATGCAAAATTTTGTGAACAATGCGAAGCCGCTGGTATTGCCTTTTGTGGCCCCACACCCGATCAAATTCGTCGCTTCGGCCTGAAACATACTTCGCGTGAAATCGCTGAACAAGCGGGTGTGCCTTTAACACCTGGCACAGGTCTACTTGCGTCTATTACAGAAGCGGTCGAATCAGCTGCAAGGCTTGGGTATCCCGTCATGCTAAAAAGTACCGCTGGCGGTGGCGGCATAGGTTTAACACGCTGCAATGACGAACCTTCTTTAATCGAAGCCTTCGATACGGTTAAACGTTTAGGGCAAAACTTTTTTAGTGATAGCGGAGTTTTTCTCGAACGTTTTGTGGATAACGCCCGCCATGTCGAAGTGCAAATTTTTGGTGATGGTAACGGCAATGTGCTGGCACTTGGCGAACGCGATTGTTCGCTGCAACGTCGCAACCAAAAAGTCGTGGAAGAAACTCCCGCACCCAACTTACCTGCAGCAACTCGCGAAAAATTATTAACCGCATCAAAAAGTTTAGGTGAAGCAGTAGGCTACCGCTCCGCCGGCACCATTGAATATATTTACGATGCCGCGCGCGATGCATTTTATTTTTTAGAAGTGAATACACGCTTGCAAGTTGAGCATCCTATTACTGAAGCCTGCACCGGCGTCGATTTAGTGGAGTGGATGATTCTCACCGCCGCGGGCGAACCACCAAAACTGGATATTGAAATAACACCCAAAGGCGCCGCTATTGAAGTGCGCTTGTATGCTGAAGATGCAGTACGCGATTTCCAACCATCGCCAGGCGTATTAACTTATGTAGATTTTCCGCAATCCGCACGCGTAGACACCTGGGTATCAACCGGTACCGAAGTATCTCCCTACTATGATCCGATGATTGCCAAAATTATTGTGCACGGAAAAGATCGCGCTGATGCAATCGCCAAAATGTCAGCCGCATTAAATGAAACCTGTGTCGCAGGCATTGCCACTAATCTGGATTATTTACGCCAAATTATCAACACCGATTTTTTTGTTAGCGGCGATGTCGCCACCAATAAACTGGCAAGCTTTATTTACCAAGCGCCGGTGATTGAAGTTATTCAACCGGGAACTTATACCAGCATTCAGGATTACCCTGGCCGTGTCGGTTACTGGAGTGTCGGTGTTCCACCCTCTGGTCCCATGGATGATTACGCATTTCGTTTGGCGAATCGTATTGTCGGCAACCACAGCGATGCAGCCGCGCTTGAGATTACTTTAATAGGTCCAAAATTACGTTTTCACACAGACGCAATTATTGCACTGACTGGTGCAAAATCTTCCGCAAAATTAGATGGAAAATTAATTCCATTTTGGTCACCCATTGTTGTAACAGCGGGACAAGTTTTGGAAGTTGGCAAAGCTGAAACTGGTTGCCGTTCTTATCTTGCGGTGCGAAATGGTTTTGATGTTCCGGTTTATTTAGGTAGCCGCTCTACCTTTGCGCTCGGCCAATTTGGTGGACACGCTGGTCGCACTTTGCGCGCAACAGATATGTTACCCATTAGCAATCCCGACATTGCTGCGTGTACTACTCCAGCGCCCCTATTCGCACCAGCCATTGCTCCCGCAGGATTAATTCCAGATTATCCCAATGAGTGGGAAATTGGTGTGCTTTATGGCCCTCACGGCGCCCCGGATTTTTTTACCAGCGATGCGATTGAAATGTTTTTCAATACTGCATGGGAAGTCCACTACAACTCTAACCGTTTAGGTATTCGTTTAAATGGCCCAAAACCCACCTGGACTCGCAGTGACGGCGGTGAAGCGGGTTTACATCCCTCCAATATTCACGATACCGAATACGCTGTAGGTTCAATTAATTTCACCGGCGACATGCCCGTCATTCTCACCAAAGACGGTCCCAGTCTTGGCGGTTTTGTTTGCCCCGTTACCATTGTTAAAGCTGAGTTGTGGAAAGTCGGCCAGGTAAAACCCGGCGATAAAATTCGTTTTAAACGCTTGAGTTTCGCCAGCGCCCTTGCACTGGAATTGGCAGCCGACAAAGCGATTGAAACACTAAGCTTACAGCCGGAAACACAGCTCACTGCAATTGCTAAACCCGATAACACAATTTCCGATTGTATTTTAGCGTCGCTGCCACCTGAGGGCAGCCGTCCTTTAGTCAGTTATCGTCAAGCAGGAGATAAATATTTACTGCTCGAATATGGCGATAATATTTTAGAGCTGAGTCTACGTTTACGCGTATACGCGCTTATGGAAGCTTTAAAAGCTAAACCCATCAAAGGCGTAATCGAATTATCACCGGGCGTGCGCTCACTGCAAATTAATTACGATAGCCGTATTGTTCATCAGCAAGATTTAGTTGCGCAATTATTGATAATTGAAGCAACACTTGGCGACGCGCGCGACATAAAGGTTCCCAGCCGTGTGGTGTATTTGCCTATGGCTTTTGAAGATTCGGCCACGCTTGATGCCGTGTCTCGCTATCGCCAATCAGTGCGCGATAAAGCACCCTGGTTACCCAGCAACACTGAATTTATTCGCCGTATTAATGGATTGGATTCTATCGAACAAGTGCGCGATATTGTTTTTGACACAAGTTACATGGTGCTCGGCTTAGGTGATGTTTATCTCGGTGCACCTTGCGCCGTACCGGTAGATCCACGCCATAGATTACTCACCTCAAAATATAATCCTGCACGCACCTACACGGCAGAAGGCACTGTCGGAATCGGCGGTGTTTATATGTGTATCTATGGTATGGATTCACCTGGCGGCTACCAATTAATTGGTCGTACGCTTCCAATCTGGAATAAATTTCTCAAAAATTCTGACTTTAAAAATAACGAACCCTGGTTGTTGAAATTTTTTGACCGCGTGCGTTATTACCTTGTCAGCGAAGAAGAACTTACTGCACAACGTGAAGCGTTCCGCGAAGGTCGGCTCAACCTAACCATCGAAGAAGATTTTTTCAGTCTTGCTGAGCATGAAGAATTCTTGCAAGACAATGCTGCCAGCATTACCGAATTTAAAGCCAAACAACATGCGGCTTTCACTACCGAAGTTGCGCTGTGGCAAGCGGATGAAGAACAGCAAATAGATGCTGCACTACAAGTAAAAATCAATACAAACCCTATTGAAATTAATGGCCACGGAGTCACCGCAGACATTAGTGGGAATATCTGGAAGCTGTTAGTCGAGCCCGGTCAAATGGTAGAAGTCGACCAACCATTATTAATTGTTGAAGCTATGAAAATGGAATTTTCGGTGTACGCAGATCGCGCCGCGAAAGTCACCGCCATTCATTGCACCCAGGGCAAACAAGTCAATGCAGGTGACTTGTTGTTAGTACTTGAAGAATAATTTTTTCTAGCAGCGTAATTTTTCTAGAAGTATAACTTTTTCTATAAGTGAAAAACATGAAGCTAATTAAAACGGACAAAAAGAAAAAGCCGGAAGAACCGCGCACTAATTTAACCGAGCGCATTTATCTGCAGCTGAAACAGGATATTTTTTCATTCCGGCTATTACCGGGCGATCGCTTTAGCGAAAACGAAATTGCGGAACGCGTTTCTGCTAGCCGGACGCCCGTGCGCGAAGCCTTAACTCGCCTGCAACGTGAAGGCTTTGTCGACGTTTCCTTTCGCAGCGGCTGGCAAGTTAATCCGTTCGACTTTAATCAGTTCGAGCAACTTTATGATGTGCGTATCGTACTGGAACTTGCCGCAATCAAAAAGTTATGTGAAATGGACCCAGCTCCGGCACTGGAGGATTTAAAACGCACCTGGTTAGTAAAACCTGAAGACAGATTAGAAGATGGCCCTAGCGTTTGTGTGTTAGATGAACGTTTTCACGAGCAACTGGTGGAAGCAACGGGCAACGCGGAAATGGCCCGCATCCATCATGACATTACCGAACGCTTGCGAATTATTCGTCGTATCGATTTTACGCAACAAAAACGCATAGATGCCACTTACGAAGAACATGCAAAAATTTTGCGCACGATTATTGAACGCCGTGCCGAAGATGCGAAGAGCCTGGTAAAAACACATATTGAAGCCAGCAAATCTGAAGTACGAAAAATTACGCTGCATATGCTTTATGAAGCGCAACAGTTACAGAAGCACGATTGATGTTTTTTACAATAAAAAGCACAAAGTACTTCGCAAGAATTTATCGTCATCCCCAAACGGGAATGATGAATAAAAAGGCGGTACCCAATAGCAAGATCGTAATGTAATACCAAAGACAACAAGCAACTTGTATTAATTAAACCCATGCAATAAATCGGAGAACACCCATGAAGCTGAAAAAATTAGCAAAACACGTCGGGGCACTCGGTATCGCCTGCGGCATTACTATCGCCTCTTTTAGTGCATACGCGGCTGATGCCGTCAAAGCAGAAACGATTAAAGTCGGTGTACTTCACTCACTTTCGGGCACTATGGCCATTTCAGAAACAACTCTGAAAGACACCATGCTGATGTTGATTGAAGAGCAAAACAAAAAAGGCGGCTTGCTCGGTAAAAAACTGGAAGCAGTTGTGGTTGACCCAGCGTCCAACTGGCCTTTATTCGCAGAGAAAACTCGTGAGTTGTTAGAGAAAGATAAAGTGTCGGCTATTTTTGGTTGCTGGACTTCAGTATCACGCAAATCCGTTTTACCGGTCATTGAAGAACTAAACGGAATTCTATTTTATCCAGTGCAATATGAAGGTGAAGAATCTTCGCGCAACGTGTTCTACACCGGTGCTGCACCTAACCAACAAGCGATTCCTGCCGTCGATTATTTAATGAAAGAAGGCAAAGTAAAACGCTGGGTATTAGCAGGCACTGATTATGTTTATCCACGTACCACCAACAAAGTGTTGGAATCTTATTTGAAGTCGAAAGGCGTTAAGCAAGAAGACATCATGATTAACTACACACCTTTCGGTCACTCTGATTGGCAAAATATTGTATCTAGCATTAAACAATTTGGTTCTGCTGGCAAAAAAACCGCGGTAGTTTCCACTATCAACGGTGATGCTAACGTGCCTTTCTATCGCGAACTGGCAAACCAAAAAATTACTGCAGAATCTATTCCAGTAGTTGCTTTCTCTGTGGGTGAAGAAGAACTTTCCGGTATTGATGCTAAACCTTTGGTTGGACATTTGGCCGCATGGAACTATTTCATGAGCGTTGATGCTCCTGCGAACAAAGAATTTATTGCCAAGTGGAAAGCCTTTATCAAAAACCCAAAACGCGTAACCAACGATCCAATGGAAGCACACTTTATTGGCTTCAATATGTGGGTTAAAGCAGTTACTAAAGCGGGCACCACTGACAGTAATAAAGTGATCGATGCGATGGTAGGAATGGAAGCACCAAACCTGACTGGCGGCATCAGCAAAATGTTACCTAACCACCACATTACCAAACCTGTGTTAATTGGTGAAATTCAAGAAGACGGACAATTCCTCACTGTATCTAAAACCGATGATTTGGTTCCTGGTGATGCATGGTCTGATTATCTTGATGGCAGCAAAGATTTAACTTCGGACTGGGCTACCCTGAAATGCGGTAACTACAACACCAAAACTAAAAAATGTTTAGGTGCAGCAGCGAAGTAAATGCGTGGAGTCCAGGGATGGATGTTTTTATTTAGAATTTTTCCAATATTATTTTTGTCATCCCAGCTTGCGCGGGGATGACGTTAAGACAAGAGCCGAGCAAAAAGAGATAACTACATGGCATCGCTAGCGCTAAAACAAAATAATTACCTAAGATGCAACTTGTTCGTGCAACTTCGTTTAATTATCTCTATTGTGATTTATTTTACATTTGCTCAGTTCAGTTTTGCGCAAACTGAAGAAGTTTCTGCAGTAGAATCGAGTGTTGTCGCACCCGAAAATTTTAACCAATTGTTGGAACAAATTCCCCAAGGTAGTTTGGCGGATAGAGCCAATACCCTAACAAAGCTAGCGGCGCTTAATGATAGCCGCAGCATAGAAATTATTACTGCATTGCAACAAGGTAAGTTAACTGCCAACGCTGAATATAAATTAGGCATTCGTCAGGAAAACGAAACAATAATTGACGCACTGACGCACACCGCAATCAGCGAAGAACTAGCAGCCGAATATAAACGTATTCCCATCAACAATAGCTTGCGCAATCAACTAAGCACCCTACTTGCGCAACTCAATTTAAATCATAGCGATATCAATACCCGCCTGGCGGCAGTGAAACGCTTAATGAGTGATGGTATTGAGGAAGAAACCGCAAACTTACTCGATAGCCAGATTGCAATTGAAAAAAATGAACAAGTGTTGAGCGCAATCAAGGTTGCATTAGCGGTATTCAACTTGCAAAGCAGTGAAGAAAAAATTCGCATCGACGCTATTAAAAACTTACGGGGCTCGCTGGAACAAGAGGCGCGCACCGCTCTTACGCAAATTGTGGCTGCTGATACCAGTGAAAATGTTCGCACTGAGGCGGATTACGCACTGAAATCCATCGAAAACAAAATTAGTTATTACCGCTTTGGCGAGAATGTTTTTTTTGGTTTAAGCCTGGGATCAGTGTTGTTACTTTCGGCCATTGGTTTAGCTATTACGTTTGGTGTGATGGGCATTATTAATATGGCACACGGCGAACTTATGATGATTGGTGCTTACACCACCTGGGTTGTGCAACAGCTTTTTCCGCATCAACTCGCTTACAGTTTACTCATTGCTGTACCCGCTGCTTTTATCGTTGCTGGTATTGTGGGCATTATTATTGAACGCTGCGTTATTCGGTTTTTATACGGTCGGCCGCTGGAAACATTACTCGCTACGTTTGGTGTAAGTTTAATTTTGCAACAGGCGGCACGCTCAATTTTTACTCCCTTAAACCGCGCTGTGAGTTTGCCTGAATGGATGAGCGGATCTCTTGTGTTCAATCCGATTCTTTCGATTACCTACAATCGTTTATTTATTTTGCTATTTAGTATCGCTGTATTTTTTATGTTGCTGGCGATTCTTAAAAAAACCTCGCTTGGTTTAAAAGTTCGCGCTGTTTCGCAAAATCGCACCATGGCGCGCGCTGTCGGCGTGCGTGCTAATTGGATAGACGCCTTAACTTTTGGTTTAGGCTCTGGTATTGCCGGTGTGGCTGGTGTGGCGCTTTCGCAATTAACCAACGTTGGCCCCAATCTGGGCCAGGCTTATATTATTGATTCGTTTATGGTGGTGGTGTTTGGCGGTGTGGGCAATTTGTGGGGCACGCTTGTGGGGGCGATGGGTTTAGGTATTCTCAATAAATTTCTCGAGCCTTACGCCGGTGCTGTGCTCGCGAAAGTCTTAGTGCTGGTGTTGCTGATTTTATTTATCCAGAAAAAACCCAAGGGTTTATTTCCACAAAAAGGTCGTGCTGCGGCGGATTAACAGAGGTAGGTTGGGCTAAGCTTGCGCAGCCCAACACTTCGCCCTCGCAAACCGGCACAATAAAATTTTTAAAGCATAAAGAGATCGCAATTTTATTTTTACGGTTTGTAATTGGTGATGGACATGTTGGGTGTGGCGTATTAAGTGATGATACCGTAGGTTGGGCTGAGCCTGCGAAGCCCAACATCCCAACCATCAAAATATGCACAAATTTAAATGGAGAAATATATATGCTTTTTGTTTGTGCTGGCAGATGGTCATGTTGGGCTGCGCAAGCTTAGCCCAACCTACACAGAACGTTGAACGTAAACCAATATTGTTTTAAGAGAATTGCATGTTAATAAAACGCTTGTTATTAAATGATCGCGGTGGAATTGTGGTGCTGGGGCTTGTTGCGCTCAGCATGATTCTTGTTCCTATTTTAAATCTTGCCGTACCAGAATCGTCCGCATTTCATCTTTCTACTTTTGCGGTGACATTACTCGGCAAATTTTTATGCTACGCGTTACTGGCATTATCGGTGGATTTAATTTGGGGCTACTGCGGCATTTTATCGCTGGGGCAAGGCGCTTTTTTTACGCTGGGCGGTTATGCAATGGGCATGTATTTAATGCGGCAGATTGGTAGCCGCGGGCAATATGGAAATGCGGAGCTGCCTGACTTTATGGTGTTTTTAAATTGGGAGCACTTACCCTGGTATTGGCTTGGCTTCGATAATTTTTGGTTCGCGATGTTAATGGTCATGCTGGTTCCCGGTTTGCTCGCATTTGTATTCGGTTGGTTAGCGTTTCGTTCGCGCGTTACCGGTGTTTATTTTTCAATTATTACGCAGGCATTAACCTATGCACTGATGTTGGCTTTTTTCCGCAATGAAATGGGCTTTGGTGGCAATAATGGCCTTACAGATTTTAAAGAAATTGCCGGGCTTGCTATTACGGCAGATAGCACGCGTATTATTTTATTTTTAGCATCAGGCTTCGCCTTAATTTTTGCTTATATTGCTTGCCGATATATTGTCACCTCACGCTTTGGTCGCATTGTTATTTCTATCCGCGATGCCGAAACACGCACGCGTTTTTGCGGTTATAAAATTGAATCCTATAAGCTTTGGCTATTTGTTTTTTCATCGGTCTTAGCGGGTATTGCCGGTGCTTTATATGTGCCGCAAGTTGGCATTATCAACCCCGGCGAATTTTCACCGCTTAATTCCATTGAATTAGTCGTCTGGGTTGCAACCGGTGGGCGCGGTACTTTGTTTGGCGCAATTGTCGGTGCATTTACAGTTAACTACGGTAAAACCATTTTTACTTCTTACTCACCGGAAACCTGGCTATTTGCATTGGGTGCGCTGTTTGTCTTAGTCACGCTCTTACTGCCCAAAGGTTTAGTGGGTTTATTTAGTCGCGCTAAAAAAACTGAATCTGCGCACGAATCGCTTGAAGCGCAACCTGAAAATTCCGCAAATGTTTCGCACACAACCAAAGAGGAGAAATCAATATGAATATTCTCGCCCGTGCGAAACAAGCTCTGCCGGTAAAAGATCCTAACTTTAGTACGGCACTCGACAGCACTGCTCTTAATAATTCTAACGAAGCCATAAAAGATTTCGGTGCACCGCTCGATGTTAGCCATCGCACTATTTTGTACGTAGAAGGAGTGAGTGTTAGCTTTGATGGTTTTCGCGCGTTAAATAATCTTAATTTTTATGTGGATGATGGGGAATTGCGTTGCATTATCGGCCCTAACGGCGCCGGTAAAACTACCATGATGGATGTGATTACGGGAAAAACCAAACCCGATGCTGGCAACGTTTATTTTGGCCAACAAATTAATTTACTCGAATTATCGGAACACCAGATTGCTCGCGGCGGCATTGGCCGCAAATTTCAAAAGCCCACCATTTTTGAAGCTTTAACGGTTTACGAAAATTTGGAATTGGCTACCGCATCGGATAAACGTGTGTGGTGGACATTGAGTAAATCTCTTACGCCATCACAGCACTACCGTATTGATGAGGTACTGGTGCAAATTGGCCTTAAGGAATTGCGCCACAAAAATGCGGGCGCACTGTCACACGGTCAAAAACAATGGTTAGAAATTGGCATGCTGTTAATGCAAAGCCCGCGCGTTTTATTAGTGGATGAACCCGTA
This sequence comes from Pseudomonadota bacterium, assembly GCA_040386215.1. Taxonomy (GTDB): domain Bacteria; phylum Pseudomonadota; class Gammaproteobacteria; order Pseudomonadales; family Cellvibrionaceae; genus Cellvibrio. The sequence continues at coordinate 220,806 of JAZKFX010000036.1, forward strand.
GCCGGTATGACGGGCGAAGAAACCGAAAAAACTGCAGAGCTTTTATTATCGCTGGCAGGAAAACATTCCGTTATTGTGGTAGAGCACGATATGAAATTTGTACGTTCTATTGCCCGCAAAGTAACCGTATTACATCAAGGCTCGGTATTAACCGAAGGCACTATGGATCAAGTACAAAATGATCCCAAAGTGATTGAAGTGTATTTAGGAGAATAGGCCCGTGTTACAGATAAAAAACATTAATCAATATTACGGTCAAAGCCATATTCTGTGGGATCTATCACTGCACTTAAAACAAGGCACTTGCGGTTGTTTAATTGGTCGCAATGGCGTGGGCAAAACCACTTTACTCAAAGCAATTACCGGCATATTGCCAGTGCGTGATGGCACTATCGAATTCAATTCTTTCAACATCAATAAGCTTGCCACTGAAATGCGTGCTCGGGCTGGTATTGGCTATGTACCCCAGGGACGTGAAATTTTTCCACTGCTTACCGTTGAAGAAAACCTGACCATATCGCTCGGTGCGCGAGCGGACAAACTGCGGCATATCCCAACCCATATTTATGAATTATTTCCCGTGTTAAAGGAAATGAAACATAGGCGCGGGGGCGACTTGTCCGGCGGCCAACAACAACAACTTGCCATTGGCCGAGCCTTGGTGCTCGACCCCAAACTATTAATTCTCGATGAACCAACCGAAGGTATTCAGCCAAATATCGTACGCGATATAGGTGAGGTTATCCGCAAGCTCAACCGTGAATTTGGTTTAACCGTTTTGTTGGTCGAGCAAAAACTCCCCTTCGCTCGCCGCGTGGCTGATGACTTTTTTATTATGGAGAAAGGCAATGTGGTTGCGACAGGACCCATAGCCGCGCTGAATGAAGATTTGGTACAACGCTACTTAAGTGTTTAATACTTAATCTCTCCCCCTCGCATTTATGCAAATTAAGTGCAAAACCACTGAATATGAGAGGATTTTAGAACTTCTTATTATTTAATTGTGATTTGTGTTTCATCCCGAAAGCAGTTATTTGTTACTCTATATTCATACTTTGTTCATACTTTATATATTTGCATATGTTCGCTTCCCGGTATTTTGTTAACCTATACCAATAATGAAATATAACGCCCGACGCCTATAACACCTGTAAGGCCTAACCTACAACGAAAGCCCCACGGAATAGATCGCATGACAAACAAACGCGCACTTATTGTTGATGATTCCACAACGGCCCAATATCGCCTGAAAAAAATGTTACGCCCCTACAATCTGGATACAGATTCAGTTGACTCCGGTGAAGCCGCGCTACGCTATCTTGCGACTAACGCTCCCGATGTCATCTTTATGGATCACTTAATGCCGGGTATGGACGGCTTCCGAGCGCTGCAAATTATTAAGTCCCACCCCGAAACCGCCATGATTCCCGTGATTATGTACACCTCCAAAAGTGGCGATGTGTACACCGGGCAAGCACGTGCACTGGGCGCTTTGGACGTTGTTAGTAAGGATACGATTACCGCTACAGAATTATCCAACGTTATGCAGACCATCCACGTTTATCGTAAGGATGATCCCGAAAGACAACCTAAGGTCGTACCCGTTGAAGAGACAGTAGCACACGTCGCCAAGACCATCGATGTGGGTAATTTTGAACGCAACGCCTCGCAAGCCAATGCCGAACAAGCGCGCAATCTCGAGCTGCGCCTTAGCCACATGGAGCACACCCTGGAAGACAGCAGCCGCTTTATTACCTCCCGCGTAGTGCGCGAGCTGCAGGGTCTGAAGAAAAACATAAAGCAAGAATTTAGCGAAATTATCCAGCAAAAAAATGCTCATGTAGAAATTCCGTTACAACCTGTCGAACCACCTAGCGAAAGCGGCTGGTCTCTGCTGAGTAAAATACTAATACTCGGTGCCCTGGGCGTTATTGCTTTTTATCTGATTAAAATGAGCGATGCGGTAACCCAGGGCCAGGACCAACAGCAAAAGTTCGGCGAACAATTAGCCGCTATAGCAGCGCAAAAAAATACCGGGGCGCTAATTCCCGTAGCCGCAGCTCCTGCACTCAAAAATGCTTCCGACTTACCCAAGCAAGCAGATAACGCTTATCTTGCCGATTTAGCATGGTCCTTCAACCAAACCTCCGCCCTACCCTTTAATCAAAGCAGCGTGGACACTAAAACCGTAATTCGCCTCTACGAATTATTAAATCGTATTATTGCCAAGGGTTTTAGAGGCACAGTGTGGATCAACATTTATGTAGGTAATTTCTGCCTTGTTATAGACAACTTTGGCCAGGCGCAACTCGCCAGCGAAAGCTTAAACATGGGCAACTGTATTACCACTAATGAAATCTACGGAGTGGATCGCGTGATGGAGCAATACCAACGCGAAGTTGAAACAGCCCTTAACGGCGTTGATCAAAAACCCGAAAAAGCGGTACGCATTATTATCAACACACTCAGCGAACCGGACAATTACCCCGAACGCAAACCATCCCTAAGCGCGAAAAGCTGGAATATGGTTGCACAAAATCACAACCGCCTTGAATTAAAACTAGAGCCCACCAAACCTTAATTGTGAACCGAGCCGGGCCCTAACTGGGCCCTCGCCACATCGATTTGCCTGCTAAAAAATTCCAGAAATTAATGAGTGACTCGTCGCACTTAACCCCCTACAATAACCCCACTCGCGATGCTTGAGCTTTCAAGTATTGCGACCGGGGGCGTTATGGATTCGACGCTGGTAACAAAGCCCGAGGTGCATGTCGTGATGACAGCCAATCACGTTAATCCAAAGCTGTACTTGAATAGTCGCAAACGACGATTCTTACGCTCTAGCAGCTTAATTGCTGCTAGCGGTCTATAGCAAGGTGCCAGTACCGCGCTAAAGCCCGTCATATAGAACTGGATCGCAGCAAAGCAAGCCTAGGGCGGCGCTGCTAAAACTTAATAGGATCGCTTGTATCGTCCTGCCTGTTGGGCTGATACCGGTTAAATCAATCAACGGACCTAAACATGTAGAGCCGAGGAGGGAGTACTGGCGGACGGGGGTTCAACTCCCCCCGCCTCCACCAAATACGAAACCCCAATTCGAAAGAGTTGGGGTTTTTTATATTTAATATCCCTGCAAAATTAATTCATTCTGTTTTTTGCGCATGGAGAATTTACTGAACTGCATAATGAACATTTTGAATCTCATTATTTAATATGTCTTTGAAGCCAACACATTGAAGCATTCAAAAGAAATAAAAAATATTAGTCGCTATTGCGATGAAGAAACCCCAAATATTTATCGAATAAATATTAAAGGTATAGCGTGCTTATTACTTAACCGGAACCGCAACTGAAATGTTAAGTATGACAAAACATCTGTTAATCAATGTTAGAAAATCAATCCAACTTTTTTACTTATTTTTTTGAATTTTAATTTTCTGCTTAGAATCACCAAATTAAATTGAAATTTGAAAACTTTTTAATGCGGCTTTTTAAAAGCTAATGTTTATTAAATTATTTCGCAAAGGATCATTAATGTCATGGTAATAACAAATGTTTTTCAACGCGCATTTAACTGTTTTTTTATTCTAGGGTTAGTTACAACAATAGTTGCCTGCGGCGGCGGCTCATCGAAAAAAACCACGCCTGCCAGCGCTGTCGCTGTTAGCAGTTCAACTTCAATTGTTAATAGCGCCGCTTCCAGCAGCACATCTCTTGCAACTTTCTTGATGGGCGGTGCTATACAAGGCGCACCTCTTAACATAGCGACGGTCGTTACGACTTTAGCGGGCGCTCCACCTGGAGCAAATGGCACGGGTACATCTGTTAGATTTGATGGGCCGAAGGGTATCGTAAGTGATGGCACTAACCTTTACATAACAGATACTGATAACGATGCTATTCGCAAAATAGAGATTGCCACAAACACCGTATCAAGATTGCGCACCCTAATAGACACGAGCGGAGATCCCGATGGAACCCGCCTTAAAATAAGGCTTTCCCGTCCCCATGGGATCACAATTGTTGGCGATGACCTCTATGTGACAGAACGCGACAATCATACTGTCCGTAAAATTGTGATTGCCACAGGTGAAGTAATCACTATTGCGGGAAAGGATGCTTTCATGGGTAGTTCGGATGGCATAGGCACAGCGGCAAGATTTACTTATCCAACAGGCCTCACTACTGACGGAATCAATCTTTATGTTGCTGACAGCGTCACTATTCGCAAAATAGTTATTGCGACAGGAGAAGTCTCTACCTTTGCAGGGGCAGCAGGTGTAGTTGGCAGCAACGATGGTACTGGCACCGCGGCCAGCTTTCATTCGCCTTCGGGCATCACTACTGACGGCACCAATCTCTACGTTGCAGATAGCAGCACGATCCGCAAGGTAGTCATAGCCACAGGAGCAGTTACTACGCTTACCGGATTGGCAGATGTCTATGGTAGCGTTGATGGTATTGGTGCAGCAGCACGCTTCAATCGGCCACAAGCACTCTCAATTGATGGGCCGTATCTTTATGTAGCCGACACACAAGGCCATGCTGTGCGCAAAGTAGTGATTTCCTCCGGCGAGGTTACTACGTTGGCTGGCACTGCGGACACACAAGGAGCAGTAGATGGAGTTGGTGCCGGAGCACGCTTCACTTTACCCGTTGGCATTGCAAACTTGGGTGCGAATATTTATGTCGTGGATGGTAATGACACCATCCGCAAAGTCGCGATTGCCACAGGCGCAGTAACCTCCTTTGCAGGCAGCCCCACAGGCACTGATGGCACAGGCGCAGCTGCTAGATTAAAACCTATAGGTACCACTACTGACGGTACCAATCTCTATATAGTCGATAACCAAACCGTACGTAAAGTGGTGATTGCCACAGGTGTGGTAACAACCATTGCGGGCACAACAGGAATAAGAGGTGGCAATGATGGTATAGGGACTGCAGCGAGATTTGACAATCCTCTAAGCATCACCAACGACGGCACTTATCTTTATGTGACGGATTCAGGTAATTACCTAATTCGCAAAATAGAGATTGCCACGGCTGCAGTTACCACATTAGCCGGAACAGAAGGAATTCGGGGCAGCGCTGACGGCATAGGCGCTAAGGCGCAGTTTAACTACCCCAACGGTATTACCACCGATGGTACTAACCTTTTTGTAGCAGATACCGGAGAAGGAACCATTCGAAAAATAGTGATTCAGACTGGCGAAGTTTCAACGCTCGCGGGAACAGCAGGATTAGATGGTAACCCCAATGCGCCAGGTGCTGCACCTCAGTCCTTCACTCCAGAAGGCATCACCACAGAAGGCACTCATCTTTATGTAACAGATGTACGTAATGACGCTATTCACAAAATAGTCATTGCTTCGGGAGCGGTTACAACTCTGGCTGGAGTAGTTACTTCAATTGGTTTTGTTGATAATGCAGGATTTGCTGATGGTGTAGGTGCAGCAGCAAGGTTTGATGCCCCCCGAGGTATCATCACCGACGGCACCAACCTCTATGTAGCAGATCAAAACAACCGCATCATTCGTAAGATAGAGATTTCGACTGGCCTGGTAACCACATTATCAGGAACGGCTGGTGTTGCAGGTAGTGTGAACGGCACGGGCGGTACGACCAGTTTTTATCAGCCGGCAGATATCACTACCGATGGATTTAGCCTGTTTGTAACGGATTATGGAAATGATCTCATCCGGAAAATACAGTGATCACTTGGATAGTTTAAATGCATGCTTTGCACAAACGTCCAGCCAAAATGGATGCTTGTTTCGACATACAAGATGTTGCACTTAATAAGGGAGAGGCTATTGTCGGATTATATTCAGCCTGCTCGCGCTTATTGAATGATGCGTTGGCCAATATGCTAATTGAGCTGAAATAAGGTAATACTTACTTGTTGCTTGGCCTATCGGGGCGAGCGTTAGATTAGCCAATGGACGCAAATGTTTAGAGCCGACGATGGAGTACTGGCTAACGGGGATTCAACTCCCCGTCTCCACCAATACGAACCCCCAACGAAGAAATTTGTTGGGGTTTTTTATTATCAAAAAATCAGAAAATCTTTTTCTTGATTTCCCAAAAAAACAAACTTATATTCATATTTGTTAATTTTGAATACAGGTGATACTTATGGCTACCACAAGTTTGAGTTTGGGTGAGCACTGGGAAGTATTTATTAAAAATGAGATTTCCAGCGGACGTTACGGCTCTGCCAGTGAAGTGGTTCGCGACGCACTCAGATCTATGGAGGAACGCAAAAGCAAGCTAGACGCACTACGTGCCCATCTTATACAAGGCGCTGAGCAAGCAAATTCAGGTCAATTTGTAGATGATTTTTCAATGGATTCCCTCATTAAGGATTTAGATAAGGAAGCGTGATGCGCAAATACAGGATTACTCCTCGGGCAAGGGACGACCTGAAGAATATCGGTCGTTATACATTGCAGCTATGGGGCAAGAACCAACGAAATATTTATTTAAAGCAGCTCGAAATACGATTTGAGTGGCTGCTAGAAAATACTTTATTAGGAAAACACCGCACCGATATACAAGAGGGGTTCTACAGTTTTCCCCAAGGCGAGCATGTGGTGTTTTATTTAATCCACACTGAAGGAATAGACATTATTGGTGTACCTCATAAAGAGATGGATATTCTTAGTTATTTCACCCTAAGTTAATGAGCACGCCAGTTTTCATTGATAACAAATCAAATACCCATCAAACAAATCTGTAATATTTCAAGAACAATCTTGGCCGCTTGGTTGGCCGCTTTATAAAGTCACTAGCTTATTGATACCAAACTATATTTTTATATATGCCGAGCTTTTTAATTATTTATTTGGCCGGATTGCTGGCCGGTTAAGCACCCACCGTTTGCGATAAAATATATGCGAGGTGCACAGCAAGCAAATGTAAGTCGATTTTTTCATGTATTGAGTAAATGCGGTGAAACTTCAATTAATTTAGCACCAGGAATAGCTTTCTGAACATTAGCAATCGCCGATTGAAAGGCCTCCTGTGCGCTCACGGCTTCGCGAGAAAAATCTAACGCTAAATACCCAGGCAAACCAACACCAATGACAGCATCGCTACAACCAGCCTCATACAAAGAATCTAAAAATTCATTTGGCTGACCGTTCTCCGCAGGAAGCTGAAAACGCAATACAAATTCATATTCAGTCATTATCGCCGCCCTCATTAGCGTGAATACAATTATCAACCCAATACCTAATTTTCTTTGCGCGGTTCTCCGGGTTTGCAGGAGTAGACCAAATTGAGTTCTGGTAGAACTGCCCACAATGACATTGCTTGTCATCATTGGGGCATTTTATTTTTTTATGAAAAATCAGCAACTCTTTTTTTCGCAGCAAAAACCTGCGTCAAATATTGTTTAGGTGTTTTTCTAAAAAACTGTCGGTTTGAATATTGTGCTGTAACAAGTTTTCCCTGCAATTCTTTAGCAAAACGAATGAGCCAGGAGACACCGGAAATCAACCAGCCAGATTAATTATGTGAAGTCATCATAGTGCCATTGAGTTAATAATGGATATACTACCGTCTTCGCAAAACCGACGATGTCATGGACTTGAGTGAAAAATATGTCTCAATTAAAGCCAAAGCCTTTTAACGTACTCGATAAAGCCAAATCTGAAAGCTATTCAGACAAGGACGCTAAGACCTTTAACCGCGTTGAAAAACGCATGGCTAAGATGAATCAAGCCAGGTTAGTAGGAAAAATGGCGGGGTTCCGCCGTGAAGGCGCTGACATGAACCTGTTTCAATTACTTAACGAGAAACACTCATCGAGCCTGCTAGGCAAGCATCTACGCACCTGTGGAATTGCTAGACCAGGGGCAAAGTGGGAGGCTCACCATCTCATATCAGGTAAGCACCCAGAAGCGGCAGCCGCACGGTTAGTTTTAGCAGAAGAAGACAATAAAATTCGAATAGATGATCCAGACAACGGTGCATGGATGCCAAAAACCAAAGCCGATGCTCGCCCAACTATTTACCCCAATGCGATTGGCCATAACAGAATTCATCGCCAGTTATATTATCGTTGGATCGAAAACACTATATCCATGATGGATGATGACTTACAAATACGCTCTTTTCTAAACACAGTTAGAACACAACTCTTACACGGTAATATTCGTGATGAAATGAAATTACAAGAAGAAATAGACGAAGCAGAATACAAAGACTGGCTAAAAAAGAATAGAAAGCTATGATTTACAAAATTATTTACGACTACAAAAAGAGCTATTTGCTGTTACCGGATTTAAACGATCTGGCCACAAAAATGCCTTCCTATAGTCAGCGCTTTAAAGCCAAACCAAGGCTCGCAAACTGGGTAGCATTTAAGGCTTCTTTTTTCGCAAGTGAAAACTACGAGGGCGAAAGTGAACAATTACCCGATATCACTACGTGGGCGATTGGCAATCTAGTGCTAAGCCCTAAAGCTTATGAGGTATTTAAAGACTGCCTCACCCCATCGGGTGAATTTTTACCTTTAATCATTGGCAGTGATACCTATTACATGTTTAACACCCTTTTCGTTATTCCCGAAGAAGGTATAGACCGAAGCCATGAAGTTGAAGTGGTGGATTCAGGTGTTCACATGGGGCAAGACAACATAGTGTTTAATGAAGCCGTATTAGATGGCCGCGATGTATTCAAAACGCCCACCGATAAACTTCGTTACAGTTATTGCACAAAAGCCTTTAAAAACTTGTATGAACAACATGCATTCAAAGGCTTAACGTTTGAAGAAGTAACGGTGAGTTAATTTCCCTAACTGTCTATCACTACATTATCCTTAATTATTACTTAACATCAAATTTCAGCAACGTAATAATTCTTCTAAATTCTCATTGCTTACGGTAATTACACGCATGAAAAAGTCAGCATAACTTTGACTTTAAAAAAATTACTCTGATCTAGATATTGCTCATGAGCATGCAATATTAATTGCATGCTCATCGCCTATTTTAATTAATGCTTGCTTAGCGACTGCCGAAAACTCCTGCTTTCTGTCTAACATATTTTTTAATTGCTCAAGGTCCTTTTTTGCCGCTGCTCTGGCTGCAACCCTATCATTAGAAGTTGCTTTAATATTTATCATTGCATTTAGATATTTATTATACAAGGCACGACAAGTTACCCATGTTTCAGCCCTGCGCCGATTCAGCAGCTCTTCATCCAAAAAGTATTTATCTATAGTAAATTCAACGCGTTCAATATCTTGATCTGCAATATTGTTAGCCGGAACTGGCTTACCATTATCATCAAAACTTAATAACAAATAATCTTCTTCATCCAAAGGATCAAGAAATAACGGTAATTCATCGCGCCAGTCATGGCTTTCATTAGACGCCCTGAATTTTTCATCAATAACAGGAAAATACGTACCCTTTTTTGCATTTGGTCGGCGCTTACAAAGACGATAGTTTTCAAGATCAAAAGCAAGCCAATGATAACCGGAGTGAGTTCCGTTTATGGACCCATCTTTATTTTTAGTATTTTTCTTGGGTCTAAAATGTTCTACTTCCTGATAGTCACCACCAAATTTTGTTTCTGTGTACCAACATTTATCGTGAGACAAACCTGATAACCACCGAATTAATTCAGGGCGCCTCCAATGGTTTTCATATTGATCAATTAAACGATGCTTCTCCTCAAGAGATTGTGTAGCCAAAATACGATTTGAAATGGTCAGTGCATGGTCTTTCCAAGCTTGGATCTCAGGTGGCATATCATCTGGAAGCTTAATTTTTATCATTATCAGCGTCCTCTTTTAACAACTCTGCAAGAATTTCATCCGATAAGCTTTGCAGCTCATCATATTCATCAGGTGTAAATTCAGGTCGTTTAAATAATGGGCTGCGACTTATAGCTTTAGAAAAATTGGAAAAATAAGGATTAGGATGAGCATATTGAAGACCTAACGAATCAAGCTCTTCGTTAAGTTTATGAAGTTCCTCTAATGGCCTTCCCGAAAGATCCTTAGTTGCAAGCAATTGGTTGCGTAAATCAATTTTATTTTGAATCTCTTTGTCAAGGCTTGTTCTGATTCCATACAATTCAGACTGAATTATTGCTTCAACGCCAAGATTTATTGGATCTTCATCAGGAAGCTCTGCCGTTTTTATTCCATCTTTTTCAGTGATTACACGAATTTGTCTGGCGTGTAGCGAGGTCAACATCATGGGATCATGTGTCGTCAATATAACCTGGCTTGAATCCCAAGCAGTTCTATTAGTGCCATCAATTTTATAATCCAGTATTTTTTCAATTTGATCAAAGTAATTCAGCTTCCATCGCGGATTCAAATGAGTGTCAGGCTCATCTAATAAAAATAATGACTCATCACCTCGTGTGAATTTCATTAAGCCCAACACTGTGAGCAATTGACGTTCGCCCTCAGATAGAGCGCTGAATGTGAGTTCTTTGTTATCTGTTGTAGTCACCGTTACCTGCACATCTTCTAGCAAGTCAGCGATATAAGTACTTTCGATATTTTTAAACAATGCTGTAGTGTCAGAATATTTTCTTGCCAAGTTTTCAAGTGCTGCTTTATCAGGCAAGAATAAATAGAGGCGATCCTGTGTTTCGGAGCGCCCACGAAAGTCTATAATTTTTCGTTCTGAATTATCAATAGGGGCTATTGCTTCATTCCATAAATTACTTAAAAAATCTTTGACAATTCCTCGCGAATACCAAAACCTTTCATCGCCCTCTTCTTGCATAATTTCAGAAGGACGGCCCTTGTACCAGTAGGGCTTTTTGAGTACAAACAAAACGGACTCTAGAGACTTAATATGAAGCTTTTCTAAGAGGTCTTTTGAGGCCTTTTCATCGTCTACTAAAAAAGCAAGTAGTACGAAGAAGCTATGCACCTCTCTACAATAGAAAAAACGCCGAATTAGCTGATCATCGCCTTTGGTAAGCGCGTCATAGAAACGTGTTTGATGTTTTACAAATAATGATTCAACACGCTCATTGGTACCCGAATAATAAGTAAATATATTCAGCGGTAAATATTCTTTAGCATTATTTTTTAGATAGGAAAAAGATTTCTTGATTTTATCAATAATAACTAGATTTTTAGACGTATTGTCTACATCAAATGTTATTTGGATGTCATGCTCACGACACTCGTAGTTTAATGAAAAACTGAAATCTGTTTGCTCTCCAAGGTCGATTGCTCTGAAAATCGAAACGATTATTTCTATGAGGTTGGACTTACCAACACCATTTTGACCAATAATGGTTGTAAGTGGTGATTTATCATCAAATGATATTTTAAAATTTACGAAGCCTTTGTAATTTACTATGAACAGTTCCTTGAGTTTCATCTATCAATACCTTAACCAGTGATTCCAGCTGAGGGTTTCACTATATAACCAGCAGCAATTTCTACTTTGAGTTGCTTGTAAAAGTTGGGTAAATCCAAATTTGATTTTTTCCATACTTGTTTGGCATCAGCGTCACCGCCTTCGTCTTTGATAATTTTTGCCAATGGTGCCTTATCACTAAGGGTTTTATGTGACAACAACTTAAGGGATGTAGAAATATTCATAGGAGCTTCCTCGAAGATTTTCTTAGCGATCACGTTGCTTGGACCAAGTGCTGAATTAACTAATGCGTCAGCCAGTGCTAGCTGACTGATTTGTGCGTTTCGGATGTTAGTTTTGATTGAGTCGCAGAAAGCCATTATTTCTTCTACTTTAGCGACGATCCGATATTGTTCAGCTAATGGAGGAAGTGGAATAACAATAGCAGATACCTTTCCAACATTTAAGTTAGGCTGTGCTCCCCCCGCTGCTTGTTCACGTAATTCGTCGTATGCCTTTACGAAAAATAATTTTATATATTTTCTATGATGTGCTGAATTCTCTATCAAACGAACAGCAGCGCACGCTTGATTTGTACCCGCTTCAATCAATAATTCGGTGATTTGGCCTCTAGTTTTTCCTTGTCCATACATCGCAACAATTAAAGTTCCGACTGGATATATAGAAATATTAGTTTCTTTTACTGCCTTCCGAGAAACCTTTTCCTTTGTTTCTCGAATATACTCTTCGCTTGTCTCGCCACTGGTTACCCAATTCACTTCTGCGGGCTCATAATATAATCCATTAGTTCGTGATGGTGTCGCCCCAGTGCCAACGTCCGAAATACTTGCTAAGCGTACACGCTCCCATCCACTCGGCAACTCGAACGACTTTTCCTCTTCCGTAATTTCCGGCAGCGGTTTTTCTTTTTTAATTTTACCTTCTTTAACCAACCGTGCTTTTTCAGCAATAATTTTTGTTAGAAGTTCGCTAGCTGGTTCGTCGCTGGGGTTTTGTGGGACGAGTTTTCCCATAACGGCTAGCTGAAGGATAGCTTGTTCGAGGTGGTCGATGCTGTGTTCGGTGGTAAATAAGGTATCGAAGTGTGTGGCTATCCGTTGCCAGTGATTTTGCAATTCGTTGTTATCGGCACTATTGATTAACGTGGCGAGCAATACTTCTACGATTTGTGCATGAGCAGCGATATTGTTACTGTGAGTTTGTTCCAATTGATCGCAGAATGCCATAAGCTCATCAACTTTGGCAACAATGCGATGTTGTTCCGCGAGCGGGGGAATAAACAAAGGCATATCCGCAAGCTTTCCAAGATATATACCTTTCTGGGCGGTTCCCTTGCCATGAGTTTCGAAGTAATTTGAACATGTAATTGCTTGAAACTGAATAGCTAAAAAATGCGGTGACAATCCAGTTTTAATAACTGCAACACTACGCTGAAGAACAAATTTTGGAGCTTGATGCGGAACAACAGCTGCTCGACCTAAGGTACCTACAATTGTTAAAAGCACATCACCTGATTCAACCAGAGTTCTAGCATTCTCCCTTTCAAAATCTTCAGCTGTTACAAATCTCGATGGATTTGAAAAATCAACTATCCCAAAATTGACATTTTGACTACTAAGCATAGGCAATCCTTCACCGGCATCGGCTGGAGGATTGTGCGAACCATCAGTTAACTTTGTGCTAACTACGCCAAGTTTGATCACTGCCCAGCTTTGTGGTATGTCAGATGGAATATCAGCAGACGAGATATGGAGCAGAGACTTTTCTTTTCTGATTTTTCCTGCACTTATTAAAATAGATTTTTCAGCTGCAATTTTTTTTAGTAATTCGGTAGCGGATTCATCATTCGCATCCTGCGGCACTAATTTTCCGCGCACAGCTAACTCTAAAATAAGCTCACGCAATTTTCTAATTCCAACCAAATCTAATTTATTATTACTTCCACGGCCAGCAATACTGCGGGTTTTTCGCGCGCTTGTCCAAAGATCCAAATGTTTAATGATTGATTTCTGAACGCTCATTAGTTTTTACCTTCAAGCGCTGCACTTAAAATGTTTTTAAGTTGCTCTCTCAAGTTAGCAATATGGGCTTGCTGTTTAGAGTAGGTAATTAACAACTCATCTGGGTCGTGGCTAATTTGTTCACCGACATGTGGATTTTTAATATCAAGGTTATAGCTCCGGGAAACAATATCCTCAAGACTAACTTTCCAAGCTTGCACATTTTCAACACGACTTTTACGTTTAGCTTTTACAGATTGCTTTTTGCCTTCGCCCCACCATTCCACACATGTAGCAAAATCTTCCAACTTCATAGGTTTGGTTTTGTTAAAAGCTTTTACACCAGCAGGTAGTGGCAGTTCGTAATACCAAACATCTTTAGTCGGTTTGCCTTTTTCAAAAAATAAAATATTAGTTTTAATACCGGTATAAGGCGCAAATACAGAATTAGGTAAACGCACTATGGTATGTAAATTACATTCAGCAAGCAGGTGCTCTTTTAAACGAGTTTTCATACCCTCACCAAAGAGAAACCCATCTGGCAAAACAACGGCAGCACGACCTCCGTCTTTAAGTAAGTGAATAAACAAGGTCATAAATAAATCCGCTGTTTCGCGAGTACGAAAACTTTGCGGAAAGTTTAACTCTATACCATCCTCTTCCATACCACCAAACGGTGGGTTAGCAATGATGATGTCTTTACGCTCTTTTAGCCCCCAACTAATAAGCGGGCGCGCGAGTGTATTGTCGTGAATTATTTGGCTGGGCACTTCTATGCCGTGCAAAATCATATTGGTAGTGGCAAGCATGTGTGGCAGCGGCTTTTTTTCCCAACCATGAATACTAGCTTGTAGAATTTTTTCGTCATCTGCAGTTTTTACATAATGTTTGCGTTTGTATTCAATAGCGCAAGTTAAGAAGCCACCAGTGCCACAAGCTGGGTCTATAACGCTTTCATGTAATTGCGGATCAGTCATTTGCACCATAAATTCAGTAACTGCGCGCGGGGTATAAAATTCGCCTGCATTTCCTGCATTTTGTAAATCGCGCAGAATTTGCTCGTACATACCGCCGAATTCATGACGCTCTTGTGCTTTATTAAAATCCACACCTTCTTGAATTTTATTGATCACCTGACGGATGAGGTGACCAGACTTCATATAGTTGTAGGCATCTTCAAAAACGCTGCGAATTACAATAGCGCGCTGATCTCCCGCTTTTGCCTTTAAATTTTGCAACCCAGGAAAAAGTGTATTATCGATAAACTCTTTTAGCCCTACACCTGTGTCACCCTCCGGGTTGGCAGCCCAAGTTCGCCAACGCAGATTTTTTGGGATGGGAGATTTGTAATGATCATCAAACTCTTCCCACTCTAGTTCTTTGTCGTCATAAATTTTTAGGAATAACATCCAGACTAACTGGCCAATTCGTTGCGCATCGCCATCGACACCTACGTCTTTGCGCATAATGTCTTGAATGGATTTAATGGTGGAAGAAATACTCATGAACAGCCTTAAGGTTAATTGCGTAAATTATGTACATTAGCGAATAGTATTTATTCATCAAGATTCGAAATTCGTTCCCATACGGAATAGAAGCCCGTTTTTCGCATGTACTTGGTGATTTCATAACTCAGGTCCGGCAGCATATCGCTATTGTCCGCTCTACCCAATACTTCTCTCTCAATTTCTTCGTCGCGGTGAATGCGGTCTACCATCTGCCAAACAAATGCACTGAATAATTCGGCATCTGCCTCGTTAGTCACGCCGGTTTCAATAATTCGTTCTATATGTTTATCTGGTACCTCAGATAAATAAAATTGAATCAGGTCGTTGATATGTGGGTATCTATCAAATGTGATCACAGAATTTTACCTACGCCGCGGATAATTATTAACCGATGTTAATTACGCAGATTCCGGTGGAAAGTAGAGCTGGTCTTCCAATTCTTTTACTGCTTGTAAATATTTAGGTTTGCCACCAAAGGCATTGAGTAACTCCATTGGTGCACCTAATTTATCAAAGGGTGGCAATTTAAGAATGTTGGTGTTTTCAATATGCTCTACGCCGGTATCAGCATATTTTTCTAGCAAGCCTTCCAGCACTTGTTTAGCGGCGCCTTGGTATTTGGTGAAATAGTTGCGTTTTTTCACATTGCTAGCACGCTCTTGACGCGAGAGTGGCGGTTGCCCGTAAACGATGTGTGAAATTAAATCAAAAGCGTCTAACTCGTAACCAAGCTTTTTACTCACATCGGCTTGCAGATCATCCCACAACACACCTTGCGCGGCCAATTCTTGAATGATGACGTTCTTTTGTTCGGTATCGCTCCATTTGCGTAAAAAATCATTGAGGGTTGCAAATTGTTTGGTAACACAAAGGCGTGTGTAGTCAGTCAGTGATTCGGTAATGAGTTTGCCATTGCTATCGAGATACTGGGTGCGCTCATCAATAATTTTGACGGTTACTCCATTAACAACATACTTAATGCGCGGCAGACTTACACCGCCCATATCATCACCTCCATCATGTATTGGGTAAAGTGCTTCGCCGCTACTAGTGCCCGCTGCAGGTTGCTCATCCGGAGGAACGGTTGTATCTGTTGGCGATGGCTTGTATATCTGTACGGGGTCGCCATCAAAATTCGCGTCGGCAAATCTTTCCGTTGCTTTTTTAAAATCTAAAATGGTAAACCAGTGTTTGTCATAATCTTCGTCGATGCGTGTACCGCGCCCTATGATTTGTTTGAATTCAGTTATAGATTGAATACGCTGATCTAATACGATGAGTTTGCAGGTTTTTGCATCCACACCTGTGGTCATTAATTTACTGGTGGTAGCAATAACAGGATATTTAGATTCTGGATTAATAAAGTTATCTAACTCAGCTTTGCCTTCATCATTATCACCCGTAATACGCATAACGTATTTGCGATTTTCTTGAACGCGTTCCGGGTTGAGGTTAACCAGTGCTTGGCGCATACGTTCGGCGTGGTCTATATCATCACAGAAAACAATTGTTTTTTGAAACTCGCCGGATTTTTGTAAAAACTCGGTAATTTTCATGGCAACCAATTGAGTGCGTTCATCAAACACGATATTTTTATCGATGTCTTTTTGGTTGTAAATACGGTCTTCAATAAGATTGCCGTATTTATCTTTTTGGCCTGCTTTAGGGCGCCATCCTTGTAGGTCCACATCAAAATCTATACGTACCACTTTGTAGGGCGCAAGAAAACCATCATCAATTCCTTGTTTGAGTGAGTAGGTATAAATGGGCTCGCCAAAATATTCGATATTACTGGTTTCTTTCGTTTCTTTAGGCGTTGCCGTTAATCCCACTTGAGTTGCACTATTAAAATAGCTAAGAATTTCACGCCATGCGGAATCTTCTTTGGCACTGCCGCGATGACATTCGTCCACCACAATTAAATCGAAAAAATCTGGCGAGAATTGTTTATACACATTGCGCACTTCTTCAGTACCGCTTAAGGCTTGATATAGCCCTAAATAAATCTCATATGCTTTGTTTACTTTTTTGCTGCTCTTTTGAATCGCCAAGGTAAGATCTATCGGGGTGCCATCTCGCTCCATGCCCGCCGCATTGGGTGAAAGCTTTGCCATCGCGGGCCCGAAGGGACGGAAATCGCCCACCATGGTTTGGTTAATTAAAATATTGCGATCAGCCAAAAATAAAATTCGTTTTTTCTGTTTTGATTTCCACAAGCGCCAGATAATTTGAAATGCGGTGTAGGTTTTACCTGTGCCTGTAGCCATGACTAAAAGAATGCGGTCTTGTCCACGCGCTATAGCTTCTACGGTGCGGTTAATGGCATTCATTTGGTAGTAGCGTGGTGTGCGACCTCTGAGATCGTCGTAATAGGGTGTTTCTACAATCGCTTTTGTTTCAGGTGTTAAGCCTTTCCATTGGCAATAACGCTGCCAAAGTTCTGTTGGTGATGGGAATTGATTCAGACTTAGTTCGGTTTCTGTTTGCGCACCCGTGCCGGTTTTATCGTGAAATAAAAAGCCATCGCCATTACTGGCAAATACGAAGGGCACATCAAGCGCATCACTGTAAGCCAATGCTTGTTGCATGCCTGCACCGATACTGTGTTTATTGTCTTTGGCTTCAATCACGGCAATCGGTTGGTTTTTTTGATGGTAGAGCACGTAATCTGCGCGGCGTTTTTCGCCGCGAGTATGCAAGCGCCCACGCACAATCACGCGGCCATCGGTAAAGGTAAGCTCTTCGCGCACTTGGGTTTGAATATCCCAACCAGCTTGGGTGATTGCAGGTGTAATAAATTTGCTGCAAATGTCGCGTTCGGAAAGCTGTTTCTTGTCCATCAAAACATCCTGTTGCATTTGTTATTTTTCGATAAGCAATTTACGCTTTGGGGAAATTGCTAAGAGCTAACAGCTGTGAACTATAGCAGTGTTTAAAAAACCTTTAAGAATTAAAAACCCATCACAAAATATTTTCCAACCCACCACAAAAACCTGTTGATTCACCCAGCTTTTTAGTGTTTTATAGGCGTGCAGTTTTTACTCAATCGGAGGCATTATTAACTGTAAATTCTAAACCTAAATAGGCGCTACCCCTGAGTGGTGGAACACCCAGAGGCAGCTAACCACAATCGATATACAAGGTATCAATCATGGCTAAACGTACTATAGCGCCAGAGCTTCGCTCGGCCCAAGAAAAATCTTTCCCTACCCGCAAACTGAAAGTCCGTATGGGCTTTTACGATTATGTTTTAAGCAGTAGCCCCAGCACTTATAGAGCGCCGCCTCCTGTTCCCTATGTACTGCTCAAAGGCTTTTGGCTTAAAAAAGCAGGCTTTCCTATTGGCACGAATATAAGTGTTGAGGTGAGTGATGGTTGCTTGGTGATTAGGGCGATTCGAAGTTCCTCTTAAGCTTCAACCCGCGTATATTGAGTCAAACTACCAAGCCCCATAGGGGCTTGGTTTTTTAAAAAGTAAGCTTGTACTAACGCGTTAAAAAAAACGAACTCCATCAATACATCATTGAAAAATTTCATGACTAAAGTTTATCAACCACCTTTTACGATTACTCCAACCATTATTCGACTGATCTCCAATATCAGCGAACAGTTGGGGCGCTTGGCTGCACTAAATAATGATGGGGAAGATGAAAAGAATTTACGCCTGCGTCGCATCAACAGAATACGCACAATTCAAGGGTCATTAGCTATTGAGGGCAACACCTTAAGCGAGCAGCAGATCACTGCGATTTTTGAGGGCAAACGCGTTATAGCTCCACCAAAAGAAATTCAAGAAGTCCGCAACGCGATTAAAGCCTATGAGCAGTTTGAAAATTGGCAGCCAGGTAATGAAAAACATTTGTTGCAGGCGCATCAGGTGTTAATGACAGGACTCATCGACGAGGTGGGCCATTATCGTAACGGGAACGTTGGCGTAATGAACGGTGATGTAGTTGTTCACATGGCGCCGCCAGCCAATCGAGTGGCGAAGCTAATGCATGACCTTATGGATTGGTTAAGTCATACCGATCAGCACCCGTTAATCACAAGCTCGGTGTTTCACTACGAATTTGAATTTATCCATCCCTTTGCCGATGGTAATGGTCGTATGGGACGCTTATGGCAAACGTTGATTTTAAGCCAATGGAACCCGCTCCTAGCTCAACTCCCTGTGGAAAGCATGGTATACGAGCATCAAAGCGCTTATTACCAAGCTATTAATCTCAGCACTCAAAAGACCGACTCAGCACCTTTTATCGAGTTTATGCTGGGTGTGATTTTGGCAACCATTGAAAGTGGTTCTGATAACGCGAGTTCGCAAGTCACCCCCCAAGTCACCCCCCAAGTCACCCCCCAAGTCAGGTCACTGCTTAGCCTAATGTTTAACAAGCCAAACGGCTTGAACCGCGATGAGTTACAACAAGCTTTGGAGCTTAAGGACCGAAAATCTTTCCGCAATCGTTACCTTCAACCCGCGTTAGAAATTGGTTTAATTGAAATGACCATTCCGAACAAACCTAATAGCCGGTTACAACAATACCGCTTGACTGAGTTAGGGCAAAAGTTGGTTGAAACTTTTCATTAGCTGAAGATTATTTTTGATTTAGTCAAAGAATAGCAACTATAGAATTTGAATTTTTTGCTTATTTTTTTGCAGATCGCACTCTAATCGAAAGCCAAACACATGAACCGCGATTCGAGAGACACCGTCTCCCGAATTAGCACACCCTGCCCACTTTTAATAACAAGATTTTTATTTTCAGTTAACAAACAAAGCCAATGTTTTTTTGTTTTCATTAAGCAGGGATTGTAAATGTACGTCCCCGTCGTGCGTTTTACCTGCGGTCAAATCTGCGTCTGCACGCTGAATTTTTTGTTTTAACTGTTGCAACTTCAAAGTTTCAAGGTGCGGTAGTCTTCGATGGATAACATAACGGCAACAGGTTTTCCGTTGCGACTTATTTCCACAGAGCTATGTTGTACCTTTAACAATAAATCATCAAATTGAGTTTTGGCTTGGTTGGATGTGATGGTTTTCATAAGTGCTCCTTTTAGTTAAATTGCTAACGTACAGATTCTTTGAATCGAACGGTTTGGATGATCAGACAAAACGAAAATAGCCTGTTACAACAATATCGTCTTATCGAGCTAGGGAAAAAGTTGATTGAAAGTTTTCATTCGCTGAAGCTTTCAGAAATAAAATCTGACACTGCAAAACTTACACAAAAAAATAATTGACAAGGAAAAATAGAATTGATTAATGATGCTGAGGGCGATTTGAGCCCAACGTACTCATACTTCAACATATTTGCATTGCGTGCACTTAAAAACTGATTTCTGTGCCTTCGGCCAGAATATCCACATAGTGTTTGTAAATATATTTGCGGTTGCGCTTACCTTGGCTAATTTGCTGCACTATGCCCAGCTGCTCTGCCAAGGCAATGATTTTGTTGGCAGTGCTAAACGAAACGACCAAGCCTCGCTCTATATCTTTTACCTGCACGACGGGCTGTTGCAGCAATAAGCGAATGAAACCTATGCCTTGGCTACCCGCACCTGCGGCGACTACTGCATCTATATCGGTACGCTCTAACAACTGCACACGTCGGGTGGTGTCTATTACCATTTGGCTAACGACTTCTATGCCTTCCAGAAAAAATGCAATCCACTTTTCATAAGTGCCATGAGTACGCACTTGTTGCAGGCGGTCGTAATATTCTTGCTGATGGATTTTTAAATAGGCGCTCAAATAAAGAATTGGCTGATCCAAAATGCCTTTGCTAACCAAGTAAAGCGTAATCAACAGACGCCCCACTCGGCCATTACCATCATTAAACGGGTGAAGGGTTTCAAATTGATAATGTAACAAAGCGCATTGCACTAGCGGCGGCATGTCGTTGTGTAGGTTGATGTATTGCTCAAAATCACCCAATAACTGAGGGAGCTCGCTTGCCGGTGGTGGCACAAAGCGCGCATTAGCTGGGCTGCTGCCACCTACCCAATTTTGCATGGTGCGAAACTCCCCCGGCGTGAGGTTTGCGCTACCACCCCGAACATCGGCCATAAGAATGTGGTGCATTTCTTTAATCAGCCGCAAACAAAGCGGTAAGTCATCTTCCTTGAGGCGCTTTAGCCCATGACGCGCTGCGCGTACATAATTAAGCACTTCGCCAACATCTTTGGTGGGCGGGTGCTCCTCTTCTGCGCCCAGTACATCCACAAGGGAAGATTGGGTACCTTCTATTTGCGAGCTGAGCAGCGCTTCTTTTTGAATAAACATGCCCGTTAGCAGTTCTGGGTTAGGCAATACACTAATGACCATATTGAGCGCACCCAAAGCGCGGTCTGCTGCTGACAGTTGTAATTGCAGCGCTCCCGTTAGGGCGATGGTAGGCTCCGGTGGCAGGTTATTGGGGAAGAATGCCTTGTAACTACCAGTGGTTTTACGAAAGTAACCACTGCGATGGTTAGTCTCTAGGCTGCTATTTTCGCTGGGCTGCATATCTTGCATGGTATTAATGTAACTCACAGATGCTTGCTATATGTTTGTAAAATGAAATATGGCCAACAAACTTAACCTTATATTGTAAAAAAAACAAATACAAACAACTTATAGAGGGTGTTATTGCTAAGATTGATCATAATTGTGCAGGGGCACGCTTGCACAAATTCCGTATTTTAAAAAAACATCAGCCTAGCCTTCACTGGCAGCTACAAAGCAATCCTTCACAACTGAGTGTGGCTTTTGAATAGCGATACCTAATTGCTTTATAAAAATGCAGCATTAATTTTATAGCGTGTGCTGCGGCCGCCGCTAACCATTTTTTGTAAGCAACCTTTATTGAGCAAATCCGTTAAATGGCGAGTGGCGCTGGCCTTGCTGACTTTGGTAACTTTTTGATATTGCGCTGCGCTAATGCCCTCTGCAAATCCTTTTTCATCGCCGTCCAATAAACGGTTTAGCACTTTACGTTGTTCCGCCAGAAAATTTTCTTCAGCGAATGTTTGCCAAAAACGTTTTTTATTTAAGGTTGCATCAATCGATGCATTGGCTTTTTGCACACTTTGGTTAAGCGTTTGTAAGAACCATAATATCCACTCCGTAATATCCAAATCGCCACGCTGGGTTTGTTCGAGTATTCGGTAATAATCAGCACGGTTATCCAAAATGCTGGACGACATCGCAAATAAGCGAATGGATTGAGCATCTGCTTGTGCGAGCGTCATATCCGTTAGGGCTCGCGTAATGCGGCCGTTACCATCATCGAAGGGGTGCAGTGTAATAAACCATAAATGCGTAACGGCGGCGCGAATGAGAGGATCTACCACACCATCACTTGGCAAATTAAACCAGGCGATAAATTGGGCGAGCTCTTTGTCGAGCACGGCTTTGGGCGGTGCCTCAAAGTGGATGCGTGGTTTGTCGAGCCTGCCGGAGACGACTTGCATTGGCTCATCGCCCCGTAATTGACCCACACGCAGATTAATAAGCCGAGGTTGATCATCGGGAAACAGCCATCGATGCCATTGCTCCAATCGCTCCAACGAAATGGGTTGTTGGCAATGTTGAATAGCATCGAGCATCAGCTCGGCCAGCCCTTCCGTTTTACTGGAAATGGGGATTTGTCGATCAGTAGAAATGCCCAGCCGTTTTGCTAAGGATGACCGAACCGACGCAGCTTGTAGAGCTTCGCCCTCAATAGCAGATGAGGTAAGGATATTTTGCAGCAATGTATCTAAAGCAGATTCTGAATCCATGCCTGGATGAAGGCTGCCCATGCGCCCCAACAATATGCCTAAATTTTTATTGGCGTCGCTCAATCGGATTTGGAGCTGCTCCAAACGCCAATGAAATTTAGGCCAATCTGTATGCTGCCAAATCCAGCGATTAGGCGGAATATATTCGGTCATCGAGGCACCTATCTAAACTTATGAGCCGAATAGAATCACATTCGGCTCACTTAATGATTCGAATATTAGGTCTATTCGGCTCACAAGACAAGGCTTAGATAGGTTTTCGCCCTACGGATATTTTTACTGCAGCAAGCAAGTGGGCGGTACGGCGTTGAACAGCGGTCTCGTTCACTAGGCTCTCCAGACACGGAGCAATAGACGATTGTGGGTCAAGTTCAATTCGGTACGCACTGCGTTCCTAATTGGAAGAATTCAGAAAGAATCTCTTTCTGCTTGTTCGTTGTCTTCACGCCCTGCGGCCATAACATCGGGCGAGAATTGGGCGAACTTGTCTAGAACTTTCGCGAGTGAGCGCCGTGCGGGGCGAATCCGAATTTCCTGGCCTACGCGTTCTATTTCTAACTCTATATCTGTGCGCGGAAAGGCCAAATTGGCGGGAATACGCACGGCTTGTGAATTGCCATTTTTGAATAGTTTGGTGGTTTGCATCTCTAACACCTCGCAACTTTTGCCTAACAACATCATAGGGGACTGGTAGATGTACATGTATATAAGTTATCTCAACAGAACTTCATTTAAATATATTTGTGCAGATCGATGACCGCCCATAGCCTTATCCCCACAGAAATTGCCAAAACCAAAATTACGCTTTGTTGGTTCAAAAAACATAAGGTTCCATTCTGGGACGATGCAGACGATAAACTCCGACGCACTGTGAGACAACACACCATAACCCGATAGATAAACCAGGCTTTTCCATTGGTACTGCTATTCTTGTTGATGTGCATGATAGCTGTTGGCCACAAGGCAATTCAAAATAGCTCATGAGAGGCCATTGCGTAGATACAAGTAGGTGTATTGAACTGAATTGCCGCACCCACTTTAACTTGAATTCTAATCATAAATATAAGCTTGGCTCTGTTGGTCGCGGCCAAACAAAAGCCCAACGATTCTTTTGGATTTCTAAATTGCGAAAAAGCATTTGTGAAAAAACCGGAAAGTGTAACCAGGTAATGTGACTTATGAAAAAAAAGTATCTTTCTCTTTTTGTCGATCTAAAAATCTATGCAATAGTTTTGCTTTTATCAGCATTAACCGGTTGCGAGACGGAATCTCCGAAAAAAAACCATCTGGCAAATAATAATACCCTTCAGCAGTCTTCCAGCTCATCCAAAGCTGTGGCTTCAAATAACGTTTTATCATTGCCAGTATCATCAAGCACTCAAAACAAAAGCTCTCTTACTCGCCAGCCCCCGATTTCTCCTATTAAATCACCTACGCACGCATCTTTATTGAGTGTTTCGAGCGTATCAATGCAACCTTCGGTTTCAATTGGTTATGCCTCTGGTGCAATGACCAGCGTTTCAAGCTCAACTATGTCAATTGCAAAAAAAGCGATGGTAGGCGTTTCCGGCGTAA
Source organism: Pseudomonadota bacterium (assembly GCA_040386215.1). Lineage (GTDB taxonomy): Bacteria > Pseudomonadota > Gammaproteobacteria > Pseudomonadales > Cellvibrionaceae > Cellvibrio. The sequence goes on from JAZKFX010000036.1 coordinate 245,013, forward strand.
TCAAAGTAACAGGAAAAAATGGCGAAATTATTTCGCCTGAAGGGGTAATTGTAAATCTTGAACCGACCAATGCAGCCGTTGAGCCTGCGGCAGGCGCAGAGAAACATCAGCATGATGTCTCTATGAAAAATAAAACTTATGCTCCAAAGTTAATGACGATAAAACAAAATGATCAAGTCAATTTTGCTAACAACGATAAAATTAAACACAACGTTTTTTCAACATCGGGAGAAAATCGTTTTGATTTGGGGACTTATGGAGAAGGTAAGACAAATAAAATGATCTTCAAGTCTCCAGGTGTCGTTAAAGTCTATTGCAATATTCACCCGGAAATGGCGCTGTTCATTTCCGTAAGCCCGAATAATTATTCACATATTACTGATAAGAACGGATTTTTTGAAATTGATAATTTACCGCCCGGTGAGTATCGCTTATCCGCATGGCATATACGCGGCGAAACTCAGCAAATAGTTAACCTGAAAGCGTTACACACCAAGAAGGATATGCTGATTAATACTGAAGCTTATGTGCCCGTTCCGCATAAAAATAAATATGACGAAGCGTACAAGGTTAAATCTGTTCTATTTGAAGACGAGTTTTATTAATGAAAAAAAATAATGATAATTTTACCTTTGGTATTCGCTCAAAATTATTCTTTTTAGTGCTGATTGGTTTTAGTGTATTGATCTTCTTTACCTCTTGGCGCATAGGTGTGGAAGCGAATCGTGCTGCAACCACAGCAATCGACAGAACACTAGATCAGTCAAGCCAAATATTACGCACTAAGTTAGTTAGTCGATTTGAAACCGTTCAAGAAACTGCCCGTAGTCTGGCAAAAGATGGCAGGGTTTTACCGCTGGTTTTTGATGTCGATTCAGCAACCTTGCAAGATTTAAGTTTGGAATTTAAAAAGGCGTTAGCGTTTGATGTTTTATTTTTTACCGATAAAGAAGGCGTGGTTTTAGCTCGTTCTGACAGGCCAGATGCCATAGGTCAATCGCTTCGTGGAAAAAGTGCATTGTTTGATAATGCACTTAAGGGCCAAACAACCCAAGGGATTATTGTTAGCCAGGATAAACTTTTACAAATCGTTGTAGTGCCGGTTTTAGACAATGTTGCTTCCGATGTTGTTCGCGGCACGCTGGCAATTGCCTATGAGTTATCGCCCGAAATTGCTCGGGAAATTAATGCGCTTACGGCAAGCGATATAGGTTTTTTTGCGTTTATTCGCGATGCTAATCGCAATATCACCGGCGTGAAAAGTTCTTACAATACCAATGACAAACTAAACGAGTGGTTAACGAATTATTTTGCGCAGAATTCCGAGTCATGGAACAGCATTTATAACACCAAAGAAACGCAATTGCATTTTAGTATGACGCTAAACGACGATGACTTTTTTGCTATAGCTGTGCCACTGGCCAATTTTGACGGAGAGAATCTTGGTTTTATTATGGCTTTGACTTCGCGCACCGAACTTATGATGCCTTTTATAAAAGTTCAACAACAAGTGTATGTCATTGGTTTTTTATGTTTACTGGTGGCGTCACTGCTCGCATGGATAATTGCAATTCGGATTACCAAACCCATTGTTAAACTAGTGAGTGTTGCAAAAAAAATTCAAGATGGCCAATTTCCAGATACGGATATGCGAATTGATATTCATGATGAAGTGGATTTGCTGCAGGACGCTATTATAAAAATGGGTAAAACCTTAAAGGAAAAAGCCGACCTGGAAGGTTATCTCGCCCAACTCTCTGATGATATTGATTTGATCAATGTTGACTTACCGGCAAGTATTCAACTTGAAATAGAAAGCACCTCATTGCGGAACACAACAGCGGAAGACAAAACTTTAGAGGGTGATGATGCTAGCATTTATGATTCACAAGTCATTCAAGACACGCAATTTAAAGATAAATTAATCGGGGACACCTCTCCTAACGCAGCCAGGAAATCTAATAATACTAATGCGGCTGTATTGACAGAAGGCATGTTGGTGAATGAGCGTTATGATGTGATTAAACATTTGGGCGCAGGTGCAATGGCTGATGTTTATTTAGCGAATGATCGCGAGCTGGGTGAATTGTTAGCCTTAAAGATACTGCATGATAATGTTTTCACGCAGGGAAATTCAGAATTTTTTAAAGAAGAAATTCGTTTGGCTCGTCGAATTACTCATCGCAATATTGTTCGCACTTATGATTTTGGTGTTTGGAATGGTCGATATTTAATTACCATGGAATATGTGCATGGATTTGATGTGGCGAAACTTTTGGATAAAACCGGCGCTATGACGGTTAGTAACGGATTAGCCATGGCGCGGCAAATTTGTGCGGCCATAAAAGCTGCACATGACCAAGGTATTATTCATCGCGATTTAAAACCGTCGAATATGATGATTAACAAGCAGGGCATTATCAAAATCATGGATTTTGGTTTAGCAATGAATATCCATGCCATTAAAGGTTCTGAAGGAAACCGCATGGGCAATGTCATTGCAGGAACACCAAAATATATGGCTCCAGAACAATTTGCCGGGGGGCAATTAGACCAAAGAACCGATATCTATGCCCTTGGCCTGATTCTTTATGCAATTTTTAGCGGGAAGCCGCCCTTTGACGAGGTGAGAACATTTGAGGATTTAGAGAAAATGCATCTTAACATTGTGCCAACCTCGCTCAAAAAATTAGTTAAGGATATACCGGATTATTTAGCTGTAGTGATTCATAAAGCTATCGCAAAAAATCCGGCAGATCGTTATCAGTCGGTGGGCGAACTATTGGAAGACTTGTATGCAATCTAATAGTTTGCCGCGAGTTAACACAGGTCCAGGATTCAAAACTATTAATCATATCGCCAGCGCAGTGTTGCCAAAAATTCATTATTTTCTTCGGTGCGCTGGCTTCGTACAAATTTATTAATATTATATTCCAGTGTTAAGCGAATATTTTCACCAAAATCCGTGTTAAAACCCAGATCATATTTTTGCCAATCCCACCAAACGCTGGGTGACGGGAAGCGTGTCTCACCAACAAAGTCATTGTTAAGCTTTGAGTAACGGAATACGGGGCTGATTCGCGACATTCCTATTACATCGGGAATGGCAAATGCATAGCTGAGTTCTACTTCCCAACCCTCGCGTTTTAAACCCGCGATATCCTGATAAACAAACTGGGAAAAAAGCGAAAAATTTTGGGTGTACCACCAGATATTCATTCCAGATTCTTTCTTTTTATTATTTTTTATGGGCAGGGTTACACCGGGAATAACTTCGGATAAATTTAAAATATCCAAATCTCCGCCATAAAAAGTGCCGTGAAGTTTTACTGTCTCGGCCAGATCTCTTTCATAAGCAAAAAGTAGCAAGTTAATTCGTTGTGAACCTTCCTCGTTTAACCAGCGGTAGCCAAGACCAACACCGGTTTCTGGATTTTTCGATAAATCAAAATCTTCTATTTCCGCATCGTACAAAATAGGAATGCCGGTTTTAATGTCAGGGTTGTTATTGGGTGGTGGTGTTTTATCGGTGCCGTTATCACCGGCTAAAGCATTCACATCGCGAATAAATACAGGGTTGCCGGTTGTATAAGTTAATTTGGTATAGATACCCGATGTAAAATCCACACCGGCTTCAATACCGCTATCTTCTACACGATTAAATGCGGTACCACTAAGCCCGTAGCTTTCCAGGTGACGATCTTCTTGCCGTTCAAATTTTGAAAATTTACCGACCTGCAAATAGGCGTCGTTATCGCGCGGCAATTCACCTTGTGTATGGCGAATACCATAACGAATGATAAATTGATCCAAACTGACATCTTCGTCGGTCGATGTTGGATTTTTTTCGTAAAGATCAAAAATATCAACCTTGGTTTTTATTGCCCAGTTGTTTTCAAACTCCACATCCCAAAACAGCGCAATGTTTGAAATTTCTGCATGGCTGCCTGTATCGGGAGTTTCCAGGAAGGCTTGCGTTTCACCAACAGGTAATGCAATGGGCGGAAATGGAAAATTTATGCCGAAGCGATTGGATTCGCTGTAGCGATAATTCAATTTTGTTTCGGCTTTAAAATCAAAATCTGCAGCATGGGCAAGACAATTTAAAAAAAACATACAAGTAAAGGTAAGTACAATCTTCATCGATATCGACCCGTCATTTATAGGCTGCGTTAACAGCAGCGGCTTTGGTTGTAATACTGAACTATTGGTAATTTTTGCAATGCAGATTATTGCGCCAACCTCTTGGTGCCCATTTCATAAAACTTTGCGATTGATATCGACAACTAGAGCACAGGAAGTATAAGCACACTATTTCTTTAATGCCACTGCGCAGGCTTAGCTAAATGTGGCCCAGTCAAACCCTACCCAATTATTCGACTTCATCCGCAAAAAATACGCGGATACAAATAGCAAGGTGTGTGGTTCGGAAATAATAAATTTCTGAATTTGGATTCACAGCGAGAAGAGCAGCGCATGCGAATGCCGCGCTGATGATAGATTTCATAAAATTTAAAATGCGGTTTACAGGATTCTGCATTGGCTAAAATTAAAATTTTTTATTTAAAAATTACAAATTGTTTTTCCTGCAATGGGTGTAAAGGCGCTACCTTTATTATCACTAAAATTAAACAAGATTGAGTTCATTCGCATCCCGGCATTTTGTTGAATAACAAAGTGTAAATGTGGCCCTGATGAATAACCGGAAGAACCCGACTTTGCTAACACAGTACCTTTTAAAACCTGATCACCCACTTTTACCGCAGCGGTACCCAACAAAATATGGAAGTAATTAGCGAAGGTACCATCGCTATGCAAAACTCTTATGTGATTGGCCTTATCCAAAAAATACTTATTAACACCGCCCATGTGATAATCATCTTTGGTGCTGACAACAATGCCTTCTCGCGCAGCAATAATGGGGATACCTACTGGCATGACTATATCTACGGCAAATTCGCTACTCGCATGATGATGAGAAAATTTGCCATGGAATGCTTGAGAAATCTTATGGCAAGTTATTGTTGAGACTGGCAAATCATAAATCTGCGCACCGGGCGTGATATTAGGGTCACCCAACATCCAGGAGTAGGTATATGGTTGTATCTCATCCACAGTGCTTAGGAGTTTCACTATTCCCTTCGCGGGGATAATGCGATGCTGTTTACTCACATCAATTTGTGATGACCGAATAGATAATTCAATGGGTGCGTGAAAGGGATTTTCTACCATGAGCTGCGACTGTTGCTGATTCATTTGTTTAAAAAATTTTGGCTCAAGCCTGGTTTTTTCTGTCGTTTTATAAGTGACACTTTCAACTTTGACTTTCTCAGGTTTTTTATCGGTGTAATGCCATTTACCACCGGTATCTTGATATCGATACAGCTCAGCTGCATAACAATTCATTGTGAATAAGCATTGGGCGATGGCAATAATGCGAGCCCATGCTGAAGCATTCGATGTAAATATCATAAATACCGCTGTTATTAAAAACTCAGATCCGAATTATTGGATTAATTAATTAAAAAATTTAAGCCTATAGCGCTCGATATTATGTATAGCAGACATTGGAACCGCATGATCCAGTCACATGCCCTGATTTAAGAAAAGCTGCCTTCACTATCTTTATTTCTACACGGGGTCATCAGCAATTTCGTGATCGGGCTCGTATTATTTTTACGCTAGCGTGCGCCTGCGCACGAATTATTGGTGCAGAAATCCAGCATGATAACGGAGCTTAAAAGTTAGCATTAATAAAAACATAGCCATTAGGATCCGTTTCTCTAGCTTACAACAGTTCGTGATTATGGATGTTAAACCGAATTTGAATAACGTGAGCTGTTACTCATTAGCTGGGTTTCACTTTTCTTATCCCAATCGAGCAGTCATCATGATCATAAATTATCTGAGCTATATCATTACTTTTTTATTCGCTTTACATGCTTTATTTCTTGTTTATATTGTTTTTTCGACTCGTAAAATCTTTAATCGACCTATAAGTAAAAATCTGAATGTAGCGCACGGTGAGGATCAGGTTCTTTATTTTGCGTACGGCGCGAACATGTCGCGCCGGTATCTTACCAATATTAGAAACATTCAAGTCCTCGATACCAAAAGAGCCATATTGAATGGATATACCCTGACGTTTAACCTCAAGGGCAGAAATTTTCTTGAACCTGGATTCTCTAATATTTCACCGAGTGAAAACGAACACGTAGAGGGTGTGGTTCACCGGATTAGTAAACAGGACCTCGATAAAATTCAGAAATCCGAACCCGCCCAATACAAAATGACCGATATTGAGGTTGTGGTCGATGGCGAGAAAGTAACGGCTAAGACATTCGTGCATATTGCCGAACCTAATGTTAGTTATAGGCCTTCAAAGCGTTATCTGAAGTTGCTCACTGATGCCGCGAAAGAACATGGGTTGTCGGAAACTTATATCGCTAAATTACACACCACCAAACATGTTTACTTTCCAGGTCTTTCAGAAAGTTACGGTGCTGTTATCTATTATTATTTAATAAAAAAGAGTTCTCGTAAGTAGATAGATGGCTGTAGCGAGAGTTTGGAAAAATTACGGCAATGCAAATATCACATTGGTCGCCAAACGAAAGCAAATGATAGCTTGTGAAAGAAATATGGAAGATGAAATAAAAAGAGGTTAATAAAAAGCTGGCAACACAATTAAAATTGGGGCTTTGCAGCCCCAACTCGATTAGCAAGGTACGTAATCAGCGATAAGTTTTCATTCAAATATTTAATAAATTTTGAATGATCATCTTAAAATGCCAGAAGCAGGTGAGCTAGCATAGTGCGGAATGGAGGCATAAGCTCCCATATATTGTGAAACTGTATCCAGCAACTGGTGGTGATTAGAAACGTTAACTACTCTACCGCGGTTCACCGCTGAACCTCCTCCAGCCATCATGAAAGGTGCATCAGAAGCCGAATGCGCGTTGCCATCACCCATATCGGTGACTTGTAATAACAACGTGCTATCAATCAATTTCCCGCCAATTGGATCATCGGTTTCAGCCAAGCGTTTGATCAAATGAGCGATACGTTCACTGAAATAAGTACGGTAAACGTGATGCGGACCGTAACCGCTTGACGAGCCAGGGTTGTGCACAGCATCACCGTGTAACTGCATGGTCATGCCTGTTGCTTTAAAATCCCCTTGATGTGTGCCTAATTGCAAAGTGGCTATGCGAGTCAGATTACACTTCATTGCCATAACGATATTTTCAGTTTGTAAGGCAAAAAGGTCAGTAAAATTAATAGCGTCTGGCGATGTAGAAAGGCCACCCGAATTCCATACTGCACTGGTACATGACCCTGCCCCGCCGCCACCTGAGGCTGCCTGAATGTCAGCCCTCAACTTAGCTATGCTGGCTTCGTGTTGTTGTAGCCGTTGCAGCTCATAGGTACCGAGTTTGGTTTTGATTTTAGCCAGTGCGGCCTGGTTAAGCTCCAACAGCTTTAATTCACGTTTAGTACCTATAGAAGTATTATCTACTCCCCCGCCAAACAGCTTATCAAATGCGGTCTTCGGATTATCCAGAACATCTGTTGCACCAGCATAGGATCGCGCTGAGACTGGCTCTTTACCGTAAGTGGCCACACCCAAGCGCAGCGATGCAGTCGGCGAAGTTGAACCCACCGAATCTCCTAGCGCCAGGTCAATCGTACCTCTTACACCTGGAGCAAAGGCACCTAACACACGCTGGCTATTGCCATGTCCGCCGCCGCCTTCAACTGAAGTACCACTAAAAAAGATACATTGACTTTTAACAGGTTCAAATGGCATTGAACATTTGTTCATAGTCATTCCACTGGTTGGCAAAAATGAACTAGCTGCGCCGTGAGGTGTGCCGTCCGGTACATACACAAAAATAACGCGCCTGGTTGCAACTCCTTGTGCCTCCGCCTGACGACTGAGCAAGATACCTGCGCCGAGCGACGATGCTTGCAATAACGGCAACGACAACCCGGTCGTACCAAGAAACTTGAGAAAATCGCGGCGTTTTTCGAGAGCCATTTTTTGATCGTTTGTCATATTGAGCCTCTTCAGTTTTTGCTGAAAAATAAAGCATAAATAAGTTGGAGACCTTGCCCAATCTGGTGAGCGAAGGTCTCAGTTCACGTTATTACCGCGTTACATTCTTACGATAACGAACACCGTCCAGAGAGCCCAAGGCTTTCATCATGGATCGCGTGTTGTTATTGCTAGTTTTCATTGCAGTATCAAGCCTGCTTACATCACAGCCATAGTTGAGTTTTTCAGCTGCAGACAGCGTGATGCCGGGCTTATCAAGATCGAAGTAACCTGCACCCGTACCCATTGCCAGACGGAATGTATTATCGATAAAGCATTGGCGTGTTACATCTAACCCAGCAATTTCGTGCGCAAGCTCTTTGGCCCCGTCAAAGGACAACACCTGGCCATCGTTGGTAGAGTTAATGCCGTAAAGCACGCCGGCGGAGTCAATATCCAACTGGTTGAAATCTTTCAGTTGTGGCATACCTACCGCATTGAAATCTTCCATACCACCGCCAAGTGGATTAATCATTTTGGCATGACAGGTTTGACATACGGTCGCCGAAGTTAGGAACTCATATTTCTTACGGCTGGTAGCTTTACCGCCATTGGCCGCTAGATAAGCTTCCCAGGCAACGCGAGCTTGCTCACGCAATTCATCAATATCACTGCCATCAAGCACAACTCCGGTGGGCGGTGGTGTTACGTAGTGGCACATGAACACGCGGCGTGCATTAACTGCCCGCAAGATCGGAGCGGTTTCTTTATCGTGCGCATTAACCGTCATAAATGCCCCGGAGGTTACCAGGCCTGCACGCGAGGTCACACCGGTGACCTTGCGCATGTTGGTGCCTGAAACGCCAGATATGCCATAGAAGGATGCCAACGCCTGATTTACAAAGGTGAAGTCGCCATCGTACATACTGGTAAAGGATGACCCTTGATCAAGCACTACGTGATTAAAGACCTCGCGAACTTCCTGAGCCATTGCTTTACGTACATCTGCGGTAAAGCTTGGATAAAGCACGGGGTCTTTATCCGCAGTGAGGACAGCGTCGGTATGCATCCATTGTGCGGCAAAATTACCAAAGTGAATGCGCGCCTGCGGAGTCGTTAACAACCGATCTACCTGCGCAGATACCTGAGCGCTAGTAGTCAGCGTATTTTGTTGCGCTGCAGTTAACAACAATGCATCGGGTGTGGTTCCAGCGAAGGTATAACTCAAAAAGGAAGCTATTTCGTAAGGTGATAATACGAAGGCATCATTATCAAGCGTTACCGTTGGCCGTGCAGACCCGGTCAGCTCCTGAATTGATGTACCCACTTCGCTACGATACAAAAATTGTGGTGAAGTCAGCATGGTACGCAACGCCAACTTAATACCTTCGTTAATGTTCCCGCCGGTGTATTCAGTGGTAAACAAAGGTTGGAAGGCTAAACGTTCTTCAGTGGTCAGAGGGCGACGGAATATTTTTAAACCAATGCCATCCATGAAACGGGTAGCACACTGATCGGCGGCAGTATTGGCGCAGTCAAGCACTCCACTGAAATTTCGGGTCGCTAATAAAGTAACAATCTTAGTAGCAACCAGGTCATAGGATTGCAATGATCCGCTTTCGATGCTGGCCATAACATTGTTAGAGAAACTGTTGACCAAATTGTCTGACGGTAGCGCGTCTACAGTATCTTGACCTAAATCAGCGGCAACATTAATTCCCACCAAGTCACGAATAGTGTTCACATATTCATTCTTCGTTAGCACTCGCAGCGATCGTGGACCATAGGTTGGGCCGGTAGAAGGACAGGCAATAGGAGGAACGCTACTGCTGGAACCTCTAGACGAAGTGGATGAAGTCGAAACCGTAGAAGATGACGAGCTTGTAAAACGCGATAATAGATAAGTCGACACAGCGTTCGCACAATCAGTACCGCACGAACCAGGATTGTTAATCGGCATAGTCGCCTTGATGTAAGAACTCAATAAGACCTGGTTGCGCTGTGAAGGGAAGTTGTTGTTTAACGCATGACAGCCAAGGCATCGATCATTAAATATTTGCTGACCATTAAGCGGCACCGCCGAACTTGATGTGCTGCTGCTTGCCACGGAAACCGTAGAAGAAGCAGTGGACGAAGCCGTAGACGCTGCGCTTGAACGAGTGTAAATCAAGTTTATCGGAGCCGTAGGCAACGAAGGCACGCTATTGATATAGCTGATCACTTTAAATTGATAATTGTCCGCAGACCCTAACAACCTGTCGACAAACGTAGAGGTATTCGCCAGTAAATTGCCTGCGGTAACCCAGCGACCATCGCTACCTTTTCGACGAACCAGGAAACCACTTTCGTTGGCACTAACATCAGACCAGTTCAAGGTGGCATCGCCCGTTATAAGGCTCGCAGTGCCCATCAACCCTACTGGGGTATTGGGTGCAGCAGGAAGCGTAATTGCTGGCAGGCTGGTTGGATTGTTGGTGAGGAACATTTTGAAATAAACCGGCACTTTCTCGCCGATGGCTGACAGACTCATTACGGCACGTAGTGCTTCTACACCGGCGTTCATTTCAAAGTCTGTACTGTTAATCAGGATCGGTCTACGAGTTGAGAAGCTGACGCTGCTGTCCGTGTGCTTAAACACCATTGCATCAAACGTGATGGGTTTGACCACACCGTGCAACACCAAGTTACCGGTTACTGCTACCGTGCTCATACTCCCGGCCTCCATGGCATTAATCGCAGCCAAATCCAGCTGAGTCGTGAAGTGCAAACTCGGTAAGTAGTTGGATTCAAACAACATGCTTTGCAAGCGTGTGTTGCGAAGATCGATACCGGTAGAAATACTGGCCAGCGGAATGGTCAGTGTCGCTTGACCGCTAGCCGCAACCGTACCTTGCATCTGGGTAAAAGTTTGGCTCTCGCCTGTTTCAACACCCAAAGTATTTTGCTTAACAGTCACAAAGTAGAACCTGGAAGCCGTGCTATCCAGCAACCAGCGTGCGGCAGTGTTAGGTGTACTGCTTACCGCACTACTCGCTACGCTGCTGGCCACACTGCTTGCCACACTACTTGTCGATCCACCACAGGCCACACCGTTAAGAGTGAAATCGGTAGGCGCGGCGCCAGGATTGTTCACCAGGAAGCCAAAAGAGGCGGTGCCGTTGGTCGGCAGGTTGCCGTTATGGGATGCATTTTTTACACACGCATTTTTGCCTGACTGGGTTTTTGTACCATCCCAAAGATTGGTAATAAAGTCGTTCCCAGCGTAGGTCCAGCACAATTCCCAGTTGGTTAATGACACACCAGTATTTGTGAGGATCACTTTAATCTGGGCTCCACTGCCCCAGTTATTCACCGTGTTGTAAGCTACCTTACAAGATATTTGGGCATGCGCCCTTCCCGCTGCCAACGCAACGAGACAGAGCATTGAAATTTTTAATAAATTTTTCATTATAAATCCTCGTTTGTCTCGTTATTGAGCGTTGAATACAAGTACGAAATCCACCGGCGCAATCCCGCTAACAGATACTATGCCGACCGCTGCTCGTAATGCTTCAACACCCGCAGTCAAATTATGATCCGCTGACCTCACAATAACCGGCGCGAGGCTTTGTACTACCACTCGCGTAGCCGTTGCCTTTTGCACCAGCACTTTGGTACTCATCAGCGCGGCCACACCGTGCAAGTCCAGGGTACCGGCCAGATCCACCAGGGCTGATTGGCCCACCGGGATGGCATTGACTGCTGCGGCATCTACGTTGAAAGTTGCAATGGCGGAAGGGAACAAGCCGGTTTCAAAAAACAGGTCACGCAAACGTTGATCACGCAGCGTGTTGGCAGTATTTACGCTCGCCAAATCGACGACCAAAGTGGCGACACCAGCATCTGTTAAAGAACCAGATAAGGAATCAAACTTGTGTACTTCAATGGTGTGAGAGTTTTTGGTGGTCACGAAGTTAAGGTAGGAATCAGTAGCACTGAGTTGCCAGCTACCAGGACCAACAATAGAGCTACTTGACGCACGGCTGCTGGCTGCAGAGCTACGAACACTGCTTGGCGCAACAGAACTGGCTTTTGAGCTAGCAACAGAGCTAGGCGCTACACTGGAGCGTGAAGAAGAGCTACCGCCAATAACAGTTGGCCAGCCCTGAGTAATGCTCCTTGCCAAAGCACCGGAAGTCGTCAACTGCCAACCGCCAGTACCACTTGAACCCGCTACCAAGGCAGCAGAACCTTCAGCCTTATCGGTCAATGACCAATTGGCATTGCTGATATGGTTAGCCTTCATAAAGGCTACCCAGGCATTGGTTTCAGTTACATTCACTGCACCGTCACCGCTCGCGTCAGTAGAACCCCACTCGGTCACGAACAACGGAATACCGCGGCTAAGAGCAAGAGCTGCCTTGTCGCGCAGAGATTGTTTGTGCGTACCGGCGTAAAAGTGAAGGGTGTAAGCAATGTTGCCGTAACCAACGATTGGATCAAGCGCTGCTACATCCACGTCCTGAGACCAGGTTGGAGTGCCGACAATAATCAAATTGTCCGGATCAATCGCACGGATCGCTTTGATCACGTCAATCGCATAAGGCTTGATGACGCTGCTCCAGGATACTACCAATGGCTCGTTATAAATTTCATAAATAACGTTGGTTTTGCTTCCGTATTTGGTGGCCATTTCCTGGAAGAACGCAATAGATTGGGCTTTGTAGTCCTGAGCCAGGTGCGTATGGAAATCGATAATCACATACATGTCGTTGGCGATAGCGCCATCAACCACAGCCGTGACACGGGTTTTATTTGACGGGTCAGTTAAATAACCACCGGTATCATTTACCCCCATGGCCGCGCGAACTAACTTGGCGTTCCAGTCAGATTTAAGCCAACTAACCGCTTGCGCGTTATAAAATTTTTCAGCGCCCCAGCCGGTATTACTCCAGAACATACTCGCCCCGGAAATACTGCCTACTTGACCACCGAACAGAATCTTATTGCCAGACACACTGATTGCTGCCGGACCGTCCGTGGGTGTCACTGAGCTGGAGGATGAAGTGGAGCTTCGCACGGGAGTGGAACTGACAGCAGCAGAAGAAGAAGTGGGGGTGCCACCGCAAGCTGCACCGGTAAGGACTGGAATCTCGGCAGCCCCAGTCGTTTTAGTGCCTTGGAAACCAAAATCCCTGAAGCCTCCTACGGGGATGCTGCCATTCCAGGAAATATTCGTTGCGGTGTAAGGATTGCTTCCGGTCAAGTTGACGTTATAAGCACTGCCCGCCTGAACACGATTACCGCCGGCATACTGCCAGCCAATAGACCACGAACTAATCGGTGCGCTGGTGGTATTAGTGATTTTTATTTTTGCTGAAAAGCCGTTATCCCACTGCGATTCCAGGGTGTAAGTACAGGCTGCATTAACTAGCGATGAAGTAGAGATCATCGCTAACCCCAACCCGCAAATACTTGCTGCTCGCCTTAAAGAACGGACCCGTGTCGGACTTAACACAAAGGTTTTCAATCTGCTCATAAAGAACTCCTCGAATTTTAATTAGCATAAATTTAAAAACCCTTGCCAAAAAAATAACTTATTCGGCAGGGTCGTAGATCGTTATTGTTAAGGCGGTCAAACAAAAGAGTGAAACAATAAGGTAGAAATTCAAGCTCGAAATCCATGCATAATCATATCGAGCACCGCATCTGCTTTCGGCCTAATTGGCTGAAGCAACTTTTATTATTTAACGTTTATTCAAGTAATACTTAAGCATATTCACGAATTATTTAAATTGCATTTCATAGCACTTATGTAGCGTTATATTTCATATTTTTTTATTTTTTTCATGTATTTAAAGCCAAGGCAACAACCTGAAAAATGAATGGATAAACAACTTTTTCCAGCAAAATATAGCAAGAATATGAATGCCAAAAAACTTAATGATTGCGCAACCAAATTTAAACAAAAAAACCAAACCTATTATTATTCGATCATTCACTATTACCAAAAAAACTACTTACAAACAAAATTTATAAAAATAATTTTGCAAAAAATGGCTAAGTAAATTATCTGAGTATTAGAACGAATAAAATTAAAACAGCATCTGGGCATCATATTCGACAGAGCTGGAAATCATTATTGTTAGATGTAACTTAAAATAACAGGTTTAAAAAAAAGTAATAAACTTTTAAGTCTAACTTTACATTTCCTAACCATATGCTGCTGCAGAACACAAGTTTAAAGTCTCTTACGGTGCAATTTATGTATTAAATTGTTAAGTTTCTACTGGATTTTTTTAGTGGGGCCCACTCAACATCTTTTAAGTTTGCAAGGCATAATTAGCTCTCAGAATAAAAATTTTCACTCTTATTTCCTTTGGGTTGATTAATAGTTTGGCAACAGCGCACGCAAAAATTGTAATTTGCTACAGCAAGTGTGCCAAATAAAAATAATTTGATTTTTACAATGAGATGATTAGACGGCGGAATATTGGGCTTTGCAGCCCGATTTATTTACAAATAAGAAGAGGGGTTTAAAAAATAATATGAGCAGCTTAAACTCGCCCGCCATCCACAACGAATTCTTGTGATGTGATCATCGCCGCATCATCTGCTGCTAAAAATAATGCGAGATTGGCTACGTCATGTACGCCCAGATGTTTTTTTAAGCAAACTTTTTTCATATGCTCTGCTTCTTCGGCAGGAGTAAGCCATTTTTCCAATTGTTTGGGGGTTACAACCCAGCCCGGTAAAATAGAATTCACACGTATATTGTCAACGCCAAAATCAGTCGCAAGGGCTTTGGAGATGCCCAACATACCCGCCTTCGCAGCAATATAGCTCGCTAAATGAGGTGGGCTAAACTGTGTATTAATCGAACTGATATTCAGTATTACGCCGCCGCCTTGTACAGCCATCATCGGCTGAACTGCTTGCGACGAAAAAAAAGCCGGATGCAGGTTAGTGGCCAATCCGCGGTACCAATCTTCCTCTGACATAGTGCGCGAATCATAACGTTGATCATTTGCTGCATTATTTATCAGAACCCGAATATCACCATTCACTCGCTGCGCATTAGCAATGCAAGTACGCAACAATTGAACATTGCTCACATCGCAATGCTGAAACCAGGGACGAGCATGGCCGTTGGCATAAAGTCGATCACATAAGGTTAAAGCACTTTGTTCATCAATATCGACGAATGCCACTTTTGCGCTTTGCGCAGTAAACGCTTCCACCAACGCGGCCCCAATACCGGTAGCACCACCGGTGATAAAAACACTGCGATTCTGCAGGCTTTTGTAGCGGGTATACTCTTGTTGGGTTGAATGGTTAAACATAATTATTTTCTTTTCTTTTGGAAACCAGACATTAGCGCGATGGCTATTTTTTGAATGCTATTTTTTGAGCGCTGGCAATTCAATAGATAAATTAATCAATTGCATCACCTCAACCAATAATACTTTCATCGCATTGCTAGCTTGCTCCTGGTCACCCCGGGCGATAGCATCATAAATACGTTTATGATCATCATAGCTTGCAGACAACACACCTTTTAGCTGATTGGTGCTGGCAATACTCACGCGCAATGCAACTTGAATAAACTCTCGCAACTGCAAAAAAAAACGATTGTTGCTGGCTCCCAGAATTGCACAATGAAATTCTATATCGGAGCTCAGCGGATCATCCAAACCTTCGTCCGCTTGCTTCATGCGCACCAAGGCATCACCAATGGCTTTCATTTTTACTTTATCCAGATGATTTTCCGCCGCGAGCTTTGCCGCCTCAGGTTCAATTGCCATACGTAACTGGGTAAATTCACGCAACAACTCCAGCGAGGGGCGCGCGCTTAACGTCCAGCTCAGAACATCAGCATCGAACATATTCCATTGGCTGCTCGTCATCACTCTGATGCCCTGCCGCGGCCTTGAGGCAATCAATCCTTTGGCAGTTAGCATTTTCACTGCTTCACGCGTAACACTGCGACTAATATTATATTGAATTGATAATTCTGCTTCTGTTGGGAAGGGCTTATCAATCGAGTACTGGCCTTTTACAATGGCGGCACCCAATTGCTGAGTCAAATTATAAGTAAGATTGGGCCCAGTATTTTGATTTTGCATTCTTCATACTCAATTAGGATTTAGGAAACTTTTATTTTTTACTTTCACCATCGTCTCCAAATACATTCTCACTTTTACCTGGACTAACACCGCATCATTTTACGACCGTCGCCAGCAAGAAATATTACAGGGAATTTGCTGGCTTCGACATGAAATGTTTTATTCAATAATCCTCCCCCACCTCATTCCTCCACTTTAACCCGTACAGATGCGAAAGCACCATCGACATCCGCACCGGGCATCACGTTTGGTTATTCTTTTTTAAGAAGCTTATTGCGGTGTTAAACGCAACACGACAACCGAATGAGCAGGAATGCTCATGGTTAAATTTTTTGCTGTGCTGCCGTTAGTGTTGTTCCATAAATCTCGCCAGCTGAATTTGGTTTTCTTAAAATCGAGCTCATACTTGCTAACATCATCTTTTATCTCATGCTCTGCCCATTTGTAATCATAGCGTTTAACGAAGTCCGCGCGGTTTAAAAACATAAACGCCCACTCGTTGTTATCAAGTGCTTTTACCCAAACTTCGATATCGCCTTCATCAATAAATTTAAGAGCTTGTATACCCAGCTTGTCCTGATTGATAGCAACAATATCTTTATTGGTTAAAATTTTTCGCGTGCTTTCGCTCATGGTACGAAGATCATTTCCGGCAATTAAGGGTGAAGCCAGCATCGCCCAGATTGAAAAATGAGCGCGATCTTCTGCCTCGGTCATGCCGTTGCCAACTTCCAGCATATCCATATCATTCCAGTGGCCAGGGCCTGCGTGTTTGCGCAAACCTTCCTGCTTATCCAGAATGCGCAACACGCCCCAGGAAGACCAGGAGCCATGACCTAATTCGCAATTCCAGCAGGCATATATATCGCCCGTCGTGCGCCATGAATGGCCGACGTCTTTAGCCCATTCACCAGGCTTGTTATCGCCCCACTCGCAGATGCTGAAAAACATAGGGCGACCAGCCTTTTTAATTGCATCGCGCATGGTGATGTAAGCCTGCTCAGCATTTAAACCTTTGGTATCGCACCAATCATATTTTACATAATCAATTCCCCAACTCGCATAAGTAAGTGCATCCTGATATTCGTGACCCCGGCTACCAGGACGGCCACCACAGGTTTTCGCACCAGCATCAGAATAAATACCTAATTTAAAACCCTTGGAGTGCACATAGTCAGATAGAGCTTTCATGCCGGAGGGGAAATGCTCTGCATTGGGTTGGATATTGCCCGCTGCATCGCGCTCACCATGCCAGCAATCATCTATATTGACGTATTCATAACCCGCATCTTTCATTCCGCTTTTCACCATGGCATCTGCCGTATCGCGAATAATTTTTTCACTGACATTGCAAGCAAAATGATTCCAGCTATTCCAACCCATTTGCGGAGTTTTACCTAACTCATCAAATTTCTGAGCGTATGCATTTGCATTTAATAATATGCCCATACAAAGCATGATGAGCATTGAACTTTTTTTGGTCATGGCGACTACCCTATGTTTATAAAATATTGCGTTGATAAAAGCGCGATCATCTACCACCAGGCAGAATAAAAAGCAATGAGCACCACTACCACACATAAAAAGGCTATGTTATAAATTGGCTCTGTTTTAAAATTAATTCCTTCCAAATCAATTGATTTTTGTTGATCTGACCCATCGGCTAAATAAGTAACCAAAACTGCTAAGACGGTGCAAATAACGAAGACCCAACTGATGCGATCCATAAACGGGATTTGCGGAAGAAAAATATCGAATAACACAGACAGTAAAACTGAAGAGATGCCTGCAATCAAAGCGGATGCGGCTGTCGCTTTTTTCCAAAAGAAACCCAGTAAAAACATTATTACTATGCCTGGCGTGAAGTAGGATGTGAATTTTTGAATAAATTGAAAGGCCTGATCTGATTTACCAATTAAGGGTTCGGCTACAACCAAAGCGATAATAATCGCAACGGTGGCTGCGATTCTGCCCACGAACACCAAGTGCTGCTCAGACGAATCAGGTTTTATAATTTGTTGATAAATATCCATAGTGAACAGCGTTGAAATGCTATTAATTTTGGATGCTAAAGACGCGCATACTGCAGCAACCAAGCCCGCAAAAACAATACCAAGAAGACCATGAGGCAATATAGTAATCATCATTTCCGGATATGCACGATCAGCTGGAGACAGCCCCGGAATTAATACCGCTGCAGCGATACCCGGCAATACCACAATTACCGGCATCAATAATTTTAAATAAGCAGCGAGCGCTATACCTTTTTGCGCTTCTTGTAAGCTTTTCGCAGCGAGAGTGCGCTGCGTAATATATTGATTAAAGCCCCAGTACGAGAAATTCATTATCCACATGCCGCCGACCAGCACAGAAAGTCCTGGTAAGTTTTTGTAGTTAGGGTTGCTCGGGTCCAAAATAAGATCGAATTTTTCTGGTGCTAAAATTAATAATTGCTTAAAGCCATCGATAACACCATCGCCACCATGCAACACCGCAATTTTATCTAAACCCAGGTAAGTAATTAACAAACCGCCGACAACTAATAAAGTAACTTGAAAAACATCCGTAAACGCAACAGCCTTCATTCCGCCATAAATAGAATAGGTAAATGAGAAAGCCGCCATGGCGATCATTGCCGGCATCATGGCAATACCGGTCACTGCTTTAACCGCAACCGCTCCTAAATACATGATCGACGTTAAGTTGACTAATACATACAGCGTTAACCAAAAAATTGACATGACTGTACGCACACGAGCATCATAACGTTGTTCTAAAAATTGTGGCATTGTGTAAATGCCTTTAGCAATAAAAATCGGTAGAAAATATTTACCGACAATAAATAAAGTAATTGCGGACATCCATTCATAAGAAGCTACTGCGAGACCACCGGCATACCCAGCCCCGGACATACCCACAATTTGCTCAGCGGAAATATTTGCCGCTATAAGTGAAGTGCCGACTGCCCACCAGGGTAAGGACTTGCTCGCAAGAAAATAATCTTCTGCATTTTTTTCATGGCCTTTTTTTTCTCGCGAAACCTTGTAGGCAATAAACATCAGCACCAATGCGTAGATCGCTAAAATAGTTAAATCAAGATAATTAAGGCTCATGAAAACTCCACTGTTATTATTAATTATTACTGAAGATTATTTCGTTCAAGACAATGCTGTATCCATTCGAATATAACTAGAACGCAGTTAAACTGAGTTGTCTTGCTCCTTCTCCTGCTTCACATAAATGAATCTGAGCTGAAAATCCAGTAGTCGCTGCGTAGTGATCAGCAATGGCATTGCTGACTGGTTGACAAAGATGCTCAGGCAACAAGCAAACAACGCAACCACCAAAGCCACCTCCCGTCATACGCACCCCACCCTGCTCGCCAATAACGCTACTGACGAGCGCCACTAATAAGTCGATAGGCGGAACGCTAATTTCAAAATCGTCGCGCATGGATGCGTGCGATTCCGCCATCAGTTGGCTCAACATTTTTATATCGCTCCTCTGCAAAGCTTCAGCAGCTGCAAGTGTGCGCGTGTTTTCAGTAATAACATGACGCGCACGACGCAATACATCGTCAGGCAGCTGTGATTTATATTGTTGCAATAGATCTAGATCCGCATTGCGTAAACTCGCAACATTCATTATTTTTGCTGCAGCTTCACATTGCTCGCGCCGTAAATTATATTCGCTCTCCACCAAACCACGTTTGACTTTACTATCGATAATCATTAATTTTAAATTTTCGGGCATGGAGATTTTGCGCAAGCTAAGATCATTACAATCAATTAATATTGCCTGATTGGCTTCTCCCTCAGCAGATATAAGCTGATCCATAATTCCGCACTTACAACCAACAAAATCGTTCTCAGCGGCTTGGCAAATTTTAGCGATCTCTGCCGGCGGCAGATGTAAATTGTAAATTTGCGAAAGCGCTGTAGCAAAAGCAACCGAAAATGAAGCTGACGAACTTAAGCCTGCGCCTTGCGGTACGTTTCCAGCAACAGCTATATTCAATCCTTTTTGAAGATTAAAACCGCGCCGAAAAAATTCCTGGTGCACGCCACGCAAATAATTTGCCCATGTGTAGCTTGCATCATGATCAATGGGCGCAAGCAAATTCCACTCACTTAACTCTTGATCAATATCACAGGCTAATACTCGAAATCTATTGTCATTATTGCAGCCGATCACCATATAAGTGCCGTACCCAATAGCGCAAGGTAATACAAAACCATTATTGTAATCAGTGTGCTCGCCAATTAAATTAACCCGACCTGGAGCATAAAATAATGCTTCTGGCTCACATTGAAACGTTTGGGTAAATTGTTGCATTGCGCGAGTTATTGGCTTCGATATCATAAAATTACTGCTGTGAAAAATGAACACTATTACACTGGCGCAAGCGCTCAGCAGCTTGCTCTGGCGTTATATCGCGCTGTGCTTCGGCCAACATTTCATAACCTACCATAAATTTTTTTATCGATGGGCCACGCAACAACGGTGGATAGAAATGCGCATGAAGCTGCCAATGATCTGAGGGCTCGGATGTAAATGTTTGGCCATGCCAGCCCATGGAATAAGGAAAGCTACAATTAAACAAATTGTCGTAGCGAGTTAATACACATTTAAGAATGTTTGCTAATGCAGTTTTTGCCTCACTTGATAACTTATGCAAATGAGCAACTGGGTGTAACGGAATAAGTAATATTTCAAACGGCCATATTGCCCAATAAGGAACTACTGCAAGCCAGTGATCGTTGCGCTCCACCACACGCTCTTGTTGCTCAATTTCTAAATTTGCATAATCCAGTAATAAATTGCTGTTATTTTCTGAAAAATATTTTTCTAGATGATCGTTAACAGTTTGCGCTTGTGTAGGCACTTGATCAGTGGCCCAAATTTGACAATGCGGGTGTGGGTTTGAACAACCCATAACCGCACCCTTGTTTTCGAATACCTGCACCCAAGCGTAAGATTGGCTTAATTCAGCGACTTGCTCCGCCCAGCAATCAATCACATTAACTATTTCTAATGCGTTCAATAAAGGCAAGGTTTTACTGTGATCGGGGGAAAAGCAAATCACTCGCGACGCACCACTCACAGGTTGGTGTTTAAGCAAAGAGTGAATTTGTTTTCTACTGGTATGCACGTAAGATTCAACAGCCGCAAAATCATTCGCGAATACAAATGTATGTTTGTAATCTGGATTTATTACGCCGTTTATTCGTGTATTACCCGGACAAAGATAACACTGGGAATCGTAACTCAGTGTAGCAATATCTGCATGCAGCTCGGATTGACCCAGCCAGGGCCGCTTACTTCTGTGAGGCGACACTAGCACCCACTCACCCGATAGCGGATTGAATCGACGATGACTATGATCATTGATTGAAAACATTGTAGCGGTTGGGTTTTTTTCAATCATATTTTTATTCTTATCCATTTAGCCATATTAAAGGTATCGCGCCTTACAACGCTGCACATAAGTGAATTTTTGCGTATAACTGAGCCAGATGAAGTTGATTTGAGAGCGGCGACGAAAGTTAATTTGGAATGACTACACAGTGCAATTTGAATTGCGTTGTTGTATTTAAGCCTTATCTAAGCGAATTTTTATAGAATTGCTTACTTTACAATCTTTAATACTTATACCATATATCATATAAATTGCAACAACGCTAAAAAAAATTCATTCGAATCAATAAGTTAAATATCCAGCTTAACACTTTGAGAAAATCGACTTTATTACTAGATGGAAAAACGGCGATATCGTTTAAGGATAAATTAGGGGAAAAATGCAGGTCTACTATGTAACTATTTTTTCATTCTAGTGAAGCATATGCGAATTTTTCTGGTCTTATTTTCCAGAATTTAATCCACGCTATTATCTAATCGATTTTTGAGTTCAGCTCTAAATGATTCAGAATATCTTCACAAATTTAATCGTGTTTTCATTGAGAAAAATTCACAAAACCCCTGCGATTTGGCTTAACAGATTTGTCAGGAAAGTATCAGTTTCAATCCTTATTACACCGACCTACTCACCTCGTCACATGCGGCATCAAGATTTTTTATTTTTTTGGCCGCAACATATTTCAACACATTCGCAGTTACAATAACGCTGTTTGAAACTACCACCATTATTTCATCTTCATACATAATCAGAAAGGAAGCATAAATGCGATATTTAATTCACACTATTTTTCTATTAGCCCTCACAGCAATCACTGCCTGCGGTAGCAGCAATAACAAAGATAATGATCCTGTGAACTCCAGCAGTACCAGCAGTGACAGCAGCAGCGCCGCATCCTCGACACCGAGTCTTGTTATAACCAAGTCGGCAGGGGATAAATATCAACATGTTTCTCCCGGCACTGCAGTCACAACAGCTCCAGAGGTATGGATTACAGACTATCGTGGTAATCCAATCGTAGGGATTAATGTGAACTTTGTGGTAACCCAGGGGAATGGTAGTGTTGCAAACGTCAACATTCTTACTGACGCTACAGGACATGCTTCTTGTGGTACCTGGACATTGGGGCCGGAAAAAGGTTTTCATAAACTTACTGCGGGTATTGATGGGGTTAAGCCGGTGGAATTTTCCGCCGAAGCCTTTAATTCATCCGCTGAAATAGATATTTTTAATACGAACAAAGCCCAAACTAACGAAGATGAACTACCTTTAAAAATAGGTGTTAGCTCCACTTACCAGCTCGCCTCTGTAACAGCTTTAGCCAATGGCCAAACAACTCCAAGGACTATGGATGACGGCGACTGGGTAGCCAATCTTTCACTTATTGACTGGCCTCGAGGGGCCTACACCATAATTCTTACAGCAACTGATATCTTCGGAAACTCTACCGACGATATGTTTTCCCACAGGCTGGATCGAAATCCGAAAATCTCCTGGATTTCTGCGCCGGCCGACGGCAGTATTTTGCAATCAACAACCCTGGAGGTTTCTGCAACCTGTACAGATGACGATCTAACAACAGGCTGCACGCATTTCGGTGTATTGGCCACCCGCACAGAAGGGTTTGCCGAAGAATATCGAATAAGATATACCTCCACTGACTTCAAATCACTTACCACAACGCTTGATTTGTCGGGCTTTACACAACCAAAGGTGACAGTTTCTGTCTATGGCGGTGACTCTGCACTTAATGGCGGAAGCGCAGTTCGCAACCTCTACATTGACACTAGCCCTCATCTAGTACTGCATGCGAATGTTAATGGAACAGTATGGGACGCGTCTGAATCGCAAGTGCTTTTTCTGGACCAATCCAGTGTCACGCCGGGTTTGAAAGTGTTAGATCTGACCACAGGTACAACTCAACTCATAGATTCTTCTACCCTATTCAACTCTGGCGCAAAGGTTATTGATGGCTTTTTAACTTCCACCGGAGCTATTTATAAAGGACTCAATGACGAGCTTTACGAGTCGCGCTCTGGCGTGGTCACAAAGCTTGCAAAACTACATACTGTAAGCTCGACAATTTATTCACCAAGCTCATTACGTGTGGCTGGCAATTGGGCAAGTTACGAAACCAATGAAGATTTCTCGCATAAATTATGGCGGAGAGATCTTGTTTCGGGTATCTCCACTGAATTGGCGACACCCAAGGATCTCAGCCACGATGTAGCTGCAAATGGAGATGTTGTGATAGAAGCTAATGACTCACATAATATTTTTCTTTTGCGCGGTAACACTACACAACAATTAACAAACGATATCGATTATATAAATGCATATCCGATTACAAACGGTATCAACGTGGCTTATACCAAACAACAAGGCTTTATTTACAATATCGCTATGCATGATGGTACGCAAGAAACAATACTCTCAACAACAGCGTCGCGGCCCATACCTGGAAGTTCTTATGCATTAGCGGGGGAATATGTGGCATACCTTAAAAAGGATGATAGCAACCACTATCAAATTTGGCGGCGCAGCCTGGAAGGGGAAGAACAAATTACGTTCTTTGGTAGTGGGTCCATCATAGATGCCATTGCACCTGACGGCACCATCTTACTTAGTCACAGCTCCAAACGTTATAGGGCAGTACCTGGAACTGCATTAGAGGAGATCAGCCTTTCGCATGGCCGTATAGTGGTTCGCGACGGCAAGTTCTTTGAAATAATCGCGCACTCAGTGTTTGAAGTTAAGTAGTTAGATTTCCGCAAAATAAAACTCCGGCAGAGAAAATCTGTCGGAGTTTCCCTCCAGGCTGATAAGCTTATATACGACAACTGGCCTGCAAAAAAAATACCTGAATTTTATATTGTGTATAACCGCAATATCGCCCTAACGAACAAAAAATAACACGCAAGAAAAAATTCCACCCACAAGGCCGCCCACCAAAGTTCCGCTGATTCTGATCCACTGCAAATCGCCACCTATTTCCAACTCGAGGGTTTTACTCATATTTTGTGGTGACCAGCTTTGGATTTGCGTTGCCAAGTGATCGGCAATCCATTTTTTGCGCAGTAACAGCCATTTAACCAACTGATTTAATAGATCATTCAAATAGGCATTGAAGTCGTTATCGGTGCGATATTTTTGTACTAGCGCCAGCAAGCCAACATGAATATGTTGCATTAAAAATGAATCTTCGCAATGCAGGTCTGCCATAAGCTTATCTTTGATTTCTGCTACCGATGAGTTTACAAAGTCCAAAAAACGTTGGTTTTCAAGCAGATCGTTTTTGAATTTATTAACAGTTGCGATTGTCTTGGGATCGTGTTGAAGATTATGAATTAATGTTTTCATTTTATCTTTCAATTCAATTTTAATAGCGTGGTTGTTATCGGCTCTTACATCGATAATTTTTTGCACGATTTCGTCGATAAAGCCATCCACATACTTGCCACCTATCCACTGAGTACCCCAAGTGCCTTCTGATTTAGTTTGCGCAATCCACCTGGCCTTATTTTCAAGAATATAATCCAGGCCATGATCCAATAGATTATCGATTAAACTGTTGCGATAGGAGTCGTTATCAAAAATCGACATGACTTTCGATAAAATTCCAGCAGCATCCATAGCGTCTACTAATGTTAAAATATTTTTTCGCGCAAATTCATTAATATATTTGGTATTTTTATCGTCCAGCAAGGTAATAATTGCGCCTTTGATAAAATTAGATAACAGATACTCTTTTTCTCTTTTTTCGATCCAGTTAAATGATTTGTTCACCGGATCGAACTCATTGACTTTATTTAGAATAACCTCGTCTTGCATAAAATTATTCAGCACAAACTGTCCTAAATTTTTACCGATCTCATCT
>JAZKFX010000037.1:0-74000 GCA_040386215.1 Pseudomonadota bacterium
CAATGCCCTTACAAGGCATGGGTCACAAGTTCGAGTCTTGTACCGCCCACCACTTTGCCAAAAAGTGTTTATTGCCACAGGTGTTTTAGTTTTTGCGGACCGGTAGTTCAGCCGGTTAGAATGCCGGCCTGTCACGCCGGAGGTCGCGGGTTCGAGCCCCGTCCGGTCCGCCACTTTTTTTAAAAAAAAGCTCCTTAACAGGGCTTTTTTTATGCCTGAAATTGTAAAAAAAAATAATCAATTAATTAATAAAATAGTAAACATAAATAGCAAAATACAACGAGGGAAGCTCAGCTTCCCTCGTTATAAAAACCGAAGAATCAACATTATTACTTTTCGAGTTGTTTAATAAGTGGCAATAAGATGCTGTCCCACACCTCTTGATTTACATTGCCAATGTGTTTGTAGCGAATGATTCCCTGCTTGTCGACCACATAGGTTTCAGGAAGTCCGAATACACCCAGATCCAACCCAAAGCGCCCGTCTTCATCCAGGATTATATCTGCGTAAGGATTCCCTAACTGTGCTATCCACCGCTGCGCATCAATCGTATTATCTTTATGATCTATGCCAATAATGTGTACACCCTGTTGCTTTAATTCATTCAAAAATGCATGTTCGATATGGCAGGTGTCACACCAGGTTGCCCATACATTTAACAAGGTTACGCGGCCTTTGAATATACTTTCATCGCGATTCTGTTGTAAATCCTCCAAGCGTGGCAAAGAAAATTTTGGTACAGGCTTATCAATCAAAGCTGAAGGCATATCATTAGGGTTAAGTGACAAGCCACGCCAAAATAATATTGCAAGAAGTGCGAAAATAATCAGCGGTATAAATAATGTAAGGCGTTGTTTAATCATTCACAAGCACCTTGCTTTTTATCATCACCGGCGCTGGTTCAGCACTCGATTCAGTAACAATTGCTTTTTGTTTCCGATAACGTTTATCGGTAACCGATAGGAAGGCACCAAAGGCCATCATTAATGCTCCCAGCCAAATCCAACGCACAAAAGGCTTCACGTGTACTCGCATTGCCCATGCGTCTTCGCTAACTGGCTCACCCATAGCGACATAAATATCGCGAAATAAACCAACGTCCAAGGCAACTTCAGTCATTGAGGTTCCTGTTGCTTTGTAGCGGCGTTTTTGTGGATGCATGTCACTTAAGGGCTTGCCACGATAATTTACGGTGATGTAAGCCTCGTCAGCAGTGTAGTTAGGGCCCTGCACTTTTTTCAGGGATTGCAATGTAAATTCATAGCCATTCAGGTTAACCGTTTGCTGCTCTTGCATGCGTAAATCACGCTCAATGGTGTAGATGCTTGTTAGACTCACACCAATTAATGTTACGGCTATGCCTAAGTGCGCAATCGCCATGGCATAGTAACTTAGACTTAATTTTTTAATTCCAGTCACAATTGATTCACTGTGTCGCAATCTATACGCGATATCAGCAATTAATCCGGTAAAAATCCAGCTGCCAATAAACACAGCAATTGCCGCGGGAATACTATATTCGTCATGATAAAACCACGGAAATGCCAAGGCAAAAACAGCACTGCCAACCCAAGGCTTCCACAACATATTCACTAGTTGCCTGGCTGAAGTTTTTTTCCAATTAGATGCGGGACCAAATGCCATCAACAAACATAACAATCCCATCAGCGGTAAAAAGAAAAAATTAAAATAGGGTGGACCGACCGAAATTTTCCCCCAATTTAAAGCGTCAGCGATCAGCGGATAAAGCGTACCTAAGAGCACGGTTATCAATACCACAGTTAAAATAACATTATTGCCCAATAAAAATATTTCGCGCGACAGCCAATTAAAGCCGACAGAACCTTTTACAACGGGCGCACGAAATGCAAACAATGTAAGTGAACCTCCGACTATGACAAGTAAAAATATAAGGACAAAAACACCGCGCTCCGGATCATTTGCGAATGCGTGAACTGACGTTAAGATGCCAGAGCGAACTAAAAATGTGCCCAACAAGCTCAATGAAAAAGTAAAAATGGCCAACAAAATGGTCCAGCTTTTAAACAGGCTGCGCTTTTCAGTTACCGCCAAAGAATGCAATAAAGCAGTACCTACAATCCAGGGCATAAAGGATGCGTTTTCTACTGGATCCCAAAACCACCAGCCGCCCCAACCTAATTCGTAATATGCCCACCAACTACCAAGCGCAATACCAATGGATAAAAAACCCCACGCCAGGGTTGCCCAGGGACGCGACCAACGCGCCCAGGCGCTGTCCAATCTGCCTGCCATTAAAGCCGCAATAGCAAACGCAAAACAAACGCTAAACCCTACATAACCCATATATAAAAACGGGGGATGTATGACAAATCCCGGATCCTGCAACAGTGGGTTTAAATCTTTGCCGTCTTGTGGCGCAAGCGGTAAAAGTCGGTCAAAGGGATTTGAAGTAATGATAATAAATAATAAAAATCCGACCGCAATAAAACCTAGCACACCCAATACGCGCGCCTGCATATCCAACGGCAAGGACCGGCTAAATACTGCAACCGCCAGAGTCCAGCCCGACAGCATTAATATCCATAACAATAACGAACCTTCATGCCCGCCCCAGACAGCACAGATTTTGTAGTAATAGGGCAATAGACTGTTGGAGTTACTAGCCACATATTTCACTGAAAAATCATCATGTGCAAACGCATAAGCTAAACAGAAAAATGCAATTCCGACAAAAACAAATGCTCCTACGGCTAATGAGCGGCCAGAATGCATTAACAATTTATTTCCGTAGTACGCGCCCAGCAATGGCATAAGGGTTAATGCAATGCACAAACATAACGCCAGGATTAACGCAAATTGACCTATCTCAGGAACCATAACTTAACTCCTTACAAACCGCTTGATCGTTAACACCATTTTTCATGCCTTCAGCAACTTCGGGCGGCGTATAGTTTTCATCGTGTTTTGCTAATACTTGTTCTGCTCTAAATATACCCTTATCGTTGATCATGCCATTAACCACGGCAGCCTCGCCCTCGGCAAATAAATCCGGCAATATGCCAGAAAAAACTACCGGCACATCAGCAGTACCATCGGTAAGAATAAAGGAAATGTCCAGCGAGTCTTTCGCGCGAACCACGCTACCGGGCTTAACGCAACCACCACCGCGAATATTCCGGTTCTGGGGCGCTTCACCCGCAGCAATTTTACTCGGTGGATAAAAAAGATTTATGTTTGCGCGCATGGCATAAACAATTAAGCCGATAGCGATGCTGGAAAAGGTTACGCCGAAGATAACAAGTAGCAGACGTTGCTTGCGAACTGGATGCATAATAATAATCTTTTAGAATTTTAAAAAATTACTGCACATTTTTCTGCAGTAGGGAATTTTTCTTTTGTTGCTTCAAAAATGATTTTCTTTCCAGCATTGGGCTTACTACTAAAAAGGTCAACACTGAAAAAGTAATAAAGTAACACGCCCACACATAAACACCGTGGCCATTCATAGTTAAAAAAGCATCTAGCGAATCAAATTGAAAATTCATTATTTGCCCTCCTGCTTTCCAGCAGCTAAATCGTTAACCCACTGGGTCCGGCTTTCACGGCGCAGAATTTCTATGCGGGTATGTAGTAAAAGCACTAAGGTATAAAAACAATAAAACCCAACCAACATAATAAACAGCGGATATAACATCGAAATATGAATAGTGGATTTACCAATAAATTTTATCGTGGCCGGTTGATGCAAGGTAAACCACCAATCCACTGATTTATAAATAATGGGTATATTTACTGTCCCCACTAAAGCCAATATTGCGCTGGCTTTATCCGCAGTATCACGGTTTTGAAACGCTTGCTGCAATGCGATAACACCCAAATACAAAAAAAACAAAATCAACATTGAGGTAATGCGTGCATCCCACACCCACCAGGTCCCCCAGGTTGGTTTTCCCCAAATCGCACCGGTCACCAGCGCGACAAAAGTAAGGGCGGCACCAATGGGTGCAGCGGCTTTCATTACCATAAAAGGTAATTTCATTTTCCAGATTAAACCTATAGCACCCGAAATCGCCATAATGTAATAACCGGCCAAAGCGAGAAATGCTGAGGGCACATGAATGTAAATAATTCGATAACTATTGCCTTGCTTGGCATCCGTAGGAGCAAAGCCTAACCCCCAAATACCACCCGTTAACAACAGAGCCAATGTAATGATCGACAACCACGGCAGCCAGGCTTGAGTTTTCTCATAAAACCAACGCGGTGAACCCAAACGATGAAACCATTGCCAATTCATATTTTTTCCTCAATTCTCAGACTAACCATTAACACTCACACGCAAGGCTCCCGCAGCTGCGAGCGGTGCCAAAACTAACGCCAGGGCCAAACCTGCGCCGAGCACCGCTAGTTGCAGGCTGAATGTCTCCCCCAGTACTGCGGCTTGCACAGCGCTCGCACCAAAAATTAAAACCGGAATGTATAGCGGCATAACAATTAAGGATATTAGCAAACCACCTTTCCGCAGGCCCACCGTTAAGGCCGCACCCACCGCGCCGATCAAACTCATGGCTGCGGTACCTATCAGTAAGCTACAACATAAAGCACCAAAGGCACTTGCTGGTAGCGACAGCATTACACCCAATAAAGGTGCAAGCAATGTTAGCGGTAAGCCGGTTGCCAGCCAATGTACAGTTACTTTTGCCAAAACACTAAAAAACAACGGGTAAGGAGCGATCAAAAGTTGTTCCAATGACCCATCATCAAAGTCACTGCGAAATAAATTGTCGAGCGAGAGCAAGGTCGCAAGCAAAGCCATCACCCAAATAATACCGGGGGCAATGCGAACTAACAGCGTTGTTTCTGGCCCGATTGCCAATGGAATCATACTGATGGCAATAAGAAAAAATACTAACGGATTAACCATGTCGGTCTTGTGACGAAACACAAGCATAAGATCGCGACGAAAAGTTGACCAGAACGGCGAATTAACCATTAGCGCACGTCTCCAGGCAATTCAGGTGCGAACTGACCTGTAAAGTTCTGCAAATTAAGCTGCTGCAAGTTAGGTACATTAATGTCCTGATGCGAAGTGACCAAAACTAAACCACCTGCAGCGACATGACTCGCCAGCCTGGTCTCCAACAAAATAACTCCAGCTTTATCCAATGCTGTGAAGGGTTCGTCCAAAATCCACAGCTTAGCGGTGCTAAACACCAAACGGGCTAAAGCAACGCGCCGCAATTGGCCAGCAGAAAGTTGGTAACACAAGGTATCTTCATAACCAGCCAAATTAACTTCTGCTAATGACCGCAACAACACCGCATCGTTCGCACCGGACGTAAACTTATCTGCCTGGCCAGCATCTTCCCGACTAGCATCGCTATAGCCAGCACTCTTTTGAATAGCGGCATACCAACGTAAATTCTCCATGGGCGTTAAGGATTTTTTTATACCCGGTAAATGACCAAGATAAAGGGATTCATTAGCGTAGTCCCATGCACAAGCAGCTATTGCCTGCCCTTGCCACAAGATTTCGCCTTGATAATCTGACGAAACACCAGCCAAAATACGCAATAAAGTCGTTTTACCACTACCATTAGCGCCAAGAATTTGCACCACCTGCCCCGCATAAAACATTGCATTGAGTGAACTGAACAATATTCGCTCATCACGTTCACAAGCAAAATTTCGCAATTCAATAAGGGCTGGCTGTTGCGGCAAGGTACTTTCCCGGGCTGAATGTTAGAAGAACTCACTAATAGAAGAATTTAGAAAATGCCCAAGCTTTACACTCAGAGCTCGCTATACTCAATCTAAATTACTATTTTTATTATGTTTAACGGTGGCATTTATTTAGCCTATTCATTTCGTAACGCGATTATAGCCTCAGCACTCAAGTCTTTCACGCGTTATTCAATAACCTTTTTAAAGTATCTGTATTTACAAGTATCCCCTAACAATCACGTATATCGAATTATTGATGAATGGATATTACTAACCTCACTCAAAACCTGATTAAAGGCCTGGAACAAAAAAATACCGAGCAACTGGTTACGTTAAGTCGGCTGCTTCATACCGCATTGGGAAAAATAATCATGGCGAGCGTAACCGAAACAACGCCGGTTACGCCACAAGAAAAAGATGCACTATTGGCGAAAACAGTGGAGGCATTAGCACAGAGCAATAAATTAGTGAGCAACATTGCGCAACTAACGCCCGCGCTAAAAGTAGAAATAAGCCGTTTGCTTGATCAACAAGCGCTGATTAAATCGCCCGAATTAAAATGGGTTACTTTGCTGGTCAATAATCACTCTTTGTTAACCTATACGGATAAGCCGCTTAGCGTAGGTCAATCTGTGCCTCTACAATTAGTTGGTCCACAAAAATTGGTTGTTTTAGAAATGCCTGGCGTCAATTCTACCAACAATCAAAAGGTATCAATCAATACGTCAAATACACTTTTAACTTCAATCGAAAAATCTGCATCCAAAACAGAAAGTCTTTTATCCCAACCTTTTACAAACCTGCAAAAAAATTCAAACACACAACAATTGATCGCGAATAATTTACGTTATTTATTACCGCACAAAGACACACCCGGTGTTTTATTGACAGCACTCACTCGGTGGCAAAACATTCCCAAAGGCAATCGACAACAACTCGTCTCACCGACACTAGCGCAAGCTTTAAAAAGTGCGGCGGAACAAATTCGCTCGCCTTTACAACTAAGCCAACCAGCGATATTAAAGCAAGCCATATCGAGTTCTGGCGTATTTTTTGAAAATAAAGTAAGTAAACATCTCTCAAACGCTACTACTACCTTGAGCTCAACCTATGCACAAGATTTAAAAGGCTCGCTGTTAAATTTGTTTAGTAAGGTAAGCCAGGAGCTTAACGGCAACAACAAACCGGTAACCACAGAGCAAACCGTTAAGTTACTACAGCAATTAATCAGTTATATTCCAACGACGGGAACAACTACAGCGCTCCCTGGCGATTCAGTAAAAAACAGCTTACCCACAGACATAGGCTTGCTTATCCAACAACTAATGGCTAAACCAGTAAAAGAATTATCAGATAAAGAACTGCGTACACAATTGCTCGTATTGCTACAACAACATAGCTCGCATAGCCTGGCGAAAATTCAATTGCAGCAGTTGGCAAATTTAAATCATGAAGTTAATAGCAAAGATAGCGCACAACCCAATGCCGTATGGCAACTCGACATTCCCGTTAGACATCATAATGAGGTTCAACAACTTCACTTGCGCATGGAGCGCGAATGGGTTGAAGATAAAAACGCAACCAACGAAAATAAAACAGCGACAAAAATTAAACAATGGTCAGTAACGCTGCGTTTCGATTTACCCACACTCGGCGAATTTTGTGCACAGCTGGCTATTATTGACACCAGCGTGAGCGCTACACTCTGGGCCGCACAAGAATCCACATTTACCCAAATTAAACAGCAGATGGAAAGTTTGAGAAAAAATTTAGAGACTGAAGGTATTGAAGTGAAGCAGTTACAATGCATGAAAGGAATGCCGCCGCAAAAGCCCATGGCTTTAAGCTATTCGTTAATTGATATTTCGACGTAACACAGTGAATAACTAATGACGGAATCTAACCACAAAATTCAAAAAGCCGTTGCTCTTTTCTATGATGGAAAAAATTCGCCCACGGTCTCTGCAAAAGGTACGGGAGCCGTTGCTGATAATATTATTGCTATCGCCGAACAGCATGGAGTGCCTTTGTGCGATAACAGCGCGCTAGTGGATTTGCTCGTCACTCTGGAACTGGGTGACGAAATCCCCGAAACCTTATACCTTGCAGTTGCCTACATAATTGCCTTTGCCTACCAATTGGAAGGCAAAGAACCCGAAACCTGGCACAGGCCTTAACATCTCATTTCACAAATATTCATTGAATTTTTACCGCAAACCCTTCACAGCGGCTGATATTAGTGCCACCATCAAAGTACATTTCAACATACCGATTTATTATTTATTATGAACTCACCGTTAATCTCTGCCCAATCACTTCACGCCCAACTCAGCAAAACCCTTGTACTTGATTGTCGATTTAATTTAACTGACAAAAATCAAGGCCTGCTGCAATACACTCAAGGGCACATACCCGGCGCTTATTATTTTGATTTAGAACAGGATCTTTCGTCACCAGTTCAGTTGCACGGTGGTCGTCACCCTTTACCTGACATGGAAATATTGCAAGCAAAATTGCGTCGCGCTGGGGCAAATCAATATTCAAACATAGTTGTTTACGATGATTCACGCATGGCCTATGCCGCTCGCGCATGGTGGTTGTTGCGCTACATGGGACATGACAATGTACAAATCCTGGATGGCGGTTTTAAGTCCTGGATTGAATTTAAAGGTGCATTGGATAAACGTGAGCCGGCGAATAAAGCAGGTAACTTCACCGCAAGAATCCAACCAGACTGGATCCTGAACCGCAACGACATTTTACAATCAAAAAAAATACAATTAATAGACTCTCGTGAACCGCGCCGCTTCCAAGGCCTGGAAGAACCTATAGACCCAATCGCTGGACATATAGCCGGAGCGGTAAACTATCCCTGGCAAGAAATCACCACCGAACAAAGTTTTATTAAACCTATCGAGTGGCAAAAAACACATTGGGAAAAGTTACCCGGCAAAGAAAATCTCGTTGTTTATTGCGGATCAGGTGTGACTGCTTGCGTAAATATTTTGTCCTTACATGTAGCCGGAATTGAAGCGAAACTTTACCCTGGTAGCTGGAGCGATTGGTGTTCTTATTTATTAGAAAAATAAAATAAATAGCGTTAGCTTATAGATTATTTCGCTTCGTTAAAATAAAAATAAAATCGAAAATTATTTTTTAAAAAATGGCATCAAAATTATTTAAGCCTATTGAAAATAAAAAAAATTGTTGCGATTATAATTCGCTGTGAGTTAAATCGTACACAAAAATTATAGAGATTTTACCTCGTTATAAATGTTTGCAATAAAAGTCTTACCTATACCCGCAACTGTCAATAGTAAGAAGTAAGAGGTAAGAGGTACAATTATCATGCCTGAAGTCCATTCACCTTTAGATAATTCTTTTTTAGCTGCGCTACCAACGAAAGTTCAAGATCGATTATTTCCCCATCTTGAATTTGTACCCCTGCAATTTGGTAAGGTTTTGCATGAATCAGGCGATACCTTACACCATGTTTATTTTCCAACTTGCGCTATTGTATCGCTGTTGTATATGTTAAAAAATGGCGCAACAGCAGAGCTCGCGGTGGTAGGCAACGAAGGCTTGGTTGGTGTACCTTTATTTTTAGGCGGTCATAGCACCACCAATAGAGCAGTTGTACAAAGCGCTGGCTATGCCTATCGTTTGCTGTGGCAACGCATGAAAGAAGAGTCCAAAGAATATCCATTGTTATTGTCACTAGTATTGCGTTATACCCAGGCACTTATGACGCAAATCGCACAAACAGCCGTATGCAACCGTCACCACACTATCGAACAACAATTATGTCGCTGGCTTTTAGTTTCGCTTGACCGCTTGCCTGGCAATCATTTAAATATGACCCAGGAGTTAATTGCTAACATGCTCGGCGTTCATCGTCAGGGCGTAAATGATGCTGCAGGAAAACTGCAAAAAAAAGGGATAATTTCTTATTGTCGCGGCCACATTCGAGTCTTGAGCCGCGCCAAACTGGAAGAGCTATGCTGCGAATGCTATACAGCCACCAGAAAGGAAACGGAGCGCTTGCTGCCCTATGTGAGTAGTCATCTATCCAAGCCAGGCAAACAAACCCTCAGCGAAAATACCTCAAGCCTCCAAACTGAAAATATGCCAGGTTTGCAAACGAAAAATACAGCACCCTCTGAAGTCCCTTGTAACCATTATGCTTTAAACGCTGCAATGGAAGAGCGTAGAGCTGAACCAACAATCAATGCAGCCCAACGAAAAACTTATTCGATGCAAGACTAGATTCAGTTCACCGTTTATCAACCACTCATTGCATAAAACAGATTAATTAAAAATGAGCCCTCTAAAACGAATCGTTTTATCGCGAAGGTGGTCGCATGTTTTTTAACGAGGCAAACAAAGTAATTGTTTCCTTGCGACTTATTGATAAGTCAACAATAGCTGCGGGATAGTTTTCGCAGCGACCTGGATTATGAATTTGTTTATCAGGCAAATGTGCAAGCATCGGCAAATAACGCCGGATAAAAGCTCCTTCCGGATCAAAACGCTGCGATTGGCTTATCGGATTAAAAATTCTGAAATAGGGAGCCGCATCCGTACCGGTGGATGCACTCCACTGCCAGCCGCCATTGTTTGCCGCAAAATCACCATCAATCAGTTGCGACATAAAATATTCTTCACCCATACGCCAATCGATTTGCAAGTTTTTAGTCAGGAACATAGCCACTACCATGCGTAAGCGATTGTGCATCCAACCCGTAGCTTTTAACTGCAACATAGCAGCGTCCACAATGGGAATACCGGTTTTTCCCTCGCACCATGCGGAAAATAATGCGGCATCGTGCCGCCATGGAAACGCTTCCGTATGCGGCTGCATAGCATTAAATTTACACACATCTGGAAAGTCCACTACGAGATGCTGATAAAACTCTCGCCAGATAAGCTCACTAATCCAAGTGGTAACGCCTTGGCTACCAGTATCCCATTCATTGTTGTTTGCCTGCAAAACGGCGGCAATACATTGCCGCGGCGAAATTGCACCAACAGCTAAATAGGGTGATAGCGTTGAAGTCCCCTCAAGGTTTGGAAAATCACGCGCTAGCTGATAATCATCAATATTGTTTTCGATAAAAGCATTTAGTCTTTTGGAAGCTTCTTTTTCGCCTGCTGGCCATAGCGCCGACAAATCACGCAATTCAATACCTGCAAAAAATGTGTTTATTTCATTTTTAATAATAAGGGAATGCCCATGCTGTTTAGTTGGCTTAGCTAATGGCTGTAGTGGTAGTGCCCTTGCCTGCTGCAACCACTTATTTTTAAAAGCGGTAAATACTTTATAAGGTTCATTTTTACCATTTCGCACCATACCCGGCGGAATGATTACGCGATCATGAAAACGTTTAACGACTATTCCTTGATTGCGTAAGGACTCTGAAACCAGCTTATCGCGATTAAATTCATCAAGCGGATACTCGGCATTGAGAAACAACTCTTCAACTTCATGCTCGGTGATTAAGGTTTTTAGATGACGAATAATATCTTTTGTTTTATCAACACTAATTACCACTAACGGGATATTAAATTTTTCCAATTCCTTGCCCAGCACAACTAGATTACGCTGGATAAAATCTACCCGCGCCGGCGCAACCTGATGGTTTTGCAACATATCGCGGCACACAAAATAGACTGCCAAAACACCTTGCTTAGCTTCAGCCGCACGATGTAACGCGGGGTTATCGCAGATGCGTAAATCGTTTCTAAACCACACAATTCGTTTAAACATAAAGATTTGCGCCCAATATTTTAAAAATTACACCAATATACCTATCAAAAAAAAAGCCGCTGGTAAGCGGCTTGATTCACTTACCTGCACAGACTATTTTTTTAACAAACTGTTTAAGGCAGGCGCCATCGCCTTCGCCCAAATTTCGTAGCCTTGTTCATTAGGATGGAGAAAATCAGGCATTATATCTTTGGGTAAATTACCATTTTCGTCCAAAAAGGATTTATTAATATCCAGATAGAAGACTTTTTTGTTATCAGCGAAACCAGAAATAATAGCGTTAACATCATTATTAACCTGGCGCATCTGACCATCGGGTTTTTCATCGCGCGGAAAAATCGCTAGCAATAAAATTTTGGTATTGGGCAAACGCTGTTGCAACTCCTCGATATTGCGCTTGATACCCACCGCTGTGGCTTTGGGATCGTCCATGCGCTGCCCGGTATTATTAGTGCCAAACATCAACACCGCGACTTTCGGATTAATACCATCAACTTCGCCATGCTGTAAACGCCACAATATATTCTCTGTACGATCGCCACTGAAACCTAGATCTATAGCATTGTGTTTTTTGTAATTTTTATTCCATACATTAAAGCCATCGTTCTCCCAACCGTGAGTAATAGAGTCACCGATAAAAATAAGTTGGGTGTTTTTATGAGACTTTACTTCTTCCAATTTTTGCAAATGACGTGGCAACCACCAGTTTATTGACCACCACTCATTTAACATTCCTGGAGTTACCGCCAGGGTTTTATAGTCAGCGCAAGTAATATTAGCTGTGCCCAACTTTTGGATATGCACATTTGCAATCGCAACCTTACCTTCGCCGCCCGTTTCAAGCGCAAAAGGCATGCGAACTGCTGAGAAAGTATCACCTTCCTGCATAAAACATTTCAGCGGCACACTCATATGCTGCCAACCTTTACCAATTAATTCACGGCCTTCTAGCAAATAAGGAACTTTACGTTCGCAAGTACCACCGCAGCTGGATTTGAAAGCCAAACCACCTTTGGCTAGATCAATCACATTCAAATCGAATTCAATAACGCCAGTAGACATATAATCGTTAAGATCAAGCGGCGAGACTGTTTCAAATTTTAATGCTGCACGCCATGAATCTTTCCACGAAAAAGTTAAGGCATCACCACTAATATTCTTATCCGTTTTCACCACAGTGACATCAGCATTTGGTGCTGATGAATCAGCTACCCTGGGCACTTGCGCTTGTGCACCCTCAAGCACTTGTTGTGCAGCCGGACTTTCGATTACAACCCGAACATTTTGATCAGGTTGACCCGAATACAGACTCAGTCCATGAGCGGCTGATTTACTTTTTATTGATTCATTTGCTACGGGCTTGTTTTCCAGCGATTTTTTAGTTGAATGACTGCATCCCACCACAACCAGACTTAAACTGGTGACAATGAGCGAACGGATTAAATAAGATTTTTTTATCATCATTTTATGTTCCAATTATTTAATTTTTTTAGGGGCGAGAAAAAATCCACAACGCAATTCAAAACAAACAAAACGCAACGCAACAAATAGCACCGACAATTAAATCGCCAACCTAAATAAGCACGCGCCCTAGCGCCCTTCGTTACTCAATGCATCCGCAATTTTTCGGGCTGCAACTTTTAATTTCTCGATCACCTGCTCCTGAGTAACCGCATGCGCTTTGATGTCAATAAAAGGCACGATGATAACGGCCGTAGCTCCATTTAATCCCAATATTGGAATACAAATATCAGTAACACCATCGACGAAATCACTCGGTGATTGCACGTAACCACGAGCGGCGGCCGCGGTGGATTTCTGGATAAATTTTTCAATCTGCTCAGGGTCAGCCGAAGCACGCAATTGCGGTAACCAACGTGCTTGACTCTCTTCAGGTGCAAAGCCATAGAGTAGCGCACCTGAGTGAGTATCTATCAGGCGGCGACGGTAACCAACCCGCACCGAAAACCCTAAGTCCATCGGGCTTTCAATGCGCCCTACCACCACAATTTGATCGCCGGAAGGCACTGTTAAATGACAGGATTGACCAAGCTCGCGCGCTAATTCCTTCATCACCGGTAGCGCCGTTTCAAGCAATGAGCGCGCCGAGCCCTGGGCAATACCCAAGGTGAACAACTTATTGGTAAGCGTATAACCATCGCGGCCATCGGGCGATGACTCTATATAACCACGATATTCCAGAGCCAATACCATACGAAACAATTCGCTGACCGAACGACTCAGGGTAACGGCCATTTGCGACGTGGTCATAGGCGCTCCGTGGCGCGCTAAAAGCTCCAGGATATCCAAGCCTTTCTCAAGCGCCGGGGCGCGATATTTGCGATCGTTTTCATCGTTTGCGGAGTCGAGATTGTTATCGATAGTAGTCATAGGAATATTTTTATATATGAATAGTTAAAGTTATACGTAAAAGCATGACAAAGTATCAGACGGGCACTCTGTCAACAAGCCCCCGGAACGCGCTCAAACCATTACAACCGCTAAAAACATTTGGCCGTTAAACCTCATGTTCGCCAATCTGCAAGAACTGTTGATGCGCATCGATCAAAATGAAACGCCTTGATTTGTCTGACGTGAGCAACTGCGCGCATAAGCCGCTATGACGATAAAGCAGCCCAAAGGCACCACCAGGGCAATGTGAATAGATGACAGATCCGAGATAAATCCCATCACTGCGGTAAGGATTGCGCCACCGATAATGGCCATGATGACCAGCGATGAACCCGCTTTGCTTTGCTCCCCCAAACCCTTAATACTGAGGGCAAAAATCGTAGGAAACATAAGCGACATAAAAAAGCTGGCAGCTACAATCGCTAACATGCCCCAATAGCTTGGGAAAACAATGGCGACACCACACAAGATTACATTCACTAGAGCATAAATCATCATCAGCACACTAGGTTTAATCCTGGCCATAAGAGCGGTGGACACAAATCGCCCCACCATAAAAATCACCAGTGCGGCGAGTAAATAGTTTGCCAACACTTTTTCTCCAGTGCCCGGCATTGCCTCTTGGCCGTAGCGAATGGTGAAGCTCCACAAACACACCTGCCCACCCACATAAAAGAATTGTGCAGCTACGCCAAACATAAAACGACCATTGCCCAACAGGCTTTTGTAATCGGACCAACTGCTCGCACCAGCGGTAGCTTCAGTAGCAATTTTCGGAAACTTGACCAGGAGCACAAGCAGCGCCCAACAAAAAACAATTGCACACACAACCAAATAAGGGCCCTGCACCGCCTGGGATTCGGTTTGATAAAACTGTTCTAGCGCTGCTGGTGCCATAGCTGCTAGTTCAGTTGCAGTTGGCTCATGACCAGAAAGAATAAATTCGCGGCCAATCAAGATGCCAGCGATGCAGCCAAATGGATTAAAGGATTGTGCAAAGTTCAAACGCCGCTCGGCGGTGGCAGGATCACCCATAGCAAGAATAAGCGGGTTGGCAGAGGTTTCCAGAAAAGCCAGGCCACTGGCAATAATGAACAAGGCCGCCAAAAATAAATTGTACTCACGCACTGCCGCAGCGGGATAAAACAACAGTGCGCCCAAGGCATAAAGAAGCAAACCCGTAACCACCGCCCCTTTGAAACCAAAGCGCTTAACAAAAAGCGCGGCGGGAATCGCAAACACGAAGTAGCCTGTGTAAAAAGCTGATTGCACCAAGCCTGATTTCAAATCCGATAGTGCGAATATTTTTTTGAATTGGGTGAGTAGGATATCGTTGAGGTTATTGGCCATTCCCCACAAAAAGAAGAGACTTACAATCAGGATCAGCGGTAAAAAATTTGCGGCACTTTTATCTTTATTACTCATAAAGCTCCATTAGCGACTACTCCCATTTCGGGATAATGGTTATTCGATTTCGGCTCTCCATTGTTGGATGGAGGTGACGGCAATAAACTCCCGCCTGCTTGCACAAGCGGAAGGTTTTTCAGGTGAGTGCAATTTATTGAACACGTTTAACCTGAACCGGTGCGCCAGTGTAGTCTACCGACGCATCAACTGCTGCATCAAAATTGGCCGCGTGCTTATTAGGACCTGATATCCAGCGCACGTTGATTTTGCGCGCTTTGACCATACCAGGGAATTCACCTGTGCGCGCGCCTATAGTTAGCGTGCCAGTACCCTCTTCATAGCTCACCGGAATGCGAGAGAATTGACCTTTTAAATAATTGTTTGAACGCCCGTCATCCTCATAAATAGCAAAGGAACCATTGGCCCCGGTGTAAACAAAAAGGGTGATGGGAGCATTGAGCCCCTCGTCGGTGTATTGAATCGCAGGGCCGGTTGGCACAATGGATCCAGCTCTCACAAATAAAGGCATTTGCGTCAAAGGTGCCTTAGCCGTAATTGTTTGGCCGCCTTTGAGCAACTCACCCGTCCAAAAGTTGTGCCAATCACTCCCTTCTGGCAAGTAAACTTCACGACTACGGGCTTTGAAACTGGTCACCGGATTTACCAGGAATGCAGGACCAAACATAAATTGGGTATTGATATCCCATACCTTTTTATCGTTGGGAAAATCCATCACCAGGCCGCGCATCATAGTACTGTCTTTGTGATAGCTATCTCCCGCCAGGGTGTAAATGTAAGGCATCAAGCGGTAACGCAACTTGATGGTATGCTCCATACCTCTATAAACTTCCGTACCTTTGCCAGCGATGCTGAAAATTTCGCGATAGGGAAACTGACCATGAGCGCGGAATAAAGGTACAAAGCCACCGAATTGCCACCAGCGCAAATTCTGCTCTTGCCACTCAGGTAAATGTGCAGGGTTCATCTGCTCCCAGGTTAAAGCATCACCCTTGGGACCCTTGTTGTATTTACTCTCGGTAGTAAAACCGCCGATATCAAAAGTCCAATTGGGCATACCCGCTAGACCCGTGTTCACGCCTGCGGCAATTTGATCCTGCATATTTTCCCAGTTCGCTGCGGTGTCTCCACTCCAAATCGCAGAACCGGTGCGCTGAATACCACCGAAACCCGAGCGAGTTAAAATAAATTGACGCACATTTGGCTTTTCGTTTTGCGAACCTTCATGTACTCCACTCGCATGCGGAACTGCATAGGAATTAAAATATTCTGCACCTGAACCAATACCATCGTCGCGACTCATTAATTCTTTGCGCTTCATAAAATTTAAGTTGGAATGAATGTCTGGTTCGGAGGCATCCAACCAATAGGCATCAAAACCTTTTGAGTTAAGTTTAGTGCTAATTTGCTTCCAGAAAATCTCTTGCGATTCTTGCGGATAGGGATCGTAAAACGCATTGGCGTAACCTGGCCAAATCCAATCCAGATTTTTTTCCTCCAGATTTTTGTTAAACATATAACCTTTCGCGTTTAACTCTTTATAGTTATCAGTAGTCGGATAAAATTTCGGCCACACGGAAATCATAATATTGCCATGCATGGCATGAATCTTATCGGTCAAGGCTTGCGGATCCGGGAAAAATTTTGGATCAAAATCGTGGCTGCCCCAGGCATCGACCGGCCAGTAAGACCAATCCAACACAATATTGTCGATAGGAATTTTACGATCACGATATTCTTTAAATGTGTTGATCATCTCATCCGAGGTTTTGTAACGCTCGCGACTTTGCCAAAAACCGTATACCCACTTTGGCAGCATAACCGCTTTACCTGTGAGATAACGATAGCCTGCAATCACTTCATCTTTGTTTTCACCTGCAACAAAATAATAATCAATGGCTTTACCTGTTTCAGAAAATAAGGATAGTTCCTTTTGTTCTACAGTTGGCATTGGGTCCAAATGAACCAAACGGAAAAATCCCCCATCGACTTTCCAGTTTGCTTTAATTGTTTTTCTGACACCGGCTTTCATTTCCGCATTGTAATTGTGAAACCAGGGGTTCCAGTTCATGCGCCAGCGATCCAATACTTTTTCGCCATCCAAAAATAGTTGGGCATATCCCGATGAATACATTTTGAAATAATGTGTCCCGTCAGCTTTAGCTTCAATACTGCCTTCAATTTCAATACGCAAGGTTTGTTTCTTTTCTGCTTCAGCAACTTCTGCAGGAAAGTTATTTTCGCGGTTGGTATTGTCTTTATAAAATTGATAATCAACATCTTGCTCTACACGCGTAACTTTTAAAGTATCACCATCGTAATAGCGTACAGTTAGGCCGCCCTCTTTACCTTCAGCATCGTAAAGTTTTAGATTTTCATTTAACCCCTGAGCTTCACGTGGATCACCGAAACGCGAAATGGAATTGTTATCCCATAACACCCCATAATTATTAGTGGAAACCAGAAATGGAATTGCAATAACAAGATTGTGCGTGGTGAGCTCAATGTTCTCGCCAGCGTAATTGACTCTGTCATTATTTTGCTGGCCTAAACCAAAGAAACCTTCTTCACTGCCGCGATTAAACTCCTGACGCAGAGTAAAAGAATTTGCTGCAGGTTTAATCGGATCTGCAATGACGGGGCCAAAGCTACCGCGATTCTCCTCTTTTAACAATTGTTTGCCTTGCGCATCAAAGAAAGTGACTTGTCCCGTCGCCAACGCAACTTCCGCAGTAACCTGTGCAGTTTTTAAAATCACTTTATCGCTTTGTTGATCGAGCGTAAAAGGAATCGCTGCAGGTTTAGCGACGACTTGAATGCTCTGTGGAATCACAGCAAAATCATCACCAGGCAACGCGGTAACACGAATAATTTTATCCGACATCACTTGCAGGCGAACTTTTTTTGCCGGGCCCTGTGCCAGCGTTAAGACAATGCCATCCGCATTTTTTTCTACTTGTGTAGCAGTTTCTGCTGTAGCTTTTATCCTACTGCCAGATTCAAGTGCATTCTTATTTGAACAAGCTTGTAGCAGGCAGATAGAGGCGAGGCCTATCAAACCGAATTTCACAATATGCTTTGCAGCTATCATGCTCTTTTCCTCATTGTCTTAATTAGTTAGTTTTATAGGTTGCCATGCGTACTTTTAACCAATGTACACGCGTTGCAAAATTCAATCCCCAATCCGTTTGGTCACCATTCCACACTCGCTCCATAATCCATTCCCCCTTTTCATAGTGACCTTCTTCAACGCGATCAATCATATATTTTGCATCATTAATTTCGGTGGAAGGTTTGAACTCTACCCGCGCTTTATAAGCGGTGACCAAATATTCATTTTCACTTAGCTGCGCTATCAGCGCACCACCACTCGCCACATCGTTGCCAACCGGCGGTGAAGTAAAAAACATGGGTCGGCCATAAGTGACTTCTGCATTCCAATTACCCAAATCCAGTGTTTGCGTTAGAGCTTCAGCAATTTTTTTGCTGGCAGCCTCTTTC
Organism: Pseudomonadota bacterium; assembly: GCA_040386215.1. Lineage (GTDB taxonomy): Bacteria > Pseudomonadota > Gammaproteobacteria > Pseudomonadales > Cellvibrionaceae > Cellvibrio. The sequence continues at coordinate 18,812 of JAZKFX010000037.1, forward strand.
GCTTCCTTCGTAGCATCTGGATTTGCGGCCATTTTTTTAACTGCAGCAGTATCCAAAGGTTCAGAGACACCCCATACCTTACTTTCAAAACTTAATTTGGCCCATTCCCGCATCATGGGTGCCAGGGAACTATAATGCCGGGCAAAATGTTCAATAGTTTCATCATCATATTTATTGGCGCCGAGGGGATAATTTACATAATCGCTATCATCCATGCCGAAGGGTGCAAAACCAATTCCACCATGTCCGAGCGTGTCAAAGAAATAACGCGCGTAGGGCTGGCTGTTGCCAATTTCAGGAACGAAGAGTGGGTTATTTTTCCCACCATATTGTTCAAGCCACTTCAGCACGGTTTTATGATCTGGATTATAAATATCCGGAGCAATAGCATCTAAATGCGGCGCTGCAGCTTGCCAAATATGAATTACATTATCGGTGGCACCGCCCTTCTCCCAATAGGTAGGATTAAACGGATCGCGCAAGGCTACATTGGTAAACATAGGTAAGGCTTTAATCGCTTTACCTGCTACCGCTAATTCTTCGCAAAATTTTGCAATGTGATAGGCATGAAAAAATTCATCCGCATCTTTACCAAAGACTTGTGGCCAGGTACCGGCAGCCACACCCATTTTTTTCACTAAGTCAGCGGGCACTGCTGCGTTAAATAATGAATTAGCCATGGCCGAAAAATCGCGATCCGAACCCCAGGTACCCGGTTCATTTTGAATTTGTACCATGATGACCCTATGTTGCTCATCCACTTTTTTTAGATGGGTCATTAATGCCAAAAAAGCTTTTTTATCCGCAGCAAGGGTATTTTTTCCCAAGGGCGATAAGGAATTTAAGGTATCTCCTGTTTTAGTAACCACACGCGGGAAACGCTCGTTATTCAATTTCACCCAGGCAGGCGTGTAATGCGGTGCATTATTTTTCCAGGTACCAAACCATAACAAAACTAAACGCGCATTATGCTCACGCGCTTCTTGCAATAAAACATCGACATAGGAAAAATCAAACTTGCCTTCAGTGGGTTCAATTTGTTCCCAGGCCACAGGAATCTCTAATGTATTGGCATGAATTTTTTTAAAGGAAGGCCACACATGTTTTAACGCAGCAGGATAATTGCTAGAGTTATTTGCTTGAATGCCCAGCATTAAAAAAGGCGCACCGTCTACCATAAGCGCATGACGCCCATTTTTGGTGATTATTTCTGGTGTTGGTTCAGCACCAACAAATGGGCTACTAAAGCAAAAGAAAAATGCATAGAGCGCAGAAAAAAAATGTATTTTTTTGCATATTGATAATTTTAAAAAAAATGGTCGATTAATCATGTTTGGCTCTCGACAGAATAACTTTAAAAAAATGAACAGGCTGTGATTAGTATCTAGTAGAAATTTTATTTTTAACTAGTTTTAGTATGAGCAAATATGTTCAATGAACACCTGGTTTTCGGGTGAACACAAGAAGATGTCAAAAAATAAACCTTGCACCGCGATTGCGATGCAAGGTTTAGATCAATCAATAGCAAACTCATTAAACATTAAAACTTTACACTTAAGCTCAAATCATAACGTGTATCGTTAACAAAATAAGCAGCCCTATGATCGCCAGCACCATTTTGTTTGATAGTAGTCGTAGTTTCAGCATTAGTGATATTACTTACCGCAAGTTGCATAGACACATTGTCAGTAAATTTATAGCCAATGGAGCCGTCTAACTGACCAAATTTATCGGCATAGACAGGCAACCGCCAGTCCACGCTTGTAATGTCACTCCAACCGTTGTAACCATTGGCACCTACTGACATGAGATAAGAACTGCGCCAGTTATAAGCCAGGCGAGCAGACACTCCGTATTTCTCATAGATAAGCACCAGGTTATAAGAGTTTTTGGAAACACCTTCATAGGGTAAGGTATCGTAAGTAGATCCATCCGTATCTACTGCCTGGCTAGCCATAGGGACATGAGCTTCACTGTCTATATAGGTGTAGTTGGCTGAAACGCCAACCCCATCAAACGGTGAAGGTAAAGCATCAAAAAACTGCGACCAACCCAACTCCATGCCCACTAAATTTGCATGGCCAGTATTAATTGGCCAAGTAGCAATGTAAGTGTTGCCATCAAATTCCGAACTACCCGATGATTTTCTAATATATTGTTCAATTTTTTTGCTAAAAATATTCGCATGTAACTCGCCACCAGAATCATTGAAATACCATTCGAGAGATGCATCAAATTGCGTTGACTCCATGGGCTCTAAATATGGGTTTGAATCAGAACTCAGCGTAAATAAGAAATTATTTGGGCTCAATGCATTTGCAGCATCTGCCGGGGTTGTTTTCATTTCAGCGCTCAGTTCCAGATTTGCAGCTAAAGAACTAAACTCTGGACGCGAGATCCCCTTGGCCGCAGCAAAACGCAAAAATAAATCATCGTTTAATTTCACCCGTAAGTTCAAATTGGGTAGAACGTTGGTATAACTATTTTCTGCATCAATGACTTCTGCAGGACGCGCAAAAGGATTGGGATCTGTTTGCTCTACGCCATCGGGATCTAAATAAGTTACCGTCCCTGATGGATACCTTAAATAACCGGTGGCAGTATTTTCAGTCTTAACAATACGCACCCCAAGATTCCCATCCACCGGAGTCGCTAAATCATCAAAACCAAACGCAGTTGATAGATAAATTGCACTGGTTTTTTCTTGCTGGTCATTATGAAATTGCGGCAAAGTCATATCCGGAATTGCATCTTCAATAACATAACCGGCTCTTTGACGAAGCTCAGTAATACCGCTCGGGTAAACATCAATCAACGCAAGATTTGGCACCAATACCGAGGTAGGTACACTCGCATCACCACGATAGAAATCATTAAAATGAAATACTGAGACATCGTTAGTATTGGTTACTGCACGAAATTTTTCGCCAGGTTTAAGTGGTTGCCAGCCTTGCAGGCCGCGTAACCACGGCTGATTCATTGCACGCCAGTGATAATCACTCTCTTCATTATCGGCGCTGCGGTCGGTGAGGCGTGCACCCATTTTCACAGACTTGATAATAGAATCTTCAAATAAATATTTAACATCAATACGCCCGGCTTTTTCCTCTGCTGTATTGTTTACTACGTGCGGCATAGTGAAGCTCCAGAAATAATTAGCTGGATTTGTTAAGTCGCCCGGAACAGAGATTGAAGGAAGATGGCCAGAAAGATCGATGTCCACATAAGCAGGTTCAGTACCTAGCGAAATAGTATTATCCAAACCTTCTGTATTGGCTTTCACTAATTGAAAATCGCCGGAGAATTCCCAGTGCTCATCCGGAGTGTATTTAAAACCTGTCGATACATCAGTGGTAGCCGAATCACGGGTTGAAGCACGAGTATCTACACCAAATGAAATTCCATTCGATGCATTGTTATATTCCGGATAAAGCGTAGTTAATTGACCTGATACGAAATGACCTTTTTCATCAAAATTCAACGACGATGAACCGTAGGGAGCAAAATGTGCAATATCCGCACTATCCATGGCTAAAAACGCGGCGTTCTCATCCCAACGCAACGTATATTCAGAACGAAAACCGGTTAAATATAAACTCAATTCGTCTGTTGGAGCCCATTGCAAAGCTGCGTATGTACCTGTGCGGTCACGGCTGAAATCAACGCGCCGCCAATCCACACCTCTTGGCACATACAAGGTTTTGCCAGCCTCCAGATTGGTGCGTGGATGCCACTCGCGAGTGTAAACACCATCCGTACGCGTATTCGTTTCGCCGGTAGAAACATCTACCAGAAAACCGACTTTACCCATTTCGGTTTCCCACTGATTAGTGTACAAACCAGAATAGGCTGGCTTAATGTTATCAACGCTTTGCGCATAACTTGCTTTCGCGGTCAATGAAATTTCTTGTCCTGCTGTATCAAACGGCATGCGCGTGCGCAAATTTACAATGCCGCCAAGCCCTCCCTCAGTCATATCTGCCGTTGGACTTTTTATGACGTCAACGCCAGCCATCAGCTCTGCAGGAACGTCTTCAAAACTCAAGCCGCGCCCACCGCTGCTCGCACTAAAAATATCGCGGCCATTTAATTCGGTTCTAATTTGCGTTAAGCCGCGCACGGCCACACCTGAACCTTCTGCAGAAAAATGCTCTGGATCACCCAACGAATCAAAGTGCGTCACAGTCACGCCAGGAATACGTTGTACCGCCTCAGTAACACTACGATCCGGTAACTTGCCCATGTCATCGGCAACAATTGAGTCCACAATATTTTCAGCATTCTTTTTGATAAGTTGTGCAGATTGAATACTTGCCCTTTGACCAGTAACGACAATCTCTTCCGCCACTTCTGCCGTTTTTTCGTCAACAGCGTACGCATGAGTCGCTACACCCATTGCACCCGTAAATGAAATGCCGGATATTATCTTGATGTACATCGGTAATTTTTTTTTCAGAAATTTTTTCTCATTGTTATTTATCATTATGCTTCTCCAATTGAAAATTAAATTCACCCTAAACTATTATTGCCACTTAATTTTCTATGTGTGGCGATATAGCGCTCGCAATAACTTAAAACTTACATTAGTAAATCAACCTGCTCAATCAACCACCCAGTGCCTACATTTTTTTCAGCAGATAAGTTTTTCCGCCCTGCCCTGCAAACGTCCCACTATCTCCATTAATTTTGATAGCAACGGCTTTTCCACTGGTCTTTTCAGCCAATAAAAATGACTTTTCCAGCAAAGAATTTTTTATTTTTAATTCGCCGCTATGACCAACATGGAATACAGCTTCTTGTAGTTCCATGTTATTCCAACGCAGATCCACTATCACATCGCCACGTGCACGCAGACCTTTAACCGACCCAACCGCCCAAGCGGCTGGTAACGCTGGCAGCAATGCCAGTTGATTGTTTTGGCTTTGTACTAACAACTCAGCAATACCTGCCGTTGCACCGAAATTTCCATCAATTTGAAATGGCGGATGGTTGTCCCATAAATTGGGTAAGGTACTAAGGGTTAACTGTTCAGATAAAACGTTGTGAGCGCGATCGCCATCTAACAAACGCGCCCATAAATTTATTTTCCAGGCTTGTGACCAACCAGTACCACCGTCGCCGCGAGCATTTAAAGTGATGCGTGCTGCCTGCAACAATTCTGGCGTTTGAGCAGCATCAATCTGGCGACCGGGGTGCAGTGCAAATAAGTGTGAAATATGACGGTGTTGATTTTTCGGATCATCAATATCCTGCTTCCATTCCTGCAATTGTCCCCACTTCCCTACACGTACACCCGAATCCAGATTTGCTAATACTGCAGCAGTTTTTTGTGCGAATTTTTTATCATCCACAAGCACTGCGGCCGCTGTAACATTACGCAACAAATCAAAGACAATTTGTTGCGACATAGCAGCACCCATCACAAAAGACCCCTGCTCTGGTGAGAAACTTGGCGAGACTACCCACTTGCCATCACGCGGATCTTTTACCAAAGTATCTAACCAAAACTGCGCAGCGCCTTTCATCACCGGATAAGCGCGTTCGCGCAAAAAATTTTTATCCTGCGTAAACAAATAATGCTCGTAATAATGTTGCGCCATCCACGCGCCTGCTTCCGGTTGCCAAAACGCAGTGGGCCAAGCAATAACGCCCGCAAAGCCCCAAATATTTGTATTGAGAAATAGCGTCCAGCCGTTAGCACCCAAAAGTTTTTTGGCAGCAACCTGCCCCGGTGGAACTAAAGAATCAACAAAATTAAATAGTGGAGGAAGGGTTTCTTGCAAATTGGTGGTTTCTGCCAACCAATAATTCATTTGCAAATTAATGTTAACGTGGTAATCGGCGTTCCATGGTGGTGTGTTGCTGTGATTCCAAACGCCCTGCAAATTGGCAGGCAAGGAACCTTTGCGTGAAGATGCAATAAGTAAATAGCGACCAAATTGAAAATAAGTTGCTTCTAATGTGCGATCTACAACAGCATCGCCTTTACGATAACCAGTCAATAATTGTGGTGTTGTAAATGAGTTTGCCTTTTGGCCAATGTTTAATGCCACGCGATCAAACAATGTTTTATAGTCAGCCTGATGCTTTGCCAGCAAATTCTGAAAGGATTTTTTACTCGCTTTATTTAAGATATTGCTCACTGCTGCGTGCGGATCTTTACCGCGATAATCGGGATAGCGTTGCGCGTAGTTCGTGCCGGCCGATAATATAATAAGCGCAGAGTCAGCCGCCGCTACTGTGACTGATTCAGCAGCCTTAGTTAATTGGCTCTCAACAGCAATAATTTGCACAGCTGCTTCATACTTCAAACCGTTATCTTGCAGTGACCCTTGCACACTGATGCGGCCATTATTAACTTGAGTATGTGCACTACGATTATCGGGAATATGTAACGCGGCAGTAAAATGTATTTTCTTCGGTTGATCTGCACTGATCCGAACAACAATTACGCCATCAGGATAACTCGCAAAATATTCACGTAAATAATTCACGCCATCCTGCGAATAAGTCACACGGACCAAGCCATTATCTAAATCCAATTCGCGGCGATAATGAGTCACGGTGGAACCTGCAGGAAAACTAAGCACTAGTTCACCAAAGTTTTGGTAATCACCATAGCCAATAGTCTTACGGCTTAACTCTTTAGCTACAGCGTCCGGTTCCATCGCGCCTTTTTCAACTAGCTGATTACGGACAGCGGTTAACTTCACTGTTTGCGATTCAGCAGGTATACCAAAGTCATAACCTTGTTTTGAACCTGGACCACCGGTCCAAAGTGTTTTTTCATTAAATTGCAAACTCTCGCGATCCACAGCTCCGATCACCACCGCGCCCAATGCGCCATTACCTATTGGCAGACCTTCGCGCTCCCAATCTGCAGCTGGTTTATCAAACGTAATTTTCAATCCAGAGGATGGCGATTCAAGTTCCGCTACGGCTGCCAAGCCGATAACTGGAACAGCTAAAAGCATCAGCAGAACAGCAAGCTGCCCGGCTTTTAAAAGGTGTAATAGCGCTAGAGATCTATTCCACATAGATGCACCTTTATATTTTTATATGTTTTGTGGAATGTCATGGAGCCAGTCTGGGATATGGTTTTAATGACCAGATGGGCGATTGGGGCAAATACTAAAATACTATTTTTATATATGCAATAATTATTATTTATAAGATATATGTTCAAATTGAGTTTTATCTATAAAACTTAAACTGCTATTGAATGGCTTTCTTGCCTTGGAATAGCTCGCTACCATGAGGCTTCGGAACCATTGTTGGACATAATTTGCGGAAGAATGGAATTGGTTTTTAAGGAAACATGCCAAACGAGTACAGAGCTGCAAAACGGCCTGCATTAGCCGTAAACCTTAACCTGGAGCGCCGTCTTACCTCGCAAATGTTGTAACTTCAAGCAAGCGTGTCGCTAGCCGCGCGCCCTACAAACAAAAACCCCAAGCACCGTTCGATATCGGGGCACAGGGCGTCATGCGAGTCCTATAACATCGTCTGAAGTGACATACGGAGGTAAGCGAGTGTGAGGAGAAGCAAACCAGAGAACTACTCATAAGCTAATCTGGAGCTAAGGCACAAGCCATTTTTTGATCGATTTCATTGCACCGCGTGTTAATCGCTACCGTTGTTTGCTGTGCCTGAGTTAATGCGAGATCAAATATAAAAGATTTTCAGTATCCGGGCAGCTACTCCAATTTACTTCGCCAAAACAAAATTTCTTAAACCTAATGCTTCAGGATAGGGAGCCCAAAACGTTTGTTGTTTTAGATAAGGATCATCCAAAGTCATTAAATGATGTTTAAGTAATGTCAGCGGAACAATAATCGGCGTTAACCCCTGAGCATAGGATTCAATGCTATTACTTAACTCCTCCTTATCTAACTTACTAATGTGTAATTTTAAATAACCACGCAAGTGCATAAGCGCATTGGCATTACTTTTACGTGTCGTTTGATGACCAAGTGCAGACATCAACAAGGTAATAAATTCATTACACAATTCTGCAATTGGCCTGTCCGCTAAATTTGCTAAAAGTTTTCCAATCAAAAAATAACTGGGGACGTGATGTGCCATCACCTGATATTTGTAGCGTGAATAAAATGCAATTAATTTTTTTGCACTTGGCTCTGCTGCAACCGATTGGCGCCAATCGTGTAGTGCAAAAATTCTCGTAATAAAGTTTTCGCGCAATCCGGCATCACTTAATCGTCCAGCTTCTTCAACGGGAATCAGCGGCATTAATTCCATAAAGCGTTTTGCAAATGCACCGCGGCCACGGCTATCAATACCGTAGCCATTTTCGCCATAACGTTTTACGCCATATACGCCACAGCTTGGCGAGTTTTGCGTAAACACATAGCCACATATTTCCGGCATTTGTTGCACGACCCGATCAGCTTCTTGCGCGAGCGCGTCAGTCACATCCAACGCAGGATCTTCTACGCCACGAATTCGCTCTTGACCATCGGTCATAATTAAACGAATAGGTTTGCGCGGCACGCCCAAGCCTATAGCCAGCTCAGGACATATCGGTAAAAAATTAACGTATTTAGCGAGGACATCCATCAAATAGGTATTTCGTTTATGACTGCCATCATATCGAACTGGCTTTCCTAACAGACACTCACTTACGCCGAGATAAATCTTTTCCATAAAACACCTAGATTTGTGATTTTTTTTGCAACCACCCATAAAATCTTACGCCAAGTAGCGCAAACGTTAACAACCCAAATAGAAGCGCATCTGCGTAGCTTGATCGCACTTGTAGCAATACATGCACCCAAGCTAGCAGCGCCACAAGATAAATACTACGATGAAGCTTAACCCAATTTTTGCCAAGTTTACGCATCATCGCTTTCGTGGATGTGATGCCTAAGATGATCAACAAAATAATCGCGGGGATGGTCAGTAATATATAAGGGCGCTTGACTAATTCTGCCCCAAAACTGGAAAAATCCAAGGCTAAAATAAAAACGAAATAGGAAACCATATGTAAGAGCGCATAAAATAAGGTAAACAAACCTAGCATTCGCCGGTGGGTCATTAACCAACCTTGCCTGGCTATTTTTTTCAATGGGCTCACTGACAAGGTGATCAGTAAAAAATAGAATGCCCAGGTTCCTATAAATAGTACCAATTCTTTTTGCGGATCTACACCTAACTGATTCGTTACAGCTTTATAAAAAAGTACGGCCAATGGCACTAAGCTTATACAAAAAATAACCACACGGCGCCAAACTATTGGCATAGAAAATCCTCAATAATATTTTGTTAAATCCATGTCTTTATAAAGATTCGCTACTTGATCCGCGTAACCATTAAACAGTTGCGTAGGAATAACATTAGGGTTAAACAATCCGCTCGGTAAGCGCCGCTCTCTTGCCTGGGTCCAACGCGGATGATCAACCGCCGGGTTCACGTTAGCGTAAAAACCATATTCACTGGCCGCTATTTGATTCCACGTTGTTTTAGGTTGCCGCTCGGTTAATTCAATTTTCACGATGGATTTAATACTTTTAAAACCGTATTTCCAGGGCACCACCAAACGCAGTGGTGCACCATTTTGATTGGGCAAGGCTTTACCGTACAAACCAACGGCTAATATCGTAAGTGGGTGCATGGCTTCATCAATTCGCAGGCCTTCACGATAGGGCCAATCAATCGTACTTAATACACTTTTTTGTTCTGGAAATTGCTTGGTATCTTTCAGCGTAACGAAAGACACATATTTTGCTTTACTGGTCGGTTCAAATCGCTTTAATAAACTAGCCAATGAAAACCCCACCCAGGGAATGACCATTGACCAGGCTTCAACACAACGCAAACGATAAACTCGCTCTTCCAGATCAATACCCTTTAATAAATCCTCCAAATTATATTTTCCAGGCTTACCAACCTCCCCAACTATTTCTACTTGCCAGGGATGGGGTTTAAAATTTTGCGATTTTTTTGCAGGATCGGTTTTGTCGTAACCGAATTCATAAAAATTATTATGGCCTGTCACGCTATCATAAGGTGTTAGTGCTTCAGTCAGCTTCTGCGTATCTGCCTTGGCACGCGCAAGCTGTTGATTCAACCAATCCGGGCCTTTGTTGTTAGTTTCAGCAGCGATATAGCCGGGCTCTGCCAATAAATCTTGCGAATGAAATGTTGCAGCACTGAGCAGGCCGGTCGCTATTGTGCCGCGCATAAAATCGCGACGGGCACGGTAAATATGCTCCGGAGTAATCTCCGAAGCAGCAATACTAGTCGAACTTTTAATGATCATAGTAACCTCAGTATGAGTAGGTAACCTATTGATGCGCAAACCGTTAATTTGTTACAAAACACCTGCTTTGTCACAATTCAATACATCAGATGGCTAAGTGTTATTATTGTTCAATTTATTAATATCCCAACTTGCTAATTAATATCTTCACTTGCTAATTAATATCTCTAATTGCTAATTAATATCTCTACCTTGCTAATTAATATCTCAACCTGCTAATTACATCTTAATTTACCAATTAAAATCTCAAATCATAAACTACAATCGGAATTCACTAATCTTCTAGCTCAAAAATATAATTTTGTCCCTGTGTTGCGCAAATGTAGAGCTTTTCGGTCATGAGATCACAATACTGTATAGCCAGCTGTGAATTTACAGGAAGTTTTTCACTGATCCACATGGCCGCTTTATCTTTTTTAAGATAGCTATACATAATTTCAAAACGGTTTACAAAATTTACGTTTTTGGATTGTAAATCTTCGTAGAGGTAAGCAAAGCGTGCGAAGGTCATAGTGACAGCGCCCAAGCCAATGGTGCACATTTTTTCAATGTATTGAACGTAAGCTGAAGTTACATAAGCATTGAGCGATTGGCCTTGCTGAAAAAGTGGCAGAGCCATTTTATTTTCATCGAGCAATGCCCCTCGAGCCAAATTTTTATTGGCTTTATTACCTAACAAACGATAGCGCTGTGAAGAACATACAATTTCAGATGCACTCAATTGGCAATTGGCATTTGCTGTGACGCCAGATGGCTTATCGAATTTTCTTGCAACATAATCGTCTTTTTCCTGCTGCTGCGATAGCGACTTATTTGATTCTTTTTTTCCTATTTCTTTTTTAAAAATTGCTTTTTTTTCACTCTCAGGAATATTGCTGACGGAGATATCCTCAGCAGAAGATTTCGCTCTTTTAGGCGGCGGTAAGGTAATACGATTGCGCTCTGCTGGCAGCTTTAACAAGGATGCCTGCACAATCTCATTGTTACGCTTGAATTGATCAAAGGATGGCAGGCCTTTGGTTTTCCCTTTAGCCTCCAACTCACAATAAATTTGTTCATAATAAGTTTTAGCGGATGCAAAACAAAATTGATTAGCCTGCACCCAAGTGGCATTTAATAAAATTAAACCTGTCACAAGAGGTAAAATCAATTTTTTCATAAATGCATTATCTCCGAAGTATTCATCCTTGAATTTCTTGAGTGCCGGGCTAACGAAAAAGTAACTTTAATGTGAGATTAACCAACACTGATGGATTTTTGGATTTCGCTTGAAATCTTCATCGATTGTTTGCGCGCTAATATCTTTAATAGTGTAGGCACTAAGTGCGTCTAAATCTAATTTAAAAGTACGCAGATTATTAGAAAATATTAAAGTGCCATCTTCCGCCAGCGCGCGCATACACTGGTGAATCATTGCAGCATGATCACGCTGCACATCAAGATCGTCTTCCATTCGTTTCGAGTTTGAAAAACTGGGCGGATCAAGCAAGATCACATCAAATTGCTGATCATTCGCTTCCAACCATTTCAGACAGTCCGCTTGCTCCAGCCGATTGCGTGACTCACTCAAACCATTGAGCGCAAAATTTTTCCGCGCCCAATTCAAGTACGTATTAGACATGTCCACACTTACGGTGTAGCGCGCTCCTGCCATAGCGGCGCGCACGCTAGCGGAAGCAGTGTAACAAAACAAATTTAAAAAGCGCGCGTCTTTGGCGTTCTCAGCAATCATATCGCGCACAATGCGATGATCCAAAAACAACCCAGTGTCCAAATATTGCCACATATTAATATGCAGTTTTGATTCACCTTCTATCACGCTAAACAATTCACCCGTAGGAATTTCAGTGAGCTTCTCGTATTGCATAGTGCCTTTATTGCGGCGGCGCTGCTTGTAACTTATATTTTCTGCAGGTACATCTAACGCATAAGGAATAGCAGCCTCAATTTCAGCAAAACGCTGCGCCGCACGATCTTCATCAACCGATTTTGGTGCAGCATATTCTTGTACATTGATATAGATTTTTTCGCTGTGGCCATGGGCGGGTACACCACGATAAATATCAATAGCAGCAGAATATTCCGGCATATCGGCATCGTACAAACGGTAACAACTTATATTATTTTTCTTAACCCATTTAGCCAGTTGCTTCAGGTTTTTTTGCAGCCGATTAACCAGCATTTGCGAACCGTTTGAAAGCGCCGCCGCCTGTTCTCGTTTATTCGTTTCCTGCACTAATTTTTCGGCGGCCACACGCTCTTCTTTGTCATGACTAAAGCGGCCATCTTGCTCAACACGGCTTTGCACAAAAGCATCACCATCGATACTGAACATTAAGAGTTCACTGGGAATAGTGCCGTTAAATAATTTATATTTTTTATCTGAACGCAAACCCATTTGTTTGCCTAAATCTGGATTGCCGGTGAACACCCCTGCACGCCAACCCTGAAATTCATTCCTTAATCGTTCACCTAAATGTGCGTACAACATTTTTAAAGATTCGACTTCCCCTAAACGCTCACCATAAGGGGGGTTGCTTAAAATCAAACCATTTTTTATGTGTGCGTGGGTTGGCTTTTTAAATTCTGCTAACTCTTTGCGACTGACACGCAACCAATGATCTAATTCAGCGCTAACAATATTATCCTCTGCGGCGCGAATCACTTTTAAATCAGCATCATAACCGCGAATTTCCGGCAATTCTTTTTCGAGGCCAATTTTGCGCCGTTCATGGGCTTCATCACGCAACGCTAACCAAATCGCATTATCGTGCTTAAGCCAGCGTTCAAAACCAAAACCCACCCGACCTAAACCCGGGGCTATATCCGCAGCCATCAATGCGGCTTCAATCAATATAGTGCCCGAGCCACACATAGGGTCCAACAATGCACCGCCTTCAGCAGCAATTTGTGGCCAGCCAGCACGCAGTAGAATTCCTGCTGCGAGATTCTCCTTCATGGGCGCACTGCCCTGCTTCAAACGATAGCCACGGCGATGCAAACTTTCCCCGGAAAGATCAATACTGATAACAACCTTATCTTTACTTAAACGGGAATTAATACGTAAATCAGGATCGCGCTTGGCCACCGAGGGTCGTTCACCTGTTAAATCACGCAGCGTATCGACAATCGCGTCTTTAACTTTCACCGCACCAAATTGTGTATTGCGAATGGCATCGCTGGTCCCAACAAAATCTACCAATAGGGTTCCGGTAGGGCTGAGATGATCTTGCCAGGGGATAGACCGGGTTCCATTGTATAAATCTTCCTGGCTATTTACATCGAAGCTGGTCAGCGGCAAAAGCACCTTATTGGCAAGCCGTGACCAAAGGCAAACCCGGTAGGCAGTTTCGATACTGCCACTAAAATACACACCCGCTACAGTTTCTCGTACATCGGTTGCACCTAACTGTAAAATTTCCGTTAACAAAAGTCCTTCAAGGCTTTTAGGACAGGTAGCAAAAAATTGATATTCAATCATTTAAAAGGCCAGTTCAAAGTCAAAATTGCTCCGAATACGCAGCAATAACGTGTAAAAAAGAGAAACTCGTCTCTGCTGTGGTTAATCGGCTAGAGCTTAACGAGATAATAAAAAGAATAACTAGAAGAATTTAATCGTTCACAAAGGGAACCTTTATTTGATGTACTACACAAACTACTTACGTGCTGGCAAAAACCAAAGGAGGTATTGTACCAAGCTCGTAAGTAGTTGTACGTAATAGATGTCTTTGTAGATGTACCATTGTAGATATCCAAATAACTTTAGCTATTTGAAATCTTATAAAAGAGGTGCTTTATCGGATGAAACGTCAAAAACGAGACCCAATAGAACGCGCGTTTACAAAAGGCTACCAAGCCGGGATACAAGGCCGATCGCGAAGCGGTTGCCCTCATGAGGCGGGTGTAGTTCGACAGCAGTGGCTAAGCGGCTGGCGAGAATCGCGCATCGACCAATGGGATGGTTTGAACCGAATGGCGCAAATCCAAAAACTCAGCAACCTACAACCTCTGGCCGCAGCCAGTTAGCATTCAACTAAACATCGCAAATAAGCCATACTTTTTAGTATAAAATTTATTCGCTCATTAGCGAATTCAGTAACAACGAAAAAAGCCTCAGTCATGAGGCTTTTTTTATGGGTGTAATATTTAATAAAGGCATTGTTTGAATTAAATAATTTAAGCTGGTTAGTCGCTATCATTGCCACCAGTAAATTTAAGCAGCAAAAAAACATACCAGTGGCAACAGGGCACAGCAGTTAAGTTATTATCTGATCGCAGCAATTGCCGCAGCTGCATCGTGAATTAACCCAGGTCCACGATAAATAAACCCACTATAAATTTGCACTAATTTTGCACCGGCCTGGATTTTTTCTGCAGCGCTTTCACCATCTAGAATACCGCCCACACCAATGATGGGTAATTTATCCCCCAGCTCAGCATGTAAAGCTTTAATAAGTTGAGTACTTTTATTGCGCACAGGCAAGCCGCTCAAGCCACCAGTCTCCTGGCCGTTAGCATAGTGTTCAACGCCTTCGCGCCCGATAGTCGTGTTAGTGGCGATAACGCCATCCATACCTTGTTCAAGTAATGTTGTAGCCACCTGCTGGATTGCAAAGCTATCCATATCGGGTGCAATTTTTACGGTTATAGGAACATAACGGCCTTCTTCCATCTGTAAAGCTAATTGCTCCTTTTTTAATGTTTCCAGCAAACGATTTAATGATTCACCAAATTGCAAATCGCGCAAACCCTGAGTATTGGGTGAGGATACATTCACGGTAATGTAATCAGCATGCGCATAAACTTTACGCAGACCAATAACATAATCCAGCGCAGCATCCGCAACGGCAGTGGTGGCGTTTTTGCCAATGTTGATTCCCAACACGCCTTGATAGCGGCGACGCTTAACTTGTTCAACAAGGTGCGCCACACCTTTATTGTTAAAGCCCATTCGATTAATAATGGCTTCAGCTTCAGGGATACGAAATAAACGCGGCTGCGGATTACCGGCTTGTGGCCTGGGTGTGACAGTTCCTATCTCAACAAAACCGAAGCCCATCGCCCCCAGGGCATTAAAATAATCGCCATTTTTATCGAGCCCGGCAGCTAAACCAACAGGGTTAGGAAAGGTAATTCCCATCACCTCAACTGGATTAGGAGGGACGTCCGATAAAAATATATTTAATAATTTTAAACGCTCAGCAGCACCCAACAAATCCAAACTAAATTCATGTGATGTTTCAGCATCTAATTTGAACAGCAAATCGCGGAAGAAAGAGTACATAAATCTTGCTCGTATTAACCAATTCGGAGGGCTATTTACCCGGTAAATAATGCGCGCAGGATACTGGAATTATTGTCTTTAGTCGATTTTTTCTATCCGCTGAAAACGATTATCATCGCTGAATTGAATACGGAATAGGCCGGAAATACCTATGTGAGTAACAAATGGGCGCAAAACATTTGCTGGAAAACGCACGCGGCGACCATCAATGCTTCGCGCTGATACTTCTTTAACCGTACCTTCATATAATCGCTGAAACTCATCCGGACTAATCTGGAGTTGCATAACAATGGATTGCAAAGATGTTTTCCTAGGTCGTAAATTTCATGGAATTTTCTAGTAACGATAATGCGCTTTTACGTAAACTTGAAGTGTAACGAACCGTTTCTTCTATTTGCTCTAAAATATTTTCAGCAGAGTCACTCAGGTGCTGCGTATTGCGGGACATTTGTTCCGCAACGGCAGATTGCTGCTCTGCAGCTGTTGCGATTTGAATATTTAAATCACGCAAGGTTTCCACGCCCAAAACAATTTTATCAAGCGATGCGCCCGCACTTGCCGCGCTACTCACAGATTCATTGGCACCCACAAAACCTTGTTGAATAATACTCACAGCATTTGCTGCACGCCCTTGCAATTTTTCAATGACAGTGCGAATTTCCGCAGTCGAATCCTGCGTACGTTTTGCCAAAGAGCGCACCTCATCGGCGACAACCGCAAAACCGCGCCCCTGCTCACCAGCGCGAGCAGCTTCAATAGCTGCATTTAAAGCCAACAAATTTGTTTGATCAGCGATACTGCGAATAACCTCTAAAACCGCCCCTATATCTGTCACGTCCGCCTGCAAATCTCCAATAATATCTCTGGCTCGCCCAACATCAGCACCCAGCGTATTAATCTTTGTTATAGCTTCGTTGACTTTGTATTGGCCGTCCAAAGCATCGGAACGCGCCGATTCCGTAGCACTAGCGGCATCAACGCAGTTTCTTGCCACGTCCCGTACAGTAGCAGCCATTTCGGTTGCAGCAGATGCAGATTGCTGGGTTTGCGAGTTTTGTTGATCGAGCTCGTCTTTACTTGCGTCGGTAACCAATTGCAATTGCATTGATAATGTATTGACATCATGCGCAGAATTTTTGATTCCATTCAGTAACTCCGCAACACTGGCAATCATAGTTGTTAAACTTTTTGCCGCATCCCCTAAAGTGTCTCGACTGGCAACCTTAATAGCAACAGAAAAGTTACCCTTTTGTAGCTGGTGAGATGCATTATTAAGTTGGCTAGCGTTCTCTGTTAGCGAGAATAAAATACCTGCGGCCAAATATAAACCGATTAAAATGCACACCAAACCCGTCATCAGGAAGCCATTACGATCAGCCACCTTCCCGGCTTTTAGCGAATTTATTGTAGCGACAAATTCCTGCGTTATTGCCTTATCAAAATCTGCAAGCGATGCAATCGCTTTTGTGCCTTGTTCAAAATAATTGCTATTACTAATTTGTGGTTCTTCCGGCGCAAGGACCTGGTTACCCAACACATCGAAAAAATTTTGAATACTAACCTCAGCGGACCTTACGGGTGTATTTAGCTTATTCTTAACATTGTCATCTTTATACAGGAGTTGAATATTTTGGCTAAGGTTTTCATATTGAACCTGGGAAGATGACAACAATCCACCCAGCGTAATACGATCAGCGATATTAATACTTTTATCCGCTAGAGCAGCAGCGCCTTTACCGCGCAATTTCCCTAAGCCTTCTTGAAGCTCAGGACCTTTAAATAGCACAGCATCCATTAAATAATAACTAATATTATCCGCTTGCAAAGTCAGCTGAAAATCGTTTGCAACAAGCGCAATGGTACGATGAATAAGTTCGATCAAGATAGAATGGTTAGCAAAACTTTCCAGAGCATTTGAATTATTATTACTGCCTGATATTTTTAGTTTTTCCCACTTACCTCTAATATCTGCCAAATCACTCAATGAATAGCTATGCTTTTCAGCGAGATGCTTAATTATTAAAAGCTGATCATCAATAGTTAATTCAATTCCCTTAATGATTTCATCTTTCCCCACGGCTCCAGCCAGATGCTGCGCAACATTACCACGATGCTTGGCCACGTCCAGGGCGAGCGGTTTTAACTTCAATATGAAGTCCATTCCTTTGAGTTCATGATCAACACTTTGTATTTTTTTATTGGCGCTAACCGTATTAATACCTAAAACAACCAGCAATGGAATTAAAAATATTAATACCATTGCTGACAACTTCGCAGAAAATGACATACGATTGGAAATTGTAACGGCAGGAGATATAAAAAGTGGCATAGCATGTTCCTTAAAAATAACAGTAACTAAAAATAAAATAATTATTTGACTAAATTATCAGTACTTAATTTGCATGTACAATTTCGGAATGTTGTGTAGCTTGCGCTAAATCCAATAAATCACGCAGGGCAACCGAAAAGACAGCAAAGTCTGTACCACTGCTAGCTTGCAACTCATTTACCATCAACTTCCAACGTTGAATTAAATTTTCCTGCTGAATACTCCACTGCTGCACGACAGCATCTATTGAAACTGTATCGCTAACAAACTGAAGCAAAGAAATAGTAAGCGCTCGTAACTGCGATTCCAAATCATCCATGTAGGTTTCCCGGGCCATCGCTTGCCAAAATGTTTCCACATGCAAATCAGAAATTTGCGCAGCAAACCATGGCAAACTTAGATATTCGCCCAGGAAAAAATACAGGGTCGTCACCAGCTCAAGTGGCTTTTCACTGCGTCGGGCTGCTTCAGCCACACTCAATCCAGAATATAAATAAGAAGTTTCCGTCGCCTGCAATATAAGATGATCGGGTATGCCATTTTTTTGTAAAAATTCAATATTTGCAGCCCAACTGTTAAGAGAGTTACCCTTCAATAATTGTGGCAACTGCTCCGTAATTTTTGTTGCGACTGGAGCAAAAAAAGCAACTTCATTTGCGGGTTCAATATTGCAACGGCGATTGCGCAGAAACCATCGCGTCGCGCGGCGAACCCGACGGATCATGCCAACTAACAATTCAATTTGTAAATTTGCAGGCACTTTATAATCCAGATCCTGAATGCCCTGAATAAAACTTTCCATTTTATAAATATCGCGTGCAACTACATAGGCTTTAGCCACCTCACCCACTTTAGCACCGGTAGATTCAATTAAACGCTGCGCAAAACTAATGCCCATATTATTAACCATATCATTAGCAATTTGGGTGGCGACAATTTCACGGCGCAAACGATGTTGATAAAGTGGCTGATAATAGAGTTGTATAATTTTTTGCGGAAATGCAGTTTCAATAGCAGCGGTCATGTAAAAATCGTCAGCAATGTTGGACGCTGTTAAATCTTCTTTTAAAACTGCTTTAGCATAGGATATTAGTATCGCTAATTCAGGACGAGTTAATCCCTTGCTGTGACTTTGCCGTTCTAATAAAACATCATCGGTCGGCAAGAATTCCAACCTTCGGCTCAAACGCTTTTGATTTTCCAAATTGCTCATAAAACGACGATATTCAGCGCCGCGCGCGAGCGATTCGCTCTCCGCAATGCTGATTGCCTGAGTTTGTCGATAGGTATTTTTTAACACTAATTGAGCAACGTTATCCGTCATTTCAACCAGCAATGTATTGCGTTGTTTTGCAGTCAAGTCGCCACTGCTCACGATTTCATTCAGTAAAATTTTGATATTAACTTCGTGATCGCTACAATCTACCCCGCCGGCATTATCAATAAAATCGGTATTACAAGCTCCGCCAGTTAAACAATATTCAATGCGGCCGCGTTGCGTCATACCCAAATTTCCACCTTCTCCAAATACTTTGCAACCTAATTGATTGCCGTTGATGCGCACACTATCATTGGCTTTGTCACCAACATCTGCATGAGTTTCACCACTGGATTTTACATAAGTGCCAATGCCACCATTCCAAATTAAATCCACCGGTGCTTTTAATAAACAACTTATCAGTTCAGCCGGCGTTAGGCGGTCTTCCTCGATAGCAAACCGCTGTTTCATTTCAGCAGTAATAACAATAAATTTTGCATCGCGATTAAAAACTCCGCCACCTCCACTGATCAGCGCTTTATCGTAATCATTCCAGCCGGTTTTCGGGGTGGTAAATAAGCGTTGCCGCTCCACAAAACTAATTGCTGAATTTGGGTTAGGATCAATAAAAATATGTAAATGGTTAAATGCAGCAACTAAACAAATGTGATTTGACAATAACATTCCATTGCCGAACACATCGCCCGCCATATCGCCAATACCCAAAACGGTAAAATCCTGCTGCTGGATATTGATATTTTTTTCTTTAAAATGCCGCATCACGGCAATCCAGCCACCGCGAGCAGTAATGCCCATGCGTTTATGGTCGTAACCCTGGCTCCCTCCTGAGGCAAATGCATCTCCCAGCCAATGTTTATATTCAGCAGAAATATTATTAGCAATATCTGAAAAAGTTGCAGTGCCCTTGTCAGCAGCGACAACCAAATAAGGATCGTCCTCGTCGTAGCGCACCACATTAGGCGGTGCGATAATTTTCGTTTCGACGATATTGTCAGTCAAATCCAACAAGCCACGAATAAAAATTTTATAGCACTCGATACCTTCCAGTTGCATCACTTCGCGCGTACTCGCCGGTGATGATTGTAACTGGGGCAATTGTTTGCAGACAAAACCACCTTTAGCACCATTAGGTACAATCACAGCATTTTTAACTTGCTGCGCTTTAACCAGCCCCAATACTTCAGTGCGGTAATCTTGCATTCGGTCAGACCAGCGCAGACCACCGCGCGCAACTTTACCGCCGCGCAAATGTACACCTTCAACGCGCATTGAATAAACAAATATTTCATAAAGTGGACGCGGTTCGGGAATGTCAGCAATGGTGCGCGGGCTTAACTTTATCGCCAGGTAATTTTTTGCCGCACCATTTTCTCGTTGGAAATAATTAGTGCGCAGGCTGCCCTTAATAAGTAGCAAAAAGCGTCGCAGGATGCGATCTTCATTTAAATTTTGTACTGCATTAAGATTAGCAATAATTGCTTCAGTTAAAGCATCCAGCGCTTTAATTTTTTGGTCGAGGTTACTAAACAACGCGGGATTAAATTTTTGATTAAAGAAGGATATGAGCTGCCGGGTTATATCCTGGTTATTGACTAAGGCGCTGGCAATATAATGTTCGCTGAAATTAAATAACGTTTGCCGCATATAACTTGCATAGGCGCGCAATACGAACACTTCGCGCCAGTTTAATTCCGCACTTAATACCAGCTTGTTAAAGGAATCGTTCTCGGTTTTTTTGTGCCATATGGCCGAAAAAGCTTCCTGAAATAGTGACTTAACGCCAAGCACATCTAAAACGTAAGGTAGGTTATAGCTTAATTGAAAGTCGTGTAACCAAATTGCGCCATTGCTTTGCGTTTGTATAGGGTAGGGATTTTCCGATAATACGCGCAGCCCTAAATGTTCCAAAATCGGAATAATATCAGACAGTTCAATAGTTGCTTGCTTACGAAAAACTTTAAATCTAACAACACTGGGCTCGGCACCCACCGGCTGATAAAAGCTCATGGCAATATCATTCGCCGTTTTTAACTCAGCAATAGAAATAATGTCATGCACAGCGGTACGTGATTCAAAGTGCTCTTTGTATGATGAAGAGAAAGCATTGCGATATTCAGCCAGCACGCGCATGGCTTTTTCTTCGCCCAATGATTCGATTAAGGATGTA
This sequence comes from Pseudomonadota bacterium, assembly GCA_040386215.1. Taxonomy (GTDB): domain Bacteria; phylum Pseudomonadota; class Gammaproteobacteria; order Pseudomonadales; family Cellvibrionaceae; genus Cellvibrio. The sequence goes on from JAZKFX010000037.1 coordinate 40,150, forward strand.
TGTAAATGATCCTCCCAGGAGCGGGTCATCTCGCGGATACGGCTTTGCAATTTCACTTGATCATATTCTATTGGCAGACGTTGATCTATTTTAAATACCACGTGCACGCGAGCTAATATTGAATCAGAAAAATAGGTGGTAAATTCGCTTTCAGTAGCATGAATTGTTTGACTAATCAGCTCTTGAATACTTAAGCGAACTTGTGTCGTAAAAACATCGCGTGGAATATAAATCAAGCAGCTGATAAATTTTCCAAACGCATCGCGCCGCATAAACAAACGCACCTGATATCGCTCGTTAATTTGTGCAACACCGGTTACTGTTTCATAAAGCTCGGAACTATTACTCAAAAATAATTCATCGCGCGGAAAGGTTTCGAGAATTTGCAGCAGGCTTTTACCATCGTGACTATTCCGGCTTAGACCCGAGCGATCAAATACTTTGCTCACCTTATCGCGCACCAAGGGTATTTTACTCGGGCTCATAGTATAAACATGGGAAGTATACAATCCCAGGAACCGCGCCTCGCCAATCATTTCACCTTTAGCATTAAACCGCTTTACCACAACATAATCTGAATAGGCCTGCCGATGGATTCGTGAGCGCACAGATGATTTGGAGAAAGTGAGAACTTGTGGGGCGAGATGAAAACGTGCAATACCCGAGTTCAAATCACTTATTTCTGAATAGTCTTCCGCACCGCCTTTATGCGCAAATACTCCCAAGCGTTTTTGCGCATTTTCGCGTAAAGAATTTTTACTTCCCTGCTTAACAAAATCGTATTCTTTGTAACCTAAAAACGTAAAGTTGTTATCGCACAGCCAGCTTAAAAATTTTTGACTTTCCGTAATATTTGCCGCCGCGACTGACTCTTTGGCGTATTCTAAATTATGTTCAGTCGCTTGGACGGCTTGCAACATGGGCTGAAAATCATTTACTACCGTGACTAACTCCGCCAGCACTGATAATAAACTCTGCGCGATGCTTTTTAACTCGTCTTCCTGCGTGGATAAATTGATTTCCAAATACACGAGTGCTTCTTTACGGGTGGATTTTTCTTCTCCACCGGCATCAAGCAACTTAATGAGTTGATTTTTTGCATCGCGCTGCACCCTTAGCACTGTGCTTTTAATGGTGTGAATCGCGATATTGCGGCGATTTAATTCAATGCGAATTGAATCGACCAGAAACGGCATATCCTTTTGCAATATGATTAATACTGTGTGCGGACAAACCCAACCATCCACATCCAACCTGGGATTAAAGAGCTGTAGTTTGGGTGTGTCACCAGCGAAGCTATGCAGGTAATGCCACCATTGATATACGCTGCCAAACATATCCGTTAGATGTCGACCCACAAAATCTTCTATCGGGTAACGTGAAAAATAATATTCAGCAAATTGCATAAACTCTGGCAATTCTTCAGCGGTTAATTTTTCACCGGCGAAGTGTCGTAAATCTTGTAAAAAGCTGGACAATTCATGCGTTAAGATCAATGGGGTTTTCACCGTAAAACTCCTCTGCATGGATTTCTGGAACTAAAGATTAGCTTAAGCCTAGCTCATAAAACGAACTCAGCTAAATTGTGTACAGCAAAACACCCAGCCTACTGCGAATGCATGGGGTTACATGCCTCTTGTTGGATTGCCTTTTGTTAAATAGCTGTTGTTAAATACCCGGGGCTAAAGTTGAAATCTAAGGAACCGCCCCCAGATATCGCAGTCTATTCGCAGCTTGGGTCCGCAGCAGCCATAGCGCACGATCCCCAATCAGAATAAATAGCAATATGTTTAATGAATTAATAAAAAAAAGGCAAGGTTATTTATGAGTACATTCCAACAGATTCAAGCATTAAACCTATGGCTCAACGAGCAGATTATTGGCCAGGAACATTTAATCGAACGCTTATTGATTGCACTCCTCGCAGATGGTCACTTGTTAGTAGAAGGTGCTCCCGGTCTTGCCAAAACCAAAGCAATCAAAACTCTGGCGCAAGCCATTGAAGGCGACTTTCACCGCATTCAATTCACACCCGACTTACTTCCCGCAGACGTTACGGGTACCGATATTTATCGCCCACAACAAGGCACTTTTGAATTTCAGGCAGGTCCCATATTTCACAACCTGGTGTTGGCGGATGAGATTAACCGTGCACCCGCAAAGGTTCAGTCGGCTTTATTGGAAGCTATGGCCGAACGCCAGGTCAGTGTGGGTAGTAAAACTTATCCGCTCCCTGCGCTGTTTATGGTGATGGCCACACAAAACCCTATCGAGCAAGAAGGTACTTACCCACTCCCCGAAGCACAACTTGATCGCTTTTTAATCCATGTGAAAGTTGATTATCCTGAGGTTGCTGCTGAGCGTCGCATTTTGCAACTGGTTCGCAACGAGGCGGCCGCCATTGCGCCCACCGCGCCGGTAAGCCTTTCCCAGACGACGTTATTTGCTGCACGTCAGGAAATTCTTGGGCTGCACATGGCTGACAGCGTTGAAGAATACATAGTTCAATTGATCAACGCGTCGCGACGCCCGGCGCAGTACAGTCAGGATTTAGTGCAATTATTAGAGTACGGTGCTAGCCCACGCGGAACTATTGCCATCGACCGCTGTGCACGCGCACATGCCTGGTTAGGCGGTAAAGATTTTGTCAGCCCCGACGACGTTCAGGCGGTAATCCACGATTGTTTACGCCATCGTTTAATTCTTAGTTTTGAAGCGGAAGCGAACGGAATTAACAGTGATCAGGTTATCGATAAACTGCTTGCCGCTGTCCCTGTCGCCTAAGCGGAGCTACTTACTCATAACTAATTTGCTTCAAAGCTAATTCCAATTTGCTCATATAAGCCAACTTTATGAATAGTCAGTTTACTAATACCAACCAATTTATTCACACGGGTGTGAATAAGGTTCATGCCGGTGCGACGCTAGAAAGCCTCAACCCAAAAGGCGCTTACACTGATTTGGCCAGCCTGTTGCGGGTCCGTTTTGCTGCCCAGGATTTGCGTTTATTTGCACCGCGCCCCGTAAAAAGTTTATTGAATGGCGGCGAGCGCACCCGCTTTCGCGGTCGTGGAATGGACTTTGAGGAAGTTCGGCTGTATCAGGCAGGCGATGATGTACGCAGCATTGATTGGCGAGTTACCGCACGCACGCAAGTACCACACACCAAAGTTTATCGCGAAGAACGCGAGCGCCCCGTTTTCGTTTTAGTAGACCAACGCTCACCACTTTTTTTTGGCAGCCAGCAATGTTTTAAATCAGTGCTCGCTGCACATGTTGGCGCAAACCTGGCGTGGGCTGCGCTTAATAATGGCGATCGCGTTGGCGGTTTAATTTTTAGCGACGATCATCAGCGCGATGTCCGCCCGCGTCGCAGTAAACATGCGGTGCTGGAGCTACTTCACCACATGCAAGATTTTAATCAGCAATTGCGCTCGCCCATAGCACCCACCGGCAGCAAAAATTTTCGCGATATTTTAAAAGATGCGCGCCGCATCGCAAAACCCGGTTGTGCTTTATTTATCGTCAGTGATTTTCACGATTACAACAACGAATGCGAGCAACAATTATTTGAGCTGGCGCGGCATACTGATGTGACGCTTATTCATGTTTTTGATCCATTGGAAAAACAATTGATTAGCAATACGCGGTTAACGGTGAGCGATGGACAAACACGTTTGCAATTACCCACCGATGAAAATGCATTTCAGAAGGCTTATCACACCGCTTATGAAGAACGTTTAAATAATGTTATTCATAGCAGTAAACGCTTGGGTATTACCTTGATGAGTTTTGCCACTACCGATAATGTGCAGCAAGCCCTGCGCGAACGATTTTCAACAAAAAAATAGTCCGTAAAACTTTAGCCTATGAAAAATAGCCCGTTATGAATCCACAAACGCCATCATCTGCACCAGACCCACTTGCCCAACTCCAGGACATACATTTACCTGAAGCCGTGGGCTTATGGCCGCCAGCCTGGGGCTGGTGGTTACTCTTATTTGTGGTTATTGCCACAGTGGCGAGTATTATTTATTTCGTGCGCCGCAACAGATCGCGCAATGCCTATCGCGCACTCGCGCTTAAAGAGCTGGCAACTATTAAACAACAATACGATGAAAATAAAAATTCAGAGTATCTACAAGCGATTAGCATTTTATTACGTCGCACAGCACTCAGTGGTTTCGGAACCGAATTTAATGCCAGCATCAAAGGTGAAGAATGGTTGCGTTGGCTGGATGCACAAAATAGCAAGCCGGGCACAAGTTTTAGTCAAGGGGTTGGACGCGCTTTGCTGATTGGGCCTTACCAAAAAAATCCGGAGTTTGATCGCAATGCATTGCATAAATTAGTTGAGTCATGGATTCAGCAACATCGCAATCAATGGCAAAAAAAATCTGCGCCAATTCCTAAAGTGAAAAACGATAGTATGAAAAGCGAGGCCAGTGCAAATGTTTGAAATACAATGGCCTTGGCTACTTGCGCTTGCTCCACTGCCGCTTTTGATGTTGCTAGTACCCGCACAAAAAAAAGAAGAAGCCGCTTTACGCGTACCTTTTTTTAATCGTGTGCAGGATATACAAACTCACGACCATCATATTCGCATCAAAAATCGTGGTCGCTCATTATGTTTGTGGGCCATATGGTTGCTGGCGTTATTAGCCGCCGCTAATCCACAATGGATTGGCGAACCCATTAGTATGCCGAATAGCGGGCGCGATTTATTAATTGCGGTTGATATATCCGGCAGTATGAAAATTGAGGATATGAAAGATAATGGACAAACAATCAACCGTCTGGTTGCAATGAAGAAAGTGGTTGGTAACTTTGTCGAAACACGGAAAAGTGATCGCCTGGGTTTAGTATTATTTGGTACACAAGCCTATTTGCAAGCACCGCTTACTTACGACCGGGAAACGGTAAATACTTTATTGCAAGAAACTGAAATTGGTTTTGCCGGAGAAAACACCGCTATCGGTGATGCCATAGGTTTAGCCGTAAAACGTTTACGCGCGCGACCTGATGCGCAACGCGTATTGGTATTATTAACCGACGGCGCTAATACCGCAGGTGAATTGCAACCGTTGCGCGCTGCCGAACTAGCACACCAAGAACACGTAAAAATTTATACCATAGGTTTTGGCGCAGACGAAATGATTGTCGACAATGGTTTTTTTGGTTCACGTAAAGTTAACCCATCACAAGACCTTGACGAGCCCACCATGCGTGGCATCGCGGAAAAAACCAATGGTCGCTATTTTCGCGCGCGCAACCTTGAAGAGCTAGCGGAAATTCATCACGAATTAAATCGTCTGGAGCCCATTGAATCCGAGCAAGAAATGTTTAGACCGGTGAAAGATTTATTTTATTGGCCGCTCGCATTAGCCATGTTGCTTAGTTTTGCCTGGCCTACTATCAACATTTTAAAAAGCCGAAGCATGTTAGCGAAATCCGGATCAGCTCCTCTTACCAAATCCGGAGTTGCGCAATGATTGCCTTGCAAGAACAACTCGCACTGATCACGACGCAATTTCATTGGCTGCGCCCCTGGTGGTTACTCGCATTTATTCCTATGGTAATACTGAGTATTTTATTGTGGCGACAAAAACATCAAGCGCATCAATGGCAACAACTTATTGCACCCGAACTTTTGCCTTTTTTATTAGACGGTAAAACTATCACCACCAAAAAATCGCTACTCTGGGGTTTAATTCTCGCCTGGTTTATTGGCACCATTGCATTGGCTGGCCCAAGCTGGGTGAAACGCCCTACTCCCGTTGAAAAAAATCAGAATGCCTTGGTTATCTTACTCGACCTCTCGCTCTCAATGCTCAGCGAAGATGTAAAACCATCACGCATAGTGCGCGCACGTTTGAAAATTGCTGACATATTACGTGAACGTAAAGATGGCCAAACTGCATTGGTCGTTTACGCGGGCGAAGCCCACACAGTAACGCCATTGAGTGATGATAACGCGACTATCGTAAGTTTATTGCCCGCACTGCAACCTAATATAATGCCGCTGCAAGGCAGCAATACGGAAGCCGCAGTGGAGCGCGGCATTCGTCTGTTACACGATGCTGGCGCGACCCGTGGCGACATATTATTAATCACTGATGGAGTAGTCCCAGAAGCCTTCGATAGAATTCAGGAATTATTAGCGAACAAAAAAATTCGTTTGAATATTCTCGGTGTTGGCACCAATCAGCCGGCACCTATTGCCAGTGGCAATGGTGGTTTTCTTCGCGACAACCAGGGCGCCATTATTACCACGCACCTGAATAGTGGCGAACTGCAAACCCTAGCGCAACAAATCCGGGGTCGTTATAGCGATATCGCAAACACCAATAGTGATATTGATTTGCTGTTACCGTCGGAAGAAAAATCGGATGAAAATAATCCCACCCTTGAGCGCGATTTTGATCAATGGTTTGATCAGGGTCATTGGTTAGTATTTTTATTATTACCGATTATTTTATTTAGTTTTAGACGCGGTTTTATTTTGATGCTGGTCTGCATTCCATTACTAGGCTTAACACCAAGGCCAGCATATGCTATTGGTTTGGATGATATCGGGCTAAGTAACATGTGGCTTACCAAAGACCAGCAGGCGCAACGCGCACTTGCCGCAGGCGATGCAAAAAAAGCTGCAGAACAATTTAAATCGCCGGATTGGAAGGCCTCGGCGCAATATCGCGCTGGTGACTACGCTGCTGCTGCGGAAGGTTTTGCAAAAAGCGATACGGCTACAGCACATTACAACCGTGGCAATGCCCTGGCAAAAGCGGGAAAACTGGAAGACGCTATTAAAGCTTACGATGAATCGTTAGAACGCGATGCCACTGCAGAAGATACAAAAAAGAATCGCGCGCTGGTTGAAGAATTGTTGAAGCAACAAAAACAACAAGATCAACAAAAAAATGATCAGAAGAAGGATTCTGACAAAAAAGATCAAGATAAAAAAGATCAGGACAAACAGGACCAAGACAAGCAAGATCCAGAAAAACAGGATCAGGAAAAATCTCAAGATCAAGAGAACCAAGACCAAAAAGATCAACAAAATAAAGAGCAACAAGAGCAAGATCAACAAAATAAAGAACAGCAAGACAAGCAACAGAAAGAACAGGAACAGCAAGGTCAAGCATCCAGCGCAGCGCAACAATCTGCAGCCGCGCAAGGCCAGGCTTCCTCTGCTGCTGCATCAGATAAATCCCAACAAATGGGACAAGCCAGTTCGCAATCACAAAGCGAACAAAGTGCTGAACAAAAAGCTCAAGCTGCCTTGAATGAAGACAATTTAAGTGAAGAACAAAAGCAGGCATTGGAACAATGGTTGCGTCGCGTACCTGATGATCCAGGCGGCCTGTTACGCAATAAATTTAAGTATCAATATTTACAAAATCGCCAAAAAAGAGCGGATGGCGAATTTGAAGCACCCAAAAATAATGCTGATCAACGCTGGTAAATTAAACGCTCGCCGTAAACAGCGAGGTATATTTTTGTTTCGAAAATCTATTCCGTGGCAAGCCACGGAGAATTTAACCCTCGCTAGCGATTAACCATCACGAAAGATGAAGACTATGTTTAAAAAAACTAACTATTTGCCACATAAAATATATTGCATGCTGCTTACACTGGCTCTGCTTGGCATGGCTGCGTTAGTACAAGCCAACACCCTAACCGCCAATGTCGACAGAAATACGATTGCGCTCAACGAAACCCTAACGCTAATAGTTACTGCAGACGAACAGACCAAGGACTCGCCGGATTTTTCGGCGCTCAAGAATGATTTTGAAGTGTTGAGTACTTCGCGCAGCTCATCCTTCAGAATCATCAATGGCAATGCTGCATCCAGCACTGACTGGCACATTACACTTGCACCCAAACATGCGGGTACCTTACTCATACCTTCATTTAACGTTGATAACGCAGTCAGCGATGCCATCGAAATTAATGTGGTTGAACAAAACCAAAATCAAGCAAACAGCAATGAACAGGTGCGCGTGGTAGTGGAAGCCAATAAAACGTCGGCTTATGTGCAGGAGCAAATTTTAATTAAAGTAAAATTGATAACAGAAATCAGCCTGGCCCAGGCAGAAATGCAACCGCTGGAATTAAAAAATGCACTAGTGGTCAACACGGATCAAACCCAATATCAAACCACCATCGATGGTAAACCCCATTTAATTGTTGAAACCAGCTTCGCCGTTTTTCCCCAAGAAAGCGGCGAAATTATTATTCCCAGCTTAAGCTATAACGTTTCAATCAACGACGCACGCAATGGTTGGGGTGACCCCTTTAATCGCGGTCGCAATAATATTTTGCGTTTGCGTTCTGCTGAGAAGCGCATACAGGTTAACCCTGTACCTACACACTACGATACAAAAAACTGGCAACCTGCAAATCAATTAACCATCAGTGAAAGTTGGAGCAGCAGCCTTGATCAATTAAAAGTAGGCGAACCTGTAACGCGAACCATCACGATTAATGCTGATGGTTTAACTGGCGGACAAATAGCACCGCTTGCGAATACCAGCATTGACGGTTTAACTTTTTATCCCGATCAAGCGCAAACGAAAGATAATAAAAGTGCGCAAGGCGTGCAGGGTTCACGCGTAGAAACTACGGCTATAGTGCCAAATCGCGGCGGCGATTTTACCTTGCCAGAAATCAATGTTAATTGGTGGGATAACAACAGCCAAACCATGAGAACTGCCACCCTACCCGCTAAAACAATTCATGTCGCAGGCGATGCAGCACTGCAACCTTTAGCGAATTTACAAAATATTCCAACCAATAATTCAAATACTGGTAATGCCGCCATCACTGCACCAACGCCTTCCCTTCAGGCAACCGATGCTGCATCACCCTGGCTATGGGCAACCAGTATTTTGTTTGCCTTGTTATCCCTTGGTTTAGCTACTTACGCCTGGCAATTAAAATCACGACTAACGCAATGGCAAACATCACAAGCACTGAGTGAAAATGAAGTCGCGCAAAGAGAAAAAGATGTATGGAATGTGTTGAAACATGCTGCAGGCAATAGAGATGCACCCGCGCTACGTAAAGCGGTTTTGAATTGGGCACAATATCAATGGCCTGCACAACACATTCATACGCTGGATGAGATTGCGAAACTGGCAGCGAATGAAAAATTAACCACAGCACTGAAACAACTCGACGAATTGCTTTACAGCAATCATTTATCAACCGAATGGAATCCAGATACTTTATTGAGTTTATTGAAGGAGAGCCAAAAAGAAAGCAAAAATAAAACAGCAGCGCCAGAATTAAAGCCGTTGTATGCGAGCCGATAAAATTATTTTAGCTAAAAATAATAAATTATTTAGGTATAGGAGACGAGGTTAAACCACTTTGCCTGCAGCGATTATCACTTCAATTAAAGTTTTCTCAGCTTCTCATCCAAAAAAATGGGCGATCGATTCGCCCATTTTTTATATAGGAAATCATAGATTTTATAAATTCTTATACTTTAGTTTTTAACAATACTGTCCATTTTGTTAGTTCTGTGTGATCAAGCAAACTATTTGATATATAAACTTTTCTAAATATTTTTTAGCAGTAGATTTTTTTGTGCTTTGCTATTTCCATTATAAAAACAAATTTTTTATAGTTTCACACCATTTTAAAAACTGAAAAATGTGCTGCATGTCTCATTTAGTAACCGCAAAGTGTAACCTTATGTTCCATATCGGACTTATTTATTTGCTCTCGTAAAAGTAAGTTGAAAATATAATCCCCCTTCACTACGATGAAATCGTGTCGTCAAAATATACTTTTTTTGATTTGGGTCTGCAGTACTTATCTAGCGGCATAAGACCATTCGTTAGTTCAAAGATTGAGAAAGAGTGAGCAAGGAAAAGCGATGCTAGTGATACACCAGACAACAGAGATACGTGGTATGCGCTTTAGCAATGTGTCTGTAAACGTGGTTCGGATATATCAATCAACTGAGAGAATAATGATGAAAAGTTCGCTAATCAGTATGTGCAATAAAATTATTGGTTTGGCTTTGCTCGCGGTAGCTGCGGCTGTCTGTGCAACATCTGCAAGCGCTCAAACTATCACATCCAATTTAACCGGTACCAGCGGCGGTTATTACTGGTCATTCTGGACTGACAAACCTGGCTCAGCTTCTTTAACCCTCGGTGCGGGCGGCAACTACAGCACATCCTGGAGTAACACAGGAAACTTTACTGCAGGTAAAGGCTGGGCAACGGGCGGACGCAAAAATATATCGTTTTCAGGTACTTTTAACGGGGGCAGCAACGGCTTCCTGGCGGTTTATGGCTGGACCAAGAACCCATTGATCGAATATTACATTGTTGAAAATTATGGCAGTTGGACTCCACCCGGCAGTACTTCTTTAGGCACCTTCACATCTGACGGCGGCACCTACAATATCTACAAAACCCTGCGCACCAATCAGCCTTCGATCATTGGCACTGCAACTTTCAATCAATACTGGAGCGTTCGCACCACCAAGAGATCGAGCGGTACAGTCACTACAGGCAATCACTTTGATGCCTGGGCGGCTAAAGGTATGTACATGGGTAGCACATGGGACTACATGATTGTGGAAACCGAAGGTTACCAAAGTAGCGGTAATTCAAATATCACTGTAAGCGAAGGCACCTCTGGTGGTGGTAGCTCAAGCTCAGCGGCTAGCGGCAGTAAAACAATTGTGGTTCGCGCCAGAGGCGCTGCTGGTGGCGAAAGTATTTCGCTAAAAGTGAACAATACAGTGGTTCAAACCTGGACTTTGTCTACTACCATGACCAACTACACAGTAAGTACTAGTTTGAGCGGCGGTTCACTAGTTGCATACACCAACGATTCTGGTAGCCGTGATGTGCAAGTGGACTACATCAGCGTGAATGGCGCAATTCGTCAATCTGAAGCGCAATCTTATAACACCGGTGTTTATCAAAATAATGCCTGCGGTGGTGGTAGCGGTCTCAGCGAGTGGTTGAACTGTAACGGTGTAATTGGTTACGGCAACCTCTAGGTTTTATCACGTGAGCTCGTATTAAAGGAATTGAAAAAAAGGGGCGAATGATTTGCCCCTTTTTAAACTCAGTTACCAGCACACAAGTGAAAAGCAATGAAAATTTAAATTTTTGCGATAGCATGAATTTAAATTTATTAAAAGTGCCAGCCAAAAAAGTAAAGATCTTAATTACGAGACATACGACTATGGCAAATAATTACTCAAAAAAAAATCCACTACTCGCGGGAATTCTGGGCGCTGTGATTTTTTTTGGGGCTGGTTATTTAGCAGCGGGAAGTTCAGATCAAAGCCAGACGATTGCATCACTTGAAGATAAAATAAAAATTTTAGAAACATCGCTTGCAAAAAATGAAGAAAATTTAAAAACTTTACGCATGCTAGCCTTACACCAAAATGGTAAAAGCAATTTAGCCGCGGCAAATACAGTTAATAAAATTTGCAAACAAGCGAGAACAAATAACCACGAGCACCATCAATCAAATGACAATTCACAAACATTCGTAAGTGAAGCGCCGGGAAGTATTCAAACATTAAAAGATTTGGCAACAAATTCGGTCAATGATCCGAGATCATTTGCAGAGAAAGCAAATGATTTGTTAGCAAATAATCCAACAAAGGAGAAGGTTGCGATTGTTAGCAAAAGCATTTTTGATATGGCAAATAATCGGGAAAGTTTGTCGGATCACATGCTGCAATCTATGTACACCAATCAAACAGACCCAGACCTAAAAAGGGTTATAGCGCAGGTGCTATCGAATCGCGGGAATAACATTTTAATGGAGAGCCACATTACTGAAACGCAATCCCGCTTAAAAAGTGCGAACCCTAATGAACGTCAAAGTGCGCTGACAAACCTCGCCAAAACACACAGCTCAAATGCGGTAAGTGCAATAGCACCGCTGCTTAAAGATCCTAATATTGATGTGAAACTGGATGCGCTGCTTGCGTTGCGTGCCACTGGCAATCAATCCCACCTAAGCTTGGTTGAAAACTTATTGGATGATCCGGACCCGTCAGTAAGTACATTAGCAAAAGAAGTAGCTGGAGATTTAAGAAACCTGAGTGACAGTGCACGAACGATGCTTTCGATTGCAGACATAGCCGCAGAATTACCTATGATGCAAAATCCTTAACGCCGTTAAATGATCATAAATTCATTTCATAACTCATCCATGTAAAATATACCTACAAAAATATTGAGTAAATTCTTCGTTATTTATCTTAAAACAGTAGACGCTAGCGAACCAACGTCTACTGTGATCAACTTCTTTAATGAAATTATTTCAAATAACCTAAAACTAAAGCTGTTTCATAAACGCCACAAGATCTTTCTTCTCTGGTTCAGTGAGATTAACTTCAAGCACCAGGTTAAAGAATTCCACCGTATCCTCCAGCGTTAGCAACCTGCCATCATGCAAATAAGGTGGTGAATCTTTTATACCGCGCAGTGGGAAAGTTTTGATGGGGCCTTCTGCGGTAGCCATTTGCCCGTTAATCATGCGCGGTTTATAAAAGCGCTCCACTTTTAAATTATGCATATTGTTATCAGTGTAATAAGGAGCTTGATGACAACTACCACATTTCCCCTTGCCGAAAAATAAATCCTGTCCACGCATTTCAGACTCAGTGCTTTTTCTGGGATCCAGCTTGCCATCAATACCTAACTTGGGAGCCGGTGGAAAATCTAGCAGCGCTTGAAATTCCGCCATAAAATGCACTTGGCTACCGCGCTCAAGAATGTTGACGCCTTTCTTGGTAGCAATTACCGGATCACCATCAAAATATGCAGCACGCTGTTCAAACTCAGTGAAATCTTCCACCGTTTTTAAAGCGCGTTGCGATCCAAACAGCCGCTGAATATTCACTCCTCTCAGCGTTGGCGTGTCTATACGATGACGAAACTCTTGAGGACGAATGTCGCCGACAAGATGAGTGGCAGCGTTAGTATGGCCATTAGCATGGCAATCTAAACAGGCAACGCCACGGCTTGGGTGCTCCGAGCGGCGGTCCTCCACCTGATTGAATTGTTGCTGCGGGAATGGCGTCACTAACAATCGCAAACCTTCAATTTGTTTGGGATTCAAAATGCCATTAAATAACTCAAAAAAGTTATTGATAGTCACCAGCTTACCTTGCGAAACATCTCCAAGATCTGGCCGAGTTGTTAGATAAATCGGTGCTGGAAACTCGGGCAAAAAGTGCGCCGGCACATCAAAATCCAAATCAAAACGCGTTAAATCTCGCGCTTCTTGTTTGTTAAGCTCATCAATTTCAAATTTGGGAAAAGTCATGCCTCCTTCGGGATGGTTAGGATGTGGTAACGGAAATAATCCGGCAGGAAAAGCATCTTTTTCACGAATCGCATCAGGTCCCATTTCCGCCAATTTTTCCCACGTCATTCCCGCCGGTAATTTCACTCTGACTCCATCCTGAAGCGATTTACCGCGTGACATAGTGACGCCTGGTGCCGGGCGATCACTCAAATCGTAACGCTGATTAAGTAAATCCATTTGCCGTTTCATTACCTTAGGTTTCGCAGCCTTCATCCGCGCCATAGTTGACGCGAAATCCTCTTTGATCACTACCGGACTGTAACTGGTCGGCTTTTCTTCGCCGGGCTTGGCGTGAGCCACGCCTTGTCCGCCGACTATTGCGGCCAAGGTGATGCATAGCAATCCGCTAAACTTATTTAGTTTATTTTTCATATTTAAATCCCCTGTGTTTATTTTTCTCAAGTGTTTCTCTTCAATTCAATGCAAGATTGATCTATTAACAAGAAGATAAACAATCGCTGAAGTATCTTTTTTACGAATAATGTAATTATTAAAGTTTTCTAATTTTCGAAATCATCAAGCAATTAGTTGCTTAATGATTTATTTTCCATTGCGTATTTATTATTTTCCATTCAATGTTTTAAGCACTTAAAGATAAAGTAGCGTAAAACACCATACACGAAAATCGTAGATTTAAATCAACCATCAGTCTGTTCGCTAGCCCACTGTAACAAACTTCAGGCTTAACAGAGGGTGGCATCAAAACACACGAAGAATATATTAATATTTTATTTTGATAGGTATTGATGCATAGCTTAAGCTTGAGTGTCAGCCAAATAATTATTGATATGGATTTTTGAAATAGTTAAACAATTAAATATTAAAAAAGCATCTAAAAATTAGCTACTTAATTAATAGTGTTAATAGAATTGAATTAAATTACTGCGAGGTGATAAAAATAAAATTGATTAGACGATGCTTCAAACGCCCTCTTCCTTTTGAAACTCAGGGTAAACAATGCCAGAACTGGAGCCAGGTTCTTGTTCGTTAAGGCCATCCTTCCGACGAGCCGCATAACTTTTAAATGTTGGTAGCCCAGTCACCGATTATTTTTTTGTAGCCGTGTTAAAAGCCAGCTTTTCCAGGTGAGTTTTCCTGATACCACTCCAGCATATCGGGCATATATTTCTTAAAATTTTCTGCAGAGGAAAAGTTAAGAATTCCAGCACGAACAGAACCACGATTTTCGAAAACGTGAGACACTTGCGACGGAACAAACACCAATGAAGCTTTAGGGGCGTCAACCCATTCTTCACCAATCAGAAAACTCATGACACCTCCCAGCACATAAAAAACATCGCCGTCATTCTGCGAATGTGCTTCGGGACCGCGGGTATTAGCCTCTAACCAACATTCAGAAACTCCATTAGCTTCCACATTATCCGTTTTAAATAGCGCAGACATAGGCCCTACTGCGTAAGCTTTTCCAGTGTCAGATGCCATAAAAGACTTGCGTGGCATAGAATTCATATATATCTCCAAAAATTTCTAACTCAAGCTGCTGGCAAGATCGCATAAGGTTAATTTTGAATAGGGGCCATTGCCTATCAGGCTAATCCGGGCACCCAAGGTACAGGATGCGTGAGCCCATGACCATAGTTTATAAACCACCCGCTGAATCAATGAAGCTACCCGTTACAAATGATGACTTTTCACTAGCGAGCCACCATATAGCTTCAGCAACTTCTATGGGTTGACCACCGCGCTGCATAGGTATTTTTGATTTAAGCCGTTCAACCCTATGAGGCTCGCCACCTGATGCATGCATTTCTGTATAGATGAGGCCTGGACGAACAGCATTGACACGAATTCCCTCGGCTGCAACTTCCAATGCCAAACCTCTTGTTAATGTATCAACAGCGCCTTTGGATGCTGCGTAATCAATGTATTCATTCGGCGAACCACTTTTAGATGCACCGGAAGAAATATTTACAATAACGCCGCCTGCACCGCCATTTTTTGTAGACATGCGCTTGACTGCTTCCTTACAACATAGAAAACAACTCATCGTGTTTGTTCGCAATACTTCACTAAAACGTTCTTCCGAAATTTCATCCAATCGACATTGGGACTTCAAAATAGCGGCATTGTTCACTAAAACCGATACACATCCCAACTCTCGGTCCACGGTTGCAAATAATCTGGCAACTTCACTACCGATTGAAACGTCGGCCTTTACTGTTATGCAATTACCACCGCTCGCCAATATGTCGTGTTTAACCTTTTCCGCAGCGGCATCATTTGCAATGTAATTAATGCAAACAGCATAACCACCTTTAGCAAACAGCTTCGCAGTCTCGGCACCAATGCCTCTGCTTGCACCGGTAATAATTACAATTTTATTGTAGGGCATTATTTTTCCTTTGCGTAATAGAGTGATCAAGACTCTGAAAAAAATTTAATTTTCAAATATTTTTTTTGTGGATATATTTTGTGCGAAAGACGATAAATACGACCTTGGTAAAATCTATTTTAAAATACGCAAAAAGTTTGATGAAAACGCGACCATAGGTGAATGACTATTTTTTGACAGGCTCCGTGGCCCTTTTTGTGCGTCCAATACATCCATCGAATGACTCCTATTCTGCTGTTTAAAATTAACGCAATTTATAATACTTTTATCCATGGACATCCAGGTTTTCTTTAAAATCTTAATTTACTTCATCAACAATTAGACGATGCTCATCGTCAAAAACCCACGTTTCTTCAAAATCTACTTCAAATAAATGGCCATCAATATCGGTGAAATAGCCGGCAATACCCCAATGCGTTCGCGTTGCAGGCTTCACAATTTTACCACCAGCACTTTCGGCTTTAGCCAGTATTTGTGGAACCTCCGCAGCAGACTTTGCTAGATACACTAAGGCTACTCCAGAGAAACCAGAGCATTTCGACGTTTCGTATAACGCATCTTTAGCAAAATCCGCTCGAGAGATAAGGCACAGCGCGTAGCCACCGAGATCAATTTTAGTGAAGCCTTCATTGCCAGTGGGCGATTTACTCCAGCCCAAAGCCTCATAGAACTCAGCGGACTTTTTTACGTTTTCAACACCGAGTAGAATCAAATGTAAACGTTGACTTGGAGCAATCTGCCCAAAAGAGTCTGATGGATAAATGTGGCCTACAGGTTTACTTAACATTATTTTTCAACGCTCCTTTTTCATATTTAAATATAATCTGTTTTATTTTTACTGACATACAATAGCTTTCGCAATTTAAAGGTGTATTTGTGGTTAAATCGTTAACTTGAAATAGATGAAGATAAAATGATGACCAAAAATAAAAGTCAAACAATATGAAAAACCTTAATTCTGATATAAGGACAAAGTCACTATAATCGTAACAATAAATTTAAATAGAACCTATCCACTTCGCTTCCCCTGCATAAAATTGGTTTAACTTAATGCGGTGATGCAAGATAAAGCAATTGCCTCGCGCCCAAATATTAACGCGTCAATAGTGCTTATAGCGCTATATCAGCAAAACTGATGAGCTATATAAGCATTATAAGCTTTACTCATACAATGCCACAGCTTACCTTAGCAACCTAATGACTGCTTGAGAGGATAACAATGACATACGTAGTAACAGAAAACTGCATTAATTGTAAACATACTACCTGCGTTGCAGTATGCCCAACAGATGCCTTCAGAGAAGGGCCAAATTTTTTGGTTATTGATCCTGAGTCATGTGTGGAATGTGATTTATGCCCCGCCGAATGTCCAATAGGCGCTATATTTGAAGAAGACAATCTACCTGAAGATCAAAAACAATTTATTAAAATTAATGCTGACCTAGCGCAATTGTGGCCTGAAATCACCATCGAAAAAGCACCCCTACCTGATCATGAAAAATGGGATAAGCTAGAAGGGAAAATAAAATTGCTACAGCAGTCATAGGAATAACATATTTCGATGTACCTAAACCCCCATTATTGAGCGAATAATTGTTTATATACCTGATAGCTTATTAAACGCATTAATTACCTGACCTCAGCGCTGGGTCAACTCCCCACAAGGAAGGGTTTTTTTCAAGATAGTCGATAAACAACCCAGCCACTTTCTTATGATCCTCTGCTGAAGCATGCCATGCACATCCCGTTAACCCTAAGGTAACATCAGTCACACGCAACAAAACTTTACGCTCTCCTTTTTCCTTAAGATTGTCGACAACACGGGAAATTTGCGCTGTGACTTCACTGGTTGAATTATCCGGTGAAACTAAAAAAATGTTTGCAGAGGGATGTTGTTTGCGTAAAGACAGTACAAATTTTTCATAAGTGGCTACAAAATCTTTTTGTAACGCATCCCGGGTTTTCCATCGCTCATGCGATTCTAAAGGAGTATTAAAGTCATTAGCGCCTAAAATTATCGCGATTATCTGTGGCGACCAATCATCATGGTAAAAAATATCGCCATAGTTAAATACATAAGGATACTTTAATATCAATGAAGTTTCAGGGTCACTGCCTTTATAATTACGCACAACGCCCTGCCCCGAAAAGGCATTAACTTGATATTGCGCATTGAAATATTTTGCGATTAAAGGCCCAAATGCAGCTTGGGTATCCGTGGTTAAAAACACTTGTTCATTGCTGCACTCACGGCCTGTTGCTGTATTGCCATACCCCAGGGTAAATGAATCGCCAATAAATTCTATTTTACGTTTTAGCTTCTCAGCTGTTATCGCTGTTTGCGATTCAGGTATAAAGAAGCCATGAAAAGTAGCTGTGCGTGAATAGGACTCTGTACGCTTTTCAACACGCACTTTGTGTATACCTTCACCAAGATTTTTCAGCGAATAATTTATTTTTCCGGGCTTATTTAGCACAATCGGCGTTTCCTTATCCACGGTAATATTCAGCATATTAACCGAATCATCCAAGCGAATATCGACACTGGCACCAGTAAAACTTGCTTCAAAATAGGTCCCAGGCCATGAATAAATATATTGAGCCTGATTGTTTTCGTTTTTAATAGCGACTCGACCACCCACACTAACAGGTAATGGCTTTACAACTTGAGCGGCTAATGAACTTACGGCCAACAAGGAAACAACGAATACAGCATTTAATTGTAAAAATGATTTTAACGAGCAGTTCGGCATAAATATTCCTTAATAAAATTTAAATCTGTCTTTCAATACGCTACAACAAATGGAAATTCAAACCCCACCTTTTAACGTACTTTTTTGCCGCAAGTCTTCGAAAAACTCCTGCCTCTAGCAATCCCCCGGACTGCACCACCTCGCCATTTCAAAGCGCGTTACTAACTCCCTCCCCTGACAAGGGGAGGGCTGGGGTGGGGTTAGCTCTTTATATTCCAAATCACCCAAATAACCAAGCAGCAAAATTTGCTCCGCACCAACCTGCCACAATCCTTTTCCACTCATTGCCAACCGTTTCTGGCCCTGACAGGCAAATTGAACATCCCCAGCAATTGCCAAATTCAGCCCCTCAGCAACATTGTCTTTTGATAATCTCTTAATGTCGGCCAATCTGAAAAGTTAACCGCTTCTCTTTACTAAATACCGACACCATTCGAAACTTGATCATTGCTCATAAACTGCATTAAGATAGGAAAAATAATAAATCCAACTTTGGCACAGGCTAACAAAAAAATTGCATAGGATGACTCTGGACGAGATTGCTACTTTTACCCAAGCAACATCTTAGATCAAACATTCGATAATTAGCTCTAGTTTCAGTAATAAATTTTTATCTTCCACCACTTACATTTGATCATATTTTAATTGATCAAATGTTACCTTTGGTGGCAATTACAAATATCATTCAATATAAAAACATACTATGAAAAAATTTTTTAGTCTCTATGCGCGATTTGTATATCCAGCTGCAATTTTAATAATATCGCTAATGGTTTACTTCCCATTTTATGGTTCACCTCAATCTGTATTTTGGGACGAAAATTATCACGTCCCCTCAGCACAAAAACATATTGATGGCGTGATGTACATGGAGGCCCACCCACCACTTGGAAAAATGCTAATTGCTCTCGGCGAAGTTGTATTCGGTGGCAACGAAAAAATTGACAAGCACAAATTAATCGAAACTGATTACATCACTGAAACGCCACCTGAAATGAGTTTTAAAGGCTTTCGCTGGCCGTCCGTAATGATGATGGCAATATCCGCAGTGTTTTTCTTCGGCATCATCAATTGCATTACGCAAAAATCCTGGTTAGCCGCCAGCTTTACCAGCCTGGTGATTTTTGATAACGCACTGGTTGTTCACGCACGCGCGGCCCAGCTCGATGGTATACAGATATTCTTTTTACTTGGCGCAATCTATTATTTTGTCCATTCCGCTACTCAATTTCTCTATCATCAGAAAAAAATAAAGCTTAGGCAATACGCGATACTCGGAATAATTATCGGCCTTGCAACTGCGGTAAAAGTAACAGCTTTAATTTTATTATTATTATTTGTAATGCTATTTGGTATCGATCAGTGGGCCTCGATTAAAAAATGGGATTGGAAAAAGCTGATCAAACGTCTTCTGTTAGCAGCCCCCCTCGGAGCAGCTACAGTTGCTTTGATATTTCTTACCGTATTCTATGTGCATATAGGAATGGGGAAAAAAATTATTCAGAATCAGGTTTACAAAGCCTCCCCTGAATATCTTAATCAAGTCCGCATGGGGGATACCTGGTCTCTAACAACATTCTCCCTTGGAATGAGGGATAACTGGAAATACATGTCAGAATATGCAGACGGGGTGCCCAGGTTAGATCTTTGCAAACCGGATGAAAATGGCAGCCACGCTATTGGCTGGCCGCTCAGCAAAAACACAATTAGCTACCGCTGGGCTAAAGATACTGTTGATGGGAAGTCTGTAGTCAGGCATCAGAATCTTATTGGAAACCCTATTGTGTGGTTTTCGATATTAGGGGGAATTATCTTATCCGTTTGTTTAATTGTGGGCCGTTTTATTTATGGCTTTCAGATTAAAGATGAGAAATTATTTTCTTGGATTTGTGCTTTTACCGGTGTGTATCTGTGCTATATGATCGCGATCATGCAAATTGAAAGGGTAATGTATCTTTACCACTACTTCATTCCCCTGTTATTCGGTGCGATAAACTTACCCCTTATTTTCAATTATATATATCGCGATGAGGTATTAGCCAACAATAAACATACCATTATTAATGCTGCCTTTTTTGCGCTCTTGGTCATCGCTGTCTTTGCATTTTTTTCACCCCTTACTTACGGTATTGGCCTAACGGAAGATGAATTTGAACTGCGCAATTGGTTCACCTTCTGGAAATTAAAAGGAATTTAAAACCTATGAGTATGCAAATTTATTTAACTAAAAATTCAATTTTTTCTGCCTTGCTGATATTGATGTCAATGTTAATAATTGTCCGAATTACTCCTGTGACCGTTGCTCCTGTTATCAAGCTTGTTATCAGCAAGAATCGCTCAAGCATTACTAACATTCATCAACAGCGTGACATTGAATCAACCATAGAAATAACGATAGACCGTTTAAATTTGTTACATAACGGACGTTTTGGACATCCAAAACTTGGCAACATAGCATCTTACAGCGATGATTTTTTCGTCGATGTGGACCACAAAATCATTGTAAAGAAAGCTGATACTTATCGCTTTCTCAGCGGTAGTGACGATGGCTTCTATCTTATGGTTGATGGCAAACAAGTGTGTGAGCATACCGGCGACCGCCCTTACGCAGTGCAGTCCTGCGCAATATTTCTTAATGAAGGAGAACATCAGGTACGCGCTTCTTATTTTCAGGGATTTGGTAATTCAGGCTTCACTCTCGAATATGCTCGCGGCGAAGAAAAGCAGAAATGGTTTGGTGATGATTCAGCTGCTGTAAAATTTTAACCCAATCTGCAATAGCATATAAAATGCAGCAAATACCGCTGCAAATAAAATTCATCACCAAAATAATTTTGAACCAGATGCTTACATCGTGCGAGTTTCTACCTCCCTCCCCTGCTAAGGGGAGGGCCGGGGTGGGGTCGCTCTTATATTCTGAACCACCCGAATAACCAAACACCCCTCACTCACCTCAACATTAACATTTGTTCCAATAGTAAACCCCGCCTTCTTAAGCCAAAACAAAAATCAAGTTTAGGTAAATGTTTGAATTTTTTATAATTGTTAATTTAAGTCCATTTTCAGCTTACCCTTCTTACTATCCAACTCCCGTTGAATATTATCCATCATCTTCTCACTATCGTTCTTGCCACAACTAACAAATGACCAAGTGGTGCCACGCTCCTGCGAATCAAGTTTTTTATTTGCGCGCATACAATTACCGTTCCCAGTTTCATACATCGAATTTCCACTTGAGTCGTACCGAAATTGACCTTCACCAGAGGATTGGCGAGTTGTTACAGAATTTTCCTGCAGCCTCTTTCGCACACGAGGATCGAATATTGTTTCCGGGCTAATTTCGTTTTTAATCCTGGCGCTGCTGGCGGCAGGCTCCAGTGAATCGGGAGCGTCCGACTCAATCACAAAATTACCAGAATCAGGCATTATAGGTTGAACGCCTATGTTTATATCAACATTAAAGATGGGTGTAACTTCTTTTTTAATATTGTTAGGAAGGTTAATAAAAGTTATTGCCGACTCTTTGTGTATCCATTCTGATGGGCCGACTTCCAATAGGCTAAAGATTACAAAAACGTGCCCCATAAATATACACAGCAGAGCTCCCCATTTTTGTCGCCCCAAAGTCAGGTTTTTATTTATAACATTCTGTAACATTCCACGGCGATCCTATCCAAATAAAGAATGACTCTATTACTGCCGCGATTGAGACATACATAAACCTGAAAAGTTACACGGACTTGTGCACTGAAATAGTATAAATTTATACGAGGTGTGACGATGCTTGCATAAAGATGAGGGCGCAGCAAGCGGCGCGCCTACGTGAATTTTAGGCCAGCATTTTTTCGTGAGCGTTTAGATCGCGTAGATATTCATACACTTGTTGTGGAATGAGCGCGTCATTCGAATATTTAACTAGCTAACCACCGGCATTAAAATCTTCCCCGCATTTCAGCCCATTAAAAAATGCGCCTTTTCGCCTGTCAAAAGATGCCGGAAAATTTACCCTTTATATTTTAGTTTAAAGGCGACGAAAACGTTATTTTTTATCTGTATTATTTAGAAGTTTATTGGGAATAGAGTCCAAATAATTCAGGACTGTTTTATTTGCTGAAGACTCCGTATAAACAATTAGATTTACTGCATCAATATTCACAATGACATATTGCGTTAATATTTTAGTATTTTCAAAAAAACCTTTTTTTCCACTTGCGATATAGCTGCTTTCGCTTTATCGACTGATGCATGACGAAGGTAAGCAATTCCCAAGTGTGTTTCAGATTGTGCCGACAACTCCTTAAAATAAACATCATGGGACTTGACATCAAGCACCTCCTTTAACAAATTATCACCCAGCGATTTTTGCAAATAATTTTTTTTATTACTATTTTTCGAATAAATTTCGGAAATTTTAATATCATCATATTGCGTTAATAAATAACTTTTTAAATCCTCCTTAATATCTACATGTAAAGTTTTTTTAGAGACTTCCTGCGCATTACAGGAAGAAACAAAAAAACATAGGGCTATAAAGTAAAATGTTCTTTTGGTCATAATTCAACTCCTAAGGGTAATTATTTAGGGGGCTTTAAGGTAAGCGGGCCTAACTGTTCGTTGGTAGGTAATTATCATTTTTTTTGATTGACCTATTTCTGCCAATTGTGCAGGCCTAGCTGACTTTGTTGTTCCTGATAATGAAATAATAAAATCATTGAACTGATCGAATCCCTGTGGGCCATTACATATTTCAATACAGCCTACAGAGGCATAAACTTCCTGTTTTGGATCATCAGGACCATCGTGAATCAAAAGACCTGCCAAGCCCCCATTTCAAGCGAGTTTGGGCTATTAACCCTATCGATATTTCGATTACCTCATCCGCGATACGTCCCATACCCCACTTTTTTGCTAAAAATCTGTCGGTACCCTTGCAGGCAAATAATTCGTTTTTCATATCACCTCACATTGAGGTATATTTAACAGCAATTTGAGGGGTTCCAAAAAAAGGTAAACTCATGTCATCTTAACAAACAGCGTTTCGTTAGGGATATGCTGGATACCGTCATTCAATAGGCTTAATGAGAAATTGCCCATGCAAACCATACAACAAATTGTCCACGATATTGCTGACCATCTACCCGAGCAAGCCACATGGGATGATGTGATGTACACCGTTTATGTGCGCCAAAAAATTGAGGAAGGATTAAAAGATATTGAAGAGGGCCGCACGGTTTCGCACGAAGACGCCATGCAAGAACTGCTGGGTAATTGGAAAGCATGAAATTACGCTGGTCTAAACGCGCAGTACAAGATGTGGCACGGTTGCGCGATTACATCGCACTGGATTCACCCTTTTATGCTCGTCAATTTATTGGACGATTAGTAACTCGCCTTGAGGGCTTGCCAGAACTTCCGCAAAGTGGCCGCCTTGTTCCTGAGGCAGAGCGCGATGATATCCGTGAAATTATTTATCAAGGTTATCGCGCCATCTATCAACTTAGAGAAACTCAACACGAAATTGTCATTGTCGCCGTGGTTCATGGCAGCCGTGATTTAACTAACACACAAAACCAGACTTGGAATAAACCGATTAATTAGACCAAACCGCTGAGCCAATCACCTCTGGACTTGCAACACTTTTAGGCACTCCGTCGTTGCCTATGCTTAATTGGGGTCACCCATTAAGTTAAAAACCGCGCTGAGTCTTTAAAAGATATCAACGCGGTTTTTTATTTTTTAATCGCTTTTACACAATATTTGAAAATGCGCAATCTGCTGATCAAGCGACACATTACTATCGACGCACATTGCGTAATACTCGTCCGCTAAAAAACGACCAATACGAGCAAGCGTAGCAATATGAGCTAACGAATGCTGTTGCGCTACATCCTGAATCGCTTTAAACAAAGTGGCGATATGGGTTAAATTTTCTGTGGCTAGATTGGTGGTATCAAAGGCGGTTAAGGCAAGTTTTAAGGTATCGGATGGGGTTGGAATAGTATGTTGAGACATAATGTAACTTCCTGTATGGGTTTGATAAACCTATCACCGCTCAATGCCAATTAAGGGTGACAGACGTGCAACGAGGTTGGCATACCAGTCATACAGGACACTGGCGCACCCGAAGGTGCCCCCACTGCACGCCTGCCATAGCAGACACGCGAGTGTGTTTGACGGACAAAAAAATACCGCTAGGTCGCGGTTTGTCCGCCTGTATGTTCGAGATGCCAATCTCGGCAGGTGGATTTACACCTGCAGGAACAAGTATGGCGATGGGATGGAAAGCTGGCAAGTGATTTGTGCCACATTAAAGTATTGGGTAATCTTGATATTGCCGCGCTACTGATTTAGTAACACCAATGTCCAAGTCCTCACACAAGTGTTGTTAACACAAAGTGTGAGGGCACGGCGATTCTCCAAGTATGCATAGAAGTTTCGTTAAGAACTAATTTGTAGATTTTAAAAATTCATTCAGACGATTGATGTCATTAAAGTGATGGGGAAGTCTCTGCTACCGACTTCAAAAAGGAGCAAAGCAATCAACACTTATTTTAGGCGTAGATAACCGGATGGAAATGATCGCGTCATTCAATTTTTAATTAGCTAATCACCTGCATAGGAGATGGTGGTTATCAGCCAAAAGCGAACATTGCGAGGACTGGACAATTATTGTAGCTAAACCGCCAACCTTTTTCAAAGTGAGCTATCACCTCCCTCCCCTGCCAAGGGGAGGGTCGGGGTGGGGTTCGCTCTTCACATTCTAAATCGCCCAAAATTAAACTCCGCCCCCTTAATTGTTTGGCCTCTAAGGTTGGGCATTGCTGCCCAATCTACGAGCTATAATTGCAAAGTAATGGATAATTTCTATCTCACTGTTCTATAAACTGAATTATCTTTTCTATTCGTCTATCAATTTTGTTGTTGGACAGAAACCCATGAACACTTTCTTCATAGTGTGGAGCGATAACATAAAAGGTCTCACTTGATTTCTCTACTTTAACTTTAATGATGTCATCTTTAATTAGCCGATTAAAAAATGCTCTATTTATTGATTTTATTCGAGTAGACATTTTAATATATTCGATTTTTTTATCTGAAAATGCACCCCTATGAAAAAAGCTATTTAAAAAATTTCTGAGCTCATTCTCGATTAATGCACGCTCCCTTTCTGATTTTTCCTCAGCTCCTTTTATCACAGATTCTAAATCGCCAAGCCGACATGAGTTAAACGCACCATTTGTGAAAGTTTTGGACGGGCTGTCATTAAAGCAAGAATCAAAAAAACAATTATACACTTGTGTGTCTTCAAATTTAGACTTCGAAAAATTCTTATACCCTACGAATCTAGAGTCAACAAGGCTAATGCCAACTAGATCAAGTGCTGTTTGCTCACCATATACAGCTAAATTTTTAAATACACTATTGTTTTCAAAAAGCGTTACAAGCAAGCTTTTAAATTGTTCCTTAGAGTTGTTACATTTGTTGCTTATGACACAAAGTTTAACTAAAAAAGCGATAGCTCTAAAATTACTATCATTCTTTGACATTACATCCGAAGGAATGATTATTTTTTTCAAAGAAGAAATTATGGTTTTGCAGTTCTCTACAAGGATTACACTTTTTTCAGAATAATATTTCGAAACACCAGTCATAACCTCATTTTCACCATAAGTATTTTTAGCTATTAGTTTGATAAATTCGTTGCTACTTGATTTCGAATTAATTGAATTAATGATATATAAAGATTTAAAATAATCAGCTATAAAATCATACTTAAAGCGGCATAAATCGCCATCAATTATTAATAGCGGATTTCTAAGCATCTTGACAAAAAGATCATTGCTGTTGCCGCTGCAAAATATATTTACAATTTCTTCAAAATCTGACTTTAGGAAATGATCCTTGTGGTTGGATGATATTTCCAAAAAAATATCTAAGACATCCTCTACAGGTATTTCAATTTTTTGTCTTTGCCACTCTCTTCTCAAAACCGAATAAACTAAATAATCGGTAATTTCCTCGTTACTCTCATAGTTTTTACCATTAAATGAAAGATCGATACTTACGTCTTCATCGGATGAGTCTTCAGCAAGAGAAGAAAGCAAATCCACAACAAATGGTAAAATCCTTTGTTTTTCATCGGATTGAAGTAGCGGTCTAATATTCGATAGTACTTTGTTTTTTAAGGATTCGGATTGGGATAAATGTCTAAACCGTCGTTTCAAATAGCTTTCACATGCCGCCTCATCAAATCCTAGCAGCTGAAATCTATGAAGGTGTTCGTATTTTTCCATTAAGGCAAGATCAAACACATCATTTCTTGATGTAATAACAACTTTACAAGAAGCTAGCTGGCTATTTAACTCTTCAATTGATTTCAAAAATAAATCCAAATTAAATGTTTCTGGAAATAAAGAAATAATTTCATCCATCCCATCAATAACTAATACGAGCCTACCTGTTATTAGTGCCACTTCAAAAGTAGCCTTATCATATGTAATTTGAACGTCTCCATCGACGGCTATTACTTGTGAATATAGCTCGTACAAATCATAAACAGATTCAATTTTATTGTTTGCATATCCATTGACCTGCCCGTTTTCACGCAATTCCTCTGACTGAATAAAGACCGAAATAGCGCCGTTTGGGTTTTGATATTCACTAGCAATATATTGGCATAGCGTGGTTTTTCCAGTACCTCCAGGAGCTATAATTATTTTCGCAGAAGTTTGACTTTCCTTATTAAGTTCTTGTTTTAAGAATTCAAAAGCGGGTCCTTTTGATGCAGGATCTTCATCAAGTGATAGTAAAGGTTGGTCGATAAAAAATTTTTGCTTATAAATTCTTGACGGAACTTTAGCTTCATCTTCTATACAATAATCCCATATATAGTCAGAGAACGTTATTTCATCTGACGGAAAGCTAAATCCGTTCTCAGAGAGCAATTTACTTATATAGCCTTTTTCACCTTTTTTTGATCTCAAAATTGTTAACCGGGTTATATATATTTTATTTTTATTTAAGAGTTCGCATAATCGATCGATCGTAGGTTTTAAAATAACATTATCAAAAATAAATAGGTAATGATCTATTGAGGGAGACTTTGTTTCCCACAACTCGAACTTTATCCGATTACCAGCTGAAAAATCAGTTGTTTCAGAGCGATCAAAAACAAGACTTCTTTTTTTATGATTTATTTTTAAGAAATCATCAATTTTTGTAAGATCTTTGTGTATTGGTTTTTGAGAAATTGAGCGCTTCTTGGTTGGTCTAGCGACTTTTGAAGCGCCAGTTATATTTTTAATTAACTCGGCAAATGAAGCTTGATAGCTTTGTTCATTTCGGAAATCAATATAAATTTTCTCTTTTAAATAGTTGGGTAATTCGCTGCCATCACAAAGAATAGGAATTATTTTACTTTTCCCCTCAGTTGCTGATTCCTCCCAGTGCCGAGCTGAGGACATTTTTGTTTCTATTCCCACACCACCAACTCTTTTGTTTGCCTTTTCTACATACTTTGGAGTGACTAGTGTAATTATAATATCGTTATCAAAAACACCTTTTTCCATAAAGTGATTTTTGTCTTCAAAAGAGTCTAGGTCATATTGATCGAAGGTAATCTCTAGCTCAAAATACTCTTCCAAATCATTCGATAACTTTAATGCCCATTCCTTGTGACTCTGAGAGTCCCAGCTATAACTGATAAATATTTTTTTTCTTTCCATTTTAAAGCTCTGAAGAAAAGTGAGAGGCCGTACAGCATCGCTGCTGACTGGCCTTGATACGCCTAACGAGGGCGTAGATTAAGGGACGATAGTCCGCTTCAGCACACAACAGACTATCAATATCAGCAAACCTTCTACATATTATTAAAGTCGCAACGCACCGAAGTATTACTTTGTCATTTGCGAAAAAAATTTAGCCATCACAATAGCAATTACTCATCACTCCATATTTTAACAAACATCCTCCGTTACATTTTTCTTCCAGCACAACGCAATTCCTGACTTATCTGTTATACGCATCAGCAACGAGATCCATCGTTATCAATCTGTATCTTCAAACCCACAACAAACCTCAAACACCAAATTTTATTCACAATGGGTCAAGTAAAGACTATTACCGCTATGTACGCCAGTAGCCATTACAGAATATTACGGATTTTGCTTTTTAAATTTGTGGCATTCACCATTAATGGCTATTAATCACTCCAACCGAGTGATTAGCGTGCAAATTTCTGCGAGTGGCTAAAAAGAAGAAGAGCTCCAAGCGGGAGCCTGGGAGCAAGGGAAGATAAGGGCGCAGCAAGCAGCGCCCCTGCGGGAATTTTGAGAAAAAATAAACCACTAAAACTCAAACTCAATCCCGCCACGCAAACTGCTCTCCGGGGTTTTTGCATCCAAACCAAACAGTAAACCCAACTCCCAACGCACTTGTTTGCGCCCGGATAATTTTATCGTGCCCATAAGCGCAGGGCCTATAGCCCAATCCTGATCATCAAGATAAAGCTCTATAGCAGGGTCCAATTGACTGCTGTTGCGGTAACGCATTTGTGCGCGCAAAGCAGTTTCGATTTCATCTTGAATATCATCGCCGTATTCATACTCCACAATAACATTGGCGCTGGCGATCCAACGGTTAGTTAATTCTTTTTCCCACAGCAGACCTGCAGCGATTTCATGGCTGTCGATATCTTTGGCAGTACCCACTTCAACCAGTAAGCCCCAATCAGCCCAATGTTCGCCTTGCTCGGTTAACTGCCATTTTAATTCCACTTCATAACCGCGCACTTGTTCATTGTCATGCGTGATGGATTCTGTGAGCAGGTAAATTTCAGTAAAAAATTTATCGCTCCAGGCATAACCAACGCCTGCTCGATTCAGCAATAAATTTTCATTGCCAAGATCACGCAACACAAAGCCATACTCAAGTTCGCGCTCATGTTGTTCAACGTAAGGATGATAAACGCGATTAAGGTCGGCATGTGCAGCAGCTGCACCCAGAAAAAAAATACAAGCAATAAGATAACTAGTTTTTTTGTGCATGATTGTTTACTCCTGCAAACTGCCAATGCCATAAAAAACCTATCACCATGGGTAAGGTCGCAGCAAGATAAAAAAATCCCTGCGTAGCAGTAGGTTGAGCGTCATAACCGAATAGTGCATACAGCAATTCACCCATCCATGATTGTTCATTGATTAAAAATGAGCTATCCCACAGGGGGCCGCTGGAATCCAGCAAACCAATTTGCATAAGCTGCTTAGCAACCT
Source organism: Pseudomonadota bacterium (assembly GCA_040386215.1). Lineage (GTDB taxonomy): Bacteria > Pseudomonadota > Gammaproteobacteria > Pseudomonadales > Cellvibrionaceae > Cellvibrio. The sequence goes on from JAZKFX010000037.1 coordinate 69,891, forward strand.
GCATGGATAGCCCACCGGCAAGTAAAGTAACCACAAGGAGAAAACCCGGTATAAAATATTTTTCGCGCATAAACACGAGAAGGTAATAAATAATGCCGCCCAAACTCATGCCAATTCCAACACCTATAGCAGCGCCAATAGACGCAAAATAAAATGCCTGGGATTGAAATTGAAAGCTGGAAAAATAAATCCATATTTCTGAAGCTTCACGAGCTAATGAAAAACTGACTATAACGCTGCATAAAATGATTAATGAATAAGGTGTTTTTTTTAGCATGGCAATGGATTGGCCAGCACTATTTTTATGATGATGCTGCGTAAAAAAAATACTAATCATCAGTAAGGCGCCCCAGCAGCGCTTTAACTTCGCGAGTCCCGGTAAAAATGACATAGCGATAACCCAAACGCTCCATCACTTCCCCGATAACAATAAACAGCAACAGGCTACTGCCCTTCCAGGTAGAAACGAGATTACCGATTTCAAGAATTTGATCGCGAGCGACCGCAATACCTAACTTCTCGCTAATAACCTCTTCTACCGGCCGAGGAAGATATTGCTCCACAAATAATTTGCCATTGCTGGCGGCCGACAAACCCACCGCCGCCGAATAGGTTTCTCCGCTTTGTGCACCGCGGCAAAGCGCTCACGAATATAGGATTCAATCACCACACGCTCGGCAGAGTCAGGAGTTTGCAAGTGAAAACGCGGGATCTTGATGTGTGGCAAGCGCGGCATATGCCAGTCTGAGACGGGGCTTTCTGGTAGAGCACTAGACAAGTCTTTCATTACTACACCCTTGGGATTGGCGGTTCTTAGGGTGTAGATTAGGGGACAAAACTTAAGGAGAAATTAAGGCGAACAGAATAACGGTTAAAGGCAGAGTAAATAACAACGAAGTTCTTGATTCCCAAGCTCCAGCGTGGGAAACCATATCTCGAAACAAACAAGAAAGATCTAATGAAAAAAAATGCAAAATGATTAGTACAATTTCGTTTAATTTTTTATTCTTTCTAAGATGCAATAGATTCTGGAATTTTCGGATTTACTCGTGCCTATGCACTGCTCGATCCGAGTAAAAAATTTCTACTCAATAAAATAGTAGTTGTTTTTTTACTGCACATTATCCTTAGCATCTTCTATAGCCTGAACTAAATAATTCGGCTGATCAGTGCCAAGCCGAATAAACGAACCGCCTTTAAGCTCAACTTCAACGCCTAATAAACCCGAGACGTTATAAATCCGCCCCGTGCCATAACAATGAATACCAAATCCCATCCAAACAGGATTTCTTACCTTTTGACACCTGCCTACTTCTTCCAAAGCTAGACTATTTTTAAAAACACCCGGCCCGAAATACCAATTGATCTCACTCTCGTTGACTTCAATTGTCATTGAGCTAAATGCAACGGCAACAATAGTGAGCAGGCCAAATAGGATTCCCATTCCAGTGGCTGGTACAGGTATTACTAGTTGGTTGATAAGCAGTAACGATATCGCGATCAGGGGTATGCTCGTGAGCGTAACAATGCCCCATTGTTTGTGTTTGTATGCTTGATAAGCGCCATCTCGCCAAAATAAGGTGTCGGCTTCTACTTTAAACACAGATGCCAATGCTTTAATGGATTCTTGCGAGCCACTCCCCCGAGCTTCCAATCTCTGGATTGTCCGCAATCCAAGACCACTCACTTCGGCTAGCTGCTCTTGTGACCACAAACGCTCGGTTCGATATTTTCTAATGAGAGAAGACTTGGCTTTCATTTCCATTTTTATTACCTCAGGTTAATTTACGTAAATCAAATTACCTGAATAGCTGTTATTTATGTGACGCCAAACATCCGCCAACCGCCCGCCAATGGGCCGAACCCAGGTTGTTAAGCCATTTATATGCGCTACTGATTTTTTCCTCAAAACCTTACGTAATCACTTGCGAGTGATCCGAAACTGTTAGGTCATCGCAATAGAAATTGCCAAACCTATAATCGCAAACTTACTATGCAACAATACAATTGTAAAACCCTCAACGTTTTGCCAGTAAAACATACCAACCAGAAGCAGACTCTGTTTTAAACCCAGATGAACTTGAGGCTCCTATGTCCCACCAATCCTCCAAAGCCATGCCGGATTGAATATGAGACCAAACCCCGGCTTTCGTTTCATACAGTCGAATTTCACATAGGTTTGCCCTACATTCTAATGATTCTACGCTAATATATTTTGAAAGAGGACTGCCGAAAATAGCATCACTTAGCTTATTTTTCATATTTTTATCCCAGCCAAAGGATTCAGTATTTTCAACAAAATCTTTATATTTTTCCCTCAGAACTCCATGACGATTTTTTAAGCTAGTGCTAAATGGCTCCGATAAAATCTTATCAATTTCTTCATCGCTTATTTCTTTAGAGTAATCATTTGCTGCCACTCGACCTCCAGCTTCGCCTGCGTTAACATTAGGTTTATTATCGGCTTTTGCAGGCTCAATGTTGATTTTTATCTTCTGGGCCAACGATGAACTTTGCAAACTCACTTTTTTATCTTCGATTTCACCTACAGTTGCAATATATGTAGAGTGACTAACCATTTCCCCGGCATGAGTAGCTGGAGCTATTTGATTTGAGTTTGTCTCCAAGCATTCATTGATAGCTCGTTTCTCCATCATGATTGATTTTGTGAAATAACCGGCAGAAAACACACAACAAAAAACGATAAAAAAATAGAAACCTTTCATTGAGCTAACTCACAATTACTTAATGGCCTGAGAATGTTGCCTTCGCCTGGATATAAATGCGCAACGTCTATTATCAAAAATAAAATTTATCCTATGCAAAACACTTTTGCATCCTATCTAATTCCATACAAGGTTAAGCACCCCAATTGATTCATAACATTGAATTCGTTAGGCTATAACTTTTTGCATGGCACTACGAAATCAATATGATAATGCTCGTCATGCCGCTCCTATCAAACTTCATCTCTCACCTAATCATACTGACCTTCTTCCCGTTAGCTCGGTGTATTCAGCAAAAATTATTTTTCTGGCAAATCGCACACGCCTAAACCAGATTCTGCCAAAGTCAGTGCTGAAAGCTTGCGTAGGATGTGCCAACACTCAGAATTAATGAAAGCATCTTTATTCTTGGGAGTAGTGTCGATTGCATTCAAATGGTCGAAGAGTTGCTCCGCACATTCACAATTGGGATAAAATTCGTCATACCAACCGTTATAGTAGATTTGCAGCGTACTAGCTTTCAAATATATCCCAACGAATATGTATTTGCTGCATACATGGCAGTTAATCCAATGACGAGAAAAAAGACCCAGGATAGATGCCTGCCCTTTGAACCCAGTATCGCAATAACGAAATGAATTAAAAATGTAACGGCAATTATATTACCTACCGTGCGGGTACCTCCTTCTGATTGCGCAAGATGAAACAATATAGCGGCAAACCCCCACCATGCCACAGTCGTTAAATGCCAAGCAAAACGCAGGGTGTTTTTTGTGAACTCATCACCACCGAATAGTTTTGGTAAGTCTCCGCGTCGGAAGAGGCGAACGAGAATGTAGCGTTCGCCTAGATATGAATGCGTAGCGCCTATTATCAAAAGTAAAATCGATCCTATGTAATACATTATTTTCCCCTACCTAAATCCACAGCTACTGTTAAGTTCAGTGGCAGCTTTCAAGTTGTAGTTTTGTTGAATAGTTTATTGCTAGACACCGAAGTTTACCAACACAGATGCGATGCCCGCTAGGGCTGCATGTGATATTCGGTCACAATCAAACCGCCCGCGAACGATTGTACCCTGGCCAGCGACAGCTGACGCAAACCTAAGTCCGGTGGAGCAAAGGGGCAGATTCGAGTGTGGCAGAGTCAACGAACTTGGGAAGTTCTCTGATCGGAACCGCAACCGGTTCGGCCGCAGGATCGGCGGATGGCCAATAGCCGGCGAACATACGATAAGTGGTTGCGCCTAACCTTTGAGCTGTTCACATGGAACAGGAGGTGGTGCTCTGTAAGTGCTGGGTCTACTGCTTACGTAAGATTAAAATAATTGTAAGATTAAAATAATTGTAAGATTAAAATAATTGTAAGATTAAAATAATTGTAA